>JABHDC010000215.1 GCA_018673255.1 Gemmatimonadota bacterium
GCCCGGCGCCGCCTGATCGGGCCGGAGGGCGTCGATGGTCAGATTCTGCGCAACGCAAGACTTCTGAACTCCGTCAGGACCGGAAGGTAGCAGCGGTAGGAAAGTTCTTGTGTGTGCCGCGGAGCCTCTGATCGGAGCCTTCCGGTCCGTCTTTCTCTGCTTCAGTTCCCGAACATCCGCCGTCGTGTTTTCGACGACTAGGCCAGCGCCCATGAGTCATCAGGCATGAGCTACCAGGTCACAGCAAGAAAGTGGCGTCCCCGCCGCTTCGACCAGGTCGTCGGTCAGGGTCACATTACCACGACACTGACCAATGCGCTCACGACGGGTCGTATCGCGCAGTGTTATCTGTTCTGCGGCCCACGAGGGGTTGGCAAGACGACGACGGCCCGAATCCTTGCCAAAGCACTCAACTGCGCCAACGCAGAGGCTGGTGCGGATCCGTGCGACGAGTGTCCTTCGTGCAAGAGTATCGCAGAGGGCACCAGCATGGACGTTCTGGAGATCGACGGGGCGTCCAACAACAGCGTCGACGATGTACGGGAGTTGCGCGAAGCCGTCCACTACATACCCACCGGCGGCTCCTACAAGATCTACATCATCGACGAAGTTCACATGCTGTCGACGGCAGCATTCAATGCTCTGCTGAAAACACTGGAAGAGCCACCCGACAGAGTGGTGTTCATCTTTGCCACGACGGAAGTGCAGGAAGTGCCGGAGACCATCCTGTCACGGTGTCAGCGCTTCAACTTCCGGCGCATTGCCACGGGCACGATTGCCGACCAT
This sequence comes from Gemmatimonadota bacterium, assembly GCA_018673255.1. The sequence goes on from JABHDC010000215.1 coordinate 787, forward strand.
CTGCGCACGATCGTTGGCGCAGAAGGAATCGAGGCCGAAGACGAGGCGCTGTTTCTGTTGGCTCGCCGTGCCGATGGTGCGTTGCGCGATGCTGAGAGTTTGCTCGACCAGGTGGTTTCCTTCAATGCTGAGCATCTTACGGCGGCGACAGTCGGCGAAGTTCTCGGGCTCGTTGATGGGGGCATCTTCTTCGAAGTGACTGACGCCATCGCCCAGTCGGATGCTCGCCGTATCCTCGAGTTGCTCACCGGTGTCATCGATGCCGGCGGTGATGTGGAGGAATTTGTTCGCGGGTTGATCGAGCACATTCGGCAGATGCTCTTCACCAAGGTGCAGGGTTCAGCCGAGCGTCTCGATGTCACGGAAACCGAACGTCAGCGGCTGGATGAATCCGCTCAGGTTCTGGCGGAGGAAGATCTGCTGCGCGCCCTGCGATCTCTGATGGATCTCGAGGGAGAGTTGCGTCGTTCGCTGCAGCCGCGTTTCCGCACCGAGTTGGCCTTGGTGCGACTCGCCGGCATGGGACGCGCGGTCGATGTGGGCCAACTGCTGGCACGTCTGGCCGCACTCGAATCGGCAGTTGGCGGGACCGCACCACGTGCGGCCATCGCCGCACCTTCACAATCAGCACCTTCGCAGCCGCAGCCGCAGCCGCAGCCGCAGCCGCAGCCGCCGACTCGCCGCACCCCCCCACAGACAGAGCCAGGTGAGGCCCGGTCGCAGTCCGCCGCATCGGCTTCGATGCCACCGCCAGCGCCGCCGCCGCCAGATGACAACATGCCGGACAATCCGGCGGGAGATCCTCTGCCCCCCGCCGCCCCCGCCGGGGGAGAGGTCGATGTGACCTTATTGCGATCGCAGTGGCCTCGAATTGTGGCTGAAGTGCGCCAGCGGCAACCTTCAGCGGGCAACTTCCTGCAAGACATCGTAGACCTGCGTCTGAGTGGCGGTCAGTTGACGCTCCTGTTTCCACCCACAGCACGCTTCGGGATGGGGCAGGTTGGTAAGGCACACGAAGCGGTCAGCAGTGCCATCGAGGTTGTGACTGGCGCGCGCTTTCACGTGAAGTGTGGCGTCGACGAAGGTGACGGTGGCCCAGGTTCGACACCCGGTCATCCGAACGATGCACCGCCACCCAGCGACAATCAGCAACGTCCGCCGAATCCTGTACCAAAGGGCGCTGCGACGCGAGATGATGTAGATCCATCTGTGCGCTCCGTTCTGGACGCTTTCGACGGCGAGATCGTTTGATGCAATCCTCGAAGCGTGATGCACTCCGGCCTCGTCCGGGAATGAGAGTCCCACGTGGGTCCTGAACCTCTCGAAGATCTCGTGACGGCATTTACCCGTCTGCCTGGCATCGGCCGCAAGACAGCACAGCGCCTCGCGCTCTACGTGCTCAAGTCACCGCAGCAAGAGGCCGAAGCCCTGGCCGCTGCCGTGCGAGGTGCGCGCGAGAATATCGGCCACTGTACCCGATGTTTTCATCTGACCGAAAAGAGTCAGGAATTGTGCCACGTCTGTCGGGACCCCAGACGCGATACCGGTGTGATTTGTGTCGTTGAGGAGGCCAGCGATGCTCTGGCGTTGGAACGCAGTGAGTTGATGCGGGGAACATACCACGTGCTGGGCGGCGCCCTGTCGCCGCTGGACGGTATTGGCCCCGAAGATCTGCGCATCTCTGAACTCGTCGAGCGTGTGCGCTCTGAAGAGGTGCGCGAAGTGATCCTTGCCCACAATGCCAGTGCAGAAGGCGAAGCGACGGCAGAATACATCCATCAGCGACTCGATGGTCTTACCCAGGTTTCGAGACTGGCTCGAGGACTCCCTGCTGGCTCCGATCTGGATCTGGCCGACCGTACGACCCTTGCCCATGCACTACAGGGCCGCGTGAATTTCTGAGGTGTAGAGTGAGCGACTCGACGAATCTCAATCTGCCGAACATCCTCACGGTCTCACGGATCGTTGCCACACCTGTGTTTCTGGTGCTGTTGTTCGCCGATATCTGGTATCTTCGGGCCTCTGCGGTGCTCGTATTTGCCGCTGCCTCGCTGACCGATCTCTATGATGGGCGTCTGGCTCGATCTCGCGGCCGAATAACGGAATTCGGCCGTTTCATGGATCCTCTGGCCGACAAGATTCTGGTTACATCCGCATTGGTGGCCTTGGCTGCATGCAGAGTTGTTCATGCATGGCTGATCATTCCGGTCATCGTCCGAGACGTCCTGATTACGGGCATGCGAATGCATGCGTTGTATCGGGGTCACAAGATGGAAACCAGTCAGCTGGCCAAGTGGAAGACGATGGTACAACTGGTAGCCGTCCTGCTGATCCTGCTGACCATGGGTGCGCAAGAGCTTTCAGTCTACTACCGATGGGAGGGTATCCAGACACTGCATGAAGCCTCCTTTGCCTCCTTTGCCAATGGCCTGATGGCCGTGGTCCTTCTCCTTACGGTGCTCTCTGGATTTCATTATCTTTTCCGCACTGATCAGCACACCAGAAGCGCGTCCTGACTATCCACTCTTCCGACCCCCCTCTGCGTCGCTTTCGTGGCGCGATCCGCACGATCATCGCCACCGTCGGTTACTCCGGCTTGGTCCCGGTTGCTCCTGGGACGGCGGGTTCGGCTGTCACCGCAGCGGCCTTTTTCCTGCTGTGTGACACGCTGTCGACGACCGCCTGGATTGGGCTTCTGGCAGTGGTGGCGGTCATTTCCATACCGGTTGCCGGCGCCGAGGCCGCGGCACGAGGGCGCAAGGATCCGGGACCTGTCGTCATCGATGAGACGTTGGGGTTTCTGGTCACGATTGCCTTCCTCCCCATCAGCCTGACGATGGTGCTGGCGGGTTTCTTCGTGTTCCGTGTGCTCGATGTCATCAAGCCGCAACCGGCACGCTGGCTCGAACGCTTGCCAGGAGGATGGGGAATCGTCCTGGATGATGTCGCCGCAGGTGTCTGGGGAAATCTTCTGCTGCGCCTGGGCTTGTGGTGGTTTGGTGCCGACGCAGTGTTGCCAACGTAATCGAAGAGAAGAGAGCCGACAGCAATGGCCAAGGGTAAGAACGGTCGCGAGTCTCGGTCCCAGGGACAGGCCAGCGAACGTGACAAGAAGCAGGCGCTGGATCTGGCCCTGTCACAGATCGAGAAGCAATACGGCAAGGGCGCGATCATGCGCATGGGTGAAGAGGGTGGCATCGTCGAAGTTGAGTCGATTCCCTCCGGCTCACTCGCTGTGGATACTGCTCTCGGCATCGGTGGTTTCCCCCGAGGTCGCATCGTCGAGATCTACGGGCCGGAGGGTGCCGGCAAGACGATGGTGGCCCTCCATGTGATTCGTGAGGCGCAGAAAACCGGGGGTACGGCGGCCTTCGTTGACGCAGAACACGCACTGGATGTCTCCTTCGCTCGCCGCATCGGCGTCGACGTCGAGAATCTCATCATCAGCCAACCTGACTCTGGTGAGCAGGCGCTGGAGATCGTTGAAACACTCGTTCGCTCCGGTGCGTTCGACGTTGTCGTCCTCGACTCTGTCGCGGCTCTCGTTCCGCAGGCGGAACTCGAAGGCGACATGGGTGATTCCCACATGGGTCTCCATGCTCGTCTGATGTCGCAGGCGCTGCGAAAGCTGACGGCGTCAATCAATCGTTCAAGCACCTGCGCCATCTTCATCAACCAGCTTCGTATGAAGATCGGTGTCATGTTTGGCAATCCGGAAACGACCACAGGTGGTCGAGCGATGGGGTTCTATGCCTCGATGCGTCTGGATATCCGTCGTATCGGCCACATCAAGGATGGCGATGAGAGCATCGGCATGCGGGCGCGCATCAAAGTGGTCAAGAATAAATTGGCGCCCCCCTATCGGCAGGCTGAGTTCGACATCTACTACACGGGCGACCATATCGGCCTGTCGCGCGAGAGCGACCTGATCGATATCGGTGTCGAAAATGGACTGGTTGAAAAATCAGGCACCTGGTTCTCCTGTGATGGGGAACGTCTCGGGCAGGGCCGCGAGAATGCCCGAATGTATCTGGTCGAGAATCCCGAATTCGCCGCTCGACTCGAGGCGCGCTTGCGTACGGAGCTTGGGATGCCAGGGTCCGATGAGGGGCCGGCAGCCGATGTAGAATCAGCCGACGAAGAGTCGGCTGACCGTGGATCTGGCAATAAGGGACCAGCTGCCCCGGACACGGCAACCGACCAGAGCTCGGAAACGGCCACCTGAACGTGAAGGATCCAGCCACTGCTCAGGACGGTGGTCTCGAGGATGATCTCGAAGATGCCGAATCTGAGGAGATCCAGCCTAAGGATGTCGAGAAGACCCGCCGGATCGCTCTCGACCTGCTCGCCGTTCGCGATCGCACCGTCAAGGAGATGGGCGAACGACTCGAACGGCGGGAATGTAAGGCGAAGGCCATTGCCACCGTCATGGAAGGTCTGTGCCGAACAGGTCTGCTCGACGACGTGAAGTATGTACGCCAGTGGATCGGCTCCCGGCTCGAGAATCGTCCCGAGGGTCGTATCAAACTGATGCAGGATCTGCGCAAGCGAGGTATCGATCCGAGCCTGGCAGAGCAGATTCTGGAGGAATTCGAGGACCGTGTCGGGACGGATGATGCTGCGGATCGAGTGCTGGATCGTGTGCGCCACCGCTACGCACGGCTCCCGGATGAAGCCGCACGCCGACGGATGTATGGATTGCTTGCTAGACGGGGCTTTGACCCCGAGACGGCCCGGGTCGCTGTGGAGCGAGCCCTGGCTCAGTTGAAGGAAACGACCGCACCATGATGACATCGGACCAGATTCGTGAAACCTTCCTGACCTTCTTCGAAGGCAAGGGGCACTCGCGCGTGCCCAGCGCGCCGGTCGTTCCGCACGACGACCCGACGTTGTATTTCACGAATGCCGGTATGAATCAGTTCAAGGACGTCTTTCTTGGACTGGGTTCGCGTCCCTATACCCGTGCCGTCGATACGCAGAAGTGCATTCGCGTCTCTGGCAAGCACAACGATCTGGAAGAGGTCGGGTTCAGCCCCTGGCACCACACCCTGTTCGAGATGCTCGGTAACTGGTCCTTCGGCGACTACTTCAAGCGCGAGGCCATCGAGTGGGGCTGGGAATTGGTGACCGAGAAGTTCGGGCTGGAACGTGAACGACTCTGGGCAACGGTCTACGAGGGGAGTGAATCGGAGGGTGTTGAGCCCGATGAGGCGGCCGAGAAGCTCTGGGGCGAGGTGACCGACCTGCTGCCCGGACGCGTGATTCGTCTGCCGGCCAAGGAGAATTTCTGGGAAATGGGGGCAACTGGTCCCTGTGGCCCTTGTTCCGAGATCCACTACTACGTTGGCGACGATCTGTCGTTGCAGACGCCGGAGCTGTTCCTGGAGGACGGTCCTGAGTTTGTCGAGTTCTGGAATCTCGTCTTCATCCAGTATAATCGGGATGAGACAGGTGCTCTGCACCCGCTGCCCGCGCAGCATGTCGATACGGGCATGGGGTTTGAGCGGATCTGCAGCCTATTGCAGAAGAAGGACAACAACTACGATACCGATGTCTTCCGTCCTCTGATCGAGCGAATTGGCGATCTCACCGGCGGTGATGTCGATGGAGATGGGCAAGTCGCAGCCAGGGTGGTGGCAGACCACATTCGATCGCTCAGTTGCGCCATCGCTGATGGCGCGCTGCCCTCGAACGAGGGTCGTGGCTACGTGCTGCGGCGGATTCTACGCCGCGCGTCCAGATACGGACGACAGCTGGGTCAGCACGAGCCATTCATCCACCAGCTTGTGGGGCACGTCGCGGACACAATGGGCCACGTCTTCCCCGAATTGCCGGCCAAGGCTGCCCACATCGCCCAGGTCCTGAAGTCGGAGGAAGAGTCTTTCGGCAAGACGCTCGATCGGGGTCTTGATATTTTCGAGCGCCTCGCGGCCAAGGGAGATGTCAGCGGCGCCGATGCATTCCAGCTCTACGACACCTTTGGGTTTCCCCTCGACCTGACCGAGTTGATGGCGCGGGAGCGAAATCTGAGTGTCGACACGGAAGGTTTCGAAGCGGCCCTGGAGCAGCAGCGGCAGCGGGCCAGAGCGGCCGCAGGGAGTCGCTTTCAGGCGACAGAGGGTGTAGGCGATGTTATCGCTGGCGAACACTCTCGATTCATCGGCTACGATGAGTTGGAGACTGAGACATCCGTTGCTCATGTGGCCGCGGACGGCGATGCACTGCGCCTCGTGTTGGAAGCGACGCCATTCTACGCCGAATCGGGTGGCCAGGTAGGCGACTGTGGAACGATCGAAGGTGACGGCTATCGCATCCGAATCGAGACAACGCAGAAGGGCCGCGGGGGTATCGTCCACGTGGGGCGACTGGTAGATGGCGAAGTTCCCGTTGCTGGCGTCCTAGCCCAGGCGAGAGTCGATGCGCAGGCTCGCGATGCGGCCGCGCGTCATCACACCGCGACGCACCTACTGCACGAGGCATTGCGTCGGACGCTGGGTGATCATGTGGATCAGATGGGTTCGCTGGTGAGCCCGGAGCGACTGCGCTTTGATTTCTCGCATTTCTCAGCCGTTGAGCCCGATCAATTGCGGCAGATCGAAGACATCGTCAACGAAGCGATCCGCGCCGATCTCGAGATTGAGACTTTTGAGGAGGAGTTGGATCGTGCCAGGGAACTGGGGGCACGTGCACTCTTCGGCGAGAAATACGGTGAACGGGTTCGGGTGGTGAAGATGGCCGACTTCAGTCTCGAGTTGTGTGGCGGCACGCACCTTGTACATACGGGTCAGATTGGCGCCTTTGAGTTGACCTCTGAGGGTGGTATTGCTACAGGCACGCGTCGCGTCGAAGCGACCGGCGGTGCGCCGGCCTCGGACCTGTCTCGGGCCAACCGCGAGCGCCTGGGTGAAGTCGGTCACATGCTCAATGCGACAGCCGAAGAAGTGCCACAGCTTGTGCGGCAACTGCTGGATCGCAACCGAGATCTCGAAAAGGCCCTCACTGAAGCCCGGCGCCAGGCGGCCACCGACACGGCAGGTGATCTGTTGGAGACGGCCATCGATATCGACGGACTGCGGCTCGTGTCGGCTCGAGTGGATGTGGAGGATGTACCCAGCCTTCGGTCGATGGCTGACGGCCTTCGCGATCGACTCGGAAGTGGCGTCGCCGTCCTGGGTGGTGAACTGCAAGGCAAGGTCTGTTTCATCGCCGTCGTAACCGATGATCTCATCAAGCAGCGTTCACTCAAAGCAGGTGACGTTGTGAAAGGGGTGGCACAGCTGGCCGGCGGTTCCGGTGGTGGCAAGCCGCACATGGCGCAGGCCGGTGGCAAAGATGCTGGCCAGATCGATGCGGCTCTGGCGGCAGCCCCCGACATCGTACGTGGGCTGTTGGCCGTCTGACGGGCATGCCATGACGACATTCGACCATCTGCTGGATGTGAGGCGCCGGCGCGGCGCGGGGTATCTGACCCTGTTGGATCCGGACCGGCTGTCCCTCGAAGACCTGGCCGAGCGTGCCGAAGCTTGCGCGGCGGCCGGGGCGGATGCCATCCTTGTCGGCACGAGTCTCATGCTGTCGGCGGCGCGCAATGCGGCGCTTTTCGATCGGCTCCACGAAATCGTCGATATTCCCATCATCTCCTTTCCGGGCGATGCCGGTCAGGTCGTGGCCAATGCTGATGCGATTCTGTTCCTGTCGATGGTCAGCGGCCGAAATCCGGAGTTGCTGATCGGACAGCAGGTTCGTGCGGCACCGGTCCTGAAAGAATACGGTGTTGAAGTCATCGCTACGGCCTACATGCTGATTGAATCGGGCACACTCACATCGACCGAGTACATGAGCGCGACCCGGCCGATTCCACGAGCCAAAGCTGACATCGCGATGGCCCACGCTCTGGCGGCACAGTATCTGGGCATGGGAATGGTCTATCTGGAGACGGGTAGTGGCGCGCAGCAATCGGTAGACACTCGCATGGTGGAGGCGGTTTCCTCTTATGTCGATATCCCCGTCATCGTGGGGGGCGGCATTCGTGACGCGGACACGGCACGGGAGAAAGTCGAGGCCGGTGCAGCTTTCATCGTCACCGGGACCGCCGTCGAAGATGATCCTGGTCGACTGCGCGATATCAGCGATGCCGTGCACATCGGCGGGGTCGGCTGAGGCATCGTGGAAGGATGGGTCGACATTCACTGTCACGCACTTCCGGGAGTCGACGACGGTGCTCCGGATGTCGACACCTCGTTGGCCATGCTGCGTACTGCCGTCGGCGAAGGGTTGCGACAGGCTGTGGTGACGCCCCACTACTCGGCCAATGCCGAGCCTGACCAGTTGCGTGTGCACGAAAGCGTATTTTCTGACCTGGTCTCGGCTGTCGCTGCCGAAGGCTTGCCAGTAGAGCTGCATCTTGGGGTCGAAATGGCTTTTCGCTTTGGCCTCCAAGAGGTGGCCATCGACGCGTCGGCCCGCTTGGCCGGTGGCCAGTATGTCCTCGTGGACCTGCCACCGGGCCCCCTTTCGCCGGGTCTGGAGCAGGCATTCTTCGCGTTACGCACTGCCGGCTGGCGCCCGATCCTTGCCCATCCGGAGCGTCACCGCGAGTTAGCACGTCAGCCAGAGCGGATCCAGCGCCTGCGTGATCAGGATCTGCTGCTTCAGGTCAATGCGGGCAGTCTTGTCGGGAAATTTGGTCGTCGTGCGATGGCGACGGCTCAGCTGCTGGTCGAGCGAGGCTGGGCGGACTTCATCGCGAGTGATGGTCACGATCTGCATAAGCGCCCGATGACGGTACGCGCCGCCGCAGATCGACTGCTTGGCCTCGTTGGGGCGGAGCGAACACGGCAGTTATTGTGCGACAATCCGGCGTGCGTCATGTCTGGCGCCGCGATCGAACCCTATCACCCCGCCGTCTCCGGACGTCGCGGGGGCCTTGGTCAGTGGATCCAACGGCGGTTTGCGCCATCCGCTGCCACCAGGGGATGAGTGAGGATGATAGAGAAGACAGTTGTAATCACCAACCGGCTGGGAATTCACGCCCGGCCGGCAACAGTATTCGTTCAGGCTGCCTCGAAGCACGATGCGGACATCTTCCTGTCGAAAGGGGATGTGAGCCGCGTCAATGGTAAGTCGATCATGGGCGTGATGATGCTGGCCGCCGAGCAGGGCGCCGAGGTGCTAGTGGAGGCCGATGGTCCTGATGCTGAGACAGCTGTTGAACAGCTGTCCGAACTGCTGGCGAACGATTTCGAGGATAAGATCTGAGGCCCATGGGTCCCTCGTACCACAACTACGTCGGAGTTGCCGCGTCGCCCGGTATTGCGATCGGCAAGGCCTTCACGCACGCTGGCGCCCGTCCCGTCGTGTCGCAACGACGCGTATCATCCGCGCGCGTTGAACCGGAGCGATCCCGCTTTACCAGTGCGCTGGTATCGGTGGCCGAAACCGTGCGTCGCACGCGGGATCGAGTCGAAATCGAACATGGTCAGGACCTGGCCCAGATCTTCGAGGCGCAACTGGCTATGCTGGCCGATGCAGAGGTCCGCGACCGGACACTCCAGATTATCGGCGAACGCCACTGGCCGGCTGAGCGAGCTTTTGCGGAGACGATGGCGGGATTGTGCGCTGCCTTCGAGCAGATAGACAACGAGTATCTGCGTGCTCGTGTTGGCGATTTGCATGATATCGAACAGCAGGTGCTCACCGAGTTGTCGGGCGGTGCGATGCCAGGTCTACAGACACTGCGCAGCAATACCGTGATCATCGCACGCGATCTGTTGCCGTCCGAAGTTGCCCAGTTGGGTCGACGCCTGGTCACAGGATTGGTGATCGATGTCGGTGGGGCCACGTCCCACACCAGTATCATCGCCCGATCTCTTGGCTTGCCGACGGTGGTAGGCGCAGAAGGGGCATCGCGCCGCATCGCCTCCGGCAGTCGAGTGATTGTGGATGGTGATGAAGGCGTCGTCCATGCCCTGCCGACGGCCCCAGTGTTACGCTACTTCCGCAGCGAACGTCGTCGACAACTGCGACGTGAGCGGGATCTGAGTGAGCGACGATCTCTGCCCTCGGTTACCGTCGATGACTTCAAGGTTCAGTTGTGTGCCAACGTGGATCTTCCCCAGGAGATCGATCTCGCCCTCGCCAATGGCGCCGAAGGCGTGGGCATGTGTCGCACGGAATTCCTCTACCTGGGCCATGTACTGCCCGGAGAGCAGCAGCAATACGAGTCCTATCGAGCGATCGTGGAGGCCATGTCGCCGCGTCCAGTCGTGATCCGCACCCTTGATCTGGGCGGTGACAAACTCAGTCATGCCGTCGACACGTCGGCCGAGGCCAATCCAATGCTGGGCTGGCGCGGGATCCGCATCTGTCTCGACACGCCCTCTCTGTTCAAGACGCAGATCAAGGCGATCCTGCGAGCCGCTGCCTGTGGCGATGCACGGATCCTGCTGCCCATGGTCAGCAGGATCGACGAGGTCCGCCGGGCGAGGAGCCTGATTTCTGAGGCGGCCTCCGAACTGGCCGCAGAAGGTATCGATCACAGGGCCGATTGTGATCTGGGTGTCATGATCGAGGTTCCATCAGCGGCGATCATGGCGCGGCAGTTTGCTGAAGAAGTTGAGTTCTTCAGTCTGGGTACCAATGACCTGGTCCAGTACACCCTCGCTGTCGATCGCGGCACAGCACGGGTGGCCAATCTCTACGATCCTCTCCATCCGGCCGTCTTGCGGCTTATTCGCGAGGTCAGCGACAGTGCGCGTGACGCGGGCATTTCGGCGGCCATCTGCGGTGAGATGGCCAGCGATCCAGAAGCAGCGGTTGTGCTGCTGGGCCTTGGGGTCATGCAGCTGAGTGTAAGCTCAACGGCGATTCCCGAACTCAAGGAAGTCGTGCGTGCCATTCGATTGTCTGACGCACGCGAATTGGCCGAAGAGGCGCTGACCTTGACATCCGGGGCGGAAGTTCGCCATCTGGTGCAGAGCCGAATCGGCCCGGCGTTGCGGCTTGCGCGCCCTGCCCGGCCTGCCGGCGAGCGTCCATGACATCGGCCGACACCTGGGCCGTTGTTCCCGTCGCCGGCTCGGGCGCCCGACTGCGTCCCCACACGCACACGCGGCCCAAACCGCTGTTGCAGGTGGCTGGCAAACCCATCATCGGACACATCCTCGATCAGTTGGCTCCCCTGGGCATTGAGCGAATTGTTCTCATTGTCGGCTACATGGGCGATCGTATCGTCGATTACGTCAGGGCGCATCATCACTTCCGACAGGTCGAGTTCGTCGAACAGACGGAACTTCTCGGACTCGGTCATGCGATCTGGCTGGCGCGTGATGTCGTTGACGATGCGCCGATGCTGAATGTGTACGGCGACACGATCTTCCAGGCGGATCTGAGCCAGGTGCTGCAGGTCGAAGGAGACGGTGCACTCGGCGTCAAACGTGTTGACGATCCGCGTCGCTTTGGTGTTGTGGTTGAAGCGGAGGGTCACGTTCAGCGCCTGGTCGAGAAGCCATCGGATTTTGTGTCGGATCTGGCCATCGTCGGCGTCAACTATATCCGGCACTCGAAGATGTTATTCGAGTGCCTCGGCCGCCTCATCCGCGATGGGGAGCGCACCCGTGGCGAATTCCAGCTGACCGATGCTTTTCAGCGAATGGTCGACGCAGGTGCACAACTGAGTACATTTCCAGTAGCTCACTGGTTTGACTGCGGCACGCAACAGGCGTTGCTGGCCACGAATCAGGCCCTGCTGGATGGACAGATATCGGCACAGGCCAGAGAAGGCGTTGTTCTTCGTCCGCCGGTGCATATCGACCCAACAGCTGACGTTCGCGACGCGATCATCGGACCGCATGTATCGGTTGGTGCCGGCGCACGTGTGCACAGGGCTGTCGTGAGCAACAGCATTATCGGTGACGAAGCGGTTGTCGAGGGAATCGTGTTGGAGGATTCCCTGGTCGGCTACCAGGCCATCGTCACCGGTCGTCCTCATCATCTCAATGTGGGAGATCTTTCACAGATCACCAGCTAAGCATTCAATCCCCAAAGGGAGGTCTTTTTTTCGTGAGTTCCTATCTCTTTACATCTGAATCCGTCTCTGAAGGACATCCGGACAAGGTCGCGGACCAAATCTCAGATGCGATTCTCGATGCCATGCTCGCAGGCGACAAGGATTCGCGTGTCGCTTGTGAAACCCTGGTTACGACGGGCCAGGTTGTTGTAGCAGGTGAAGTCACGTCGAAGACGCTTGTCGATATCCAGGCTACCGTTCGTGATGTCGTCCAAGACATCGGCTATGACGATCCCGACATGGGCTTCGACTACCGATCCTGTGGTGTATCGGTCATGCTGGACCAACAATCGCCGGATATTTCCCAGGGCGTGACTGAGTCTGCGGGGCTTCACACCGAGATGGGTGCCGGTGATCAGGGCATGATGTTCGGCTACGCCTGCCGCGAGACGCCACAGCTGATGCCTCTGCCGATCAGCCTGGCGCACAAGCTGCTGCAGCACATGGCGAAGCTGCGCAAGCAGGGCACGATTCCCTATCTGCGCCCCGATGCCAAGTCACAGGTGACTGTCGAGTATGTGGATGGCAAGCCCAAGAGAGTGACGGCTGTCGTCATCTCCACGCAGCACGACGAGAAGGTGACGCACAAGCAGATTCAGCGAGACATGATCAAGCAGGTGGTCCAGAAAGTGATCCCCGCCCGATTGCTCGACAGTGATACCGTCTATCACATCAACCCCACGGGCCGATTCGTCATCGGTGGCCCCCACGGGGACTGCGGTCTCACCGGTCGCAAGATCATCGTCGACACCTACGGTGGAATGTGTCCCCATGGCGGCGGGGCCTTTTCCGGCAAGGATCCGTCGAAAGTCGACCGCAGCGCCCACTATATGGCGCGCTACGTCGCCAAGAATGTCGTTGCCGCCAAGCTGGCCGATCGTTGCGAAGTGCAGTTGGCCTACGCCATCGGTGTGTCAGAACCTGTGTCCATTCTCGTCGACACCTTTGGCACGGGCCGGTTGCAGGATGAGGAGCTGGCCGTGATTCTGCCGGAAGTCTTCGACCTGACACCTAAGGGAATCATCACCAAGCTCAGACTGAAGCGACCGATCTATCGCAAGACCACCAACTACGGCCACTTTGGTCGCAGTGACGCGGATTTCACGTGGGAGAAGACGGATCGAGTTCGTGCTTTGCTCAAGGCCGCCGGGTAATTGCCTTCATGACAGGTGATGTCTCCCACAGATTGAGTGGCGCGATGTGAGTATCCTATATTGCACAGCTGTGTCTCAACGTGGCCAATGGGGTCCCGAAGACACCGCGTACAGACTGACAGCAAAAAGGAGAGGGCAGATGAGGCCTGTGACCCCCACCAGGGTTTCCGGGCGATTCGGCACGATCGTTGCGACGCTGGCTGCCAGCCTCTGGCTTGGTGCTTGCGCCGTCCAGAGTCCGGAAGTTCCGCGACTCGAGTTCACTGTCAGCGTCTCTGTCGCCAACGACACGACGACAATCGCTGAAGTGGCCTCCGATCGATCCGAGTTTCTCGAGATCAGTGATGATGCCCTGGGCATCAATTTCAGTACCGAATTTGGCGTCGACTCCCGCCAGGAAGTAGGGGATCGGCTGTCGGTGACACCGCAAGCCAACAGCTTCGCGACGCAGTTGGGCACGATCTCTCTGCCTGGCGCCGACGTTCCCGCGATTCCACCCATCACACTCAGTCAGCTGCTTGGCCAGACGATCGAGAGTGGCACAACGTTGCCGATCCTGCCGGCGCAGACGATCGACACCGGCATCGACGTGCCACTGGAAAGTGTGACGTCGTTGGTGATCGAGTCGGGTGGCATTATCCTGGACGTGACCAACACGTTCCCCGTCGATCTCGAGAATGTCGTGTTCTCCCTCGTGGATGTGGGCAATGGGAACCGCCTGATCGATAGCATCAACATGGGAACCATTGCCGCCAATGGTGGCTCCTCGTCCGACAGCTTCGACCTGGCAGGCGAGACGATCTCCGGCGATCTGGAATTGGGGATCTCCGCTGGCACCGCTCAGGGCACGAATGTGACCATTCAGGGCAATCCTGGAATCGAGTTCGGTCTCGAGGTCCTGCCTCTGGAGGTGACTGAAGCAACAGCACGCATTTCCCAGCAGGAATTCTCAGCAGATCAGACACTGGATTTCCCCGATGACCGCATTCAGGTCACCGAGGCTCTCATCAGTGAAGGGGGTCTGACATTTCGCGTGACGAATGAAATTCCCGTGATCATGGAGCTCGAATTCACGCTCAGTGATCTGCAGGATGCATCCGGTACGTCGCAGACATTCCTGATCGATTCACTCGGTTCGGAGCCGCGCGAGGTGACCTTCGATCTGAGGAACAACCGCTTCGCCCCGGCCGATCCGCTGGCTCTGCAACTTTCCTATGCTGCCCGCACCATCGATTCTGGCGGTGAGGTGACGATTCGGTCGGACGGCGAGATCATCGTCGAAGCGATCACCGAGCAGTTGACATTTAGTCGTGTGGCCGGGATCCTGGACAATCTCGAGATCGAGATTCCCGAGCAGACGCAGACGATCGATTTCCCCCAGGGTCTTGATAACGTCGCTCTGGCGGAGACGGAATTGGCCGTCTACGTCACCTCGGCCGTCGGCTTCAATAGCGGTATCACCCTCGACATCCGGGGTACCAATAGCGCTGGCCAGTCTGCATCTCTGCTGGTGGACGAGGTCTTCCCTGCGGGAAGTCCTGAATCGCCGCAGACGATCATCATCCGGCCAGAGGCGGCGGAATTGACGGACTTCCTCAATCTGTTGCCGACGAGCGTGACGGTCACCCCATCGGTTTTTGTCGGGGACGGCATCAGCGAAGAAGTGATCGAGCCGAGTCACTGGGTGCAGGTCGACAGCGTGCAGTTCCGGGCGCCGGCCGCCTTCCAGGTTCGTGAGGCGACCCAGATTCAGCCCGATCCGGTCCGCCGCACATTCACCGACGATGAAGCGCGAGACCGCATCAGCTCCAACGTTCGAAGTGCCGGTGTTCGCACCACGATCGAGAATCACGTCCCCCTCGCCGTGGGTGTGCGCCTGTTCGTTGGCGCGACCGAAGCGACGGTCTATACCAATCCGACGCTCGTGATCCCGCCTCTGGATGAGCCTGCCTTCGCCGTATCGGCAGCGCCTTTCGATGGCAGTCGGGTCTCTGCCAGTGCCTTCAATACGCAGAACGTGACGCTCACGAAGGACGATATCCTCAAATTGCTTGAGCCGGTCTACTACACGGGGATTCAGATCGCGATTGATGGCACAGATGGTGATGTCGCCCTGGCTGGCAGCGACTACGTCGTGGTCCAGGCGGGCAGTCAGATCATTCTTGAACTCAACAAAGACCTCGTCGATTAACCCAGGAGCAGACTGATGAAATTCCGCACGTATATAGGTATTGCGGCAGTCCTGACTCTTGGACTGCAGACTGTCACCCACGCTGTTGGTGATGGCTCGCCTCGCGCCATGGGGCTGGCCGGATCCTACACGGCGTTGGCCCGTGGCCCGGAAGCCGTGCAGTGGAATCCCGCCAATCTCGGACTGCGGTCGAGCCCGACCTTCAAGTGGGAACTGCTCAACTTCGGCCTCAACTATTCCATGGAGAACAATGCGTTCTCCGTGCAGACCTACAACGACAACTTCACCGATGACCAGCACTTCATCGGTGAATCAGAGAAGAGTGATCTGCTCAGTGATGTGCCCAGTGACGGGTTGCGCTTCAATGTTGATCTGGAGCCATTCTTCGCCGCCGGGCTGCCTCTGAACGGGGGCGTCGCTTTCCCGCTGCCCAAAGAGATTCATTCTGCCATCACCACGACAGTTACCATGGGGATGGAAGGTGAATTGCCGAAAGACATGTTCGAGTTGATGGTTTTCGGCAACCAATTCGAGGCGGACCGCCTCGCTGACGGGCTCAATGGCAACTACGACATCTCCGAGTGGGATGGATCCGCGTGGGGGCTGGTCGGGCTCAACTGGGCCTTTGCCAAGCCGATCCACGTTCGTCGGCATGAGAGCATCTCGCCCTATCTGCGCGAACTGTCGGTGGGTGCCACGTTGAAGTTTATGGGTGGTGCCTACGGTGAGATCCTGCGCTCCGGTGGCGCCGGCTTCGTGTCGCGCGTGGAGGGCACGGATCTCGAGTCCTACGTGATTGCGCAGCACGGCACCGGTTTCGGCTTCGGTATCGATCTGGGTGTTGCCGGCGTCCTGAAAGACGGCAAGACCACCGTCAGTATCGGCTTGCTCGATTTCATCGACAGCTACAGTTGGAGTGGCGATGTTGCCCAGGATTCGATCTTTGCCAGTGCCACCGACCTGCGGGTGACCAGCCTGCTGGACGTGGATAAGGCTGAAGATATCCTGGACAATGGCGATGTTGATGGCGATGGCGACACGGATTTCCACCAGGAGATCGGCACTGAAAGCTTCAGTCGGTCATTGCCGGCCCGCCTGCGGATTGGCGTCAGCCACCGGCCCATGGAGCGCCTGACGGTGGCTGGTAACTACGATCAGGCCTTCAGTACCGGCTTTGGTCTCGAGACGACACCCCGGCTATCTTTTGGCGCCGAGTATCGTCTGGTGAACTGGCTGCCGGCCCGGATCGGACTCTCGGTGGGTGGGCGATCTGCATCCTCATCCATCGGTTTCGCCTTTGGTCCATTCAGCGTGTTCCACATGCAGTTGCAGTTGCTGGATACAGCATTGGTCACCCGCGGCGGTGTCCTGCCCGGTTCGGCCAAGGGCAGTCAGATTTCGGTGATGCTCTTCCGCTTTAATCTGATCTGATCTCTCGCAAGATCAGACCCATTGCTATCTGGGGGGGGACGGCCGAAATGGCCGTCCCTTCCTTTTTTTTGTTTTTTCACGATTCCTAACAGATTTCCCTCATGAATCTCCAGATGGGGCCGATATATAGGAATGGCGGAATACCATTCTCCCAGTATCCCCTGCGCCCCAAGGAGGGAATCATGCAAGTCGGGACGACTCAGAGCCAACATTCGCTGATTGCTTCAATCAGCGTCAGGACTCAGATCGATGCCCAGGCGGTCGTCAGCAGCGGCCCGGAAGGCAGTGAATCAGCGGTTCTGCTCAGCGTAGGCAGTGAGATCAATATCGAATACGCGAGCAAAGTTCTAGATGACAACCTGGCAGCCAGTTTTGATGCCGCCTTCGTCAAGGCCGGCCTCGATCTCAACACAGAGAGCATCCTGTCCAGTGGCCTCGATTTCTCCCCGCAGGCAACGGCAAACAGGATCCTTGAGTTCTCCACATCATTTTTCGGCGGATTCACGGCCAATCATGCTGCAGACGAGGACGGGGGTCCCGGGTTGGGGGGCTTCAAGGGCCTCATCAGGGGTGCTGTGGAGGAGGGTTTCTCCCAGGCCAAGGGTATCCTCAGCGGCATCGGTGACATATCCGGTGACGTGTCTGACGACATCGATACAACCTTCGGTCTCGTGATGGAGGGTATCGACGCCTTCGGTGAAGAAGAGGAAGAGGAAAGCCCCCTCGACGCCCCGGTGCCACCGCCTGAAGTCATCGACGCAGACGAGAGCGGCCTCCTGGCGATCTGACGCGCTTCAGTCTCGAAGCCCCAGGATCTGCAGCTATACGACGCCCCGGTCGGCCTTTGAGCCGATCGGGGCATCTGTGTTCTCAGCATCGGTGTTCTGAACAGCGGTGTTCCTGACAACACGGCCGTGGTAGAAACGACGAGTGTCTGCCATATTGGCACACTGACGAAACCAGAAGTCTCATCTGGGTGTGATCATCATAACACCATGTATTATCAGCGATTTGCACGCCTTCCGTCGCTGGTCTGGTGCGCGAGGTACGCGATTTGCCGATGTAGCAGCAATCGTCGATTCTCGAAGGACACAAGGTGGATGACAATCGTATGAATGCAGATCGACTGACCCACAAGACCCAGGAGGCCCTGCAAGAGGCACAGACCAGTGCCCTGCGGCGGTCTCATCCCGAAATCGACTCCGTCCATCTCCTGGTGGCATTCCTCGACCAGGAGGGCGGTGTTCTCCCCCGTTTGCTGCAGCGACTTGGTGTGTCACATGAAGGACTGCGCCAGGAACTGGAGGCCGCCCTGAAGGCGAGGCCGCGAGTTTCGGGGAGTGCCGCACAACTTCAGATGACGCGAGGACTGCAGAGCCTGGTGGCCCGGGCTGAAGATGAAGCCAAAGGCCAGCGCGATGACTTTGTCTCCGTGGAGCATGTGATTCTGGCCATGCTCGCTGACCCCGCCACAGAGTGTGCGAAGGCGCTGGCAGCTGTGGGGGTCACAGCCCAGGGTTTCGCAGCGGCCTTGACGCAGTTCCGTGGGAACCAGCGGGTCGTGAGTGCTGATCCGGAGGCGACCTATGAAGCGTTGGAGAAATACGGCGTCGACCTGGTCGCCCAGGCTCGTCAGGCGACGCTTGATCCGGTGATCGGTCGTGATGCCGAGATCCGCCGGGTCATCCGCATTCTGTCCCGCAAGACGAAGAACAACCCCGTCCTCATCGGCGAGCCGGGCGTTGGCAAGACAGCCATTGTCGAAGGTCTGGCGCAGCGGATTGTGCGGGGTGATGTCCCTGAATGGATGAAGGACCGAACCCTGTTCTCCCTCGACATGGGCTCACTGATCTCAGGCGCCAAGTATCGAGGTGAATTCGAAGAGCGGCTCAAGGCCGTGCTGGCGGAGATCAAGGCCTCGGAAGGTCGAATTCTGCTCTTCATCGATGAGGTCCACACCATCGTCGGTGCGGGACGCACGGAAGGCTCCACCGATGCTGGAAATCTTCTGAAGCCCATGCTGGCCCGTGGCGAGTTACACTGCATCGGTGCCACGACACTGGATGAGTATCGCAAGAATATCGAGAAGGACGCGGCCCTCGAGCGGCGCTTCCAGCCTGTCGTGGTCGAGCCTCCTTCAGTGGAGGACTCCATCTCCATCCTGCGGGGTCTGCGTGAACGCTACGAGGTCCACCACGGTGTACGCATCCAGGACAATGCCCTGGTGGCCGCCGCTGTGCTGTCGAATCGATATGTGAGTGATCGTTTCCTGCCCGACAAGGCGATCGATCTGGTGGATGAAGCCTGTGCCAGCATCCGCACCGAAATCGATTCCATGCCAGCTGAACTCGATGAGGTGACACGCAGGGTCATGCAGCTGGAGATCGAGGAAGCGGCGCTGAAGAAGGAGAAGGACAAGGGCAGCAAGCAACGTCTGGAGGCACTGCGCCGCGACCTGACCGATCTGCGATCTCAGGCATCGGCCATGACGGCGCAATGGGAAGATGAGAAGAAAGGGATTGGTGATCTGCGTCAGCTGCGCGAACAGATCGAAACGGTTCGGCGCGACATTGAGGGGGCTGAACGCAAGGCAGATCTGGATCGGGCGGCAGAGCTCAAGTACGGACAGTTGCCACAACTTCAGTCTAGTCTCGCCGAACACGAACAGGCCCTGGCGGCGCAGGAGGGCGTCAGGTTGTTGCGCGAGGAGGTCACCGAGGAGGAAATCGCCGAGATCGTCTCCCGCTGGACGGGGATTCCGGTCACGCGCCTGGTGGAAGGCGAGCGTGAGAAGCTGCTGCGACTCGATGAGGCGTTGCACGAGCGGGTCGTGGGGCAGGAGGAGGCCGTGCAGCTGGTCGCTGACGCGGTGATCCGTGCGCGCGCAGGAATCAAGGACCCGCATCGGCCCATTGGATCCTTCCTGTTCCTCGGACCGTCCGGTGTGGGAAAAACCGAGCTGGCCCGAACGCTGGCGCGCGTGCTCTTCGATTCAGACGACAGCGTCATCCGCATCGATATGTCCGAGTACATGGAAAAGCATGCCGTCTCCCGTCTGGTTGGCGCCCCGCCCGGCTATGTGGGCTACGAAGAGGGTGGCCAATTGACCGAAGCGGTGCGGCGGCACCCGTATGCGGTCGTTCTCTTCGACGAGATTGAGAAGGCGCACCCGGACGTCTTCAATACGCTCCTGCAGTTGCTGGATGACGGTCGCCTGACCGATGCCCAGGGACGCACGGTCGACTTCAAGAACACGGTCGTGATTATGACATCCAATATCGGATCCACACAACTCATGGACGGGATTGATGCTGCCAGCAGCGACATTCCAGCGCCGGTACGCGAAGCGGTGATGGCGCAATTGCGTGGGCACTTCCGACCCGAATTCCTGAATCGGATCGACGATGTGGTGCTCTTCAAGCCGCTGACACTGGAGCAGATTGAGCGGATCGTCGAAATCATGCTGAGCCAGTTGTGCCACCGCTTGCTGGATCGTCGCATCGAACTGTCAACGACGTCGGCGGCTCGCGCGCACATTGCGCGGGAGGGTTTCGATCCCGTCTTCGGAGCGCGACCCCTGAAGCGGTACATCCAGCATGAATTGGAAACCCGCATCGCCCGTGCTCTGATCGCAGAGCAGGCTGAGGAAGGCGACCGGATCGTCGTCGATGTTGATGAGACTGGGCTCACACTGTGCACTCACAAGACCACCGGGCAGGAGACGTGAGGTCGGGAACCCGCCTGCGGTCATCCCCGTCTGTATCAACGCAAGCCCTGGATCATCAACCTCCGATGACGACCTGTATCGTCTCGATCTGCACAAGGACATACATCATGCGATCAGTGATTCTCCTTCCCTTACTGGCTCTTGGCCTGGCCCTCGGCGTGCCCTCCGCTCAGGCTGCCGGTCTCCAGGAACTACAGCGATTCAGCGATGCCTATGCCGAACTCGCAGCCCAAGTATCCCCCGCCGTGGTGGCCGTCAAGACCGAACGGGAGGTCGAGGGGCGTGGGTTGACGAACGACATCTTCCGCAACCATCCGTTCGTCCAGCCGCGTCGGCCGGAGGGCCAGATCCGGGAAGGTCTCGGTTCGGGTGTCATCGTCAGCGCCGATGGCTACATCATCACGAACAACCATGTCGTGGCAACAGGTCGGCAGCGCAATGACGTGGCCGATCGAATCATCATCGATCTGGCCGATCGACGCAGCTTTGAGGCCAAGGTCGTGGGGCGCGATCCTCTCACAGATCTGGCTGTGCTCAAGATCGACGTGGACGTGGATCTGCCGTACCTGACCCTCGACGACTCAGACGATCTGGATGTGGGGGAATGGGTTCTGGCGATCGGCAATCCCTTCGGTCAACTGCATACGGTCACGACAGGCATCGTCAGCGCCGTGGGCCGGAGTGCCCAGCTTAGCGTCATTGAGGATTACATCCAGACCGACGCGGCGATCAACCCGGGCAACAGCGGTGGTGCCCTCGTCGACACCCGTGGTGGCCTGGTCGGGATCAACACGGCCATCGTCTCACACAGTGGTGGCTCCCAAGGGATCGGCTTCGCAATTCCTTCGAACCTCGTGAAGACGATCATGGAGCAGTTGGTCGAATTTGGCGAGGTGCGTCGTGGCATGCTGGGCGTATTCCCGGATGACATCGACATCGATATGGCGGCTGCCCTGGGGTTGGAGAGGCACGAAGGAGCACTCGTGGAGCAGGTTGTCGAGGATTCGCCGGCGCAAGAGGCGGGGATAGAGCCCCTCGATGTAATCATCGATGTCGACGGCGAGCCGATTGCGGGAGCGGGTGCTCTGCGTGCCTACGTCGCCCGCAACCGCCCGGGAACTGAAGTCAGGGTGCGACTGATCCGCGAGGGTCGTGAGCGCACCGTCACGGTCACGCTGGCTGCGCGTCCAGAAAAGACAGCGGCCGCCACGTCAGAGACCGAACAAGATGAGCGCCTCGGTCTGCGCGTTCGTTCGCTGACAGACGACGTCGCCGAACGCTACGGATTCGAAGACGAGACGGGTGTCATCATCTCGCGTGTCTCACGCGGTTCCCGTGCCGCCCATGCTGGTCTGCAGAGTGCCGACCTCATTGTCGAGGTGAATCGAGTGCCGATTGCCAGCCTGGAGGACTACGAGGATGCTCTTGAGGGGGCCACGGGTACGGCCCTGCTGATGATTCGGCGCGCCACTCGTGGTGGCATCGCGACGGACGTCGTGGCCCTGCGACTGCCGGACTGAACCCTCCAATCGCGGCCATCTGATGCCAGAGCGGGCCCGGGTTTCGGGTCCGCTCTGTCTTTTCCCGTTGCTTTCCCTTGACGTGGGCCGAAGCAATGCGGATCTATGCAGAGTGATTTTACCCATTCCCATCTGGCATGCGGGCGGCGCGAAGGACCTCTTCCTGCGCCTACGCCTACGCCTACGCGAGCCCTGTCGAGCCGGCGAGATCCGCTGCTGGGCCAGTGGGCCGTACCATATCTACATCGACGGTGTACGTCTTGCGGGTGGAACCGGTGGCCTGTTGCTGGGCGCACCGATGCCCGAGAGACTGCGTTTTTCGGGTGCCTGGGACTCCGGCGAAATCGAGATCCTCGTCGTGGCCCGAGCGGGGGAGGCTGTCTCTCCCTGGTTCTGCTGCGAGGGCAAGCTCTTTGATGCCAGTGCCGTTGGTGGCGACGGTGTCGTGTTCTGCACGGGAGTGGATTGGCACGCGCGTCCACGACGGCAGGATCCCTCCGGTTCGTCGGATGGGCTCGTTTTCGAGCGGCAGATGGCCATCGACGCACCGGTTGCCGGTGAGTCCTGGGAGGGTGTGACGCCATCCACTGCTACGACCAGCGTCGATGGTGAGGCAGCTGATGGCGAGGCAGTGGGGGCAGCAGAATTCCCCGTAGCTCCCAATGAGCTGCTGGGCGTAGGCTCTGTGCCCGCCCAGGCCGATCTTGAACCCACGACACTCAACCCGCTGGCCAACTGCAAATGTGTCCATCACGACGCCTTGCTCGCAGGAGGACACGGGGCGACGCAGATTCGGACCGTCTCTGGACAGGCTGTCCAACTCCAGTACGATCTCGGACGTCAGGTCTGGGGCTGGCCCGCTCTGCGACTACGTGGGGGGCGCAACGGTGTCGTTGATCTGGTCTATTCCACACGCCGCGACACGGTCGAGCACCATGTGCGCTTTCACTGCGGCGACGGACGCCAGGAGATGGCCGGTCTGGCCCTGGTCCGAGCTCGCTACCTGACGGTCCGACTCACCGGCTTTGACGAAGAGGATCTGTCTCTCGAGGCTGTAACTGTCATCGAGCGGCGGACCGTGGTTGAGGCCGGATCACGGATAAGGGTCGAGCCCCAGATCGATGCTGCCTGGCAGTTGGGCGCCGCCTCCCTCGACGGGGTACGTCAGGAGGCCTACGGTCCAGCGACCCGGCCCCAGCGATACAACTGGCTCGAGGGCTGGATCCTGCAGAGCAATGATCTGGCCCAGACGGGATCGGCCCGCGTTGCGCGACAGACCCTTCTCCGGTGTGCTCCCGGTTCCGACCCGGTGCCTTCCGATTACGGATATCTCCTTGCGCTGCACGACTACCACCAGCATACGGGTGATGCCGATGCGGCGGATCAGGCGCTGGACCAGGCACAGACACTGATCTCCCACACAGCACAACTCCTGGATATGAGTTCAGCCTCCAGCTCCTCCGACTGGGCGCCGGCCGCAACTGCGGCCCTGGCCCTGGCGGGCATCAGCGCGGCTGCAGTCGTCGCCGAGGCCCGTGATCGGGACCTCGAGGAATCGGCGGCAGTGCAGCGATGCAGCGAGCTGCTGGAATCGTGCTGGCGAGAGGAGGCGGGGTTGTATGCTGAAGCGCCCGACGAGGACACCTTCCGGCAATGGACCAATGGTCTGGCCCTGCTGGCCATTGGCGATGAGGCAGGTCGAGGGGAGCGAGTCGAGCAGGCCATGCGTCGTAGCGGCGTGGCTCCAGTTGGTGATCTGACACAGGTCTGGGTCCTGGCAGCCGGTCTGGGACGGGCAGGCCGACGACAACGACTACTGGATCTGATCGGCAATCACTGGCTGCGGCGACTCGCGCGGCCCGGGTCGACCTGGCGTGATAAGCGTGCTGTAGACGCCACGGGGGCAGCGCCTGGCCCCGATGCGTTATGGACGCAATACCTGCTCGGTGTGCGCCCGATTGGGGCAGGTTGGAGCACGCGCGAGATCCGGCCGCCACTGGAACTGCTGGCGCGGGGCCACGCGCTGATTCCGGTGTCGGAAGAAGATCACATCGAGATGTCGTGGGTACCGGACCGCGATGATGAGGATACGGGAGAGACGGAATCCACCACACCTGACGCGATCCGTTTGACGCTGCAGATCGATGTGGAGGGAGAAACGCACCTGCGTCTGGCGCGGGACGGCCGGAAGCGGCCGACGATTTCCGTCAATGACGAAGTCGTCTGGCGGAATGAGAAGATCTATCCCAATCCCATCGTGCACCTGATCGCGGCCGAGGAAGACCACGTTCTGCTGCTGCTGGAACGCACCGGTCGCTTCCGGATCCGTGTCGAATGACAGACCTGACGAGGATCGAACGGCCACCGCAGCAGGCCAGTACCGATGTGCCGCCTCTGCTGATTCTCCTGCACGGTTATGGCAGCCATGAACATGATCTCATGGGTCTGGCTGACTATGTCGATCCCCGCTACCGAGTGATCAGCATCCGGGCGCCATTGACTCTTGATATGGGTGGTTATGCCTGGTTCAACATCGAGTTCACCCCTGTGGGGATGTCGATGGATACGCAGGAGGGTTTCCGGTCGCGTGACCGCCTCCTCGACCTGATCAGCGATCTGCAGGCATCATCGGGCAATGATGGCACCAATACGGTCCTGCTCGGATTCAGCCAGGGGGGTGCCATGGCGATGAGTCTTCTCATGGAGGCCCCGCAGCGCGTGGCGGGTGTAGCATTTCTCTCCGGTGTCTGGCTACGGGAGTTCCTGCCGGAGGATGAAGAGATTCTCGCGGCGCTGAGAGACAAACCGGTCCTGCAGACTCATGGCACCGATGACCCGCTGTTGCCCATCAAGAAAGCGCACAACACGCGCGATATCCTCTCGACTCTGCCCCTTGATCTGAGTTACCATGAGTATCAGATGGGGCACGAAATCAGCGCCGAGTGTCTGCGGCAGATGTGCACTTGGCTGACGGACCGACTTCCACCGTTGTAGCCCCGAGTCGACGACATCACCATTCCTGAAATCTGGCGCTGAACCTGGCCTGATTTCAGGAAAGTCACAATCGACGCGCCGGTCTCGTCGTGTGATGACTCATGAGATGCCGGCTCACGTCCATCACGATACCGTGGTCTCTTCTTTCGGTGCCGTGACCCATCCGGCACACTCCTGCCGGGCGATGGCCGCCATCGCGTCAAGCCACCGTGGATGGTCGTTGAGGCAAGGCACCAGATGCAGTTGCCCACCACCGGTTTCTCCAAACTGATCCTGCCCCTCGTGACCGATCTCGTCGAGTGTTTCCAGGCAATCTGCCGTGAAACCCGGGCACGTGGCCACCAGAGACTGCAACTGCTCACGTCCCAGGTCGGCGAGCAGGTCCTCCGTGTAGGGCTGCAGCCATTCTTCCTTGCCAAAGCGTGACTGAAAGCCCAGGCGCCACTGGTCCTCTCGCAGTTTCAGCGCTGTGGCAAGCAGGTGGGCCGTCTCTTCACACTGTTGCCGATACGGATCACCCTCATCGACGTATCGTTTGGGTATTCCGTGGAAGGTGATCAAGTAGCGATCCGGGGCTCGATCGAGTGCGGCCACCTCCTCCTCCACACGGACCTTCAGACTGTCGATGTATTCCGGATGTGTGAAGTAGGGGGGGACAAATCGCAGGGCCGGCATCTGCCGCCGCCGATCAAAGAACAGTGGACAGCGCCGGCCATAGGCGGCCTGGTTGACACCGTCATATATCGATCCGGTCGTCGAGCAGGAGAACTGCGGAAACATGGGAAATACGAGAATGCGATCGATGCCCTCCGCCTGCAGCTGGGCCATGGCCGACTCGATGCCGGGTTTCCCGTAACGCATGCCGAGGATGACCCGATACCCGTCACCCAGTCTCTGCTGCAGGCCCTCTTCCTGGGCTCGGGAATACAGCAGCAGGGGCGATCCGGCCTCAGTCCAGATGCGCTGATACAGGCGTGCGGATCGCGCCGGTCGCCGGGTCAGGATGAAGAGATAGAGGATCGGCAGCCACTTCCACCACTTTAGATCGATGACGCGTGGATCGGCGAGGAACTTCCTGAGGTAGGGTCTCAGGGCGGCCGGTGTGGGAGCGTCCGGCGTGCCGAGTTGGGCGACAAGAATACCTATTTTTTGCGACGGTGATGTTTTGGCAGGCACGGGCCATCCTCTTGCGGGTTGCCGGTTGAAGAGGGCGTTCCCTATCTTGCGGCGGCTCTTCGATCAACGCGTGAGTTCGTGAATATACCCGACACGCTTCCGTACACCACCTGACACGATTGAGACTCCCATGCGCTGTGTCTTCGTCGGTGTAGAATACGCCGGCAAGTCGACTCTCATCGATCTGCTTTCGACCTACTACCGCCATCGCGCCCAACCGGTGCACGGCGACGACCACTTCACGATTCCTGATTCGACGCTGAGCGCAGAATCACGGGAATTGATGATCGGATTTCCGAATGATGTGAAAGAGCGGATGCAGCGGATGCAGATCCAATATCACGTTGAGGTGATCCGCAACTACGCCAATACGCTGATCAGTGGCTGGCACATCGAGGAAGCGATCTATTCTGAATTCTACGGCGAGGACGAAGACAGTCCGTACTATCCGCGTTACGGCTACCGGCAACAGCGACTCTACGAGTCACAGGTACTGGAGACCCGTCTGCCGGATGTCGTCTTCATCCACGTGAAAGCCACTGAAGAGGCCATCCGCGCGCGCATGCAGGCGGATCCTCATCAGTACCAGATCATCAAGGATGCGGATATCGGTCGTTTGCTGGATCGATTCTCCGAAGAAGTCGACCGGTCGCTCTTCACCGACAAGGGCCGCCTGATCGAACTGGATACGACGACCAAGACCCCGGAAGAATCGTTGGATGAATTGCTGGGCGCCTCGGAGAGACTGATCACGGCCGGTGAGGTGGCGATGCGGGCCATCGACGTGCCAGCACAGGAATACGAGGTCCTATATGAGAAGGGCGTTCGCCGTATGCTGCCCAAGACCTCCGTGTCGCCTGAAGCAGGGAGCTGAGTCCCGTGCGATTCACCCTCCTGGGCAGTGGTGCCGTACGCAACAATCCGCGTCGTGCCGGCCCGTCACAGATCGTGCATGTTGGATCACAGCGACTGCTCTTCGACTGCGGCCGGGCTGCCTGTCTTCGATTGGCCGAACAGGGGGAGAAGGTGGAGGAGATCGACAGACTCTTCCTGACCCATCTCCATTTCGATCACATCGTCGATGTGCCCTATTTCGTCTTCGTGGGTTGGAACAACTCGCGCCAGAACCAACTACGGATCACCGGACCACAGGGCACCACGCAGTTCGTCGAGCGGCTCATCCGTCCACCCTTCGAGCAGGATATCGATTCTCGTCTTGGGCACGGCAAGAGTGAATTCGGCCTCGACCCGGAGACGATCGATATAGAGGAGCGAGGGCTCTTCTATGACGAAGAGGGCGTCCGCATCCATGCGGCCTTTACGGATCATTCGAAGATGCCCACCCTCGCCTACAAGGTTGAAGCGGAGGGACAGACCATCGTCATCAGCGGAGATGGCCTGCCACAGGATGACTTCGTCGACTTCGCCACTGGTGCGGACCTGCTCGTCTATGAGTGTTCGGGGACGCAGCAATTTCTTGATCAACAACCCTGGGGCACGTGGCACATCATCCCCGAAGCGCTGGCCGACCTGGCGACCCAGTGTGGCGTCAAGCGTCTGATGATCAAGCATCTGGTGATCGAAGACATCACCGGCGACCTGGGTGCCGTGGAGGCCATGGGAGACACGATTCGGCAGCGTTTCAACGGCGAGGTGTTTGTCGGGGCCGATGGGCTCGTCGTCGATCTGGGGGGCGCCTGAGGCATGGCGGCCATGCTTCCGCTCAAGAAGGTGGAGATTCGTCGCCTCTTCGAGCAGGCGGCACAGGACTATCCTCCCCAATCGAGAGTTGTCTTTCTACTGCAGAGCATGGAGGACCCGCGCAATGTGGGATCGATCTTCCGGGTGGCCGATGCTGTCGGCGCCCAGGAGATCATCTTCACCGGAAAGACCCCCACACCGCCGCACGAGGAGATCGACCGGACCTCCCGTGGTCACGATCGTCGGATTCCCTGGCGCCGGATCGGGCGTATCGACGAGGCGATCGATACGCTGAAGGCCGAGGGGTACCAGATCGTGGCACTGGAAACGGCCCGGGGCACGCGCTGCTTCCTCGATTACCCATATGCCGACAAGGTCTGTCTCGTGTTGGGCAATGAGTCGGGTGGCGTCTATGCGGCGACACTGGGCCAGTGTGATGGTGCCGTCTTCATCCCCATGTATGGAAAAGGGCCTTCCATGAACGTGCACGTCGCCGCTGCGCTGGTGGCCTATCAAGCGTTACTGGGTCAATCCTCTGCCGCCGATCCGTTGGCTGGCGGTGAAGGAGCCGCCTCATGACACGAAGTGTGTTGATCACGGGTGCCGCGGGACGAGTCGGCACGATCCTGCGCCAGCAATGGGGTGATCGTTATCAGATGCGCCTGGCCGACGTGAAGCCCATCGAAAAACTGGCGACGCACGAAGAGTTCGTCGAGCTGGATATCACCGATCTGGATGCCTTCACTGCAGCCTGCCAGGGGATCGACACCGTCGTTCATCTGGCTGCCGATCCCAGTCCTGCAGCGGCTTTCTACGAGACGCTGCTGCAGCGCAACATCATCGGCGGCTACAATGGCTTCGAGGCGGCGCGACAGTCAGGGTGTCGGCGCGTGGTCTTTGCATCCAGCATCAATGCGATCCTGGGCTACGGCCAGACGAACACGGTCGGTCCCTGGGAGGCGCCCATCTTCCCGGCAAATGTCTATGGCGCGACAAAGTGCTGGGGCGAGGCACTGGCCAGGGCATACGACGCGCAACACGGTCTGTCCTGTCTCTGCGTGCGACTCGCATCGCCGAGCTTCGATCAGAAGACCTTCGATCCCGATGCCCGGGCCTTCGGGATCAGCGAACGGGACACGGGGAATGTCTTCGCCAGTTGTGTCGATGCAGAGGATGATGTCGGTTTCGCCATCGTCCACGGCGTGTCTCGTCACACTGACTTCTGGTTCCAGGTCTCCTGTTCGGATCCACGCGTGCGCTTTGATCCACAGGACGGCACGGCCTATCCGCGAAGTGAATGACTGAAGGCACGTCAGCTTCAGGTCGTGTGCTGCTGCTCCAACGTCCGGTAGGCTTCCACCGACTCATTGTAGATGGCCACCGCATCGGGGCGCGGGTGGATGGCCGAGCCTGAAATGGGTTGGGTGAAGGAGCCGACGACATCGGTCCATGAAGGATTTTCGCCCATCATGCGTCCGTGACCGTGCGCTGCCCGCAGGGCCGCACCCAGCGCGGCGGCATTCGTCGTCTGGAATTGCTGCACCTGACAGTCATGCACATCAGCGTAGATCTGCAGGATGTCCGCATTCGCCGAGGCACCGCCGGTTACCGAGATCGACTGCACATCGACCCCCATCCATTCTGCATGAATGCGTGAAGCCAGGGCCTGCGCCTCGATCACGGCACGCACATTTGCCGATGCATCCTCCCGATTCAACCTGTGTCGAACCGGACCTGGAGTCTCCACGTGAGGCACGATTTCGGCGGCGAAGTAGGGCAACATCAAGGCGCCGTCATTACCGGGTTGTGTCTGCTGCAATGCACGAGCAAATCCGTCCCAGTCGAGCCCGTACTCGTCACGCACCGCTTCACGGGCAAGAGATCCATTGAGAAAGCAGATAAGTGCCATGTAGTGTTCGCCGTCCGGGGATGCAAACAGAGCCCCTTCGCCCGTTGAGGAGACGCGCACTTCATCCATGCAGGCGAAGAAGGTGTCCGATGTTCCCAGGCTCAGCGCCAGCTGACCCGGCTGCACGAGTCCGAGCCCGATCAGGCTGCACGGGTTGTCGCCGGAGAAAGGCAGCAGCTGGCAGGTCGGCGACAGACCGTGCCGTTCGACCCAGAAGGGACTCACCGGACCGATCACGCCATCGGCATCGATGACGGGCAGCAGTCGGTGATCGAGCCCCGGGGCTGTGGCCGCCACGGCCGGGGCGCTCCAGCGTCGCTGGCGGATGTCCATCAGATTGGTGCCGCTGCCATCTCCAGCGTCGATGGGGACGAGTCGTCCAGCGAGCAGGCTGGCGACGAAGGAACTGACCATGCTGATATTGGCCGTGCGCTCGTAGGCCTCCGGCTCCAGCATGGCGAATTTCCTGATCTGTGGCCCGCTGAACCGCTCAAAGGCGGTATTCCCGGTCAGATCGAGCAATTGATCCTGCCCGCCCACGCCTGCCTCGATCTGTTCACACTGCCGGCGCGTCGAGGTGTCCATCCACACGGGGGCCGTGGCGCGTGAGAAAACCTCCTTCAGCTGTTCGGCCAGAGACAGGTCCGCCCGCAAGCCACCGAGTACGCCTGCGGCACTCTCATTCAGATAGACGGTCCCGTGTTGCTGGCCACTTCCAGCGATGGCGCTGATCGAAGCCAGATCGACGCCGGTCGTACGCAACTGGTCGAGTAGCATCTCCAGTGCCTCGGCCCACATGAGGGGCGGTGAGTGCACGACGCCGTCGCCGAGATGCAAGACACCATTCTCTACACCATATCGACCGGCGAAGTGCTGGTCGAAGTTCACCGACTCTTCGGCGATGATCTGCTGTGTGTCCGTATCGATCAAGAGACCGGTCATCGACTGCGTACTTGCATCGACGCCGAGAAAGTTGCCCATGGGTACACCCCTGTGTAAGTTCGACCGCTCACTGAAGAAGCACTGCCTGAAGCGGCGCTTCGAGGTCACAAACTAACGTCGAAGGCCTCCTGCAAGGAAGTCCAGATGTCTGCCGCCGGCCGCAAAACGTTCTGGCCGCCCACTCTCCGGAATGTGGGATCAGCAGCATCGCGAAGCCCACTCGTTTTCCCTGCCGCAGCACGAAAGGAAGTACATGTCCGTATTGGACCAGGTCGACCCGGAAGTCTTTGAAGCCATCGCCGCAGAACGTCGTCGACAGCACGCCAAGATCCGGCTGATTCCCTCTGAAAATTACGTGACTGGCGCTGTATTGGAGGCGACGGGCTCGATCCTGACGAACAAGTATTCGGAGGGATATGCCAGAAACCGGTACTATGAAGGACAGCAGCAGATCGACAAGATCGAGGAGCTGGCGATCGATCGGGCCAAGGCGCTGTTTGGCGCCGAGCACGTCAATGTGCAGCCCTATTCAGGCTCTCCCGCCAACCAGGCGGTGTATGTTGCCCTGGCCAAACCGGGAGACACGGTCATGGGGTTGTCCCTGGCGCATGGTGGGCATCTGACACACGGGGCAGGCGTGAGCATATCCGGTCTACACTACAATGCCGTCCAATACGGCGTGGATATCAGCACGGGTCGGCTCGACTACGACGCCATCGAGAAACTGGCTGTAGAATGCCAACCCCGAATCCTCTTCTGTGGTACCACCGCCTATCCTCGCGTGCTCGACTTCGAGCGATTCGCTGCCATTGGCAAGAAGGCGGGCGCCATCGTCGTCGCCGATATCGCCCACATCTCGGGGCTGGTTGCGGCCGGTGTGCATCCCAGTCCCGTGCCGCACGTTGATGTGGTGACGACGACGACACACAAGTCACTGCGGGGGCCGCGCGGCGGCATGATCATGTGCCGCGCGCAGTACGCCGAGGCCATCGACAAGGCGGTTTTTCCGGGATTGCAGGGTGGGCCGCACAATCACACCACGGCCGCGGTGGCCGTCGCCCTCAAAGAAGCAGATACCGCCGAATTCCGGACCTACGCTCAGGCCATCGTCGACAATGCACGAGTCCTCGGTGCAGCACTGATGGAGCGCGATTTTGGCGTGGTCTCCGGGGGGACGGACAACCATCTGTTGCTCATCGACATGAGCAGCAAGGGCATTACGGGCAATCAGATGAGCAAAGCGATGGATGCAGCTGGCATCGTCTGCAACTACAATCTGATTCCCGGCGACAAGCGCCCGGCTCGTCGCCCCAGTGGCATTCGTATCGGCACACCGGCGGTAACGAGCCGAGGATTCGGTGCTGACGAGATGGTACTGCTGGCAGACTGGATGAACGAGGTCGCCTCAGTGAGGGCGGATGAGGCGATTGGCAAACAGGATCGACGGCAGGCCTATCGCCGGATCGCCGCCGAAGTGCGGACCCTCTGCGATCGCTTTCCGGCACCGGGGATCGGTTCCCTCGACGACTGACACTGATCGAGGGATCAGGGAGCAAAGACCTCCATCCCCAGTCGCAAGAATGCCCAGGTCAGGGCGATCAGCAACAGGAAGGGGGCCAGATGCTTTTCTCTTGTGCGCACGGCAGCCTCCCGGGGAGTGAGTGGCCCGCGTAGTGGAATGGCAAGATGTCATCGATGACTGGCATGCCATTGGTGGTCATCAACCTAATCGATGTGATCGCCCCCCAACGTGACGGGGAACACAGATGAAGATCCGCCGAATCACCCTCCACATCGTCAATGTGCCGGAGCGCCATTGGTGGTGGTCCGATGACACCTATGGTCAGCCACACCATCAGTGCGCCGAGCATGGAATCGCCGAAGTCGAGACCGATACGGGTCTGACCGGGCTGACCCAGCTCGAACGTTTCACCGAGCAACGGATCCTCGACGAGCAATTGCGGGACTGGCTCGGCACCGACGTGCTGCAGTGTAATCTCGCTGAACCCCGTGCCCAACTCACGGGCTCCTTCGAACAGGCCATCCTCGATCTGCGAGGCCAGGCACTCGGGGTGCCCGTCCACCAACTGCTGGGTGGGCGGATGCGCGACAGTGTCCCGATCACGCAGTGTACTGGCTACAAGACGCCGGAACACACGGCCGAAGACGCGGTGTGGGGCTGGGAGCGGGGGTTCCGCGCCTACAAGATGAAGTGTATCACCCACCGTGAGACTGATGACGAAGCGAAGATCCGCTACGTCACCGACCGTGTGGAGGCCATCCACAAGGCAGTGCCTCAGATGCTCGTTCGGCCGGATATTCGCAGACGCCTTGGCCGCGTCGCCGTGGCCCAGGAACTGGCGAGGCGATTGCAGGGAATGCCCGTCGAATCACTCGAGAGCCCGATCACGACAGGCGCTGCGGGTGGCACCTGGTCCGAGTGGCGCCGCCTGCGCCAGAGCGTGCATCTGCCCATCGCCGAACACGTCGGCACCAGCGAAGTACTGTTGCGGTGTCATGCGGCCGAGGCCCTCGACTACGCCATCATTGGTGCGGCTTCTCACCTGCAGTCGGTGCACAATGCCCGCCTGGCCGACCAACTGGATATGGGGGGGTGGTCGCAGTGTGTCGCCTATGGGCCGGGAGCGGCCATGGGGCTTCACGTCGCTGCCTGTATGCCGCATCTGAGTCAGCCCTACGACATGGTGGGGCCCATGGCCTGGGAGCACGATCTGACCCTGGAATCCTTCGACTTCGTCGACGGGGCGCTTCGTGTTCCTGATCGACCCGGCCTCGGTTTTACCCTCGATCACACAGCGATCGAGAAGTATCTCATCAATCGATTCGTATATGAGATGGACTGATCGGCAGTGACTGACACGACGTGGATCCAGGTGCGGCCTACCCGGTCGATGCTCGTCCACGCAAACAGAGAATCTGAATGACCCACGTCTACGAACGACTCGGCATCCGGCCCGTCATCAATGCCCTGGGCCCAGCGACCCGTGTCAGTGGCTCGATCATGCCGCTCGAGGTGGCGGACGCCATGCGGGAGGCATCGCAGTATTGCGTCGATATCACGTCCCTGCAGGCAAGGGCAAGCCAGATCATCGCCGGGCATACGGGTGCTGAAGCCGGTTATGTCACCTGCGGTGCGGCAGCGGGGCTGCTGTTGGCCACGGCGGCCTGCGTGACCGGTTTGGATCCGACCAAGATGAATCGGCTGCCCGACACGAAAGGCATGAAGAATCGTGTCGTGATGGCCCGCAGTCATCGCAACTTCTACGACCATGCCGTGCGCTCGGTGGGCATCGAGTTGGTCGAGGTGGGGATCGCGGATCGTTATTCAGGCGCTGGCGTGCGTGACGCAGAGCCTTGGGAATACACTGCGGCCATCGACGAAGATACTGCCGCCGTCTTCTACGTCGCTTACACTCACACGCAGCCGGATCTGCCTGCTGTCGTGGAGGTGGCGCATGCGGCGGGCGTGCCCGTCATCGTTGACGCCGCGGGTCAGTTGCCACCGGCCAGCAATCTGCGCCGGTTCATCGACGAGGGGGCCGATCTGGTCGCCTTCAGTGGTGGCAAGGCCATCCGGGGCCCGCAGGCTTCGGGTATTCTCTGTGGTCGGCGTGAACTCATCGAGGCGGTTGCCCTGCAACATCTGGATCTGGATATCCTCTGGGATCAGTGGAATCCGCCCATCGAACTGATCGACAAGCGCCATCTGCCCGGTGCGCCCCACCACGGCATTGGCCGCCCCTGCAAAGTGGGCAAGGAAGAGATCGTCGGATTGCTGACGGCGTTGGAAATTTTCGTCAATGAAGATCCTGCAGCACGCCGCCAGGCGTGGCTCGAACTCATGCAGCAGCTACTGGCTGCAGCCGGCGACATCCCTCACATCGAGTTGAGTCTCGTCAACGATCCCAAGCGTTCCCAGGTGCCTGTCATTCACGCCCTGATCGATGAGGAGGCGTGTGGCATGAGTGCGCTGGATATCATTCGCCAACTGCAGGACTCCGATCCATCGATCCAGGCCAATCCGACCCATGTCCGGGAGGGGAAGGTCGCCTTCGGGCCCATGTGTCTGAAGCCGGGCGAACCGGAGATCGTGGGCCGTCGCCTGCGCGAGATTCTCGGCGTCTAGAGCTCATCAGCTCCGGGTATGACAAAGGGGTGGTCCCGGTTGGGATCACCCCTTGTCGTTGCTGAGATCACGCAAGCTCAGTTCAGGAGACCTGTGGTTCAGCCAGCGATGCAGGTCTGTCAGGACTCGCTGTATCGATCCAGTACATCCTGCCACTGTCCCCGCGCCCGCAGGATCAGCTCGATTACCTCCCGCACCGCACCATCGCCGCCGCGTGCCAGCGTCACGTAGTCGGCGACTGCTTTGACCTCGTTGCGGGCATTGGCCACGGCCGCGCCCAACCCAACCCTGCGCAGCAGCGGGGTGTCGGGCAGATCATCACCGATATAGGCGACTTCATCATCGGTCACACCAACATCGGCCAGGATCTCCTCATAGGGTTCGATCTTCTCGAGTCGATTCTGATAGTTGTACGTGACGCCCAGCATCTGCGCCCGAAATGTAATACCCGGTGATTCGCGGCCGGAGATGATGCCGGATACCAGACCGGCCGCATGCCACCAGCGGAATCCCTGCCCATCCAATGCGCTGACCGCCTTCGTTTCCACGATCTGATCGTCGGCGCCCGGTACATACAGCATCCGGCCGTCGGTCCAGACCCCATCGACATCGGTCAGCAGCAATCGGATCCTGGCCGCCTTGGCGACCAGGGCCGGATGTGGTGGTGGCGTCATCGATCTACAGCTTTCCCTGGTAGATCTTGATGACGGAACCCAACAGCTCGAGCGCTTCAGAACGCTCGCGCTGGAAGGCATTACGCCCCATGATCGAACCGAAGCCGCCGCCATCGCGAATGCCGCGAATCTCCTCCAACACGGCATCGGTCCCCTTGGCGGCACCACCTGAGAAGATCGTGACCCGACGTCCGTCGAAGGCCGACTTGATCACGTGCTCGATGCGCTTGGGAAGCGTATCGGTCTCGACACCGGCCTTCTCGTACGTCTTGCGAGCTTCGCCCTGCTCAACGAAGTCATCTGGTGGCTTGACCTTGATGATGTTGGCACCCATCTGTGCGGCGATCTGCGCGGCGTAGGCGGACACGTCGAGGGCTGTTTCGCCCTCCTTGCTGATGTCGGATCCCCGCGGGTAGGACCATACGACCACGGCCAGACCGTGACGCTTGGCCTCTTCGGTGAGTGCCTGCAGCTTCTCGTACATCACCACGCGATGCATGGATCCCGGATACACCGTATAACCGATGGCCGCACAGCCGATACGCAGTGCCGCTTCCACCGAACCGGTCACGGCCTGCAGTGGGTCCTTGTCAGAACTCAAATTCTCACGATTGTTGACCTTCATGATCAACGGCAGATCGCCGGCGTAGTCACGCGCGCCCGCCTCCAGGAATCCAAGAGGCGCCGCATAGGCACTCAGACCGGCATCGATGGCCAGTTCGAAGTGGTAGCGGGGATCAAAACCACCCGGGTTCGGGATGAAGGTCCGCGCAGGGCCGTGCTCAACCCCCTGATCGACGGGCAAGATCACGAGTTTTCCCGTGCCGCCGAGTTTTCCCTGATTCAGGATGCGAGCCAGGTTCGTCAGCGTACCCGGGTTGTCGGATCCATACCAACTCAGGATCTCACGGATACGGCGTTTCATCAATGTGCCTTTCTGCTAGGGATGTTCAGCCTGTCGTGCGCCGTAGTACGCGGCACCCAGCAAGCCAATTCGATCGTTGCGTATGATGTGCACCGGAATTCGGTGCAGGATATCGGAGACCCGACCCTTCTCTGCGAAGGCAGCCATGAACGTGCCGTCGCAGAGTTTGTCGGCAATCTTGGGCGCAATGCCACCCCCGATGAACACGCCACCAGTGGCCAGGAACTTCAGCGCCAGATTGCCGGCTTCGGCCCCATAGAGCGAGACGAACAGATCCAGTGCCTGGGAGGCCAACTCGCAGTGTCCGGAGGTGGCCGCCTCGGAGATGATCCGTGCGCCTTCATCTGAACCGGCCAGCTGCTCCCGCAGCCAGTCGGGCTCCTGTCCCCGGTTCGTGTCGCGCAGGAATTCGTAGATATTGACCAGCCCCATACCCGAGACGACTCGTTCCCAGCTGACGTGTCCATGAAGCTGGAACAGATAGTCCCACAGCTCTGCTTCCAGGCCTGTTCCCGGTGCAAAGGAGGCATGGCCACCTTCGGATGGCACTGCTGCATGCCCCGTGCCAACCCAGGCCAGACCGGCTTCACCCAGACCTGTGCCGGCGGCGATGACGGCGGCATTGCCATTGGGGTCTGGCTCGCCGGCATTGAGCTGGATCAGATCCTGCGGACCCAGGGCCAGCGTGCCGTAGGCCGTGGCTTCCAGGTCGTTGAGCAGGTCGACATGGGCCACGCCGAGTTGATCGGCAATGGCGGCCGGGTCAATCGTCCAGGGAAGGTTGACTGGTTTTACCGGTGGTTGTCTCACCGGTCCCGGTACACCGATTACGACGCGATCCGGACGCTCATGGCCGCATTCACTCAAGAATGCCTGCAGCAACTCGGCCACACCGGGGAAGTCGGTGGAGGCATACCGCGCCGCCTCGACTTCGACCGCACCGGACGGGTCCGGTCGATACAATCCGACGTAGGTCTTCGTTCCTCCAATGTCTCCGGCCAGGATCATCGGCTCACACCTCTTCCCATCGGCGCCATTCCCGGTCGAAGAGTGAGTCCGCCTCCTTCGGCCCCCAGGTGCCGGCGGGATAACCCGGCACCTGTGTTGCCGAGGCGGCATTCCACGCTTCCAGGATGGGCATCAGTAGTTCCCATGACTTCTCAATCCAATCACTGGATGCAAACAGCGTACCGTCGCCGACCAGACAGTCGAGAATGAGGGTTTAGTAGGCTTCCGGGCTGCGACCGCCGAAGTGATCGGCGTAGCAGAAGTCCATTTCCACCGTGTCCAACTGCACATCTGGGCCCGGACGCTTGCCACTGAAGGCCAGTGAGATGCCTTCCTCGGGCTGAATCCGGATCGTCAACGTGCTCGGGCGCAGGCGTTCACCCCCGGTGAAGATCAGATGGGGCGGCTGTTTGAACTGCAGCGTGATGGCACTGGCCCGTCGCGCCATGCGCTTCCCGGTGCGCAC
This sequence comes from Gemmatimonadota bacterium, assembly GCA_018673255.1. The sequence goes on from JABHDC010000215.1 coordinate 38,819, forward strand.
ATAGAAAGGCACGCCCTGCCAGCGCCAGTTGTCGATCGTGAATTCGATGGCGGCAAAGGTCTCCGCGTGGGAGCCTTCCGGCACGTCCCGTTCTTGCAGGTAACCGTGACATGTCTGTCCCGCTGCGTCGACACCTGCACTATACTGGCCGCGCACGGCAATCTGATCCACTTGCCCGATACTGAAGGGAGACACCGCCTTGAGGACCTTCAATTTCTCGGTGCGAACCGATTCGGCGTCGAATGTCGACGGGGGCTCCATGGCGATGACGCACATGACCTGCAGGAGATGATTCTGGATCATATCGCGCAGGGCGCCGGACGTGTCGTAGTACCCGGCCCGGTGCTCGACACCCACCGCTTCGGCAGCTGTGATCTGCACGTGGTCCACGTAGCGCCGATTCCACAGGGGTTCGAACATGGAATTGGCGAGACGGAAGACGAGAAGATTCTGCACTGTCTCTTTACCGAGATAGTGATCGATCCGGTAGATCTGATGTTCGTCGAAGACCTCGTGTAGAGACTGGTTGAGACTCCGGGCACTGGTCAGGTCATGACCGAAGGGTTTCTCGACGATGATGCGGATCCACCCATTGCCGTCCTCCCCTTCCCGGGCCAGACCGGCGGCGCCAAGGCGCTCGACGATATCGAGATAGACCTGGGGTGGCACGGAGCAGTAGTAGCAGCGATTCCCACCGGTCTCCCGTTGACCGTCGATCTCGCGCAGGCGCTGGTTCAGACGCCGGTAGGTCTCGGGGGCCGACGGGTCACCACTGAGATACTCGACAGAATCGAGAAAGTCCTCGACCTGTTGTTCGTCTTCGGGTACCAGATCGACGAACTCGTGTAGAGAAGCGCGCATCCGCTCCCGAAACTCCTCGGTCGTCATCCTCGTCCGTGCTACGCCGATCAGAGCGAAACCATCCGGCAGTCTGCCCTGTCGTAACAGGTGCCAGACGGCCGGCAGCAGCTTGCGTCGGGTCAGGTCGCCCGATGCACCAAAGATGACCAGAACGCAGGGGTCGGGAATACGGTCAGGGGAGAGAAGGGAGTCGGTCACGGCACTGGCGGTCAGGTCCGCCGCGTGATCGTTGCAGATTCGCTCTCAATGGCAGCCAGCAGCTTGTCGAAGGGTTCGACAAACAGCCGTACGGCGTCAGCTTGAAGCTGGTCTGTGAGCTCCTTCATGGAGATCCCCGTCGTTGCCAGCGTCTCCATGACGTCGCGAGCCTCATCGACACCTTCTTCGATGGCGGCCTTTGCGACGCCGTGATCACGGAATGCGTCGTACGTCGCGGCGGGCAAGGTGTTGACTGTCTGAGGACCGATGAGTTCTTCCACGTAGCGGACATCACGATAGGCAGGGTTCTTCACACTCGTACTGGCCCACAACAGGCGCTGCGGGCGCGCGCCGGCACTGGCAAGGCGTTGCCAGCGATCGGTGGCGATCAGCTCCTGATATGCGGCGTAGGCCAGCTTGGCATTGGCGATGGCCACCTGACCCTTCAGGGCCCTCAGGGCGAGGCGATCGTGGGCACTCTGGGTCTGGGGCAGAAGCTCATCGATCAGCTTGTCGACAAGGGCATCGATGCGGCTGACGAAGAAACTGGCGACGCTGCCCACGCTGGCTACATCGCCACCATTGTTGGCCAGCTGCTCGAGGCCGGCAACATAGGCCTGAGCCACCTCAACGTAATTCTCCTGCGCAAACAGGAGTGTCACGTTCACATTGATGCCCTGGGCGATCAGCTGCTCGACGGCAGGTACGCCGGCGGGCGTGCCCGGCACCTTGATCATGACATTGCGTCGACCCACCTCGGTGGCCAGTCGCAGGGCCTCCTCGATCGTGCCCTGCGTGTCGTCGGCCAGATGCGGCGAGACTTCGAGGGAGACGTAGCCATCCAGACCTTCAGTGCGCTGGTATACGGGCAACATCACGTCCGCGGACCAGCGGATGTCTTCGATGGCGATCGCCTCGTAGATCTGCAACGGTTGCAAGCCGGCTAGGGCCAACTGCCGCAGGGCGCCCTGATAGTCATCGGAGCCGGATATGGCCTTCTCGAAGATGGCCGGATTCGACGTCATCCCGGACAGTCCATCTTCCTGTATGAGGCGACTCAGTTCGCCGCTGGTGATCATGCTGCGACCGATGTTGTCGTACCAGACGCTCTGGCCCTGCTGGCCGAGATCGACGAGTGGATTCGACATAAAGGACGGCTCCTCATAAAACGGATGCGGCTCGGGTAGGACGCGCGCGAGACTGCAATCCAAGCACTGCCCAGAGGCAGGTGAGTGAGTGCAGCGGCTGCGTTTCGGGCCTATAATATCCCGACTCGGTCCGAGACCGGCAACACGTGCACATGTTTTGGGGCAGGGAGGATTTCAGGTGGCTCGATATCTCGTTACTGGTGGTGCAGGTTTCATCGGTTCGCATCTGTGCGCCCGTCTGGTCGCTGACGGCCATGACGTGCGAGCCCTCGACGACCTGTCGAGTGGACACCGCAGCAATCTCGATGGCGTCGATGTAGACCTCATCGTCGGCGATCTGCGTGACAGCGATGCATTGGGCAGCGCTGTCGAGGGCGCCGACTTCGTCCTCCACCATGCGGCCATCGCTTCGGTGCAGTATTCGGTCGAGCATCCACTGGAAGAGCAGGATGTGAATGTTGTGGGAACGTTGCAGGTGCTTGAGGCCGCACGCGCCGCGGGTGTCCGACGTGTTGTGTTTGCTGCCTCGGCCGCCGCCTACGGAGCAGATGAGAAAGTTCCGAAGCAGGAGACGATGCCGACGGTGCCGATCTCACCCTACGGCCTGTCCAAAGTTGCCGGGGAGCACTACTGCAGGGTCTGGTCGCACGTGTATGAGCTGGAGACGGTCTGCCTCCGCTACTTCAATATTTTTGGACCCCGACAGGATCCGGCCAGCCCCTACAGCGGCGTCATTTCCATCTTTGCTCGTGCCATGATCGATGGTCGGACTCCAACCATCCACGGCGACGGCGAGCAGTCGCGTGACTTCACGTTCGTCGACAATGTGGTGGCTGCCAACATGCTCGCGTGTGCCATGCCGAGCACGGCAGGCGAGATCTACAACATCGGCTGTGCGCGGGCGATCACAGTCAACGAACTCGTGGCGGCTCTCAATACCTGCCTGGGCAGTGAGCTGAAACCAGACCACATTGAATCCCGAGCCGGGGATGTGCGTGTCTCGCTGGCCGACATCTCTGCTGCATCGCAGCAGCTTGGCTATGAGCCCACCACGGCCTTCGAAGAGGGTCTGCGACAGACCGTCGACTGGATGCGCGCAAGCTAAAGCCCCGCGGAATTCCGGCAGTCGTTATCTTCGAGTGATACGTCATTTCGAGTAGAATCTCCTCTCACCAGCGATTGATATGGCAGACATCATCGATGGCAAGAAGCGCATACCCTTCATGCGCGGAATGCTCGTCCATCACCTGATCCAGCAAGGATTCGATCACGAGGCCGCTTATCAGGTCGCCGATGATGTACGCTCTGCCCTGCGTGAGTACAAGGAGGAAGTCAAGCGCGACGAGCTGCTCGAGCTCATTCACAATCTGCTGAGTCGCGATCACGCAGACCACGATATTCGTGATCTCGTGTTCTGGGAGCCTGTTCCCACATCGATCACCGTCGATCTCGGTGACAGTGCACATCCCTTTTCGCGTGAGCGACTGGCACACTCGGTTCAGGCGGCCGGCCTGGGCCCCGATGACGCGATGGCCATCGCACGTACTGTGGAGAGCCGTCTCCTCGAACAGCGGCTTGATCGAGTGAAGAGCGAGCAACTCGGCGAGATGGTCGCCCAGGCCCTGAGTGAGGGGCACGGGGATCGATTTGTCAGCCGCTACCAGGTGTGGCGTGCCTGGGGGGACATAGGCAAACCGCTCGTCCTCCTCATCGGTGGCGCCTCCGGGGTTGGCAAGACCTCACTCGCCATCAATCTGGCCAATGTGCTCGACATTCCACGAGTCGTGGCCACCGACGATATCCGTCAGATTCTGCGGCTGACCTTGTCGCAGGAGTTCATGCCATCGATCCACCACTCTTCCTATACCTCCTCTCGCGGCGTGCAATTGCCGGACATGTCGAGCGAAGACCCCTTGATCACCAGCTTCCGTGATCAGGCGAGGGTTGTCGGTGTCGGTGTGCGTGCCATCATCAGCCGTTGCATCGAAGAGAACACGAGTGTGATCGTGGATGGTGTCCACCTGATTCCAGGCTTCACCGATCTGAGTCAGTTTGGCGACGATGCGCTGATCATTCCCATGTGCCTGGCGGTCACAGATCGTCAGGTGTTCAAACAACGTTTCGCACGACGGGCCAAACAATCTCCCAATCGCCCCGAGAAGAGGTATCTCGACAACCTCGATCACATTCTCGCCATTCAGCAGCATATTCTTGATGAGAGCGAGGAAGACAACATCCCGGTCATCGAGATCACGACAGTGGAAGATCCCACCAGCGCGGCGGTCACACTCGTGGCAGAGCGACTGCGCAAAGAGAAGGATGTTCGCCAGCTTACCAAGGGCAATGGCAAGAAGAAGAGGAAGTGACGGTTTGACAGACGATTCAGCGGGGTGCCAAGGCGTACCTCAGGGCTGATTGTCGTTGCTCGGCCTCAGAGGCCGGGCTATATTGACAACTCAAGCATTAACCGACCTTTAGAAGCCCTTTTTCGGGCTGATACAGCGACTGGAACCAACACATGCTGGGCAAGAAGGACAACGGCGCTGTCGCCGGCGGCCAGACCTTGAACACGATCATCGGTCGCGGCACGGTCTTTGAGGGCGTCATGAAGGTCGACAACAGCGTCCGGATTGATGGCATCTTCAAGGGCGAGCTGTTGTGCTCCGGCGCATTGACGATCAGTCAGTCGGGCGAGGCCTACGCTCATCTTGAAGGGCGAGATATCTACATCAATGGCATCGTACGTGGCACTGTACGTGCCGAGAAGGTGCGCCTCGACAGCCAGGCGCGTTTCATCGGTGACGTCTACACGGGGGCATTGTCCGTGTCCGAAGGGGCCGTATTCCACGGGAGTTGTTCCATGGAGACGGCGGCATCGGAGGTGAAGGAACCGAAGTCGGCTCGAGAAGGTGTCAATGTCCTCTCCATGGATGGCAAGCGCGACGAAGCGGCCCAGACGCTTGAGGTCACTGACGAGGCTCGGGTCGCCCAAACCTGAGTCTAGGGCCTGACCTGAGTAAAGCCTTCCGCCCGGAAGGAAAATACCATCCCCTATTCGTGTCGTGATCCCTCACGAGCGGATACGATGAAGAGTTCATAACTTATATATTTACAAAGGGTTGCCTGGACGTCTTGTAGGCGGACGCAGGCTCTGGTCTGCTCTTTGCTCGAGACCCTCAGCGGAGGAATCCCTCCGACAGGAGAATCGAGCAAATGTCTACAGCCAGCCTCAATCACAATACGCACCTGCAGAAAATCCATCGGTCCCTGTCGGTTCATTCCGCCGGGATGAGTCGGGAGATCCGTCAGTTGTCTTCTGGCCTTCGAGTCGAGCGATCCAGCGACGATCCGGCCAGTCTTGCCCTGGCGGACGGGATCCGGTCGGAAGTACGTGCCATGACCGAGGGCACCCGCAACATCCAGCAGACGTTCTCATTGTTGCAGGTAGCCGATGGCTCCCTTAATGAGATCTCAGCGATGGTCAATCGCATGCGGACGCTGGCCATGCAGGCCGGTTCGTCCATCTTCAACGATGTCGACCGTCAGAACATCAACTCAGAATTCGAGCAACTGCGCGAAGAGATCGATCGCATCGCCAGTGCGACCACATACAACGGTCGTGAGCTGCTCACTGGTGGCAACAATGAGATCGGCGCCGATTCCAGTGCTGTGGATCTGGCCGGTACGACGGGCCTCTCCGATATCCGCGTCGATGATGCCATCCCGGGGACATACACATTTGTCGACGAGCCCGGTGACGGCCTGTTGTCGATCGGGAATGGTGTGCAAACGCAGACCGTCAATATCGCCGACCAACTGCATGAAGACGGGAATGTCGGCGACGGTGAGAACTTCCCCGTGATCTTCGATCGGCTGGGAATCCGGGTCTCCCTCTCCGGGGCCAATGTTGTGGACGCCCAGGGCACGTATGCCGATGGCGCGCTCGACGGGCAGCAACTCGTTGTCGAAGAGAAGACAGGTCTGACCTTTCAGGTCGGTCCCTCAGAGGCCAGCAACGACGTGAGTCGCTTGGAAATCAAGGACATGAGGGCCAACAGTCACGTACTGAATCTCGCCAGCATCTCGATCGTCACGATCGAAGATGCCCACAATGCACTGGAGCCGTTGGGCCTAGCGATCCAGTCGGTCACTGAGGAGCGCAATCGCCTTGGCGCATTCCAGAATCGTCTGCAATTGAGCATCGCGACCAGCGAAGCCGTCGTGGAGCGTATGGTCAGTACAGAATCGGAGATTCGCGAGGTCGATGTCGCGCGTGCCGTGGCCGGGTTGACTCGGTCCCAGATTCTGTCACAGGTGGCCACGCGGGTTGCGACGGAGGCGGACACCGATATCGAGCGTATCCTCTCCCTGTTGGCCTGAGCCACACAGAAGGCGGTCTGTGGCGCCCAGTCCACAGATACACCGGGTCTACAGATACAGCAGATAGAAGCGCAGATCGGGATAGACGCGCACCGCGGGTGCCGGCAGGTGCAACCAATTGAGTTGTTCCTTGAACAGGGACCAGATCTCGCCGTTACCGGGCAGATAGCGGGCGTCGGCATCGAGGGAAATGATGATCTCAGGTCGGGCATCAGGCCGATCCAGATACTCCCGCTCGCGGCCTCTGCTCTTCACATTCGATCCATGCATGCCCGTCGCTCCGTAACCCACTGCGATCCCGAGCCAGTCCGGCCACATCCGTTGAACCTCTCCCCGCAATGCAGAATCGATGGCGAAGGTCATCCAGAACGTCATGCCTTCGTAGTCATCGATGGCATACCGGGTTCGCGGCAGATTGGCAGCCAGGCGGGCATCGTAGTCGCGATAGAGACGAGAGGGGAACCACCCGAACTTGAAGCCTATGGCTCGTGTGGCTGGAATGTATGTGTGCAGGAGAGGCACGGAGACACCGGCCGTGTTGGCGACAAAATCAGGAATGCTGAATCCCCACTGATCGAAATAGGCATCCCGCATCTCGACCTCAAAGAGCAGGCCCCAACTCGTCAGGGCGCCCAGCGCGGCAGCCTGGCGTGGTGTGAATCCGGTCCACTCGAAGGCCTGGCCAATGCTGCGTGACATGAACAGGCCGGACATGAAGTGGCCGCCCTTGTCGACATGCACGTAGGTTTCTCCTGACCAGTCCTGTAACCAGCGGATGCTGCCGCGACGTTTGCCCTGATACCAGGCTCGCTCGAAATACTGATAGCCGACGTAATGGGCTGTGGCACCGAAGACACCCAGGGCGATCAGTCGGCGCGGGCGCAGAGTGGCGTTGCGGGCTCCCTCGTCATCGGCCTCGGTCGCTGCACGGGCCTCGATCGAAGACCGCGGCGTCGGGTCTGCCGTCGCCGGTGTTGCATTCACCCCGGTCGCCAGGCACAGCCCCACAAGCAACCGGGCCACACCGGATCGGTGACGCCATCGTTGGTGTCTGACTGGAACCTCGCTTGGCTGCATGTGTGTAGTATCGGGGTTTGAGAAGGCATGTTAATTTAGGGACAGCAGACAACGACGAAACTATGCCAACCACACCCCAAGATCCCAACGCATCCTCCGGCAAGCCGCGCGAGACCGTTCGCCGCCGTCGTCGTCGAAGAACCGGCGATGCCCATGCTGTCACGACCCCGGCGCGAGCAGAAGGCCCAAATGGTCACACACGTCGGTCTCGTGGCTGGGTGCCCGCGTCATGGGGTCTGACACCGACGTTCCGCGTCTTCCTCTTTCTGTCAGCGATCGTGGCGGTCATGTCCTTCCTGCTCTACAACGAATACCTGATTCGTCAGGTTCGTGAACAGGAGAGGGATCGTGCCGAACTCTATGCGAATCTGTATGGCCTGGCCGTTTCCGAGGCACTGCCGCCCGAAACGTCAGCTGACATCTTCGACCGCATCATCATCAATCCCAGCATCGATCTGCCACTTATCGTCAGCAACTATAGAGGCGAGATCATCCAGCACAAAGGGACCGGGCTCCCGGAGAACGATGATCTGCTGAAGACACGCCGGCAGTTGCTGGAAATGATGGCCGGGATGGATGCAGTCAATGAGCCGGTCAAGGCCCACTGGATCACGCAGGCTCGAGGCAGGATCTACATCGACCCTTCGCGCGTGATCGTCACCGACCCTTCAGGCTTCGCCATTGCCTGGGCAGGCGCGGATCTGCCAACCTTCGGCGATGGGACACAGGTTCCGGATCGGGTGGCGGTCATCCTCCAGCAGATGGTGGCAACCGGTGACCCAGTCGATTTCTCCGCCAGGGCGGCCGTCACCTGCTACCTGGCACGCAACGGTGACGAGTTTGTCCTCATCGAAGTGGGTCGGACGGCGCCACTGGCCTGGCACGGCGAAGATCTCCCAGCCGTCACTGACACGAGCCAGGCTGCCTCACATGTCGTACGCTCCCATTATGATGAGCTGGCGGCGCAAGAGGCACCGATGGCCTTCCAGCTCCACACCGAGCACGTCATCCATTTTGGCGACACTCAGTTGCTCAGTCGGATCTCTCTGGCACCCGTGGTCACCCTCGGCGTGCTGTGTCTGTTCGGGCTGATCGGGTACGTCGGTTTCCGCAACATGCGCCGCAGTGAGCAACGTTCCATCTGGGTCGGTATGGCCAAGGAGACGGCGCACCAACTCGGGACTCCCCTGTCCTCGTTGTCAGGCTGGCTCGAATTGATTCAGCAGCGACTGCAGGATGCACCGGATCGGGAGAATGAGGATCTGGAGGCCGTTGCCACCATGGCCAGCGAGATGCAGCGTGACATGGGCCGGCTCAACCAGATTGCATCCCGATTCAGTCAGATCGGCTCGACCCCTGAACTACACCCCGGTGACATGGGTGACGTCGTCGCCGACACGATCAACTATTTCCGGGGAAGGGGATCGCAGTTCGGGCGTCACACATTTGAGGCCGATGTGCCTGACTTGCCCCGGATTCCGATCAATGCCGAGCTGATGGGGTGGGTTTTTGAGAATCTGTTCAAGAATGCCATCGATGCCATGATCGGGCAGGAAGGCCGGATTCGGGTCTCAGCCCATCACGATGAAGAGCATGATGAGATCATCCTCATCGTCGAAGACTCAGGTCGCGGAATCAGGACCGAACACCTGTCCCGGGTTTTCGAACCAGGTTTCAGTACAAAAAAACGTGGCTGGGGACTTGGCCTGGCCTTCGTGAGACGCATTATAGAGGAATACCACTGCGGTCGTATTCAGGTCATACAGAGCGAGGCCGGGCAAGGTACCAGTTTCGAAATTGCCCTGCCGGCGAACTGAACACCACGACTGCCATACAGGAGACCGTCTTTGGACACGCCCCGCCACAAAGTGCTCTGGGCAGATGATGAGATCGATCTGCTGCGCCCTCACCACATGTATTTGAGTGAGCGCGGTTACGAAGTGACGCCGGTGAGCAATGGTGAAGACGCACTGGAGATCTTCGCCAAGGAACGCTTTGACCTCGTGTTGCTCGACGAAATGATGCCAGGGCTGGATGGTCTGTCCACACTGGAACAGCTGAAGCTTCGTGATCCCAATGTGCCGGTGATCATGATCACGAAGAACGAAGAAGAACACCTGATGAATGAGGCCATCGGACGTCGAATTGATGATTATCTGACCAAGCCGGTCAATCCGAGCCAGATCTTCATGGCCTGCAAGAAGATCCTCGACGCTCGCCAGATCCGGCAGAGCCAGGCGGGGCAGACGTACGTCACCCGGGCTCAACAGATCAGCGACTGGTTGTCAGGTGACATCACCTGGCGCACGTGGATCGATGTGCATCGCCTGCTGTGCGAGTGGGACATCGAGGTGAGCCGGCTCGGTGACGACAGCCTGCAGCAGATGATTGAGGATCAACGCCGCGAGTGCAATCAGGAATTCGCCCGTTTTGTCGAGCGCAACTACCCACGGTGGGTCAAGGACGAGAACGATTCGCCGCCCCTGTCGGTCGACGTGGTTCCCGAGATGCTGGCGCCCCATCTGGAATCAGGCGTGCAGACGTTCTTCATCGTCATCGATTGCCTGCGCCTGGATCACTGGATGATCCTGGAGCCGATGATCTCCGAATTCTTCAATGTGCGCCGAGACTACCACTATTCGGTGTTGCCCACGGCGACGCCCTACTCGCGCAATGCCCTGTTTTCCGGACTGTTCCCCCTCGAGATCGCGGCCAAGTATCGCGAACTCTGGGCGCCGACGGTGGGCAAGGACGACGAGACGAGTCTGAATCGCCACGAGCACCGTTTCCTGGATGACCAGATCAAGGACATGGGGATCCAGCTCAAGGGTGAAACGCGCTATATCAAGGTCATCGACCCTGAGGAGGGACGGTCTCTGGCCCGAAAGGCCGACTCGATGTCAGAAGTACCCCTGGTGGCCGTGGTCTACAACTTCCTCGACATGCTCGTGCACGGCCGCTCGCATTCCGCCCTGCTGAAGGAAATCGCGCCGGATGAGCGCGGATTTCGTTCTCTTGTGTTGTCCTGGTTCGAGAATTCCTCTCTCTTCGAACTGCTGAAGAAGTTGTCACGTTCCGGGGCGCACGTGGTGATCACCACTGATCATGGCGCGGTTCGGGCGCGGCAGGCGACACTCGTGCACGGCGATCGTCAGACCTCTTCGAGTCTGCGCTACAAACACGGACGCAATCTGCGCTGTGAGTCCAAGGATGCAATCCACATCTCAGATCCGGAAACCTATGGCCTTCCGCCCTCGGGTCTGGGAGCGAACTACATCATCGCCAAAGAAGACTACTTCTTCGTCTATCCGACGAAGTTCAACGAGTATTCCCGGCAGTATCGGGACAGCTTCCAACACGGTGGCATCTCGCTGGAGGAGATGATTCTGCCCGTGGCCACTCTCGTGCCGCGATGACGCTGTCACGTCACATCCCCTTCGACCGCGAGGTCACCTCGAGCCCAGAGCAGACGCAGGCCCTCGGTCAGCAACTGGCCCACGAGTTGCGGCCGGGTGATCTGGTCGCCCTGCAGGGAGACCTCGGCAGTGGGAAGACCTGTCTGATTCAGGGACTGTGTGCGGCCTTGGGCGTGACATCGCGTGTGAACAGCCCGAGCTTCGTTCTCATCAACGAGTATTCGGGTTGTAACGAGGCTGGTGATCAGTGGCTGATCCGGCACTTCGATCTGTATCGGCTCAGCGGCTGTGAAGAGTTGGAAGATATCGGCGCCCGTGAGTTCTTCCACGATCCTCAAGGACTGTGTCTGGTGGAATGGGCCGATCGTGTGCCGGAACTGTTGCCGGCGCAGCACTGGTATATTGAGATGTCCCACATGGACGACCCTGCACAGCGATCGTTGCAGTGCCGCTGGGTCACGCACACACACGCCGAGACGGCGTCGAGATGAGGGGTTCAGGCGTGAATACGAAACACCGGCTGGTTACAGGCAGGGCATTGTGGTGGGCGATTCTCATGGGCCTGCTGATGTCCACCACCGTGCCGAGTCGGGCCCAGGATCCGGTGGAGCTGATTCGACTCATCGACAGCCCCACGGCAGGGCTGGTGGACAAGGGTCGCTTCGCCGCAGATCTGCGACTGTTCCCTGCTGGTGGTCTGCAGGGACAGCTGACAGCTGGCATCATGCGGCGGCTGGCCATTGGTCTGTCTTTCGGTGGTGAAGGTATCATCGGAGATGGCGAAATCGACTGGTATCGGCGCGTCGAAGTGGCGGCACGTTATCGCCTGATCGAAGAAAGCGAGTCGCTGCCCGCCTTCACCCTCGGTTACGAGACACAGGGGTATGGGCGTTATGTCCGTGCGCGTTACCAGGTGAAGTCGAAGGGATTCTTCCTGGCGTTGAGCAAGAATTACGTATCAGGTTTCGGCCAATTTGGCCTGCACGGGGGCATCAATCGCAGTCGCGAAGATGTCGACGATGATGGTCTGACGGGGTGGGTCGGTTTTGACAAGACGATCAACGAGGAACTCATCGTCGCCGGGGAATACGACTTTGCCCTGGATGACAATGCCGGTGATTCTCTCGGATCGGGTCGTGGCTACATGAACCTGGGTGCTTTCTGGGCACCCACCGAAGGGCTGCACCTTGGTTTCCTGCTCAAGAACGTGTTGGAGAATGGGGATGGCGGTGGGATCGGTCCGGATCCGGACATGAGTCGCGAACTGGTGGTTCGATACACTGAGAGGTTCTGATGCGTCGAGGGCTGATCCTGTCGTTGTGGCTGGTCACGATGGCCGTGGCCCAGGAAGAGCGTGCCATCGGTAATTTCGCCGGCGTGGGGACACGGTCCATGGCGATGGGTGGTGCGTATGTCGGTGTTGCCGATGACTTCACCGCCGTGTTCTACAATCCTGCCGGCCTTGCCCAGATTCAGCAGCGTGAAATCTACCTCTCTCTCACGCGCAGCGGGTTCGAAAACCAATCGACTACAGGAGAATTCTCGGCCACCGCCGATGTATCCAATACCCACTTCAGCTCCCTTGGATTCGTGTTCCCCTGGCCTGTGGCGCGTGGCAGTCTTGTTCTGGCCGCAGGCGTGAATCGCGTCAGTGATTTCGACTGGGGCCTCGAAGTCCAGGGCAGTCTCGACAGCCTCCACATCAACGACCGCTTCCGTCACGAAGGCGGGTTGTCTGTCAGCACCTTGGCCGCAGCCGTCGATGTGAGTCCCTCTGTCTCGCTCGGCCTGGCAATCAACATCGTCTCCGGCAAGGACGAGGCGAGTAACGAATTCATCTCTCTGGATACGCAGGATTACTTTCTCGAGCGACGTTTCGTCGATCGTGAAGAATTCAACGATGACTATGAGAGAGCATTCACGGCCACCCTTGGTGCGATGCTGCGGAGCCCGCGTGATGATCCGCGCCTGCGACTGGGACTGGCGGTGACAACGGGCGCCACGCACGAAGTATCCTATACCTTCCTGGCACCCCCTGATACAGCATTCAGCATCGTTGAACTCGACGACGGGACGGTGTATACGGCGCCAGGCGTCAAGACCAGCGCTCGCTACAAGCTCTCACTGCCCATGTCGATTGGCCTGGGCGGATCCTACCGACCTATCCCGCAGCTGTTGCTGGCGGCCGGCCTGCAGGCCACAGAGTGGTCGCAGGCGGAGTATTCGGGTGCTGATCGCGCCGGACTGCGGACCAATGCAGACTTCGAGCGCCAGTACGACGACGCGATTCGATGGCATGTGGGTGTCGAATACCAGATGCCGCAGATCGGTGTCGATCTGCGAGCCGGTGCCTACACGGACCCGCTTCCCTTCATCGGTCCGCGCAACCCGGCTCGACAGGTGGATCCAGTGACGAATCCACTCGTTCAGGCCATTCAGGATCGCCGCTTTCTGACGGCGGGGGCCGGCTTCTATCTCGAGGAGGCGGTGCGCTGCGATCTGACGCTCAGCCACGGCACGTACGAGCAGGTTGAGGGTGAAGAGACGACGGCATTACGTGAGGAAGCGACCGTACAGCGCCTCCTGCTGGGGTTATCCTACCGGTTCTGAGGTGAGAATCGGAGCCAAAGGATCTTTGACGCCCCGCCAGGTGTCTGTACATTGAGAACAGATCTGGATTGGCCGCAGCTCGGCCGCCTTGTTCATGCCCATGAGGCGCCCTTGGGGCGCTGCAGGAGGAAGCCATGATCCGCCGACAATATGTGGTCGTGATCGCCAGTGCCATCAGCGCGCTGTTGCTCAGTGGCTGCTATACGATCCTCCAGGCACCGGCCTTCGTTACCTCCGCCTACGACGCGCCCGCGGATGAAGTGTATACCTGGGAGGGAGATGGCCAGGCGAACATGTCGACTTTGAACGACGTCGATGATGCCGATCTCTACCCCTACGGATACGGGCCCTCTCGTTCGACGGGTGTACCGGTCTTCGGCTATGACTCCCTCTACAGCCTCTACGGGTATGGCTCTCCCTATGCCTACGGCCCCCATGGCGGGCTCTACTCCGGAGGTTACGGCTATGGTTATTCAGCCGGCCCCTATGGTTACGGGTACAACCCATACTACCAGGACTCGCGTGGATCCTACATTCCACCCGGCTACGAACTGATCACGACGGATGCGCTGGAATCACTGGTGCGCAATCAGCAGGACATCAGTTCTGTCGATGATCCACTGTCGGAGGTTGAGCGTGCCACGCAATTGCGACGCCAGCAGGTGCAGGCTGAACGCGCCTGGACCCAACGCACACAGCCGGAGCGGCGTTCGACGGCGACGGCTCGCACGACGCGTCCACCGGCGACCAGCACCAGCACCAGCAGTGGCGTGACGAAGCCTTCGTCATCGGGTTCCTCTTCGAGTTCGACTTCCTCTACTTCGGAGAGCAGCGGCAGTTCGGCCGCCAAACGACGCAAGACCAAACGCTGAGTGTGCGGATGGTGTGACCGCACCACCCACAAGCATCCGCATCACCAGGTAGCCACTGAATGACAATGGGCGTCCCTCCATCAGGAGAGACGCCCATTTTTTCTGGTGGAAGAAGAGGCGGAATCAGTCGCCACTCGTATCGAACTTGCGTTGCTGTCGGCGCGGCGGCGGAGATACACGGGCGAGGAAGTCGCGCATGGGGCCGGCCAGCGCTGTCAGCAGTTGCTGTTCAGTACCGTCGCCGCCACCTGCCGTGTTCTGCTTCTGCACCGGTTCCCAGCTTGAGCGCTTGCCACGCTGTGTCCACAGGTCGCCCGTGTCCAGGTTAAGGAGGGTCATTTCGAGTTCGACGGTGAGACTCATTCCCGGCGAACGCACCGCGGTGCCCCGAGGGCCGGGGGATACGGGCGTCAGGTGTGCCTCCATCCCTCGCAGTGACACATAGACGAGGGCGTCCAGCTCAAGCTCTTCCCGCATCTGTTGCTGCAGCGAGTCGCTGAACACACTGAGTGAATCCAGCACTCGATCCTTGAAGTGCCAGCGGAGTTCGTCCTGGCTGACCACACGCCGGTCGGGCAGATTCCTCAGGCCCCGAGCAGTGGCATCGGCCAGTCTTCCCATGATTCGCTCGATGTCGACTTCCCGTTGTGGCTCAATGTTCGTCTCGGTGATGACGCCCAGCACGATCACATCGTGCAACAGGGGCATCACCTCGGCATCAGGCTCTGAGGGCGCTCGAAATTCGACGGGCACCGAGTCTCGGCCGGGGACCTTGCCAGCACAGGCGGCCAGCGTGAGGGCCAGGATTCCGGCCAGGATTCGCTTCATCTAGAATGCCTTGCCAAAGCTGAAATGCATGCGCCAGTCAGAGTATTCGCGGAAGTCGGTACGGCGCGCGAACTCGAAGTTGAGGGGAGCGAGGAAGTAGACGAGGAAGCTGAAGCCCATCCCGCCCTGCAACCGGGCCTCATCCGTGGCCGGGTTGTAGGCGACGAGGGGGTCCTGTAGAGGCCACAGTTTCAGATTTTGGCCCTTGTTCCAGGCACCACCGACATCGACGAAGAATCCGCCATCTACGGCGGGGATGGCGAATGTGCCGGGCCAGCCGAAGGTGATGTTGCGGATGAAGGGCACGCGGATCTCCGAATTGAGCAGGACGACCCGACTCCCAGAGAATTCCGAGAACGAATACCCGCGCAGCGGACCCAGATTCAGATTGTAGCCTGGATAGAAGGGCAGGAACCAGGCAGGTCCGCCCAGATTGTAGGCCAGACCATCTCTGCCCAGAGATCCGACACCCACGCCGCGGACTCCGAGGACGGACCAGCGCCCGAGCCGGAAATAGTGACGGTAGTCGGCTTCCAGATGGGTAAAGGATCGATCACCCTCCACCAACTCGAAGGCCCGCCCGACAGAGATGTAGTAACGCCGTCCGGCGGTGGGACCCAGCAAGCCATTGTTGAGCGAGTCGTGGACATAGGCCGCCTTGGCCAGGTGGGTTCCGAAGGCCTCCACCGGCTCGGTGACGGGCCAGGCGACTTCGCGGACTTCGTCTACGAAGGAGTAGGACAATTCGACGCGACGGAATACGTCCAGAGGATAGCTGACATCGGCCAGCAGCCCACTCTGCCTTGAGCGAATCAGGCCCTGCGTCAGACTCGTCGTGCCCACCGGGTAGTAGCCACCGATGGGACCGCGTCCCTGCGTGTCGTTGTAATACTGATTCCAGTTGAAGATCGTCGCCCCATACGTGGCGCGGCGTCCGAAGTAGGCGTAGCTGACGGCGAAGGTGAAGTCGTTACTGATCTCCTGGGAGCCCACATAGTCGGTGAACATGCTCACGGAATGGTTGCCCAGCAGATCGCTCATGCTTAAATGAGCGATCCCGGACAGGAATCCGGAATAGTATCCCATCTGCAGTGAGACACCATCGAATTCGAGTTTCGGCCGATACCGACGTCGGGGTAGCCCATCAAAGTCGATCTCATCGTCCTCGAAAATGCTCGTCAGTTCAATGTCGACATCTTCCGAGGATTGCCCGATGGTGGCAGAAAGAGTTGTCTCTCCACTGGGGTCATCTGCTAGATCCTCTGGCAGATCGGTCTGGATGTCAGCCAGTTTGACCGCCTGTTGCCCACGGGCTTTCTGGGTCAGAAGTGCCACCGCTTCATCCATACCCACACGGGCTACGGATGCGGCCACCATTTCCACCGCTGAGGGGTCTTCGGTCTGCAGTGCGCTGGTGTCTGGTTGAGAGGCGGCAACGGCCGGCGTTTCCTGGTCTGTCACCCGGGCAGCCAGGACCTCGTGCTGATGGCGCATTTCGGGCCACGATGGCATATCCATTAGGTACAGCTCGCGGCGACCGTGGTAATAGGTAGTCAGCACCAGTTGCTTGCCGTCCGGCGACAGACGTGGTGCCATGATGCCGCTCACCGTCCGCGTCAGTCGGTACTCCTGATCCTGTTCCAGATGGTGGACGAATAGATCGTTGATCCCTTCCCGGGTGGAGACGAAGAGGATCTTGTTCCCCGCCGGCAGCCATTCGGGCCACATATCATCAGTGGGAGAGTCGACGAGGGTTGATGTCGTCCCTTCATGGAAATCATACGCCCGAATGTCGAACTGGTGTCCCTGCTTGGCACTGTAGGCGAGGTATCGCCCATCGGGGCTGAAGGACGGATAACTGTCCCGTTGTGGCGTTCCCGTGATCTGCTCCAGCGTGCCCGTTGTTGTATCCACGACGTAGACATCGCTCTGACCGTATCCGGTGCCGATGAATGCCAGGCGGTTGCTGGTGGGGTCGAAGTCGAGGCCCTCGATGATCTCGATTCCCTCGAATTCAAAGGATTCGCCCAGCTCCTTGTGGTAGAGGTCCCACAGCAGGATGCGGTCCTTGGGCCCCGACTTGGCGACGAAGGCGATCGTGCGGCCATCTGCGCCCCAGGCCACGGTGCCGTCGTTGAAGGTCAGATCGTCGTACTGGCGCGTACGCATGCCGCTGCTGACGCGTTCGACGAGTTTGCCACTGCTGATGCGGATGATATCCACGTGCTGTTCGACGCCGTCGGTGCTCAGAACCGCCAGCATGTCGCCACCAAGTGACCAGTCGGGCGAAGCATACAGGCCGTAGAAGTCGTCCGTATCGATGATGCGTTCGGCGAATTCGGAGACGTAGTCACGATTCTGCAGGATGGGCCAGTATTTCTTGCGCATGTGGGCCTGCCAGCGCTCGTCCAACTCCTCCATGTCCATGTCGATGAGTCGCTCGAGCAATCGATCCGACCCGCTCTGCCGGTCCCAGGCACGCAGCATACGGCTGACTTTCTCCGGACCGTAGTTCTCGGCGATGTATTCGACGAGACTGTGACTCTGTTTGTAGGCGAGGAATGGATTGGGCAGGTAGTGCCAGCTGGCGTCCATCACCTCCAGTGGGATCAAGCCATCGGTCAGCACCGCGTCGCGCAGCACCATCTCGTCGATGGTGTTCATCTCTTCCGTCGCGTATTCGGCCAGGCCCTCCATGACCCATGTAGGTGGCGAAGCGATTGGATTCGAGATGCGTTTCACCGGTCCCCGATTGACCACATCGTACTGGAAGATGTGCATCAGCTCATGGGTGAGGACATTGCGAAAGTCATCCAGGTCCCCATTGAAGGGGATGACCATCCTGTATCGCAACGGCTCCGCAAAACCGGCTACGCCGGGCGGCAGGAAGGACTGGATGATGTTCGTCTGCTGGAACTCATAGTGTGACTTGAAGATGACGATCGGCGGTTTCGTCGACAGTTCGTGCCGCATGACGCCGCTGATGTGGGCATAGGCATCTTCGAGATAGATGACGGCCCGATCGGCAAGAGCCTCAAATTCTGGTTCGTAGTGCAGCAGCAGGTGGTCGCTCTCGACAAAATGCCAGTCAAAGGCCTTGTAACGGACCTTGTTTCGGCCAAAACCCTGACGCAGCTGGGACGAGACGATATCCTGCGCAGAGGACACCTCGGGCAGCATCAGGCAAACTGCCAGCAGTGCGGTGGTCCAACGCAGTCGGGGGAGCATCACGCAGCCTCTCTGTTTTCTCTCACTCGTGCACCAGGTTTTCGAGCAGGCCTTCGGTTTCCTGCTCTGCGCCGTCGAGGCCGCGTCGTCGTCGGACTCGCCGATCTTCTTCCTGCGGGTCATGAGCATCCCCGGCGTCATCCAAGCGACGCAGGTTGCTCTGGTAAGCCTTCTTTCCAGGTTGCAGAACGAGGGCCCGTTCATATGCCCCCCGGGCACGCTCCGGCTCACCGAGTCGTTCGTAGAGGATCCCAAGGTTGTTGTGCAGACTGGCGGCCAGGCTGTCTTTTGCCACGGCCTGTTCCAGATGCGTAAGAGCCTCCGCCCACATCTCGCGCTCCAGACACCACAGGGCGTAGGCATTGACCTGTTTGACCCGCTCGCGATTCGCTCGGGTGCGCAAGCCATAGGCCTGGCGCATCTGATCTCGCTCGGTGTCGCTCAACTCGACAGTGGTTTGACGCTTCTCAGGCTGCGATTGTTTGATCGGGCCGATCCCATGGATCCGAGGCCCGGCCATGGGTAGTGCCGTCTCGATCGGCGTCGCCGGACTGGTGGACTGTCCGGTCGCCTGTTGGGGAGCGGATGTCGGCTCGTCGGCGTGTGTCGTATCAGCCGGTACCGAATCCACCGGATCCGTGGTCTGTATGACGCTTGCACTGCCCGTGTTGGTGGTGCTGGCCCACCAGGGATCAGGTTGGGCGGGGCGTCGCATCGTCTGTGCGCAGCCCATCCAGGCCAGGCAGCAGACCAGCACGAGTGCGTGCGTCCCTGCATGGCAGGATCGCCGCAGGCACCGGCAGGGAAATCGAGATTCGACGTGGGGAAGCATATCTGCGCCTTGGCACCGGGATCTGAAGTGGAATAGGGAATATACACACCGACTACGACGCACACGCCCCCATTCCCTCAGACGTCGGATGCAGCCACGCGTTCCGTGGATGCATCCATCTGGTGCCGTCGTCGCCAGATGTCGACACCCAAGGCTGCAAAGAATGGCCCATATTGCGCCCAGATGGCCCATGGCGCCGGTGCCCAGACGCCGGCAGACCGGAAGCCGATGAGGACCTCATAGGAGAGCAGGACCAACCCGCTCCATACCAGCCACGCCAGTCGCGGGAAGAGGGGCAGGAAGGGCAGGATCCAGAGCAGATACCACGGGTGAACGGTCGGCGACAGAACCACATAGGCACCCAGTAGAGCGAAGCAGATTCGTGCCGGATCCCGCCATCGGAGGGTCCACACGAGTACGGCGACCCACAGAACCAGGCAAATCTGGCGAGCCAGCAGCAGTGCCGCATCGTCCCAGGCCAACTCAGGGTCGCGCAGCAGGTAGTAGACGAGACCGAAGACGCCATCGTTGAACTGCCACTTGAGGGCATAGGTCTGCAGACCATGAAAGATGTCGGTGCCATCCAGCAGATACAGCCAGAAGGCGCCTCCCACCAGCGCACCGGTCAGGACCAGCGGTGCCCGGGAGACAGGATCCAGCCAGGCCCACCGGCCATTCCCCTGCCAGGCGCGCCAGAAGGCGATCGCACATACCACCGGGATCAGCTTGGCCAGAATGGCGGCAGCCAGACCCGCGGCGGCGCGTTTCCGATGCGACTGGCCGAGCCACACAAGGCTCATCATCAGGGCGGCGACACCCAGGGCGTCAATGTGTCCGGAGCCGGCGATCTCCAGCAGGGGAAGCGGGTGCCACGCATACAGCAGTACCCACGCCGGATCGCGACCCCGCTGACGCAGGAGGCTCATGATGGCGGCGATGGTGCCGACCTCGCATAACAGAAGGGCCAGTTTCAGGGCTGTGACCCCGCCTCCCAGGCCGACGACGCCGGCAAACAACCACTGCGCCAGCGGTGGATAGACCGTCGGCACGTGGGGATGATTGATCCTCTCCCACAACCCGTCCCGCAGGTGGGCGACCGGTTCGCTGTCGGGGGCATGGGCATACGGATTGAGCCCGTCCCACTGGACGCGTCCGTCCCACAGATACCGGTAGATGTCGTCAGAAAGACTTGGCTCTGATGGCAGCAGTGCCAGGCGCATCAACAGTGCACACCCGAGGATAAGGCGGACCGAGGCGCCGGACTGCCATACGCGCCAGGCACCCAGTCCATAGCCGATCAGACAGATGCCGCAGGCTACCCACATCAGCGGGATTTGAGCTGCCATATCACCCATCAACCCCAGACCACAGGCGGCGGTCACGGACAGGGCAGCCGCCACCCAGAGCCAGATCGGTCCACGTCCGTCAGATCGTCGTCCATACCCGGCCACCTCCACGAAAGGGCCAGATTCGGGTCCAGACTCGGGCCCAGACTCGGAGCTTGGCGTAGACCAGGGACGTGGGCTAGTCGAGGAGGATTCGTCGGGCGCCGGCATAACGTCTGTCGAAGTAGCTGGAGGCGAGGGGGTCGATGACCGCACCCCGACTGGAACTGGCATGGGCGAACTGCCCCTCTCCCACGTAGATCCCTACGTGAGAAATGCCCGGCCCCGAGTCGTCGATCTTGAAGAAAACCAGATCACCGGCCCGCAGTGACGCCCGTTCCAACGACTTGCCCAGTCGATACATCTGTCTCGATGTGCGGGGCAACTCGATGCCATAGGTCTCGCGCACCACGGCGCGGGTCAGGGCGGAGCAGTCCATGCCCTTACGGGTTGTGCCACCCCAGAGATAAGGCACGCCCAGATACGTACGGATCACCCGCATCAATCGGTCGTCGCCCCCGCGACGGCGGGCCTTCTGACGGGTCGTCAGCTCCGATCCCACCGACGAGTCGGACGCCACACCCGCAGCCCGACCGGTATGGGCTCTCCTGGATGTGTCCGTATTGTACCGCGGTGCAGGCGTGATGCTGGCGCAGGCGCCCAACACCAGGATCGCCGCGAGAAGCAGGCGTCGAAAGATGGTCGTAGTCCTGAAGGTCAAAAGGGGTTTCATGCAATGCATCGGGTTGCAGGGACGTCCCGATGCCCAGACAGCGCGGGCCCGGGCTGCTCCCGGACCGCAACCAGCCTCACTGCAACGCAGAGGTGCCGTGCACCAAATCGGGGGAATCGGCTTCACGGCAGCAATCCTCTAAGGTAACCGGCACGCAGCCTGGTGGGCAACGAATTCCCTCATCGCTTGACGGCGGATGGTGAGTTGTCTCAGGTTGGCCTCAGATGTACAGACGCTCTATTCCCCATCCGGCTCCTGGCCCAAAGGACGACAGATGACGTATCGGATCGCCTTCATCGGATTTCGACATGGCCATGTTCTCAGCCTGTATGATGCAGCGCGCGACCGTGACGATCTTGAGATCGTTGGCGCCTGCGAAGAACACGCCGCCACACGGGCCGATCTGCTCGAGTCCGGTCGCGCCGAGATCGCATACGACGATGCAGATGCTCTGATCCGCGAGATCGATTGTGATATCATCGCTGTAGGCGACACCTACGCGAGGCGAGGGGGGATGCTCCTGAAGGCCCTGGAGGCCGGCCGGCACGTGATCGCCGACAAACCAGCCTGTACCAGGCTGGACGAACTTGCCCGTATCGAGGCGCTGGCCGGAGACAAGCAACTGCAGGTAGGCTGCATGTTGACCATGCGCGACAGTGCCTTCATGCGCACGACGCGCCGCCTGCTGCGCGAAGGGGCGATCGGTGAGGTGCACGCGATCCAGTTCGGTGGACAGCACCCCTTGCTGCTGGGTTCACGACCTGCCTGGTATTTCGAACCCGGCGAGCATGGGGGAACGATCAACGACATTGGCATTCACGCCATTGATGCGATTCCCTGGGCGACGGGCCAGCGCATCACGCGGATTGAGGCGGCACGTTGCTGGAATGCCTTCGTGCCCGAATCACCCCACTTCGGTGACGGAGCGCAGATGATGCTGCGTCTCGAGAATGGCGCCGGTGTTCTGGGTGATGTCTCCTACTTTGCGCCAGATACGGCTGGATATGCCATGCCCCAGTACTGGCGCCTGACCTGGTCGGGGCGGGAAGGCGTGCTGGAGGCGGGAACGAATCTGCCAGACATCCAGTTGCTGCGCGCTGGTGACACCGAGTCTGAGCAGATCCCATTGGATCCCAAGGGGGAGAGCTATCTGGATGCCTTCCTGGCATCCATCGAAGGTCGGGATCCAGAAGAAGGCGGACTCACCACACAGCAGGTGATCACATCCTCGCGCGTCTCCCTGCAGATCCAGGATGCAGCCGACAAGGGGCGGACGGCGATCGATCTCGACTGAGCTGGGCCATCAGCTCACGATCAATCTCTGCACGAGGCAGCTGACCGTATCCCGTCTGCGAATTCAGGCCTGGGTCCCGGCCCCCCGCAACAGGCTGGCCATGTCCTCTGGGGGTGGGCTGGTGAATTCCAGGTGGCGGCCGTCCGGGTGGTCGAAACCGAGCAGACGTGCATGCAGAGCCTGACGATCGATCCCCGCCAACATCGACCGGGCCATGGGGCGCAGGCCGGGCTCGATGCCATCGACCCGATTGCGCCCGCCATAGACGGGATCGCCAAAGACTGGATGCCCGATGTGCTGCATGTGAACGCGGATCTGGTGTGTTCTGCCCGTCTCCAGACGTAACTCGACCTGCGTCGTGAATGTGTGCGTGTTCACGGCCGTCACGTGGGTGACAGCGTGGCGGCCCGATTCCACGACGGCCATGCGCAGCCGATCCCTCGGATGCCGGCCAAGGGCGGCTTCCACACGGGTGGCTGTTTCCAGTTGCCCCCAGACCAGTGCCAAATAACGCCGGTCCATCTGCCGTTGTTCCAGCTGGGCTGCCAGCACCCGGTGAGCGTCATCATTCTTGGCGACCACGAGCAGCCCTGTCGTGTCTCGATCGAGTCGATGCACGATCCCGGGTCGCAGCACTCCATTGATGCCCGACAAGTCGTTACAGTGATGGAGCAGGGCATTGACGAGGGTACCATTCGGTGATCCCGGCGCCGGATGAACGGTCATCCGGGTGGGTTTGTCGACGACGAGTAGTGCTTCGTCTTCATACACGATGTCGAGGGGGATATCCTGCGCCTCGGCGGCCAGTTTGATCGGCTCCGGGATGATCAGCTCGATCGTGTCTCCCTCTCGAACGCGATAGCTGGGGCGCACGTGAGCGCCATTGACCGTCACATCCCCATCGCTGATCAGATTCTGCAGGCGGCTGCGCGAGATCTCGTCGTGAAGCGACTGCAGAAAGACATCGAGGCGTGCACCTGCGGCAGCTTCATCGACGGTATGGGACTGGGGGGCTGGGGCAGACACGGCGATGGCTGCCAGGTGGGCAGCGCCAGATTCTGCGTCGGGTCAGGCGTCCGCGTCAGGATCCGGCTCGCCGGCGGCATCAGCCGGCTGCGTGTCCTGGACGCGAGAATAGGTAAGAGCGAGGAGGATGACGCCGACGGTCACGAATGAATCAGCGACATTGAAAACAGGCCAGCGCAAATCGCCGAATCCAACGTCGACAAAATCGATCACCTCGTGTAGCCGGATCCGATCGATAATGTTCCCGACCGCCCCTCCCATCACCATGGCCAGTGCCGACCGCTGCAGGCGCGCAGTGGAGGGTAGGGTCTTCAGCATCCATGCCAGTAGACCGAGCGCAGCGATGGCCACGACGGTGTGGATGACAGGGCCGCCGAGGGTCAGGCCAAAGGCGGCACCGCGATTGTGGATATACGTCAGGCGAACAACATCACCCAACACGGGTAATGGTTCGTACGGAGCCAGCGTGTCCACAACAACGAGCTTGCTCAGCTGGTCGAGGATCAGGGCAGTAGGAACCCACAGAAGATCAGTCCAGGGTCGCACGCGATTCAGGTCTTCGCCTCGTCTTCTTTGCTCTTGCAGTCGATGCATCGCGTCGCCGTCGGAACCGCTTCCAGTCGTGGGCGACCGATACCGCCACCGCACACACGGCAATCGCCGAAGGAGCCACTGTCCAAGCGTTCCAGGGCCTCGTCGACGTAATCGATGTAGCTGCCTTCGCGCTGTGCGAACAACAGATTCTTCTCTCGCTCCATGGCATCGGTTCCACGATCCGCCATGTGCAGTGAGTACGCGGAGCGGTCTTCCGCGGATTCCTGCGCGTCATCACTGCGGGAGACACGTTCGAATTCCTTCAGATCGCCGGCGGCCTGTTCGCGCCGTTCGAGCAGCAACTGCTTAAAGAAGGCGAGATCTTCCTGATTCATTAACTCCACTTTCCATTGTCCACGAGCCGGCCAGACATCAGCTGGCTCGAGCGATCGCAATCTGGCACTCCACTTCGTTCACTTCCCACGTCCGAGACGAAAGCACCTGGTCAGGCGATGCGCCTACCTGGAGTTCTTCCGCCAACGTTTCACCTGCTACATATCCATCATGGGCGGCCATCGCGTCGGCGACCGGCGCGGGCCCGTCGATCCACAGATGGATCCGATCCGCCACATCCAGGCCGGCATCCTTGCGCATGTTCTGCACTCTGTTGACAACTTCGCGCGCGAATCCTTCGAGACGCAGATCGTCGGTGACCTGCACGTCGAGACCGACACACAGATTCTCATCGACGGCGACCACGACGTCCTCGCGTTCACGGCGTTGTACCTCCACATCATCGATCCCGATGTCGCCATCGGCTACCGCCAGCCGTCCGCCCACACTCAACTCTCGCACCTGATCGGCGGTTAGCGTGCCAACGAAGGCGCCCACCTCCTTCATGCGCTTGCCGAAGCGTGGGCCGAGGGTCTTGAAGTTCGGCCGATAGGAGACTTCGCTGATTTCGGCTTCGTCCTCGACAAGGACGACTTCCTTGATATTCAGCTCGTCGGCAATCAGTCCGGAGACCTCCGTTAATTCCTCGCGGCTGTGCTCATCCGGCGGGAGCAGGAATACTCTCTGCAGGGGCTGCCGTGTCTTCAAATTGTGCTTGCTGCGCAGCGCACGACCCAGTACGACGGCGCGCGTCGCCAGTTCCATCTGCTTTTCAAGGCCGTTATTGCGCAGAGCTTCGTCTGCCTGTGGCATGTCGCTCAGGTGCACACTCTCAGGGCCTTCTGAATCCCAGGCCGTCAGATTTCTGTAGATGGCCTCGGTGATGAAGGGTAACACCGGCGCCAGGGCCCGCACGAACACCGTCAGGACCTGGTAGAGGGCGGCATAGGCGGATGCCTTGTCGTCATCGTCCTCCGATTTCCAGAAGCGTCGGCGAGATCGGCGGATGTACCAGTTTGTCAGCTTCTCGACGAAAGAAACCATGGCAGGTACCGTGCGATACAGCCGGTAGGCTTCCATCTCCTCGTTGATGTTGTGCAGGAGAGTCTGCAACTCGGAGAGAATCCATCGGTCCAGGCGATGGGTGACGGGAGCCGTGGCACCTGAGGCCGGGTCCCAGCCATCGATTCGGGCATAGGTGATGAAGAAGCTGTAGGCATTCCACAACGGGATGATGACATCGCGCAGGCTCTGCTTGATCCCACCCTCGCTCAGGCGCAATTCCTCTGCCTTCATGGCTGGTGAATTGAGCAGATACAGACGCACCGCGTCGGCGCCATACGTCTCGAGCATGTCAGAGGGATCCGGGTAGTTCTTCAGCCGCTTGCTCAGCTTGCGCCCGTCTTCAGCCAGCAGCATGCCACCGACGATGCAATTCTTGAAGGCCGGACCGTCGAACAGTGCCGCCGCCAGGATCGTGAGTGTGTAGAACCAGCCCCGGGTCTGATCAAGATTCTCAGAGATGAAATCGGCCGGGAAGCTCGCCTCGAAATCCTCTTTGGGGCCGAAGGGATAATGGTTCTGGGCGTAGGGCATGGAACCGGATTCGAACCAGCAATCGAGCACCTCCGGTACACGGCGTAATACGCCGTTGCCAGATGGCGCCGGGATCTCCAGATCATCGATGCAGTGCTTGTGCAGGTCGTCGACTTCGCGACCGGTCAGTTCGCACAACTCTTGACGGCTGCCCACACAGACGGCTTCGCCGGTCTCTTCATTGCGCCAGATGGGCAATGGGGTGCCCCAGTAGCGGTTGCGACTGATGGCCCAGTCCCTTGCCCCTTCGAGCCATTTGCCGAAACGGCCATCGCGGATGTGCTCCGGGATCCACCAGATCTCCTGGTTGGCGGCGAGCATCTTCTCCTTTACCTCACCTTCGACTTTGACGAACCACGTCGAGATCGTGCGGTAGATGAGGGGAGAGTCGCAGCGGTAGCAGAATGGATAGGTGTGGACGAGGGTACCTTCGGCAAACAGCTGTCCAGACGTTCTCAGGCGGCGGATGATCGGTGTGTCGACATCTTTCACGAATTCGCCCTGGTAGGCGGCAACTTCCTCGGTGAACCGGCAGTCGGCGTCGATCGGGCAGACGACGGGAAGATTCTCACGAAGGCCGAGTTGGTAATCCTCTTCGCCAAATCCAGGCGCGATGTGGACGACACCCGTGCCATCCTCCGTCGATACGAAATCCGCCTTCACGACTTTGAAGGCACCCTCGTTGGCCAGTTCGGCGAAGTCATCGAACAGGGGTTCGTAGCGCAGGCCGACCAGTTCATCGACGTCGATGGCGTCCACGTGGTCGATCTCGGCTTCACGTTTCTTGAATACGGTCTCGAGCCGATCCTTGGCCAGGATCAACTCCTCGCCATCCGTCGTGGTGACACACACATACTCCACCTCCGGGCCGACAGCCAGGCCCATGTTGGAGGGCAGCGTCCAGGGCGTCGTCGTCCACGCCAGCAGAGATCGACGCTCACTGCCCACAACGCGGAAGCCGATGGTGATGGAGGGGTCCTGCGTATCCTGGTAGCCCTGATTGACCTCGAAGTTCGACAAAGGTGTCGCACAGCGAGGGCAATAGGCGAGGGACTTGTAGCCCTCGTAGATCAGGCCCTTGTCCCACAGCGAGTTGAATACCCACCAGACCGATTCCATGAAATCGACGTCCATGGTTCGGTATTGATGATCCCAGTCCACCCACCGACCCAATCGCTGGATCGTGGCCTCCCACTCGCTGGTGTAGCGCAGGACGACGGAGCGGCAGAACTCGTTGAATCGCGGGATACCGTATTCGAGAATGTCACGCCGGGTCTTCAGGCCCAGTTGCTGTTCGGCCTCATTCTCGACGGGTAGACCGTGGCAGTCCCAACCCCACCGGCGCTCGACGCGATAGCCGCGCATCGTCCAGTAGCGGGGCACTACATCCTTGGTGATCGAAGCCAACAGGTGGCCATAGTGAGGCAGACCGGTGGCGAAGGGTGGGCCGTCGTAGAATCGAAAAGGCTTCGTGTTCTTCTCGACCGACTTCCGATAGAGATCAGCTTCCTTCCAGCCGGCAAGGATCTCGCGCTCCTGGGCGGCGAAATCGACGTCGGAAGGGACCTCTTTGAAGACGGATGTGGATTCGGTGGTCACGGTCAGACCTGGAATCTGTTGAGGAATCTGGACAGGATCTGGATCAGCAGGATCAGGATCAGCGGACTGAAGTCCAGACCTGTCCTCCACAGGGCCTGTGGGATGAAGCGACGCACGAGGTTCAGCGCCGGATCGGTGAGACCACACAGCAACTGCACGATGCGGCTATACGGATCCGGATTGACCCACGACAGGATCACGCGGGCCGTGAGAATCCAGAAATAGAGCCACAGTAGTCCATCTATGATGCTGATGACGTCTTTGGCGAAACCTGTGTGGTCAAACATGCAGTTGCTCAGTCTCTTCAGGGTCGGGAGCCGAAGATTGCGGTGCCGATTCGCACCATCGTCGACCCCTCTTCGATAGCCAGTTCAAAGTCGCCGCTCATTCCCATCGACAGCGTCGAAAGGTCCAGAGACGGTCGAGCCACGGCCAACTGCTCCTGGCAGGTGTGCAGTTGACGAAAACAGCGTCGCACTTCCTCCGTGTCCGGTGTGAAGGCGGCGATTGTCATCAACCCCGTCAGGCGCAACGACCCACTGCTGTGGATCTCATCGGCCAATTCCAGCAGATCCTCTGGCGCCACGCCAGCTTGATGTTCGGTGCCGGATGTATTCACCTGGGCCAGTATCGTCAGGATCTTGCCTGCTTCGTCGGCCCGTCGCGCCAAGGCCTGGGCCAGCTTCAGATTGTCGACGGATTGTATGCAGTCGAACAACTCTACGGCCTTACCCGCCTTGTTTCGCTGCAGGGGACCGATCAGATGCCAGTGTCCTGTAGCGATGCCGGGTATCTTCTCGGCTGCCTCCTGTACTCGATTTTCGCCGAGATCGGTGACACCGGCGGCCAACGCGGCCTGAATGGATTCGATGGGCCTTGTCTTGCTGACGGCAACGATCGAAACCTGGGATGGTTGCCGACCCGCCTGTTCGGCGGCCCGGGCCACCCGCTCCTGCACGCGCACCCAATTGCTGTGAATGTCGTTCATCGAACGTCTTCTGCAGTGCGCTGATGGCGCTCAGGGCAGGTCCATGTGAAACAGATAAATATAGCCTGCACCCGCACACCACACAACGAACGGGGCTACCGATCCCAGCCGAGTGTCAGTCGCCTGGCGTCTCGACGGTCTGTCGCATGATGAGCGTAGCCAGGGAAGCAGCCAGAAGTCCGTAGAGCAGCAGATCCACGACCACAACCTGTTGCAGGAGACGGCCATCGGCGCTGCTGAGCAATGCCGGGAGTC
Source organism: Gemmatimonadota bacterium (assembly GCA_018673255.1). The sequence continues at coordinate 68,072 of JABHDC010000215.1, forward strand.
CGCCACCGACCAGGACCAGTTCGATTCCGATGATCCCCTTGGGCAGCAGCAGCCAACTGTTGAGACGTGGCGTGCCATCGATCTGCGGTTGCCACAGAATGGGGCCCAGGCCACGGATGGAGAATACGACGACGACTTGCACCAGAATGATCTCAAACAGACCCGGAGCAGGTGGCATCACCAGGGCACCCAGGTCGAGGCGGCCGAGAGCGAGGGCGACGAAAAGGAAGCTGGCCAGCGGTCGGGAGGCACCAAACAGGCGCTCGAGTGTGCGTCCCACTTCAGGGCGATAGGAGAGTGTCAGGCCCATTCCCAGGCCGACGCCGACGCCCACCAGGTCAAAGTGCTGGATCGCGACTGTTCCCAGGACGGTCAGACATCCCAACACGATCAGCGCCACAGGTCGACGGCGAAGCACGTTGAGATTCTGCAGGATCCAACCGGCAGCGATGCCCACGGCAGGAGATATCCACAATCTGGCAGAATAGGCGAGGCCATCGCCCCGGAGAAGTCCTGATTCATGCAGCCAACCTACGACCCATGTCAGCAGGACTGTGGAGACCAACGTGCCGACCAGCGCGGCACTGACAGATTCATCATCACGCCACAAACTGGAAACGATCAGCGGGCCCCAGAACGCGGAGATTGCGCCCAACAACAGAGAACTCGTCCAACTCTGATCGGCGATGAGTGCCGTTCCGAGGGTGACCACAACTGCACCCAGAAGAGTGGAGGCGGTGACGATCCCGAGGAAGCGTCCGTTGGTGGCCGAGGGGGGCCAGCCGAAACCGATCCCAACGAGCAGGCCTGCCCATACGCCGCAGAATCGCAGCACCAATTCCTGCGTCGCTGGATCGGGACGGCCAACGCCAAGACCGGTGGCCCCTACGATCACTCCGGCGCAGACCCAGCCCCACAGCATGGGCATGCCCAGTCGCTCGAAGACACGTTGTACGGTCAGGGATAGAAGCAGGATCGTACCGGTCACCCAGACCACGTCGACTCGTGAGCCATCGACGATTCGGGGATCGGCGGCCGAGAGACTGGCCAGGCCAAGCAGAATGACGCATACGGCCAGGGTTCGCACGTCGACCGACTCCGGGGGGTTGGCCGGGGAACCCGAGTGGGCTCCCCGGACCGTAGACTACTTCTCGTTGGCCTCGGCGCGCAGGTGCCCGTAGTAGAGCGTCGGGCTGGCGATGAAGATCGACGAATAGGTACCGACGAGAATGCCGATGATGAGTGTTATGGTGAAGTCACGGATGACCTCGCCACCCCAGGTCATGAGCACGACGACAGCCAGCAGCGTCGTCAGCGACGTCACCACCGTACGGCTCAGGCACTCATTGATACTGACATTGAGCAGCTCGCCAAAGCCGTATTTTCGTGACGACAACAGGTTCTCGCGGATTCGATCGAATACAACAATCGTGTCGTTCAGCGAGTATCCGACAATCGCCAGAAGGCCGGCGACGACAGCCAGTGTTATCTCGACGTTCAACAGCGAGAGAATGCCGATGGTAATCAGCACGTCGTGGAACAACGCGACCACTGCGGCGATGCCGTAGAGGAACTGTTTGAAACGCCAGGCCATGTAGACGAGGATCAGCGCCAGCGATACCAGCACGGCCCGCAAAGCGGCGCCCGTCAACTCCTCGCCAATCCGTGGTCCCACCTTCTCCTGTCGTCGGACCCAGTCCATCTCACTGATACTGCCACTCAGGCCAGCCTTCAGTGCTGCCTTGATGCCGTCGGCGACATCGGTGCCCGATGCGTCCTCGGTCACGCGGATGAGGATCTCTTGATCCGAGCCGAACTGCTTGATCTCACTTGCACTCAGGTCGGCTGTCTGTCCACCGACGTCGACAGACCGTAGTTGCTGACGAATCTGCTCGAGTTGCACGGGTGGATCGAAGTGCAATTCCAGCAAAGTGCCACCGGCGAAGTCGATTCCTGGTTTGATACCGTTGATGGCAGCAACCGAAACCAGCCCCAGCAACAACACGCCGCCTGAACACAGCATGGCGATCTTGCGCATCCCGAGGAATGGGATGGCAATCTTCGAGAGCACATCCACGGGACCGATACTGAGGCCCGAGCCACGGGAAGTGAGCAGATTGATGATTGCGCGGGTCACGACAAAGGCCGTGAAGAGACTGGAGACGATGCCGACACAAAGGGTCAGGGCAAAGCCGCGGATCGGTCCGGTACCGAACTCATACAGGACGATCCCGACAATGAACGTGGTGATGTTGGCATCGACGATCGCAGACAGTGCGTGATTGTAGCCCGAATCGATGGCGGCCCTCATGGTCTTGCCCGTTCGCAACTCCTCACGCACACGCTCAAAGATCAGCACGTTGGCGTCGACGGCCATACCAATGGTCAGAATGATTCCGGCAATGCCAGGCAGCGTCAGCGTCGCGTGGAAGGCGGCCAGAATCGCCAGGACAAAGAGCATGTTCATGGCCAGGGCAATGTTGGCAACGATCCCGGCGACACGGTAGTACAGGACCATGAAGATGGCGATCGCGATCAGACAGATGAGGGCGGCAACCTTGCTCTGCTCAATTGAGTCATGGCCCAGCGAAGGTCCGACCGTCCGATCCTCAATGATCTCGACCTTGGCCGGCAGCGCGCCGGCGCGCAGGACGATGGCCAGATCTTTTGCTTCGTCCTGGGTGCCCGAACCGGTGATGATCGAGCGGCCATCCATAATTTTGGTCTGGATCGTGGGGGCCGAATACACAGCGCCGTCGAGGACGATGGCGAGGCGATCCTGAATGTGTGCGCCCGTGATCCGACGGAAGAGCCGTACGCCTTCATCAGTGGTTCGCAGGTCGACGATGGGCTGGCCCATGTATTCGACACTCTGACCGATGGAGACCTGAGCATCGGCGATCATGTTTCCTGTCATCTCAGGCTTCGTGCGGGCCAGATAGAGCATGTAATACTTGTTGCCCTCGGCACCCTCCGCCTTGCTCGTGAACAGGAACTCAACGTCGTCGGGGATCACATTCTGAGCGCGTTCATCAGCGAGCATGGCCTTTACCGCAGCCAGATCACGCTGCATGACGGCGACCTCAGAGCCGAGACGCGCCAGTCGCGCCAGGAGACGACGGTTGTCGGCTTCAGCCGCCAGGGCTTCTTCCTCGTCGGTGCCGAACAAGCCATCTTCGCCGGCTGCCGTGTCGTCACCGAATAACGATGGCGCCACAGACGAAGTGTCTGCCACGTCTGCCGCATCCTGTGCATCAGCGGCGTCTGTGTCTGTGCCCGCGGCGTCGGTGGCTGCCGCTGCAGAGGCATTGCCTGCAGCCAGGACCGCATCGATCCGCTGCAGCAGGCGATCCCGGTCTTCATCAGGCTCAACCAGCTGGAACTCGAGCAGGGCTGTCTGCCCGATGAGATTCTTGGCACGCTCCACATCCTGCAGTCCGGGCAACTCGACGATGATGCGGGTCTCGCCCTGGCGCTGGATGGTGGGTTCAGCCACACCGAACTGGTCGACGCGGTTGCGGATCACCTCCTGCGCACGATCGACGGCGTCACGGGCCTCTTCCTGGGTCAGGCCCTCGGTGACGACTTCCATCACCAGATGGATACCGCCCTGGAGATCGAGACCCAGGTTGATCGCCTTGCGCTGCATGTCGTAGTACGAGGTGGGCGCGTCATGCTCCAACGTCTCACGCTCGGCGGGGGCCATCCCGTAGAATTCGACCGTCGGATACAGATACACGACAGCCGTCGCCAGGAGGGCGAGAATCAGGAGGGGCTTCCAGTTCTGTTTCATCTCGAATCGCTCTTGCTTTGCCCGGCCCTGAAAGAGCCGAAGATCCTAGAGTGGGCCGGAGAATCTCATTCCCGAGAGACGACGTGTGCATCTTCTTCGTCGCCTTGCATGTGGACGCGTACGCCTTTTGACGCGACGCGCTCTAATCGTCCTTCTTCCTCAAAGAATACAAGCACTTCGAGGCTGTCATCCTCAGCGGCCATTGCCAATGCCGCTTCCGGGCCCCCGACGAAGGCTGCAGTGGCCAGCATATCTGCCGCCGCTGCCGTCGTGGCCCAGGCTGTAGCCGACACGGCACGCCGAGCCGGATAGCCGGTTTGCGGATCGAGGAGATGATGGTAACGTATCCCCTCGAACTCGAAAACCTGTTCATAATCGCCTGACGTAGCCAGCGCTGGCAGGCCGAGATCGTCAACGACGATGATACGATCTGCGTGGCGTGGGTGCTGCACGCCGAACCGCCACGGTCGCCCGTCCGGTTTCACTCCCCAGAAGCGGATGTCACCACCGGCTTCGATCATGCCCGCTGCCACACCTGCTTCCTGCAGACGATCCACCGCGTGATCGACGGCGTACCCTTTGGCGGCGGCGCCCAGATCCAATCGCACACCCTGGTGACGAAAGTAGATCTGGTCTGCATGCCACTCGACCAAGCTCATGCCGCTGCGAAGGCGACTCTCGTCCACCTGTGCCGGCTCTGGTGGTGCCAGCGCATCAGGGAATCCCCAGACCGCAGTCAGGGCCCCAAGGGCGGGATCGAATCGTCCATCTGTCTGTTCGGCGCGGCGCCACATTCGGTTCAGCAGATCGGCCATCTGTGGTGTTACATCGACGGGCCCAACAGCGGCCGACCGGTTGATCCGCGACAACTCACTGCTGCTGTCGTAGTGACTGGTCACCGCCTCAATATCGGCGATCGCCTTCCTGCCCACCTCGACCAGCTGGGTCGAGAGAGCTTCATCCACATACAATGTCATGCGCACCATGGTGCCCATGGCGATGTGGTAGTCCTCCACCGGTGTGGCTGGTGGAGGGCGAAGATACCACAACAACAGCAGCAGCCCGGCTGCCGCGGGCAGCCATCTGCGTACCGCTGTCACGTCAACTCAACACAGGACCGGTGTATGGTCACCGTCTGCATGGCCGATCAACTGTCGCGCTCTACCACGAGCCGCACGGCAGTCTCCAGAATCGTCCGGGACACCGACGGTTCAACCACTTCCAGGCATTTCAGGGCCTCAGCGGCATACTCGTGGGCCGTCGCACTGGCAGCCGCGACGCCATCGTGGCGGCTCACAAATTCAAAGATCTCCTGCCAGTCCTGTTCGCCGGCATCGCTCTTGCCCATGAGGGCAACGATGGTCTCCCGCTCCGGTGCCTGAGCGGCACTGAGCGCACGAATCAGCGGCAAGGTGATCTTGCCTTCACGAAGGTCGTGTCCCACAGGCTTGCCCAGTGTCGCCGCGTCTCCCGTGAAATCGAGGATGTCGTCGGCAATCTGAAAGGCCAGACCGAGATACTCACCGTATCGTGTCAGCCCCTCGATGACTTCTCTATCGGCCCCTGTCATCAAGGGCCCAATGCGGCAGGCAGCCGAGATTAGCGATGCTGTCTTGTCTCCCACCATGGCGAAGTAGGACTCTTCCGCCGTGTCCATCTGCAGGCCGATCTGCACTTCGTGGATCTCGCCCTGACTCAGTCGTTCCGTCGCATGGGACACAGCGCCCAGCGCCTCGAGATTCCCCAGGCTGACCAGCAGACACAGGGCCCGCGCCAGGAGGAAATCCCCCATCAGGACGGCAATATGATCGTCCCAGCGTGCGTTGACGGAGGCCTTGCCCCGCCGTGTTGTGGCCGCGTCGACGACATCATCGTGGACGACGGTCGCCGCGTGAATCATCTCGACACCGACACCTGCATCAA
>JABHDC010000216.1 GCA_018673255.1 Gemmatimonadota bacterium
ACCGTGCAGGTCAGCGGGCAGGCTGGTCCAAGTAGCGACCAACGTATAGAATGCAATGGATCTGAAATACTGCCCTGCGATACGCATCTGAGAGGCCCCAAGCCCCAATTCGGCATGTTTCTCTGTGGCCAAATGGCGGCGCGGACAGGGATTTCACCGATTTCACTACTATGTGAACCATATCACATGCATTTGTCAAGATCTTTCCCCTCTGAGAAGAGAGGATATGGTGGATAAACATATAGCATTGTCCGATTTGGTGCGCGGCCCAGCAGCGGCCATATCGCCAGTTCAGGCGGCCTGCGCATCCGAGGGCTCGAACGAGGGAACTCAGCTTGACCATCCTTTGCTGCGTGAACTATTTTACGGCGCATAACGGTTCAGTTTATTGAACCAACTACAGAGGAAGGCACATGAAGTCGATCACGATTCACGGGCTGGATGACGAACTCGACGAGAAAATCCGTGCCAAGGCGGAAGCGGAAGGCTTGAGCCTGAACAAGACGATCAAGTTGCTCGTGAGGGACGCGCTGGGGATCGGCGAGCGTCAGGACCGCCGAGAGGATTTCAAGGATCTCTTCGGCACCTGGTCGGCAGCTGATCTGGAAGTGTTCAATCGAGCCACCGACGATTTCGGTCAGATCGACGCGGCCGACTGGAAATGAACCGCATCCTGCTCGACACCAACGCCTATGCTCGATACATCTCCGGCGACGAACGGGTCCTCGACGCGCTGGGTGCGGCCGACACCGTCTATCTGTCGACCATCGTGGCGGGTGAGTTATTCGCCGGTTTCAGAGGCGGCACTCTACACCGGCAGAACCGAGTCCAACTCTCGACATTTCTGCAGAAGCCGACGGTCAGAGAACTCACGATCACCATGGAATCGGCCGAGATCTTCGGCCAGGTCAAGGATGCCCTGAAACGGGCCGGCACGCCGATCCCAATGAACGATGTCTGGATCTCGGCGCAGGCGATCGAAACAGGATCCGTCCTCGTGACCTACGATGGGCACTTCAGCAAGGTTCCGGGGTTGAGACTCTGGGATCCAGCCTGACGGGCGTAGAGCGGAACAACTGAAAGGGTTCGTATGCGTATTCAATTCTGTGGCGGGGCTCGAACCGTCACCGGCTCGCAGCATCTGTTGTCCATCAATGGGCAGCAACTCCTGCTGGATTGCGGACTCTATCAGGGGCGACGTGCCGACGCGGATCGCATCAATCGATCCTTCCGCTTCGATCCTGGCGCCGTTGACGCGGCGATCCTCTCCCACGCGCACATCGACCATGCAGGCAACCTTCCGAGTCTGGTGAAGCGGGGTTTCACCGGGCCGATCTACGCCACGGCGGCCACGGTTGATCTGTGTCAGGTGATGCTGCGCGATTCTGCCTATTTGCAGGAGCGCGATGTACACCACGCCAACAAGGTGCATCGCAAGCGCGGCGAAAGTGAGGCCGTGAGTCCTCTGTACGACATCGACGATGCTGAAGGGGCGTTGAAGGCTTTCGTGGGCGTGCAATACGATCGGGCCTTCGATGTATTGCCCGGTGTGCGGGCGACGCTGCGCGATGCGGGACACATCCTGGGATCGGCAGGTGTGCTGCTGGAGATCGACGACGGCGGCCGTCAGCGACGCATTGGATTCTCGGGGGATGTGGGTCGCACGGAAGTGCCGATTCTCCGTGATCCGAATGTGCTGCGTGATCTCGATGTCCTGATCATGGAGAGCACCTACGGCGGGCGCTTTCATTCACCGCGTGAAGACGTGGAAGAGGAACTGGCCTCGACGGTCCGGGAGGTCACCGAGCGCGGCGGACGAATCATCATCCCCGCGTTCTCCGTGGGGCGCACGCAGCTGGTCGTCTACTATCTGCACAAGCTCTTCGACGACGGTCGCATCCCGGATCTGCCGATCTTCGTGGACAGCCCGCTGGCACGCGCCGCCACCGACATCTTTCGCACGCATCCCGAGTGTTTCGACCGGGAGACCTGGCTCGACTTCCTCTCTGATGAGAAGGATCCCTTCGGCTTTGAGCGACTCCGTTATGTGGCCAGCGTGGAGGAGTCGAAGGCACTGAACAAGTTTCGGCACCACCCGCACATCATCATTTCGGCCTCAGGCATGGCAGAGGCCGGACGCATCCTCCACCATCTGCGCAACAACATCGGTGACCCGAAGAGTCTCGTGCTGCTCGTGGGACATGCAGCCGAGCATACGTTGGCGCGGCGTCTGAGGGACGGGGCCGACAAGGTGAAGATCTTTGGCGAGGAGCACCGCGTTCGCTGCCAGGTGAAGTCGATGGATCACTTCTCCGGCCATGCGGACGAGTCAGAATTGCTGGAGTATGTGGGACTGAATCCGCCGCAGCGGCTGGAACGTGTCTTCCTGGTGCACGGCGAGACGGGGCCAGCAGAGGCGCTGAGATCGTCGCTGCTGGATTCCGGCTGCCCGCAGGTGGAGATTCCCCAGCCAGGACAGGTGTTCGAGCTGTAAGACGGAGACTCAAGTTGTAGGAGGGACTCGAGTGGTCAGGCGCAGGATCTGGCTGAAAAGCGAAGCGCCCGGAGCCGAAGGGCCCGCGGGCACGAGCGGCGCTGGAGGCGACGGCTTGATCTTGCTTGATCAGTGAAATGTGGAATTTGCCTGGCGGTTTCTACTTATGTGGCCAGGGATTCACTCTCCAAGTGGAATCTGTCTTTGTATTCCACTATGGCCCCACCCAGAATCTCCGCAAGGATGGAATCTCGGGCCTGTTTTCCATTTGCAGGCGGCGGCGGCTCTATGTGAACAGGTCGGAGTGGGAACCGGTCCTGACGAGTTGAAGGAGATTGGCTTCGATTCGGTAGGTCAGAAGCCAGTCTGGCTCAATGTGACACTCCCGGCAATCCTTGTTGACGCCCTTGAGTTGATGGTCCTTGTGCTTGGCCGGCAGTGCTTGGCC
>JABHDC010000217.1 GCA_018673255.1 Gemmatimonadota bacterium
CACCACCCGCCACTTCCAGCGCATCATCCACCAACGGCGTGTCGATCGTGCCAGGATTGACAGCCAGCACCCGGATCCCCTGTTCGGCATATTCGAGAGCCATCTGCCGCGTCAGCGACAGAATCGCACCCTTGCTGGCGGCGTAGGCGGGTACCCCCTTGGCAGATTGCAGGCCCTGCACACTCGCCGTGTTGATGATCACGCCACGGCCGGCATCGAGCATGTGTCGAAGGCACCCGCGGCTCATGAGGAAGACACTCTTCAGATTCACCCCGATGATGCGTTCCCAGTTCTCGTCGCTCATCTCGTGGATCGGCTGATAGCTGTCGGTCGGCTGGATTCCCACGTTGTTGCACAGCACATCGACGGCGCCGAAGGCATCCATCGTCGCCGCGATCAACGCCCCGCAATCCTCTCGTTGTGACATGTCTGCCCGCTGAAAGCGGATCTCGCCGGCTGCCGGGGCTTCTGCAGCCAGCGTCTCGCCCGCTGCCACATCGACATCGGCACACATGACACGTGCCCCCTCTTCGGCAAAGGCGGTACAGATTGCCGCGCCGATCCCCTTGGCCCCACCGGTCACGATCACACTACGCCCAGCAAAACGGCTCATGTTGTCACTCCTGTCATCGTGCGGTGTGATCCATCAACCTGGCGGCGGAGGCGGGGGCGTCTTGCCCTTTCCCTTTCCAGGATTTGGTGACACGCCGCCCCCCTTGCCTTTGCTGTTCGTGTTGTCGCCTTTCTTGGCCAGCGCACCTTCACTCATCAGGAACGTCTGAATGACCGGCGCCACATACGGCAATTTCTTGATGAAGTCCCGGCGACCCGCATCGGAGGTTCCAGATGTCTTGCTGACGTCTGGCACGTCGTGGTCGGTCTCTTCTGGTTCTTCGTCGAACATCATTCCTTCTCACCTTGGCTGAAGTATGCCTCAATATAGCAGCCGCGCGGGCGTCCCTCCATCCTATTCGTAGAGATCGTCCAGATCGGCAGCAGCCAGTTCCACGAGAAAATCCGCAATCTCTCCGCTCACGTGCTCCAGGCACTGCTTCCCCTTCTCCGGCGTGGAAGGGGCGGGATCACCGACACCCGTATCGGTTGTCGCCTGCACCCAATCGCGCTGAGTCCAGGCGCGACCGTCCCTGAGTGCGGCCACGCGGAATGTCTTTTCAGCACCATCGCCGGCTTCAGACAGCGGCTTCACGAGATCCGGTGCCAGATACTGCATCAGACTCGTCTCCATCTCACCGGCATGATCGCCGGGTTCGTCGAAGATGGACGCATCGATCCACTTGTACCAGTCGAGGGTGCAGAGAAACATGCCCGCCCGGGGCCACAATTCACGGACCATCTGACGGAAATCGTTGGCGCCGTGACCATTCATGATCACGAGTTTCTCGATGCCCTGGTGCTGGAGTCCCTCGACCACATCTTCGAGCACCGCCATCTGTGTCGATGGATTCATGTTGATATCGAGCTTGATGTCGACCTGCCCTGTGTTCACACCAAAAGGAACCGTGGGCAGGACGATCACTTTGGCGCCACGATCCCAGGCCTGCCGCGCCGACTCGGCTGCAATGTGGTCACACTGGACGACATCGGTGTTGTAGGGCAGATGATAGTTGTGTGCTTCCGTCGCGCCCCACGGCAGTACGGCGACGGAATAGTCGGTGTCGGCGACTTCGCGCCATGTGGTCTCAGAAAGGATATACGGCCGTCCGGCCATGGTTGCACTCCTTGTGATGGAAGAGATTGATCTCGACCTTGTCAGTGTGAAATGGGTTTCCAGCATATCTCATGAGAAGGACCTGGGTCGCGCCCTGACTGAGTTACGGCGTGACCTGCGATCACAGCTGGGGGCGCCGGCCGATCTGGTGATGCTGTTTCTCACGCCTCACTACGAGGAAGAATACGAACGTGTTCCAGACGCGGTAGCCGGACTCCTGTCACCGGCCCTCTTCATCGGCTGCACCGGCACAGGCATCGTCGGCGCTGGCCGAGAGGTCGAAGATCGGGCCTCGGTCAGTATCATCGCCGCATCCTTACCCGAAGTCGAGGTGACCCCCTTCTATGTTGAAGAAGAGGATCTGCCGAATCTCGATGCCGGACCAGAGTACTGGCATGAGGCGATCGGCATCGCACCGGATCCAACACCCCACTTTCTTCTCTTCGTCGACCCCACGGGATCTGTTCCATTCGATACACGCCCCTTGCTGATGGGGCTGGACTTCGCCTATCCGGCCTCGGCAAAGGTCGGCGGACTGGCCTCCGTGTTGCGGGAGAATTGCCTGTTCATGGGCGACCGACTGCTGTCCGGCGGGTGTGCCGGTATCGCCCTGCAGGGCGCCATTCAGGTCGATCCCGTTGTCGCCCAGGGTTGTCGTCCTGTCGGTCAGCCTATGACGATCACCGGTTGCGATGGTTATCTGCTCACCGGTCTCGATGATCGGCCCGCAGTTGAAGTCCTCGTCGAATTGTACCATTCAATGCTGGAGCAGGACCAGGAACTACTGCAGCGATCACTGCATCTGGGTGTTGCCACGACGGGACTGAAGACAGAATACAAGGCGGGCGATTTTCTCATCCGCAATGTGCTCCAGCTCGACCATGAGAAGAGTACGATCGCCATCGGCGACCACCTCGAACGCGGTCAGACGGTTCAGTTCCATCTGCGCGATCCGGATGCAGCCCACGACGAGCTCAGCCTGCTGCTGCGAGAGTACCGCGATACGGTCACCACCGATCCGGCTGGCGCATTGCTGTTCACCTGCACCGGCCGTGGCCGCCATCTGTTCGGCCAGGCAAGTCACGACACCGGTCTGCTGCAGTCGATTCTCGGCGAAGTCCCGGTGGCCGGCATGTTCTGCGGCGGCGAGATCGGCCCCGTCGGCGACTCGACCTATCTACACGGCTACACGAGCTCCTTCGCCATCATCCGTCCGAAGGATTGACCTCTCACGACAGCCGTTCCTGATGCAGCGCGCGATACACCGCACCCTTCGGCGTCAGACGGCTCTCCATCAGTGTGACCACATCCAGGACAAATGGGATGGGGGTCATCTCGATCTCAGACCAACCGGTCGTCTGCGGCAGCACATCCCGTCGAGGATCGAGGAATCGGTTTCGTCGGCCAATCGTGAGATGAGGCCGGAAGGCGCGCTCCTCCACCTCCCAGCCGAGGCCTCTGGCATCCTGCTCGAGATGGCGCTGGAGGTTTCGCAGGTCCGTTGTCTCGCCGTCGATCCCGACCCAGATGACACGAGGCTGACGCACATTGGGGAAAGCACCGACCCGAGATAAGGTCAGCGCCATCGGCGTCGCCTCAGCACAACGGATCTTCAGGGCCTCCACAACCAGCGGAATCTGCTCCTCCCGCGTGTCACCGAGGAATCGCAGGGTGATGTGCATGCTCTGAGCCGAAGTCCACCTCACCTGACCTGCTGGCCAGTCTGCGGCCAGTCTCCTGGTGAGATCGGCCAGTTGCTGGCAGACGCGGCCGGGAACGTCACCGGCAATGAAGGTGCGGCGGCTCATGCCGCCATCCATCCTTCAGCCCGCGCAGGCGCGCAGGCAGGCGTTGAGGTAACCGCGACTCTCGGCAGCGATCGTCGTCACCTGCCCCAGGTCGTATTCGAGAGCGCCGATGATCTCCAGATTGGCCGCCACATCGAGACTGGACTCGTGCAGGACCCGGATATAGCCGAACAGATCGATTTCGCCGCGACCGCAGGCCTGCTCTTCCGGTGGTCCCGGTGGCCCGGCAGTGGCCCGCGCCTCACCACGACAGTCGCGGATGTGGATGTGGCGGACCCGGGAAATCACCCCGGCCAGCGCCTCGACCGGATTCTCACCCCCGGTGGCGCGGAAGATGTGACTCGGATCCATGTCGATCCCGAACCCGGGTGAGGTGATCTTCTCCATGGCGCGCAGCGTCGTGGGCGTATCGTGGATGCACGCACCCACGTGTGCCTTCACGCACAGCACCACACCATGGGCATGGGCCTTGTCTGCCTCGGCTGCCAACACATCGGTCTGGCGCTCGAAGTCGTCGTCGTTACCCGTCTTGCCGCCCGGTCCCACGTTGACGACGGGAATACCGATCTCAGCTGCCGCCTCGAACGCCCTGGCCAGTCTCTCTGAATCCAGAGAGGTCGCCTCCATGGCCAGCAATTCAAGGCCATACGTGTCGCGCAGGGCGTGGATATCGGTGACCTGTGCTTTCCAGTTGTCGAGGTCGAGGTGTTCGCACATCCCCTTGATAGCGGACAATTCGACACCGTCATAACCAGCCCAGGCGATATGCTTCATTGCCGTGGCGAGGTCAAAACCGCCGAAAAGGACTGTGTTGGCGCCCAGTTTGATCATCGGACTCAGATCTCTCGTTCGATAGTGAGTGGTTCGGAAACGCTCGCCGGCAGGATACAAGGATCTATTCCTTCGCCGGGCACTACGATAGCCGGGCCCCAAGATGCCGTCAACGCATTCTGGGCGGGTAATGGTCACTCAAAGGGCTTCCTTCCTTGCCGGGGTCAAATGCCTCGAGTAGATTGCCGTGTTCGCCTCTGCTGTTCCACACTCGCCGACCGGCCACATCTATTGGAAAACGGCACCCTCCGCGTCCGCGGCGCCCGCGTCCACAATCTCAAGAATGTCGATCTCGAGCTGCCAAAGAATCGACTGATCTGCTTCACCGGGGTTTCCGGTTCAGGCAAATCGTCGATGGCTTTCGACACGCTCTACGCGGAGGGGCAACGACGCTACGTCGCCTCCTTGTCGGCCTACGCCCGGCAATTCCTCGGCCAGATGGAGAAACCGGACGTCGATCAGATCGCCGGACTGGCGCCGACGATTTCGATCTCTCAGAAGACCGGCGGGGCCAATCCGCGCTCGACGGTGGGCACCGTCACCGAGATCTACGACTACCTGCGCGTCCTGTTCGCTCGCTGCGGTACACCTCATTGTACCGAGTGCGGCAGCGAGATCGGCGCCCAGACCCGTGACCAGATCGTGGGCCGCGTGGCCGCCCTGCCCGCCGAAAGCCGACTGCACATCCTGGCCCCGGTTGTGGACAATCGGCGTGGTGAATACCACGACCTGTTCGAAGAGATGCACCGCGACGGATTCCTGCGCGCTCGCGTCGATGGCCAGATCTACAGCCTCGATACACCCCCCGAGCTTGATCGGTATGCACGGCACACGATCGAGATCGTCGTCGACCGCCTCGTGCTGCATGGCGATTTCCAGTCACGACTCGAAGAGGCCGTCGACAATGCCCTGCGACTCGGTGAGGGATCATTGATCGTCGCCATGGAGGGCGAAGAGGATCGCCTCTTGTCCGCCAACTTCGACTGTGTGCGTTGCGGCATTTCCTACGCCGAAACGACACCCCAGATGTTCTCCTTCAACAATCCCAGTGGCATGTGTCCGGATTGTGGGGGCCTGGGCACGCGCATGTTGATGAGCGAGAAACTCCTCGTCCCCGATCCATCGCGATCGATCCTGCAGGGCGCCGTCGAACCCCTGGGTGATGTCAAAGCCAATCGGTGGCGCTACCATCTCTACGAAGGCGTCGCCGAACACCTGGGCTTTGTCCTGGATGCCCCCTGGTCCGACCTGACCGAGAAGCAGAAATCCGGCTTCCTCCGCGGCCTCGGGACCAAGAAGCTCGAGTTCTCCTATACCAACCAGAGTGGCAATACCTGGTCGCACAGGGATCGATACGAGGGTGCTCTCGACTTCGTCGAGGAGAAGTTGCACCAGGGGAACGACAAGACCCGTCGGGAACTGAGTCACTATGTGCGCACCGAGCGTTGCGGTACCTGCGATGCCGGGCGCCTGCGCCCTGAGGCCCTCAGCGTCCTCATTGACTCCCACAACCTGCCCCAGCTGACGGCCCTGCCCATCGAGCAGAGCTGCAAGTTTTTCCACGAACTGGCACTGACCGACGAGAAGGCGATCATCGCCGAAGATGCCCTCAAGGAGATTCGTGGGCGACTCGACCTGCTCGAGAATATCGGCCTGGGGTATCTCACGCTCGATCGAGGCGCGCACACACTGTCGGGAGGCGAGTCGCAGCGCATTCGCCTGGCCAGTCAGATCGGCTCGGGTCTCGTCGGTGTTCTCTACATCCTTGATGAGCCCTCGATCGGACTCCATCACCGCGACAACCAGCGCCTGCTGAACACCCTGAGGCACCTGCGGGACGTGGGCAACACGGTGATCATCGTCGAACACGACGAAGACACGATGCGCCAGGCAGACGTCCTCGTCGACTTCGGGCCAGGTGCAGGTGATCGCGGTGGCCACGTCATCGTTCACGGCACGCCAGGCGAGGTCGCCAATACGGAGGCGTCACTCACCGGCCAGTATCTGTCCGGCGCCCTTGGCATTGCAGTACCGGAGGCACGGCGTGATCCGGGTGACCACTGGCTGACCGTGCGCGGGGCCCGCCACAACAATCTGCGGGGGATCGATATCCGTATTCCCCTCGGCGTATTCACCTGCGTGACAGGTGTGTCGGGTTCGGGGAAGAGTTCGCTCATCAACGACATTCTCTTCAAACAACTCGACAACGACCTGCACCGGGCACAGACCGAACCGGGTGACCACGATGCGATCGACGGTGTCGATCAGCTCGACAAGGTCATTCGCATCGACCAGAAACCCATCGGTCGCACACCGCGATCCAATCCGGCGACCTACACCGACGTCTTCACGCCGATCCGCCAGCTCTTCGCCCAGATGACGGAGTCGAAGGTGCGGGGTTATGCACCGGGCCGCTTCAGCTTCAACGTCAAGGGAGGGCGCTGTGAGGCCTGTGACGGCAACGGGGCGATCCTGGTGGAAATGGAATTCCTCGCCGATGTGTGGGTAACGTGCGAAGGCTGCGATGGACAGCGCTTCGATCGCGAGACCCTGTCGGTAAAATTCCGCGAACACTCGATCTCCGAAGTGCTCAACCTCGAAGTCGATGAGGCACGCACGCTCTTCGCGAATGTCCCCCACATCCGGCGCGTGCTCGACACGCTTCACGATGTCGGTCTCGGCTACCTGAAGCTTGGACAGCCCGCTCCAACCCTGTCCGGGGGCGAGGCACAGCGGGTCAAACTATCCAAGGAACTGTGCCGCAAGAGCACGGGACGCACTCTCTACCTGCTCGATGAACCGACAACGGGGCTGCACTTCGCCGACATCGACAAGCTACTGGGCATCCTGCATCGACTCGTCGATGCAGGTAACAGCGTCATCGTCATCGAACACAACATGGACGTCATCAAGACATCTGACTGGCTCATCGATATGGGGCCCGAAGGTGGCGCCGCCGGTGGCCTGGAGATCGCGAGTGGCACGCCGGAGCAACTGGCGACTGTCGATACGTCCCATACAGGGCAGATTCTGACCGATGTCCTGGCTCCCAGATCTGCGCAGGAGAGACTTCCCGATCCCGAAATTCCGGCCATTGGCGAGGGGCTGCGTGAGATCGAGGTCGTCGGCGCCCGGATGCACAACCTGAAGGACGTCAGCATCCGAATTCCCCGCGATCAGATGACGGTCATTTCAGGAGTCAGTGGCTCGGGGAAATCAACCCTCGCTTTCGATACGATCTACGCTGAAGGCCAACGTCGGTATGTCGAGTCGCTGTCGGCCTATGCCCGCCAGTTTCTCGACCAGATGCAGAAACCGAAAGTCGAGCGCATCACCGGCCTGTCGCCGGCAATCGCCATCGAACAGAAATCCCCCAGCAAGAATCCACGCTCCACAGTCGGCACGGTGACAGAGGTCTACGACTACGTTCGCGCGCTGTTCGCCACGATCGGCAAACAGCACTGTCCACGCTGCGGTGTTCCCGCGGGTGCCCAGACCGTGGATCAGATGGTCGATCGGATCCTCGCCATGCCGGAAGAGCGCCGCATCCTGCTGCTGGCTCCCATGGAACCCCATCGCAACGAGGGGTACGAAACCCTGTTGCGGCATGCACGCCAGGATGGCTTCGCCCGTGTCCGCATCGATGGCAAGGTGCGTGAACTGAGCGAAGAGATCGATCTCGACAAGCGCATGCGGCACACGGTGGAGATCGTCGTCGATCGCCTCGCTGTACAGGCCCGTTCACGGGGACGACTGGCTGAATCCGTGGAGCGCGCCGTCGATCTGTCAGGGGCCGAAGTCGTCGTGTGGGGTCCCGACGACGGTGAAGAGACCCGCTACAGCCGCCGCTTCTCCTGTCCCGACTGCGCCCGCAGCTTCACGGCCCTCGCACCCCAGTCTTTCTCGTTCAACCACCATGATGGCATGTGTACCGTCTGTGAGGGCATGGGCACGGGCGAAGGTGTCGACCGCGAACTCCTGCTGCCCGATCACCGCCTGACGGTCCGCCAGGGCGCCGTGTCGGTCTGGGACGACATCGAACGTGGCACCCCGTTCACCAAGACCCTCGAGGTCGTCGGATCTGAACTCGGTTTCGATCTGGACACGCCCATCGGCAAGATGTCCGCGGACGCCCGACGCACCTTGCTGTATGGCGCCCCTGAACGGGCCATCGATGTTGCCGGTCTGGGTGCGAGCGTTCGTTACGCCGGTGTGTTGCCTACTGTGGATGAGGTCGCACGTCACGTACCGCGTTACAAGAATCTGCTGCGCGAGGTCGAATGCTCGGCTTGCGAAGGCAGCCGCCTGAAGACGGACAGCCGTGCCGTTCGGTTGCGTGATGCAACGATCGTCGAATTGCAGAGACGACCGATCTCTGACTGCCTGAGCTTCTTCGATGACATCAAGCTCGATGAACGCGAGGGGGAGATCGCCGGCGAACTGCTTCAGGAGGTCCAGACGCGTCTGCGATTCCTCGAACGCGTCGGCCTCGGCTACGTCACACTCGACCGCCGCGCCGCGACCCTCTCCGGAGGCGAATCGCAGAGAATTCGCCTGGCTGGCCAGATCGGCTCTGGGCTGACGGGCGTGCTCTATCTTCTCGATGAGCCGACGATCGGCCTGCATCCACGTGACAACGACCGGCTTCTCGACGCACTGGAAGACCTGCGGGATCTCGGCAATACGCTCATCATCGTCGAACACGATCGTGACACGCTGGAGCGTGCCGACTTTGTCGTCGATATGGGGCCAGGGGCTGGCGTCGGTGGCGGCCAGGTCGTAGCGGCAGGTACACCGGCCCAACTGATGCAGCACAAGGGCAAAGGCGCACCCAAGCCGATCTCCCCCGAAAAGGTGAAGTCGCGCACCAGTGCCTTCATGAAGGGCCAGCTCGTCATCGACGTACCAACCCATCGCCGCAAGGGCGAAGGACGCGTATTGCGCGTAGTGGGTGCACGACAGAACAATCTGACGGGCGTCGATGTCGATTTCCCCCTCGGTACCTTCACCTGCGTCACCGGCGTCTCCGGTTCCGGCAAGAGCTCCCTCGTTGAGGAGATTCTCTTCACGAGTCTGGCCGTCGAACTCAATGGCGCCAGTCGTCAGGTCGGCGAGTGCGACGGCATTGAAGGACTTGAACATGTGGACAAGGTCATCAACATCGACCAGACGCCAATCGGTTCCTCACCGCGCAGCACACCGGCGACGGTTCTGGGTGTCTTCGACCACATCCGACAGCTCTATGCAAAGTTGCCGGAGGCCAAGGTTCGAGGCTTCACACCGGGCCGTTTCAGCTTCAATCGCCCCGGTGGCCGCTGTGAGGCGTGTGAAGGACTGGGGCTCAAGTGTGTGGAGATGCACTTCCTGCCCGATGTGTGGGTGCGTTGCGACGCGTGTGACGGGCAGCGATACACGAATGATGTACTGGGCGTGAAGTTCAAGGGTTACACGATCAGTGATGTGCTCGACATGACCGTCACCAATGCATTGCCCCTCTTCGCCAATGTGGGTGCCATCCACGGCAAGTTGCGGATTATGGATGACGTGGGCCTTGGCTACATGTCGCTGGGGCAGTCCTCCACGACCCTGTCCGGTGGCGAGGCACAGCGCCTGAAGCTGGCCGCCGAACTCTCTCGCCCCGGCACGGGACGGACGGTCTATATCATGGACGAGCCCACCACGGGGTTGCACTTCGCCGACATCCAGAAACTGTTGGAGGTGATGCAGCGTCTGGTCGAGGCTGGCAACACCCTCGTCGTCGTCGAACACAATCTTGATGTCATCAAGACGGCGGACCATGTCATCGATCTGGGTCCTGAGGGGGGCGATGCAGGTGGATGCATCGTCGTTACCGGTCCACCGGAGCAGATCGCCCGTCACAAGACCTCCTTCACGGGGAAGTTCCTGCAAGACGTGCTGCCGAAGGCACCCCCGAAGAAGCGACGCGCATGATGCCTCCCGAGACCCGAATGTGGATATCCGTGAACCGGTGCTCGACTCACCCGTATACGAGGAGAGTTCGCCGATGACGGCGCAACGCAGCATGGCGTCGATCACGATCGATCCACGTGCCTTCTTCGGCTGCAGCTTCGACTGCCCCGAGCGTACGGAACAGATGAAGATCGACGGCAATCTGCGTGACTGGACCGATGCGCAGCATGTACCAGACCTCGTGGGACTGACGTCGCAGGAAGCCTATGGACAGGTCTCCATGGCCTGGGGCGATGCAGGCCTGTGGCTGGCAGTCGAGGTCAAGGGCAAGACGAATTTCAAGGTCGATCCACGCAATTTCTGGCAGGCGGACTGCTTCGAAGTGTGGATCGACACACGTGATATCAAGGACACCCACCGGGCCAACCGCTATTGCCATCACTTCTTCTTCCTTCCTGGCGGCAGCGGCCGCGATGGCAAGGCCCCCATCGGTCGCCAGACGACCATCGACAAGGCCCGCGAACAGTCACCACCCTGTCCAGAAGAGACGATCAAGGTGGGCCTGAAGCGCCTGAAACGCAGCTATACGATGGAAATCTTCCTGCCCGCCGAAGGGCTCAATGGCTACCGGCCGCGCGAATTCGACCGGATTGGCTTCAATTACGTCCTCAACGATGTCGATCACGGCTCGCAGTCGTGGTCGGTAGGCCGCACCCCCCCCTTCGACGCCGACCCCAGTCGCTGGGGTACGGCAGCACTGGTCTCCTGACGACGCGGGCCCTGACATGGGCGGGCTGCAGATGGCGTCCCATTCCAGGGCGGTTCCTTTCCGCAACTACATCGCTGACTTAGTTTTGGAGGTCTTTCCCCCACCCGGGAAGTCCACGCAGGACAGGTTGTCCGCAAAGGATTCCCCAACCCGTTATCCGGATACATGCTCTCACCACTGACCCTGCACAGGGCCGTGGGCGCCGGGGTTTTCCTCGTCACCCTGGTGCTCTACACGAAGACGATGGCTCCCACCGTGTCCTTCTGGGATACGGGTGAGTTTATCAGCTGTTCCTACATCCTGGGCGTGCCTCATCCACCCGGATCGCCACTCTACGTCCTGCTGGGGAGAGTGTTCTCGCTCATCCCCATCGGCGAAGTGGCGAGTCGCGTCGTCTTCATGTCTGTGCTGTCTTCGGCGCTGGCCGTGTTGTTCACCTACAACAGCGCCCTGACACTGGCGCGCCGGGCGTTGGGTGGTGAAGCCCTGCGGTCCTTCGGCGATTCACGTGACTGGGCAGCCGCCCTCGGTGCTGCCGTTGCCGCCCTGTGTCTGGCCACATCCTACACCTTCTGGTTCAACGGCACCGAAGCCGAAGTCTACGCCTACTCCCTGTTCTTCGTGTGCGGCGGACTCTGGCTGATTTTCTACTGGGAAGGCACGCAACACGGAGCCGGCAACGATCGCTGGTTATTCTTTATTGCCTACTTCTTCGGTCTGGGCGGTGGATTGCACCTGCTGTGCCTGCTGACCATTCCTGCCCTCGTCATTCTCGCCTGGTTCGGCGACAAGAATCTGCGCCGCCTCATCCTGGTGATGGCCGGTGCCGGACTGCAAGGCTTGATCGTGCTGACGGCTTTCGCTGAGAGTCCACCGACAGCCCGCCTGATCGCCCTCCTCGCAGCGGCGGCAGCAGCTGCTTTCTACACCTATATCTGGAGCAGCCACAGCCACTACCGGCAAACCCTCCACTACCTTGTCGGTGCCGGTATAGCCGCCATCGTCGCCCGCGGCATCTTCGGCCCCGGCACGTCGATGAAGGTCGCCGTCGCCATCGCCGCCCTGGCTGTGATGTACCATCTCTTCAAGGTGGATCGCCGCGCGTTGGGCCTGCTTGTGGGCACAGGCGTCGTCTTTGTTCTGGGCTATTCAACGTATATCGCCCTGTGGATTCGCTCGGGACTGGATCCGGCGATCGACATGAACAATCCGGAGAACCTGTTCAATTTCCTCGCGTTCGTGAATCGCGAGCAATACGGTACAGACAGCCAGCTTCTGGGCATGCTGACGGAACGCGCCTCCCGCACGTACCAGCTGTGGGACCAGCAGATGAAGTATTTCTTCCAGCAGTGGCCCTTCCCCTTCCTTGAGCGAGCCCATGTCTTCCGCTGGGCAACTGAGGACGCCCCCCACGTCATCTCGATCTCTCTGGTGCCGATCGTCGCCGGTCTCGGTGGTATGATCTGGCACGGCAAGCGGGACTGGCGTCGATTCCTCGCGGTACTGGCCGTCTTCGGGATCATGGGACTCGGCCTCTCCTTGTATCTGAACATGCCGGATCCCCAGCCACGCGAACGTCATTATGTCTTCGGTGGCATGTTCCTCGCATGGGCCCTGTGGATGGGACTGGGTTGGACGGCCCTGGTCGACGCCCTGCGTAGCCGCTTCGCCCTGTCGACGAACATGGTCGCTGCCGTATCACTGGTCGGACTTCTGTTGCCGGCCGGTGTGGGCGCCAAGCTCTACCACGAGATGGACCGGACGGGCGACTTCATCGCCCACGACTACGCCTACAACCTGCTGCAATCCTGCGATCCCAACTCCCTGTTGTTCACCAATGGCGACAATGACACCTTCCCCCTGTGGTACATGCAGGAAGTCGAGGGAGTGCGCCGTGATGTTCGGATCGTCAATCTCAGCCTGTTGAACACGAGTTGGTATATCAAGCAACTGCGCGATCGTGAGCCGAAAGTCGCCATGTCACGGCCCGGGCAACCGGATCTGACTGACGACTATATCGACTCCACACTCGTAGATACACAGCTCGTCGACCTCTACAAGCGTGTCTGGCGTGAACCGAGGACACCCTACGAGTTCACCCAGATGGGCTTCGATACAGAGGTCAACTCCCAGGATGGCCACGACCTGCTGCGCGTCCAGGATGTCATGTCGATCGGCATCGTCTACTGGAACGACTGGAAACGCCCGATCCACTACGCCATCACCGTCGCCTCCGGCAATCGCATCGGTCTGGATCCATATCTGGAGATGCAGGGGATGACGATGAAACTCATGAAGGAAAAGGTGACGGGGGCAGGCAGCATCGAAGCCCTGTCACACAATCTGTTCGAGGTTTACAAGTTCCGGTCGATCAATGATCCGGATGTGTACAAGGATGTGAATACGAGTCGCCTGCTGGGGAACTACAGGGCCTGCGTGATGACCCTGGCCGAAGCGTACAAGAATGAAAACCGTCTCGATGAACTCGCCCGGCTCCTACGCTGGGCCGAAGAGACGGTCGACCTCGGCTGGCAGGGCATGTACACCGCTTCCGAACACTACCGCGAAGCGGGTCGGAGCGATCTGGCCGTCGAGTTCCTGCACAGAGCCGGTCTCGAACTGGTCGAGGAGTACGGCAAGCATCCATCTGCGACCTATGAAAATGGCCTGGCACTGGGCAGTATCTTGCTGAACACCCACCGCGCCATCGCCGAAGCCGAGGAAGTCTACCGTCGAACCGTCGCCCTGGAACCGGGTCGTTACGACGGCGTCCATGAACTGGCCGCGACGCTGCAGGCAGGCAATCGGAGTGAAGATGCGCTGACCGCCATCAATGAGTACATCGCCAACTATGGCGCGATCGCCGACGCGAGCCAGGACAAACAGGTACTCGAGAATTCCATTGCCAAGCGCGCCGCAGCCGCTACGGCGGCAGGGGCGGTCACGCCAGGTGATGTAGACGCAGTGGAAACAGCTGCCAACGACAGCGGAGACTCAGACACCGGCGAGAATTGATGCGCCTGACGGTCATCATACCCCATTTCCGGTCGCCCACGCTCGACGCCTGTCTCAGGTCTCTGGAAGAGCATACCGACGAGGATACGCCCATTCATGTCATCGTCGTCGATGACGGCGATGGCGCAGATTCTCTTCGGTCCGCGCGGGCAGGTCATCCGCAAATCCAGGTATTAGAGAATGCCGAGCGTCTGGGATTCACCGGCTCCTGTAACGCCGGTCTGGCAGCTACGACAACCCCCTACGCTCTGCTGCTCAATGATGACACAGAAGTGACGCCAGGATGGCTGCCTCCTCTGCTGCACGCGATGGATGAGGATCCATCGGTCGCCGTCTGCCAGCCCAAACTTCGGTCCGCCTCAAGACCGGAATTCTTCGACTACAGCGGTGCCGCCGGCGGCTATATCGACAGCCTGGGATTCACATTCTGCCGGGGTCGGGTATTCGATACCGTCGAGAAGGATGAAGGTCAATACGACCACCCCGTGCCCCTGTTCTGGGCCTGTGGCTCGGCCATGATCCTGCGTATGGAAGCGGTTCATCAGGTGGGCACCCTCGACCTCGACTATTTCATGCACTTCGAGGAAATCGACCTGTGCTGGCGGTTGCGATTGGCCGGTTGGCGAGTGTTGGCGGTGCCGACGTCGACGGTGTACCATCACGCCGCCCAGTCCCTGCCGCCCAACACGTTCCTCAAGGTCTACCTCAACCACCGTAACAATCTCGTGGCCCTGCTGAAGAATCTGCCTCTCTCCCGCCTGATGTGGCTGCTGCCGGTGCGAATCGGTCTCGATTGGGTTGCCAGTGTCGCTTATCTGGCGAAGCGGCAGTGGCGATCGACGCTGGCACCCATATCAGCCCACGCGTGGATCCTGACACATCCGCTCAACATCTGGCGTCGACGCCGCACAAGCCGGCGCCTCGTGGCAGATGGGCCTCAGTCGCAGGAGGGGATCTTCACCGGGTCTGCGCTCTGGCGATATCACATGAGCCGCCACCGCCTCTCAAGCGATCTGATCCAGGAGACGTCGTGAGCGCGGATGAAGGGCGATCCATCGGCGCCCGAATCCCCGGGATCCTCAATGTTCTGTTGAAACTCGTCATCAGCGGTGGCCTGCTCGCCTACCTGGTGACTGAATCGAATGTCAGCACGTTCTCAGACGCCATGCGCCAGGCCGATCTGGCGCTGTTTGTGCTGGCCATAGGTTTCTTTGTCTTAAGCAACGCGCTGGGTGCCGGTCAGTGGTATCTGCTGTTGCGGGGCCAGGATCTGGACATCGGCAAGAAGCAGGCCGTGATCTTCTACTGGGTCGGCGTCTTCTTCAACAATGTCTTGCTGGGCAACATCGGCGGTGACGCCCTGCGCATCTACGATATTCGGCGCCTCACAGGCAGCAGTCGTCGGGGAGCAGCCGCGACTGTGATGGATCGATTCATCGGTCTCTTCTCCACCTGCACCCTGGCGCTGGCCGCCTGGGCCCTGCTCGCCGAAGTCCGCGTCGTCAGCCTGATCACCGTGCTGGGACCGGTCTGGTTGGGGCTCGCCATCCTGTTGGCAGCAGGCCTGAGCCGGCGTTTCGGTAGCCGCCTGCAATCACTGGCCGATCGACTCCTGCCCGAGCGCGGCGCCCGGATCTTCGCCGATGCTCGCGACAGTGTCTTCGTCTATCGGCAGCGTACCCGCCTGCTGGCCCTCGCCTGGGTGATCTCACTCGGTGTGCAGTTCAGCAGAATTCTCGTCTACTGGACCGCGGGGCTCGCCGTTGGCCTCGAAATGTCCAGTCTTCCCTACTTCATCGGCTTTCAGCCATTGGCTGCAGTGATCGCCGCCCTGCCGATCTCCATTGGTGGGCTCGGTGTCCGGGAAAGCGTTCTCGTCGAACTCTTCGGCCGTGTGGGGATCGTCGAGAGCCAGGCCTTTGCCCTGTCCCTGCTGGGTTATGGAGCCGGCATTGCCGCCAGCCTGCTGGGTGGCGTTGCCTTCATCCTGCGTCGAGTGCAACCGGTGGAAGACACCGAGGAAGGAACCACGTGAGTATTCGTCTCGGTTGTGAACGTCTGTTCGACGATGAACTGCCACGGGTCCGCGACCAACGAGTTGGTCTGATCACCAACCACTCGGGGGTCGACAGCCGCCTTCGCGCGACGGCCGACAATCTGCACGCTCATCCCGACATTGAGCTGGTCCGCCTCTTCGGCCCCGAGCACGGTATCAGGGGCGATGCCGAAGATGGTATCGTCGTGGATGATGCCGTGGACCAACGCACGGGTGTGCCCGCCGTTTCCCTGTATGGAGAGCGACGTCAGCCCTCAGCCGACGAACTGGCCGAGATCGACGTGCTCCTCTTTGACATCCAGGATGTGGGAGTGCGTTTCTACACCTATCTGTATACGATGAGTCTAGGTATGGAGGCGTGTGCCGCCGCCGGCGTGCCCTTCGTCGTGCTGGATCGTCCCAATCCTCTCGGCGGTGTGCAGGTCGAAGGCAATCTGCTGGATCCAGCCTTCTCGTCCTTTGTCGGACTGTTTCCGATCCCGATACGTTATGGCCTGACCATCGGCGAGCTGGCACACCTGTTCAACGAGGAATACGACATCGGCGCCGACCTGCACGTCGTCGCTATGGAAGGCTGGCAGCGTTCGATGGACTGGCGGGCCACCGGATTACCGTGGGTGGCCCCGTCGCCGAATATGCCGACTCTCGACACGGCCGCCGTTTATCCTGGCATGTGCTATTTCGAAGGAACCAATGTCTCAGAGGGGCGCGGGACGACACGCCCTTTCGAGCAGATTGGAGCCCCCTTCATCGATGGCTTTGCCATCGCCGAAGCCCTGGAGAAACGCCAGATCCCGGGTGCCGGCTGGCGCCCGGTGAACTTCCGGCCCGCCTTCAGCAAGCACACGAATGACGTCTGTCGAGGTGTGCAGGTCCATATACAGGATGAGAGCCAATTCGCGCCGGTGCGTGCCGGTTTCGAGGCACTGGCGGCTGTGTGCCGCCTCAGCGAGGGATTCGAGTGGCGCGCCAATCACAAGGGCATCCACAACTTCGACAAGCTCGCCGGTACCGACCGCATTCGGCAAGCCATTGACGATGGCATCGACATCGCCGATCTCGTGGATGAGTGGGCGCGAGAACGACGACCCTTCGAAGAGATGCGAGAGCGCTACCTGCAGTATGCCTGAACAACCGCGGCCAGCCAGGCCGCGTCAGTCGAAGAATTGTCCGATCTCTTCACGCATCGATGCCCGAGCCACGTTCTCGTCGAGCTGTACACCCAGACCAGGCCCGCTCGGTAACTGAATGCGCCCCTGCTGAATCAGATCACGCTCGACGGTAAGAGTATTCCAGATCTCGTTGTCGAGATGGTGGAACTCGAGGACGTGAAAATTGGGCATCGCCGCGCAGGCGTGACATGCGGCGATCGTCCCGATGGGACCGCAGATATTGTGGGGCGCCACCGGGATGTAGTACGTGTCAGCCAGATCGGCGATCCGGCATCCTTCAGACAGTCCACCCGCCTTGGCCAGGTCCGGAGAGATGATATCCGCCGCCTGCTGCTCCACAAGATCCCGAAAACCATGGCGAGTGTAGAGATTCTCACCCGTACAGATGGGCGTGCGTGTCGCCATCTTCACGTCCCGCAGCGCGGTCACATTCTCCGGCGGAATCGGGTCCTCCAGCCATAGCAGATCCAGGGCCTCGAAGGCATAAGCCACCTTGAGGATGTCGGCCGGTGCGTATCGCCAGTGTGCATCGATCGCCAGATCCGTATCTGGATCCAGCGCCTCGCGGATGGCGGTCACCACATCGACGAAGAAGGCGACATCGGTATTGCGGATCGTGCGATTGTATCGATCCCGCTGGGTCGGCCGGGGATCGATGTCGAACTTGAGCGCGTCGAAACCGCGCGCCTCAACCTGCTTTGCCTTCACTGCCCAGGAGGCCGGATCGTCGGCCTGGTCGCCCTCGTTGCAGTCGTTGTATACCCGGATCTCGTCGCGGAATGCGCCCCCTAACAATTGCCAGATCGGCACGCCCAGGGCCTGGCCTGTGATATCCCAGAGGGCCATCTCGATGCCGCTGATGGCACTCATCACCGCGCCTTGATAGTAGCCACTGGCAGACATGGAATTCTTCATGTCGCGGAAGAGTCTATTCGCCTTGCGCGGATCCTGGCCGATGAGGGCCCGTTCGGTCAGGCGAGGATCGACAGCGATGTGATGGACACCGGCACCGTGATAGGCCTCGCCGATCCCTACAAGCCCCTCGTCCGTGCGCACCTTGATCAGCACCCACGGCCAAGGCTCCAGCAGAATGGCGCTCACTCCCGTGATCTTCATGGTTGCTCTCTAGTTGGTCGCGGCGGACAGTCGCTGTTTGGGTACGGCTGCAGGATCTGGTGGGGGTGCCGTCGATCCCCGCACGATGAGTTCGGTCGGGATGCGGCATTCGATTCGTTCGTCGCGCTCCGCGTCCGAATCCAGCAGGCTGCCGACGGCCGCATGAGCCTGGGCTAACTGATCGACACGGACCGTCGTCAGTTTCAATTTCTCAACGAGGTGCGGATCCACATCATCGAATCCCGTCAGTGACAGATCTCTGGGGACCTGGCGCCCCATGCTCTGAGCGACTTGGGACACGCTGGCGGCCACGCCGTCTGATGCGGCGACGATGGCTGTGGGCGCGTTGGGTCGACTCAGCAACTGACGCGCGGATTCTTCCGGGAGTTGCGGGTTGTCATCACACACGATCTCCTGTGCGCCCGCCTCGGTCACCACCTGCTGGAACCCCTCGTAGCGCTCCCTGAATGGGCTCAGACCCATCATCATGGCGACCTCACCCTGCTCGTCGACAGGACGACGGTCGGCGATATAGGCCAAACGACGGTGACCTTGATCCAGGAGATGGCGTGTGATCTCGTACGCCCCTGTACGATTGTCGGAACAGACGTAGTCGAGGGTGGGAAAGTCGGCGGCGTAGTTGTCCACCTGGATGCAGGGCAGAGGGCTGTCACTCATCGCCGCCAACACATCATCGGACTGCCAACCGAGCAGGATGCCTCCGAATGCACCACGACGAACAAGCACATCGGCAATGCTCTCGTCCGGATGATGCTCGTGGCTCAGGATCAGCAGATCGTAGCCCCGTTCGGCAGCAGCACCATACAACTTGAGCGTGAAGGGCCCGAAGAACAGGGATGACAAGTGCGGCACGTTACCTCCGAGCACAAGGCCCAGGGTCGTACTCTTCCAGCCTCGCAATTGCTGGCCATGCACATTCGGACGGTAGCCCATCTCCTGGGCCATGCGCGTGATTTTCTCACGCGTCTCCGGCGCCACGCCGGGTCGATTGTTCAGCGCCCTCGAAACCGTACTCTTGTCCAGACCGAGTCGAGCCGCCAGATCGATTATCTTCACCGGATCCACGCGATTGTCCTCCTCGTCACGAACCCTTGCCCCCCCGAACCACCTGCATGAAATGTAACGAACGCAATACCATCGATTCCAGAATCAGGAGACCCGGTAGCGAGCGACGGTCTCTTCGTTGACCGTAACTCCGAGTCCCGGACGATCCGGCACCTGCACATATCCGTCGACGATATCGAAGGTCTCCAGAGTCAACTCATGCCGCAGGGGCGAATCGGACATGCAATACTCGAAGATCTCCGCCGTGGGGCAGGCCGCCAACGCATGAAGGGACGCGGCAATGGTGATCCCACTCTTGAAGCTGTGATTTACCACCTTGCGATGATGGCGATGAGCAAATCGACCCGCCTCGACGAAATTCGAGATGCCACAGCGTCCCGGATCGGGCTGGATCCAGTCGAGGCCGCCATCGACGACGAGGCGCTCAAATTCCTCCACATGCGATTCAGCCTCGCCCGTGGCGATCGGCAGAGGTGATTCCGCTGTCAGGTTGGCGTAGCCAGCGATATCCTGCGGGTGCAGCGGCTCCTCGAGCCAGAAGGGACGGAACTCGCTGAACTGGTGGGCCCGTTTCAGCGCCGTCTTCCAGTCCCAGACCTGCCCCGCATCGATCAATACATCCACATCCTCCCCTACACCGCGACGCGCCTGGCGGATCAGATCGATGTCTTGTGTTTCGTCCTGCCCCATGGGTCCCCAGCCGAATTTGACCGCCGTGAAACCGCGATCAACGAAGGAGCGCCCCAATTCGTAGGTCGCCGCCGGCGTGTCCCCGAACAAGATCGAACAGTAGGCCCGGAATCTCTTCTGCACCGGGCCGCCGAGCAGCCGGTAAACTGGCTGGTTGTACGCCTTCCCGGCGATATCCCACAGGGCCAGATTGATCCCCGCTGCCGCATGGGCACCGGCGCCGACACGCCCGTAGTAGTTCGTCGCCGCATCGATGCGCTGCGTGCAGGCCTCCAGGGCCAGTGGGTCCTGGCCCTGCAGCGCGTTGGCGATCCCATTGCATATCTGGTGTGAGAGGGGTGCCTCGATAATGGCCTTCACGACGGTGGGACAGGAATCGACCTCTCCCCAGCCGACGATTCCCTCGTCAGTTTCGATCTTGATCAGACAGGTGTCCTGCGTCCCGTCACAGGCTTCGGTGACCTCGGGCAATCGCAGAACGATGGCACTCACATCAGTAATCTTCATCGATCTCTCCTTTAGATGGCTGAAGTTCGCACCCCGGCCTCCTGCGATCAACCGGCTTGACCATGGCCGAGGTCGTCACATGGACAGATATTCACATCCACTGATCGTGAAGCCCCGCCCACCTGGTCGATGACCGACAACAGCGAGACGGCCCGTGACTGCCAAGTTCTGCCCCCTCAATCTTACGCCTGAAGAGATCATCGAATACACCCCCGAGTGGGAGGGTGACCGTTCTGAGGATGGACGCCCGCGTGTCGCGGATGAGATCCTCGAACGCATGCGCGAAGTCACCACGACACAGGCTTGGGGGGTGATTCGGGGACAGGGATACGAGTGGGCCTTCGAGGGTGACTGGATGTGCACGCACCCCGACGGTGTGCTGGTGGGACGCGCCCTGACGGCGATGTATCAGCCCCGCCGACCGGTGATGCGCAAGGTGATGGAGGCCAAAGGCGAGGCGGCCGGCTGCATCGGCGATCAGATCTCCTGGCCCATCGACATGCTCGTGCCGGGAGACGTCTACGTCGCTGACGTGTACGGGAAAGTCGAACAGGGCCCTATCATCGGCGACAATCTCGCCGTGGCCATCATGACGAACTCCGGCAATGGTGTCGTACACGATGCGGCGGTCCGCGACCTGGACGGGATCCGCGAGCTCGATGGATTCTGCAGCTTCGTGCGTGGCACACACCCCAGCTTCGCCTCACCGACGATCATGCTTGCCGGCGTGAACTGTCCAGTACGGATCGGGGGGACAACGTGCATGCCGGGTGATGTCGTTCTGGGCCGGCACGATGGCGTCGTCTTCATCCCGCCACACCTGGCGGAACAGGTGGTGAAGACCTCCGAACTGATTCGGCTTCGCGACCAGTTCGGCAAGGGCCGATTGGCCGAGGGTAAATACACACCCGGCCAGATCGACACGCGCTGGAGCGACGAGATCGAACAGGATTTTTCGGGTTGGCTCGAAGCGCATCAGGACGAATTGTCCGTGTCACCCGCTGCCGTACAGGAACTGCTTAAGGAACGAACCTGGTAGTCAACACGGCCCGACCGCAGCACAGACTTTGACAGGGTTTGGATGGTGGGTAGTTTTTCTCACGCGCCCCCCCCCCCCCCCC
>JABHDC010000218.1 GCA_018673255.1 Gemmatimonadota bacterium
GCTCGGTATCGCCCTGTCGAATCTCACCCGGGGTACCGGGCAACTCGAGTTGCCCTTCGGAAAATGCACTCGTCCCGAAGTCGGGCTCGCCATGGATGCCGTGCGCGACCGCTTCGGATATGACGCCATCCACCTCGGGGCGCAGAAGCAATCACGCCAGCATGCGCGCAAACCGGTAAGCCCGGACCCACGACACTGACCAGGGCCTCAGGCAGACTCCGGCGAGACGGACCCTTGCCGCACGGACAGGCTTCATTCAGCTTAGCCCCTGCAACCTCTCGCACTGGAGCCTCTCATGCTGCTGAAGCAGTACTACCTTGGCTGCCTCGCCCACGCCTCCTACCTGCTGGGCGACGAGGAAACAAAAACGGCCGTCGTCATCGATCCCCAGCGCGACATCGATCAGTATCTGGCTGATGCCAAGGCCCATGGCCTCGAAATCCGCCATGTCTTCCTGACCCATTTTCATGCCGATTTTGTGGCCGGCCACCTCGAATTACGCGATCGCGTTGGGGCACAGATTCACCTCGGCAGTGCCGCGAAGACGGAATACACCGCCACCGGTATGCACGACGAAGATGAACTCACCTTCGGGCAGGTCCGGCTCGTCACCCTGGAGACACCGGGCCACACGCCCGAATCGATGTGCATCCTCGTCTACGACGCTGGTGAGAGCATCGACGTACCCCAGGCCGTCCTCACGGGGGACACACTTTTCATTGGTGATGTGGGGCGCCCCGATCTGGGTGCCAGCATCGGCTGGACCGCCAACGATCTTGCTTCCCTTCTATACGACTCACTGCATGACAAGCTGCTGCCCCGCGTCCCCGATGACGCGCTCGTCTACCCGGCCCATGGCGCCGGATCGCTGTGCGGAAAGAGTCTGAGCGAAGAGACGTATTCAACCATGGGCGTGCAGCGGCAGTATAACTACGCCCTGCAACCGATGGACAAGGCGGCCTTCATCAAGTTGGTCACGGCGGACCAACACGAAGCGCCAGGCTATTTCAGCTACGATGCCGAGATGAACACGAAGGAGCACCAGACCCTCGATGAGAGTCTCCAGGGCGGCCTGACACCATTGAGTCTTGATCAGGTGTTGATTCAGCGCGACGCGGGGGCCCAGCTGCTGGACGTACGCGAAGGAGATGACTTCGCCGGCGCCCATCTGATGGGCAGCATCAACATCGACCTGGATGGTAAGTTTGCCAGCTGGGCCGGCTCTCTGCTGGCCCATGACCGGCCCATCATCCTGATCGCCTCGCCGGGCAGCCAGGAGGAGGCCACCATGCGTCTGGGACGCATCGGTTTCGATCTTGTCGCCGGCTATCTGCAGGACGGCATGATGGCCCTGGCTCACCGCGATGATCTGGTCGGCCGGCGTGAGCGCATTACCGCCCTGACTCTGCAGGAGCAGCGCCAGGAGGGGATGGATGCCTTCGTCCTCGACGTGCGATCCGCCAGCGAACGATCAGAGGGACAGATTCCAGAGTCAACGCACATCCCCCTGCCCCAATTGCCGAAGCACCTCGAAGAGATCCCCCGCGATCGGCCCGTCATCGTCTATTGCGCCGGTGGTTATCGGTCGGCTGTCGCCGGCAGCCTGCTCGCACTGCACGGCATAGATCAGGTGATCGATCTGGTCGGTGGGATCTCAGCGTGGGAGGCGGCAGGCCTTCCGACCGTCAACTGAGAGCGACCTATGCCCGATCTGCTGCCCATCCTCTTCGGTGTCATCGTGGGGTTGACCCTCGGCCTCACGGGAGGTGGCGGCTCGATCTTCGCGCTGCCCCTGCTCGTGTATGGAATGGGTGTCGATCCGCACCAGGCTGTGGCCGTCTCGCTGGCCGCCGTGGGCGCCACTGCGGCGATCGGTGCCATTCACCGCCTGCGCCGTGGTGAAATGGAAATCGGTGTGGGACTGATCTTCGCCGCCGCCGGTAGCCTGGGAACCCCGGTAGGAGCCTGGATCGGCGCCAGACTTCCTTCCGACCTGCTCCTGCTGACGTTCTCCGGCCTCATGCTCTTCGTCGCCGTGCGCATGTGGCTCCGGTCGATCCGCCGTCCGGAAGAATCCCTCATCGTGCGCGGCAGCATCTGGGACGACGATGACACGAATGGTCCGGCCTGTCGACATGATCCCACCGGTCGTCTGCGCCTGACCGGGCGATGTACGATCGCCATGTCAGTCGTGGGCCTGGTCACCGGCATCCTCTCCGGACTGCTCGGTGTGGGGGGCGGCTTCATCATCGTGCCAGCCCTCATGTTCTTCAGTACCCTCGGCGTCTATCGCGCCGTGGCCACCTCTCTGCTCGTGATCACCATCATCGGCAGCGCGGGTCTGATCTCCCACCTGGTGGCGGGTAATCCCCTCGACCTGGCCATGACAGCCAAGTTCGTCATCGGGGGAACCATCGGCATGGGACTGGGAACCAGACTGTCCCTTCGACTCTCAGGCCCGGCCCTGCAACGCCTGTTTGCCGTGGCGATCCTCTTGCTGGCCAGCTTCATGGTCGCCAGCCATCTGTTCGGAGCCGGGGAGTAGAACAAGCAAGTGGGCCCGGGAACCAAACCCGAGCCCACTTACTTGTAGACCGTGACCAACTGCGGCCGGGAGTCTATCCTACACCGCTTGTTGAAGGCCTGCTTGCCAGACTATGAGTCCTGCTTGCCAGTCTAGGAAGCCTGTTTGCCAGGCTCGAAAGCCTGCTTGCCAGGCTCGAAAGCCTGCTTGCCAGGCTCGTTTTCCAGGCGTGACATCCAGTAGGACACGTCGAAGGACTCGTTGCCCGTCAGATGTCGCCACTGACGGATGCGATTGACCACCTCGATCCGCGACTCATTGCCATACCAGCCGTGATTGGTGCCCAGCAGGCCACCGATCTCCGGCGCCTCCAGGTCATCCGTGTTCCAGAGTTTTTCCTGCTTCTCGGTCGGATTCAGACGCAGCTTGAACATGTAGCGCGTCTCGTCGGTCAGATTCGGCTGGGCGCAGTGCCAGATCCCGTGGTGGGCGACCATGACCGTGCCCGCCTTGCAGACCATGGGCACCTGGCCGAGGAAATTCTGGTAACGCCCGATGTCAGACTCGCTTACCCGGCGATACTGGGATCCGGGCAGGACCATGGTCCCGCCCATCTCGCGCGGCGTGTCGTGACAGAAGTAGAAGAACTGGATATCGAAGTCGAGGCGCAGATCGATGATGGCATCCGCGTGCCAGACCTGACCCTCTTCCCTCTTTGGCGGCACGATGTGCACAGCATGGTGATCGTAGAGCGGATCGGTGCCCACGAGGCTGGCCATGGCGCCCTGAATCTGTGGCAAGCTTACGATATCACCGATGGGGGTGCCCTCCCACATGCCAGCCAGCTTGCTGCCACCTGCGGGGCGTTCGATATCGCCCGCCGTCATCTGCGCATGGGCCGCTTCGTTGAGCTGTTGCGGTACGATCTCGTCGAAACGAAGAAATCCATCGGCGACGAACTTTGCCATCTGTTTGGTGTCGAGCAGGTGTTCACGTGCAATCATCGATCGATCTCCTCGAGCTGTTCCAGGATGTATTCGTAGCGCAGATAGGATGTGTGGTATTCCATGCCGGGATGGGCCATCAACTGGGGTGGGAATTGGATCACCCGCCAGCCATCTTCCATGGCTGCCACAATGGATGCGTAAGGGGGTTCACCCTCATCGCCCGACGTGGGCGTGGTTTTCCCCGTGCCGTCATAGGCCGCCCAGGCGACGACGCGACTCTTGAGGTCGGGTGAGTGGGCGTAGAGAACGAGAAGCTTCTGTCGCAGCGGCATACTGTGCTCGGTGTGATGAGGATCGGTGTGATCGAGGATCGGAATTCAGACGTGCCAATATATCGACCCGCCTGCGCTAAGGCACGTTTCATACTTGACTTCATCCTTGGGATTCATCACCCTCCATATATGGAGGTGGATATGGAGCTTACAAAGAAGACAACGATTCTTTTCTCGCCTGACCAGCATCGCAGGCTCTCGAGCCTGGCGGCCGAACGAGGAACCAGCCTCGGCGACCTCGTGCGCAAGGCGTGCGACCGCGAATACGGTAGACCCTCGAGTTCCGATCGCCTGGCCGCCGTTCAAGCCCTGGCTTCCCTGAATCTGCCTGTCGGCACACCAGGCGAAATGGCGGCAGAATCTGTGCCGTCCCCTGATGACCTGATGCCGTGATCCTCGTCGACACGAACATCCTCATGTATGCAGCTGGCGCCGATCACCCGAACAAGCGTCCGAGCACTGAATTCCTCGAGCGCGTTGCTTCGGACAGGATCCAGGCGGCCATCGACACCGAAGCTCTACAGGAAATTCTGCACCGGTATCTAGCCCTTGGTCGAGGCGCAGAGGGCAGACAAGTCTATGACGGGGCACGGAAACTCTTTGCCGTCCCCTTGCCAGCAACTGTAGAAGTGATGGATCGTGCTCGAGGCTTCCTGGACCAACACCCGCAGATCGGCGCGCGCGATGCGATGCACGCAGCCATCGTTGTCGAGCACGGCTTGTCGGGAATCTGCAGTTACGACCGTGGCTTCGACGCGCTTTCCGCTGTACTGCGATTTGAGCCGGATGAACTCGCGTAGTGCATCTTGTTCGGTATGGGTAGAAATGCCATTGGATATTGTTCGAACCATTCAAGGAGCCTGTCGTGGTCACTGAGTCCACGTTCGAAATCGCCAACATCACCGCCTACCATCTGGCTCTCGATGACCAACCGGGATAC
>JABHDC010000018.1 GCA_018673255.1 Gemmatimonadota bacterium
CTCCACCTCCGGAGATTGCTGCCCCGGACACGCCGGTGGCATCGACTGGGCCGTGGCGAGTGTTGGTGCGGTCTATCCTGAAGCGGAGCAGTTCCACCGTCACCTCATCTTTCTGCGGCCTGATGTCTGCGTGCTCATTGATGAAGTGAAGGCGAAGGAGCCAGAGTCCGTGGAACTGAATTTCAACTGCCTCGGTCGCCTGTCGCGTTCCGGGGATCTCTTTCAGTCGACGACAGATTCGAACCGGCTGCTCATTCACCCCCAATCGAAACACGAGCTCGAATTCAGAACGAACGAGTGGCAAACCTCCGTGGCGAACACGCCGTCAGATCGCCTGGTCGTCTCTCGGTTCCAGCCGCACCGGGATTGCACATTCCTGACCACCCTGGCTCCCCATCCTCTCGATGGCGAGACACCCTCCATCGAGTCACTGAAACTCGAAGCCGGGTTGGGTGTGCGCATCCGAAGGCGGGATGTGCGCATCCGAAGGCGGGATGTGCGCATCCGAAGGCGGGATGAAGAGGTCATCGTCCTGGTTCGAGAAACGGTGGCAGGCACGATGTCGGCTGAGGGAGTGACAACCGACGCCAGAATTGCTGTGATCCGCCGAGTTGGTGCACTCGTCACAGGGGCGGCGATGCTCGACGGAACCCACCTGGCCACGGCAGGAGGGGACAACCTGCTGCCTTCGGTCGAGCCCGGTCTGACCGGTGGCGTGCTCGTCGATGGTGCGTGGAAGACGCATTGACCGGCAAGCCTGGCGCCATGCAGCACCGATCACGTCCCATGGCGAACTGTACCATCCTGCGAGTAATCTGGCTATCTTGAGGGCATCCTTACTGCCGTTTCGGTCCTGTGACCCCACGGGAGATCAGAGATACCATGAAGGGCACGTGTCAAGATGCATGATTCCATCGAGCGGGTGCGAGCCGTACTGCGGGGTGACACCCCTGATCGGGCGCCGTTGTACGAGTTGTTCCGCAACGACGCAGTGATCAATCACTTCACCGGTGAGAGACTCACCGTCGAGAACGGCGTAGAGCTGGTCTATCGCGCGTACGAGCCGGCGGTGGATGCGACGCGGCCTTCGGTGCGTGCGCCGGGACGGGAGGAAAGGGTGACGTTGTCGGATGGGCGAGAGCAGCGTCACTTTCGCTGGACGATCTGGACCCAGCATCACACCTACGTAGATGCCGCCGACTACAAGCGACAGAAGCAGCAATGGCTGAGGGACTTCGATCCCGCGTGGACTCCGGACCAGCAGGCGGCCCTGAGCAGAACGCTGGCATCGCATCAGTCGTCGCGAGAGAAACTTGGTGAGGTCTTCTTCTTCCCCGGGGGCCCCGCACCGGGGTTGATGGGGATCATCGGCGAGATCGGCCTGGAGGCCTTCTCTTACTATCTGACCGATGTACCAGGGATCATGGCCGAGTTGCTCGAGATGAATACCTGCAAAGCCGTGGCGTGGATCGATCATCTGCCGGAGGGCCACGGCATCGAGGCCGTATTCTGCGGCGATGATATCGCCTTCAACACGGGCCCGCTGCTGTCACCGACCTGGTTTGACACGCATTACATGTCGCGACTGGGCCGAGTCTGCGATGCATACCACCGTCAGGGGATTCGCGTCCTCTTTCATTCCGATGGCAATCTGCTGCCGCTGATGGATGGGCTGGTCGCCGCCGGAATCGACGGACTCAATCCGCTGGAAGTGCTGGCCGGGATGTGTCCGACCATCGTGCACGAACGGTATCCGCACCTGTTCCTGGCAGGCGGCATCGATGTGTCTCAGCTGTTGCCCTTTGGCGAACCGGCCCAGATCCGCGACGTGGTACGTCGTTCGATCGATCGATGTGAAGGACGACTGATGGTGGGCAGTTCGACCGAACTCAATGACGCGGTGCCGTTGGTCAACTACCTGGCGCTACGCAACGCGGTCCTTGAGGGGTGAGGCGAGACATGAGCATCCTGCGGGAAGTCCTTTTCAGTCCCGGTAACATCACCGAGAGGGACAGGTGTTACGACCGACTCGAGCCGCTGCGGAAGCTGAACATCAATCCGATTTTTCAGGCCGAAATGCCGTGGGAGGTATCAGGGATTCACTGGGGGAGTGTGATTCGCTCCGAGGTAGATGGGAAGTTC
Organism: Gemmatimonadota bacterium; assembly: GCA_018673255.1. The sequence goes on from JABHDC010000018.1 coordinate 2,143, forward strand.
AAGTTCTTCTATTCCACTACCTATCCCCAGGATCTCGAAGGGGAGACCGTGCTCATCGACAACTCCGAGGTCGGTTCGCAGCAACACGTGTGCTGCTACGCAGAATCGGACGACGGGGTGCACTGGCACCGGCCAGTTCTCAATCTGATGCTCCAGGACACGTTCCCGGACAACAACATCATCTGGCACTGGCCGGGGTACTTCAACGACTCGCTCTCCGTCATCGAAGACATGATCGATCCAGACCCCCGGCGCCGATACAAGATGCTGATCTATCACCACGACAACGACGATCCCGATCTGTGCGGCGGCTTCCCCCACGTGTCCCCCGACGGCAGAGAATGGACGCGTCTGGCCACGGTATTGCCGACCCAGGACGCCGAGTGTCTGTGGCAGGACAGGACAACCGGGCGCTACTACGCCTTTCTCAAGGATCGAGCGGGTCGCAACCGCAGCCGGATGTTGAGCA
>JABHDC010000019.1 GCA_018673255.1 Gemmatimonadota bacterium
CATGGCGTAAGCAGCGAAGCGACGCGCCGCCGTGATTCTGGCAGTGACCACTGCTCCGACAGCCAACAGGACGGCAGGTATGCCCGCAAGGACATGTCCGAATCCACCCAGCGGCTCAGTGTTGCCCGTCTCCCGCAGGTAGAAGAAGGCACCCACACCCAGTAGGAGCGTGCACACACACAGGAGGAAAGTCGCCCTCAGACCTGTCCGGGTATGTATCTGACGAGCCTGAGAGAACTCGACGTACCCTGCCCTCGGTTCGACGATCCGTCGACGCAGTGGCGCCCACAACGTCACCATGACCGCGGGCCCTGCGGCTGACAGAACGACGACGTCCTGCCACCAACCGAGCCCGACCGCAAGGAGGCTCATACCGCAGAGAAGATCCAGCAGACCGTCATCCCAGTAGGAGCGGAAGAGCCTTGTTTCGGCGTGTAGTTGAGCATCAGACATGATCCTGCACCTTTCCCAGTTCACCAAAACAACTCGGTTCACTGTAACAACTCAGTTCATACTATAAACTTGGTCTATAACATGAACTATGTCAAGCCATCGAAGTGAATCCTTTCGTCTTTCGGGGTTCAAGCGAGGAAACGCAGGATCGAATCGGCAGGGCCACTTGCCATTGTACGACCCTCATCCGTTCCATCAGGCAGACGGATGGGCAGAACAGATCGCAGGAGGCACAGTGAGCCATGTATCACCGCAAGATCCGGATTTCCGAAGACCGGCAGGCAGTGCTCGAATTACACTGCGAGATCAACTACGCCTGCGACAGCCCATGGATTCAGGCGGCGCCCTATCCAGCGTACCGAAGGAAGTGGATCGAGTCACAGCAGCCCGAGGGCTTTCTCAAGAGTCTCGAAAGGTCGCTCGAGGATCATCGGACCATCGCAGAAGTCTGGTGTGAGGGCGATCTGGTATGCGGCTACTGTTGGGCAACCTTCACTGATGTGCCCGACTACAACCTGGTCATCGCCGAGATCCACGACCTGGCCGTTCATCGTGACTTCCGGAGAAGAGGTCTCGGCGATGGAATCATAGCCTACCTGGAGCAGGTCTGCAGATCAGCCGGCGCCCATGTCTTACGATCTGGAACAGGCGCTGCGAACCCGGCCTCGATTGCCATGCACGAAAAGCATGGTTTCGGACCATACCGTGTCGAATACGAGAAGCTCCTGACTCAACCAAGTATCGAGTGGCCCACGGTTTGAACATTCCTGCCCTCATCATGCGCCGACTGGAAGAGGCCTTGCAGATTCATCTGCAAACAATGGAGCCGCTGGCCGGCGGAATGTGGGGACGCACATTCCTGATCGAGGATGGTTGCGGGAAGTGGGTGGCCAGGGTCGCCAGGAATCCGAAGTCGCGAATGAGGAGGATTCCTGCCGTTCAGGGTCGTGCTCGTGCCGCCGGCATCGAGGCCCCAATGGTCCTGGCACACGGGGTTGAACAAATCGATGCCGAGGATTGGGTCTGGATCGTGGAGGAGTACATCCAGGGCGACCACTTCCTGCCGGGAGAACTGGAGGAGGACTGTCGCCGGGCAACCACCGCCGATGTTGGGCGTCAGCTACGCCTGCTCCACGCCGTTGAAGTCGATGGGTTCTGGCGGCTGGAGGCCGATCTGAACTCGGCACAGTACGCGACCTGTCGCGACTGGATCGACTCTCAGCGACCCAACCTGGAGACAGCGACAGAGATCTTCACAATCGACTCCTCCCACATCAGGCAAATCACCGAAGTCTTCGACGAAGTGGGGTCATCCTATTCTGGGAAAGGGCGTCTCTGCCACGGCGATTACTCCTCTGACAACCTGCTGGTGAGGGACAATCGTCTCGTGGCCGCAATCGACTGGGAGAACGCCGTCGCTTGTGATCCGGCTTACGACGTGGCTTACTGGTACCACTGGGACAGCAATGAACAATGGCTGGAGGAGTTCCTTGTGGGATACGATTCGCCCGATGGTGACGCCTTCAGACGACGCACAATCGCCCACAGCGTCCTGCTGTCTCTCGGTTTCGTCGTATGGTACGCCGTGGATCAGTCAGATCGGCAATCAGCTGAAGACTCACTGAGATCCCTGCGGCGGAACCTCGCAGTACTCAAGCGCAGTTGAAGGACATTTGGACGGCACAACCTGCTTGCTCGTGTTCACCTCGCCCACCAATGTTGTCTTACAGACTATCCGACGACACGCAACGCCCGGGACAGCAACCAGTAGATGAACTCCGATCATGAAGGGTGTCATCCTTACCGGACGATCTCACCCCTGACTACAGCCGGCGTCTTCCCATTGGTGAACGGCCGCGTTGTGTTTCAGGCCGGCCCAGACCAGACTGGCGAGCAGATTGGACTGGTCCGCATTGGGGGCCACATTGAGCCGGGTGAGAGCCCATGGGATTGCGCCTGTCGAGAGGCGATGGAGGAGGCATCTGTGTGCGTAACACCCCTTGATGCCCCGGTGACCTATTGCCTGGATACCGACACGCCAGAAGTCGTTCCTTGGTCGGACATGACACCTCAGCCACTTCATTGCTCAGCGACCTCCCAGATCTTCCTTGGCACGTCAGCAGATGCTCCAAAACCCAGCTCCGAAACTCGCGGATTGATACTGCTGTCGCCGTCAGACCTGAGATCGCTGACAGAAACAGAGCACACGCTGGCATCCCTGGCTGAGCGCGGCAGCGAGATCCTGCTGAGAGACCCCTCTGAGCAGGATCATCTTTACACTCTCCCCGTGGCTCCCAGGTGGGCAGGTCGCCTCGCCTCGGTTCTGGCCATGCACGCGGAGTTGACTCTGTGGGACTCATCGAAAGAATGAATTGCTCTGAGATCTACTTCGTGCGGCATGGAGAGACCGACGCCAACATCCAGGAACTCATCTCGGGAGGCGATTGGGACATCCCTCTCAACGAGACCGGGCAGAGCCAAGCCGAGCACGCCCGCGAGACGCTGGCCGGGTTGGAGATCCGGACCATCTGCTCAAGTCCGCTGTCGCGAGCCCGAGAGACTGCGAGCATCATCAACAGAGGTCGCGACCTCCCGGTCTCGATGGTCCCGGACCTCGCAGAGTGGAGATTGGGCGACTGGTGTCGGCAGGAATTCGCTGTCGCTGGTGACGCATTCTGGGATACCGATCCACCCGGTGGCGAGACCCGGGCCGAATTCTTCCAGCGCGCACTGCAGGGATTCGAGCAGTGCCTGACGTATCCGGGGCCAGTCCTCATCGCCGCCCATGGTGGGATCTGGCGATCGCTTCAGGAGCAGTTTGGGATCTCCTCCGATTGGATCCCGAATTGCGAACCCCACGTATTTCGCCGGGTCTCAGGGCGGTGGGCAACAGACAAGGTCTGAGGAGACTGTGGGCCCACGCAAACGAACTCACATTCGATAGTATTCAGCGCCCCAGGAGGTCAGACATGCCGACAGGCGATGCTTCACCATCTGTTGTGATGAAATCGGCACCACGTCGTGTGCGTGTTGTCTTCGGTGACGAGGCCATCGCCGACAGCACCCATGCTCTTGTGATGTGCGAGACCGATCACCCACCGGTGTTCTACTTCCCCATGTGTGACGTGCGGATGGATCTGCTCGAACCCACGGACCACGGCAGCACATGACCGTGGAAAGGCGAGGCCAGGTACTGGTCTGTGAGAGTTGGTGACAAGGTGTCGGAGAATGCCGTGTGGAACTACCCCGAGCCGGTCGAAGGCTGCCCGAACATCGCCGCATACGTCGCGTTCTACTGGGACCGTGTCGATGCCTGGTATGAGGGCGAAGAACAGCTGTTGCAGCAGCCAACCGGTGCGCTGAGACCATGAATCCGAACACCCCCACCGCAGCGTCGATCACACACTCAACCGTCAGCGGAGAGCACCTCTGTGCGAAGGTCCTCGCGCGGTATGACTTGGACTTTCCCGTGGACTGCGTATTCCTCCAGATGGGGTGCAACGACACGTACAGGGTCCGGACTGGCGGGCAGACGCTGTATCTGCGTGTCTACCACCACGGATGGCGCTCCCGTCGCCAGATTGAGGCGGAAGTGGAGATGCTCGACTTCCTGTCGCACCGTGAGCAACCCGTCTCTGCCCCTGTGCGGCGACGTGACGGTCGCTTTCTGACCCGTGTCAGCTCGCCGGAAGGTCAGCGCTATTCGGTGCTGTTCACTGAGGCCCCGTCAGACCGAGGGATGCGGGTTGCCGAACACCGCGACTATGGATCGACCGTCGCCAAACTGCACAGTGCTCTCGACGAATGGCCCATAGAGACATCTCGCCCGCAGCTGGGGCGTGCTCACCTGACCACGGAGCCACTGAGTCGCATCAAGCCGCACATGGCGCACCGACCTCAGGACTGGGCCTGGCTCAGAAGTGTTACATCCGCGCTCTGGCAGTCCCTGGAAGAGGCACAGATCGGGGCGCGCAATCCCGAATACGGGTGGTGTCACGGCGACCTGCCCAACGTTCATGTAGATCGTAGCGGACGCATGACTCTCTTCGATTTCGATTGTTGCGGAGTTGGGTGGCGCTCCTACGACATAGCCGTTGTGCTCTGGCTGTATTCATGGGTCGCCTATCAGGGGGCGTGGCCTCGGGGGCGAGTCGCCCGCCGCTGGAATCAATTCCTGGACGGCTATTCGAACGTGAGGGGCCTGTCCCCTGTTGAGATCAGCAGCACCCAGATCTTCGTGCCACTACGGCATATCTGGTTGATGGACCTGCAGCTGAGCACGATTGGTGTTCAGCCGCTGAATCGAATGGGACTCGGAGACCTGGACACTTACCTGGACTCGAGTCTGGGTTTCCTGCGCCACTGGATCGACAGCCGAAAGCTGGGTTGAGAACAGCGCCAGTAGCCACAGCACTCTGGATCCCACTTGCCAGGCGCCCACCCAACTCGTGATAATGCCTCTATGACCGCAACGCCTCTGCGATCGGAGGACCATTTGGAAACCATACAGGAGCCGATCCCAAGCATCGAGTGGATCATCACGGATCGATGCAACTATCAGTGCGACTACTGCTTCCAACGGGTCTACGCCAAGGCGAGACACTGCTCCGACGAGACCATCGAAGCCACCTTCAGGCTTCTTCCGACGCTGGAGGGCAGTTGGCTCATCAAGCTGATCGGCGGCGAACCTCTCCTGCATCCCCGCCTGTTCGAGATGAGCGAGAGAATCATGGCCCATGGCCATTGTCTCTCGACTTCGAGCAACTTCTCTCCCCCGATTCGCCGACTCGTTGAATGGTCAGACCTGTGCGGAGATCAGCTTATCGCCCTGACGGCCAGTCTCCATCTCGGACAGGTGCGCAGCCAGGACGAATTCCTGGCCAAATGCGTCGAGTTCAACCGGTCGAAATCGGCAGGGACCCACTTCGTGGTGGCATCGGTCCTGACAGAAGACAACTTCGAGCAGCTGAAACAGATCGAGCAGTATCTGGAACGTGAGGGCGTGAATTTCTGCTATCAGGTGATGCGCTCTGCCGGGAAATTCGTCGAGTATTCAACAGAGATCGAGGACTACATCTCTTCCAGAATCCCCCCCGAGACGCAAGCACTCAGGAAGCATCAGCTCTTCGGGACACTGTGCCGCACCGGTGAGCTATTCTTCAAGATCGAAGTCAATGGCGATGTGTATCGCTGCTTCATGCCCCAGGCGCTCTTCTCGATGGGCAACATCACGAAGGGCACATTCAGGCGTTTCACAAGACCCATGCCCTGCACAGCACACCGCTGCACGTGTGTGGTGCCCGCCAACCGAAACATGATTCTCTACGGTCAAAAGGCAGAGCCATGGGTAACGGCTCTTGCCGGCCTCAGAGGAATGCCAGCAAGCCTGCCGCACATTTGCAGCAAGGCGTGGAGCCTTCTCCGCAAGGGGCTCACAGGCTCGACCAGTAGGTCGCCTTGACGAACAACACATTCGTGCCGGCGTCTGCAAAACTGCGCCCCAGGTTGGTCAGCCCGCGCAACCGCGGCCGATCCGAACTGTCACTGCGATCCTGCGACCAGACAAGAAACAGCGTACTACCCGGATGGTACTCCCACCGAAGGACGACGTTGCTCCGCAATGAGCGTCGCCGGAAATCGTGGTCGCTATCGGGCTCTTCGTGGGCCACAAAGCGATACGATCCGGGATCAGCCAACCTCTTGTAGTTACTGAAGTCGCCCGATGCGACGAAGGGCTGTAGATAGAGCTCGAGGCTGAGTCGCGGGCTGAAAATCAGATCCGCGCGCGTCGTGAGATCGAGACTCTTGCTGTCGAGTTCGCCATAGATGTGATGGTCGGTCGTGCCATCGTCATCCTCGTCGGCATTGCGAACCCACTGGGCATCGTCATGATTCCAGCTGTAGCGCGGTCTGAATCTCACCTCAAGATTGGCTCCAGGCTTGAGCGTGAGTTCACCACTCAAGCTCCGGCTCTTGCCACCGACGGCGTCACTGCCCCAGTTCACGTCCACCCACCCGCTGGTACGCAGGCGCCCGTCGCTCCCAACCGACGCCCAATAGCTATCCGATGCTGGGGTGGTGATCAACGGGCCACCACGAGTGTCCCGATCGTCGCTGGCCCGAAACCTGTGCGTGAACCCGGCCCCGAACCCCCAGTAGTTGAGCAACTGGTGCCAGGTACCGATCTCGACAGCTTCCTCGAGATTGACGTCGTCGAAATTCCATCGACGCCAATGCGACAGCCAGTAGTTGCTGTAGCGGAACAACTCTCCCGGATCCCTGTTGGCATAGTCGATCTCGAATCTGGGCTCGATCAGATCCGGCCGTGCCAGGAACCCCATCTCGTTGATGCTGAAGTCCGGCGAATAAGCCTTCAGACTGAACTCTCCTTGCCAGCGGCCCGATTGCTTGGCGATCTCGAGATCTGAACCCCAACCACGTCCGACTCCGGTCTGACTCCCCGCGATCTGGCCGGTCAGTTCGTAGTCGTTGTCCGGGGTCAGCAGCTTCCAGTCGATGCCGGCCGACCAGGCGTCATCACCTCGACTGCGATTGAGCGCCGTCGCCAGCAATCCCACCTGCGAACTCCCCATCACATCCTGGCTGATACGCCCCGCCAGGTAGTTGCTGCGGGGCTCGATCAGCACATTGCGAAGCGTCCCGGCTGAGTCAACGCCCACATGCTCAGAGGCGGTGACCGCCTCCATCAAACCAAAGGTCGTCTGGCTCTGCGTCTTCCCGGTGAGCTTCACCGCACCCAGAACCGTCGTCAACTCGGGGCGGTCCGATTCCTCCCAGCCGTCGGGTACTTCCAGGTAGCCGGGATGCCTGCCGATACGCCGCGAATAGAACAGGCCGATGGGCGTGCGGAACATCTCCGCTCCCTCAACGAAGAAGGGTCGTCGTTCGGACTGGAAGGTCTCGAAGACGGTCAGGTTGAGTTGCGCCGGATCGGCCTCGACCTGACCAAAGTCCGGATTGATGGAGGCATTGATCGACGTGCTGTGCGTCACGTCATAACGCACATCGGCGCCCACACGCGCTGTCAGGTCAGTGTCATCATCACTGCCGGGATGCAGAACGGTGCGCCCTACGGTATAGGGCAGAACCTCAACCGCACCAGCAGGAGAGATATCCTCGATCCCTTCAAGGTGTCCGAAACGAGACACCCAACCACTCTCGTTGCGCGGAATGCGAGACCAGAAAACCATCTCATGCTTGAGCGGCATGGAGCGCACAATGTTGATGCCCCATGTGTAGTGTTCCGCCTGCTGGAAGCGCAACGCCTGGTGCGGAATGCGCCACTCTGCCGTCAGACCCTCCGCATCAGATGAAACCCGTCCTTCCCACACGGCATCCCAGTTGCCGTCGAAACCACGGCCGTTCTTGGTGATATGGGCGTCCCGCTGTACGCCCGCCGCCGACAGCTCAAACATGTACGCCGTCTGGTGGTCGTGGTGGGCATCGATCTCGATGCGGAAGCGATCGACATTGTAGGTCTGGTCGCGTCGCGTCAGATTGCCCAACACGAGATCGGGATCACTGTTGTGCAGCGTCATTGCCACATACAGCGCGTCCTTGTCGTAGGCGAACTGAACAAGCGTCTTCTCAGTCGCCGGCTCGCCGTCGTCCGGGATCCCCTGGATGAACCGGGAGTAGGATGGCGCGCGTTTCCATACCTCGTCGTCGAGTCGGCCATCAATGCGTGGCGACTCGATCTGACAACGCACAGCCCGAATGGTCTTGGCGGGATCGATCTGGTCCGGTTTGTGGGCCAGGGCCGGGAATCCGGCCAGCAGAATCAGCACGGCCCAGCGAACAGAATGTAGCCTGATGGGGCCCTTCACTTCTGGTGCCTGTCTGGGGATGCAGCGAGTGAGATCACAGCCCCACAGTGCTTGCGGTGGTCTCAAGATCCGTGCGAAGACTGGGTCGCGCCTGCCAGCTTCATCCCCTCCACACACCGCGATGCGACCCAGACCTGACTACTGCAAGGAGACTCGTAGGATGTAACAGTGTCAAGCCATTGATCCGACACCCCGCAGCCCCTGAGAGCTTGACATGGTTCCACCGCTATGGTCAGCTATAGATGATGCCGGGTGGTTGCGTGTCTCATGCACATGGGAAGGAAGTAGGGTGGCCAGAATTCTAGTTGCGAGTGACGTTGCGCGCACTCGCATCAGCATTGCCGGCGCCTTGACGAGGGCCGGGCACACCGTCGATAGAGTGTCCCATCTGCGACTTGCCACAACGCACGCCGATGTCCGAGGTGTGGATGTTGTCCTCGTCGATCTGGGTCATCCCTTTCAGCAAGAGCAGTTTGTCGCCGGCCTGCGGGCGCGCTCCGACCTGCCGATCGTCGTCATCGTCGACACGTTCAGAGTGTGGGCGGTGCGTCGGTTGCAGGCGTGCGGCGCCAGTATCCTCACTCACCCACTGAGCGTGGATGACATCGTGCAACAACTGGAGCAGTTGCTGACCAGCAGGTGACACGCTGCATGATCGAGTATTTCACACACTCAGGACACAGTGAAGGAAGAGGCTTACGGTGAAGGGTCGGATGGGGTGGCAATGGGGTTGGGCGGTTCTGGCACTGACATTGGGAACGTGGATCGTCGCCGGTGCGAACGAAATTCGCACTGACGGGCAGGTGAAGGACTGGAGGGTTCTGGGACCATTTCCCAATGAGAAATTGGACAAGCCCATGGCCCCCTGAAGGTGTGACGCGAAGTGGGTTCCAGACCGACTTCCTCACATCTCTGGGCGGTGAGGCGATTACTGAGGTGATGGTCGGTACTCGAATCGCGTGGCCAGATACTATCATCGAGGCCGTCGCTGTTGAGGCCGATGACGCGGGGTCTGTCGACTTCCTCGCCATGTATCCAGACGATCAATACTCAGTGGCCTACGCATATGCCGTCGTGGACGTGGCCGAGGCGCAGGAGGCACACATCTTCGTGGGCCACGACGACTGTGCCAAGATCTGGCTGAATGGCGAACCGATTCACCGGCATTGGCGCGAAAGCGGCATGGGGCTGACGCCACGCCAGTTTCACCTGCCCATCCCCTTGCAGGCGGGAGAGAATCGCCTGCTCGTCAAGGTCGAGAACTGGGGCTACGACTGGGGCTTCCGCCTGGAGTTGTTCGATGCAGATGGTGCGGCCCCCATCCTGCAGGAAAAAGCAGAGATTCGATCGCTGAGTAGCCTGCAGGAGCGTCACCCCATACCGGGCGGCTGGTGGCCCTATCTCATTTCGACGGGTGACTTCCCACAGATCGTCTGGGACGACGCCGAATCCATGCAGGACCTCGTGGGTGAAGTGCCTCTGCAGGCGACCTGGTACAATAGCAGCCTGGAGGAAGTGCCCCTGCCGACGCAGCCCGGGCGCTACACGGCCTACGTCACGGCACAACTGCCAGATGGCCGATCGATCCGCCGCGCCCTTACCGTCTTCTGTCGCGATCCACAGTGGCAACCGTGGGTTGAGCGGATTGAAGCCTATCCCGAATACTTCGCCAACAGCGGTTTTGATTCCCTCGCCTTTCAGAGGAATCGCAACCTGATGGCCCCCATGCTCGGAGGCATGCTGATGGACCAGCTCTTCGATGAAGAGCGAGGTGCCATGCTGCTGTCCTACTGGCACGAGCTGGATGCCGACGACGAACCCCTCCCCTACGAGACACCTGATCTCGTGCACAACGATCATCAGGTGGCACTCAAACGGAAGATCCTGGGTATCACATCGGACACCTATCCAGCGTTGGCCGCTCCGCGGCTGCTCAGCCAACCGGCTCGAGTACTGCACCAGGGCAGTCTTGAAGAAGCAGAGATGAGCACTGATGCCACGCAGGAACTTCGCCGGGTCTGCCAGGAGTGGTACCAGAAAACGGGTGAACCCTTCAATGTGCTTATCGCCCGTCACGGGGTCATCGTGCTGCACGAGTCGTTCGGACCGTGCCGTGTCGACCAGAAGTTCTCCGTCGCCTCCATCACCAAGTCGGTGGCAGGACTCACCTTTGCCCGCTTTGTCGATCAGGGCCTCATCGAGTTGGACGAACCCATCGGGCATTTCCTGCCTGACTTCCCGATCCAGGGCCCTGAAGCCATCACGATGCGGCAACTCTTCGTCCATACCTCGGGGCTCGAAGGGCACGGAAGTTGGGGCGGCATCAGCAATGCCTGGCTCGACAATGTCGTGAGACTCGGGCTGCACAAACTCCCCGTCGGTCAGGCACACAGATACAATGGCGATGCGTATAACCTGGCCGGCAAGGTCATGGAGCTGGTCGGCGGCAGCTCAATTCAGCGCCTGATCCAGGAGCAACTGTGGCTGCCCCTCGGAATTGAAGGGTCGCACCTATCCGACCTGGGTTTCAGCGCCATGCTGTCCTCAGAAGACATCGCCCGCATGGGCCAGCTGCTCCTCAATCGTGGCAGCTACGGACAGGTCGAGCTCTTTGCTCCGGAGACGTACGAGGCCATCCTGCCCACAGATCTGAGCCAATTCTATCCCGGTGTTGAGCAAGAGTGGGGTGTCGGCCTGAGCTATCGCCGCACAGAAAGAGAGGGGCAGACCGACGCCTTCATCCTCAGCAAGGACCTGATCGGCCACGGCTCCGCCTCCAGTTGCATCTTCAACGTGGATCTCGAACACGATCTGGTGATCGCTCAGGCACGGCGCACAGGCGGCAACGATTTCGCAATGCACTACCGGCGCCTGCTCGAGACGATCGAGGCAAACCTCATCGAGGTGGCAGGACCATAGGGGCACTGGTCTGTCACGTAGGCCTCCCCCACGTACGCCATCACGTGGCGGCCCGTCGCCGCCTCCTGGACCACGTGATGGCGGAGGGTCAGCCGGACGCGCCTACAGCCATTTGATCAGATAGCGATGAGGCTCTTCGTCGCGATGTGCGGTGCCGTCCGTGTCCCAATACGTGTATCCGGAGATGAACGTCCCGAAGCCGGCATCTTCGTAGCCCAGCCGGTTGTACAACGATCTCGCCGGGACCTGATTGGGATTCGCGTCAGTAACCTCGAGACCCAGCAACCGCGTGTGCCGTGACCGGGCCAGAGTCTCAGCCTCCTGCATCAGAGCCGCGCCGATCCCTCTCCCCCTGACCGCTTCGTCTACACCGAGTCCACCAATCTCCGCGCAACCCAGGCTTGTTGCCTGGTCAGTCCTCTCATCCGGCTCGCCAGGCCACCTGAGGATCACCGATCCGCATGGCTGATCGCCATTCCATGCCACCAGCCATGTCAGTTGCCCCTCTCGCTGGCGCTGGAACTGCTCGCGATGGGGGTTCCCAGGCGTGCCGACTGAGATCGGATACGTCACCTCAATTCTGGCCAGATCATCCGGGACAACAACTCTGATCTCGACCATGTGCCGGACCTCCTTGAAGGCGTCAATCGTAAACCTCAAGGGAAGTCGCTAAGGGTGGTATATGTCAAGGGAGCATATTTGTCGCCTGCTTGCAGGTGTCCACTTCAACTGCCAGTGTTTGTGGACAGACAGACCAAGCCATCACATCCGGAAAGATGATGACACCTGTAAAGATTTCCTGGGAGAAAGAGCACTCGGCGAAGATCGACGGAGGCCTTCTGGAGACAGACCAGCACACGTCGTCCGAGCTGATCGAGAAGGTGAAGGGATCGTCGAGTCGGTGTTTCCAATTCGCGGCAGGGATCCTGGCTGAGATACCACCTCCTGCGTGGAAGCACGGAGAGGTCCTGATCTACATGGTCGAGGAGGGTTGGCTCGTCCGCAGGAACTACGCCGACTACTGGTATGTGGATATGGGAGTCGTCCGTCCTGTCGGCCCAGACCTCTACATCTGGACGGATCTCTGGCTGGATGTCACCATGCCGGAGTCAGCGGACAGGTACCGCCTGCATGATGCTGATGAATTCGCCGAGGCCATCGAGTCAGCCTCGGTCAGCAGGAAACTGGCGGCACGCTCGTTGAGGAGTCTCCATTCTCTGGTCGAGCTGATTCGGGCAGGAGACTTCCCCACCCAAGATATCCGCGATGCCGTGGACAGGGCCTACTCGCTCAGGGAATCGTGACGACCTCAGCCGCCTGTCTGGACTTGGCTCCTGGCAACTACCATACGACTCCGGAATAGTGGCCCGCACGCAGAACGCGAAGAGGCGAGAGCCTGAGGCCCCCGCCTCCCGTCGAGTCGCAGTTATCCCCCTGTGTGACCTCTGGGGGTGATCCACGGTTTCCCGCCAAGCCGCCCGGCGTGCATGCTCACACCGCCAAGCGCATGCCCTGCCGTTGGATAGCTCTTCCAGAGGGTATTTTCGCCCAGATCACCCCCTCTGGATCACCATTTAGTGGCGATCCAGCAGCAGTTGCAGGAGACGTCGAGTCGATCCCGACGACATGCTGGCAATATTTATTTTCGCTACCTATTTGCCGATACAACTCGTACACCTATCTTTGTACCCTAAGCACGTGCCACACCGGCCGTGCAGACTATCCGTTGGCACGCCACCGGTGGGTGAACATCCACCGAGTGATAATGCGGCCAGCGACACCAGTATCCGGAGATCAGCTGTGGCAGAGCGCAAGACGGGCAAGGTCAAGTGGTTCAACGACGCTAAGGGATTTGGATTCATCGAATCCGATTCTGGCGATGTGTTCGTTCACCATTCCGCGATCCAGGGCGAGGGTTTCAAGTCTCTCGCTGAAGGACAGAACGTGGAGTTCGACCTGGTCCAGGGCGAAAAGGGACCCGCCGCCGAGAACGTACAGGCGTCATAAGCTGAACTGACAACCCTCGGGTTGTCAGTCAGGCAGTACGAAGGCCCTGTTATCCATTAGGATGGCAGGGCCCTTTTTTGTTCTGGCGAAAGATTCGGTAGAGTGTTGAAGCTGACTGGAATCAAGCAGCACGATGTGCTCCTGGTGGTGATTCTCACCTTTGGCCTCGGCCTGCGCCTCTACGGCATCGATTGGGGTATCTCCTCACTTGAGGACTTCGGTCGGGGAAACCCGGGGCTCTCAGTCGAGGCTGCCTCCTTCCATCCGGACGCCAACACATTGGCCCAAGCAACGGCGAGCCTGCGCGACTCGATCCATCCCCGCGTGCAGGTTGGAGATCAGCAGTGGCTGTATTCCGTATATGGCCCCGTATTCATGTACCTGTATCAGGGATCTGCCTGGCTCTTCGGACTTGTGGCGGGTTTCTCGCCCTTCGATTCAGGCGATCCAGACAGCGTCGACAAGACGCGTCTGGCGGGACGAGCAGTGTCCGCGTTGGCCGGTAGCGCCACCCTCTGGCTTGTCTATCGCTTGAGCACTCTCGCCTTCGGCGCCCCGGTGGGCCTGCTGGCCAGCCTCCTGCTCGGCGCCACGGCGCTTCATATCCAGTCGTCACACTTCGCCACGGTAGACGTCCTCATGGCGTTCTGGGCGACGTGGTCCTTTCTGCCCATGGTGCGCATTGCCTTGGGGGGGCACCGGAACGACTACATCGTGGCGGGACTCCTCATCGCCCTGGCGACGGTGTCAACATCGGTTTAAAAGTGGACACATTCATCGGTTTCGAATTGGACACTTTCGCCGGTTTGGGCGGGGTCAGTCTTTCTCCTCTCCGCTGCTGAGTCCGGCCTGACGACGATGGCGCAGGCGGTAGCTCTCGCCACG
>JABHDC010000219.1 GCA_018673255.1 Gemmatimonadota bacterium
GTAGAGGAAACCGCCGAGGTTGAAGAAGGTCTGGTGCTGGAAGGCGACCAGCAGCCCGGGACGAATACCGGTGTCCTTCACGTCACCGGCGTAGTCGTATTTGCGCCACAGATACAGACCGGGGCGGATGAAATTGAGAACCCGATGGTCGGTGAAGTGAATGTTGTAGGTGTGCTGCGTATGCACGATCCGACCATCATTGGAGAAGATGGCGCTGTTGTCGGCGCGGAAACCGGGAGAGTAATCCTGATAGCTGAGATTGAAGTTCCAGGTTCGTGACTGGCGCACGATGGCCGACTTGAGCACGTAGCCGTTGAATTGTTCACCGTCGAAGTCGGCCGTGAGAGAGTCGCCGTCCACTTCGAAGCTGACATCGGGGATGATCGCCGACAGGCCTTCGTCGTCCGGTTCATCGGTACGTGTTGCGGCAGCCAGGGCCGACCAGGTGTAGTTGTCATTCAGACGCCAGCTGCCTTCCACCAGGGCCGCCGTATTGCTGCCACCCACATCGAAGCGACGATCTGTGGCGGCGAAACCGATGTGTGTCTGGTCGCCCAGTTCCAGCTGACCCCGGAAGATATTGCTCCACGCATTCTCCCGGGTGCGACGCACGATCGTGCCATCGGCGAGGGGCAGGATCAGCGGTGTATTGTCGTCGTAGGCGGAGATGGCGCCATAGGTCCAGCGTCCGGACTTGCCCGTGAATTTGCCGGCGACGATGGGGTCGTTGATGCTGCGCGTGTAGATGAGATTGGCCACATCGAGGATCATCCCCGAGGCGCGGGCGTCAACCTGGAATACATCGCTGCCCTCCATGAAGAACGGTCGCCGCTCTTCGTAGAAGAAGGCGAAGGGCTGATTGACGTTGATGCGTCCTTCGTCTGATTCGATCTGGCTGAAGTCGGGTTTGTAGGCAAAATCGATGGCAGCATCTGACGAGATCGTGTACTTGCCCGTCAGACCAATACGCTCCGAGGCGGGTCCACCATCCTGATTACGCCAGCGACCATTGCCATTGGAATTGCCTTCCAGCACGTCTGTGCGGGAGCCGGAGATGTAGGGGATCAGCTCAAGAGACCGGCTGGTCACAGCGGAGCGCTCTACGCTCAGTCGCAGGTTGCCGGCCTGCCCCATGAAAGAATTGTCGTCCTGGGAGATGGGTTGCCAGGAGAATTCGTAACGATTCTCTCGCGGAAAGACGCGAACGAAGTGGATGCCCCAATCCTGCTCTGGCTGGTCGGGGAATCTCATCGTTTCCAGGGGGATCCGCATCTCGACAATCCAGTGATCATCCTGGATCGAGGTGGCCGATTCCCAGATGGCGTCGAAGCTGAGATCCTCACCACCGTGTGACTGCCAGATGGCATCGACGTTGTCGTCGTCTGATCCGGAGGCATGCCATAACATGTCGCCCTGGATCCCGTGGGGATTGGCGAAGAATTCGTAGGCCCGTTTGTAGTCGCGGTAGGTGTCGATGACGACGCCGACGAAATCGTCGCGATAGATCCCGTCTCGATCCGTCATCGAAGCGCGCAGGCGATCGATCTGCGGGTCGTGGCAGATGAAGGCGACGTAGAGGTCAGTATCGGTGTGGGCCACATACCCCTCCGTCGGCACCTGGGCGGGCACACCATGATTCGGCATGAATTCGGAGAAGCCGTCGAAGTGGGCCGCGTCCCACCACGCATCTTCCAGCTGACCGTCGATGGTGATGGCCGCATCGATCCGGGGTGGCTGAAGGGATGGATCGGGGTTTGTGGCACTCACGGTGCCGGGGTGCAGCAGACACACTGCACCCCAAAGGCAGGTGACAACAGAACGACGCATCGAATCCCTCCCAGGCCAGATGCCGGCCTTCCGCGAGGCCGACGATGTGCAATCCCTGTACACACAGACTGCACAATGATTGCACACTCCATGCCACGGATCCGGATGCCGGCCGGGCTCTCTGCAAAGAGCTATAAATACAACGGGTTACGGTCGGTGTACGAGTCCGCGTGCAGCAGAGCGTCGCTGACCAGCCAGTGGCCATGACGGGCGGAACTCCCGACTGGCCTGGCGTAACTCGTTGATCAGAAAGCGGTTACAAACTGATCGATTTCTGGTCATCGAATGGGCGACGGCTGATCAGGGTGGCAGACGTGTGATCGGCTGTCTGTGGAGGCAGACCGTTGATCACGTCTCGAACAGGCAGGTTCCTGAGCAGGTAACTCGCGTTGGGGTCAGGTCTTCAGTGACTCGCGGTAGTAGACCTCGAGCGTATCCTGTGGTTGAAAACCCAGGAGTCGTCGTGCCTTGGCATTGGAATACTTGCCGTGCGGCAGATCGGCGGTGGCGAAGAAGATCTCGTTGCGTGACGGCAGCTTGTGCGTGTCAGCTTCGAGGGCGCAGCGAATGGCACGCGCTGCATCGGGGAAGGTGATGGCGAAAGGAATCAGATCACGGGGACCGCGGAAGCGACGGCGGCCCAGGCGGCGACGTCGCCGGATCTGCTCCCAGAGCTTTGCCCACCGTGGATCATCGGGATGGGCAGGACGGAAATTGAGGAAGAGCATGCACAACACGTGGATCGGGTGCTGCTCGGCGAAGAGTCGGCAGATCTCCTGCCCGGCAGCCTTGCTGAGGGCGTAGAGGTCGGTGCCCGAGTGTGCCGGCACCTCTTCGACAATGCCAAAGTCGTAGGTGTGATAGGGCTTGCCGGTGACCGCGAAGTGGGGGCCGGTGTTGATGAACCGGCTGTGCCCCAGGTCGACGGCGGCGCGCAGGGCATTGTATGTGCCCAGGGTGTTGACGTCCCAGGCGAGTTTGCGATGGGGCCGCAGGACCGAGCAGTTGACGATGACGTCGCAACCCTCGGCGGCGCGACGCACCTGATCGATGTCGGAGATATCGACTTGCATCGTTTCGTGGGGCGATTTGCTCGGCAGCGTCAGGTCGGTGATGCGCAGTTCGTAGTCGCCGTGGGCTTCCAGTTCCTCCACGACCCACGGGCCCAGATAACCGTTGCCGCCCAGAAGACAGACCTTCATGCCGTGGCCTCCTGGGTTACGCGCGGTCGACCGAAGTCGTGCTGAAGCGTCAGGTCCAGGCCACGATTGCCGCAGCGAGCCCCCTCGAAGTCGCCCTGCAGGTGCACGAGGCGGAAGTCTTCAGGCACTTCATCGAGACAGGCAGCGATACCGGCCGCCGCGTCGCGGGGATCGATGGCCAGTGCATCGAGCGGGTCAGCGGGCCCCACGGTGTCCTCGTCGACAAGGTGCCCCAGGCGCAGAGTCGTGAGGCGGATCTGACCCGTCTGAGCGAACTCCTCGGCGATGAATTCTCCCAGGTATGGCGCCATCATTTCTGGTGCCGTCGTCGGCAGGGGGCGCCAACCCGGGCCCACGAGGAAGTCGGGGTCGTAGGCGGTGAAGGGATCCAGGCTGCTGACGTAGATGACGTGCTCGACGCCGGCGTCGACGGCGGCAACCAGCAGGTTGTAGGTGCAGCGTGTGCAGGTGTCGATCCATGCAGCGTCGGCGTCCGCTTTGCCTGGCCCCGGGATGTGGACGACGGCCTTCATACCGGCCAGTAGCCGATCGGTCTGGTGTGAGTGGCCCAGTTGAGACTGAACGAAGTCGTGATCAGTACGAAGACGGCGGCGGTCCGTGAGGCGCAGGCGATGACGGCGACGACGCAACTCGACGGTGGCAGCGCGGCCCAGGTCGCTGGCGGCGCCGGTGAGCAGAATTTTCACACAACAATCCCGTGGTGTGCGTCTTCCGTGCGGCCTGATCCCGCCAGATGACGTCGTAGAGTGTGAGAGGGTCCGTCCTTGACCACCTCCCACCAATGCGGCTTATCACAGTATAGGATGGATATACACGCTGATGGGAGTCGCATCAATGAAGAAGATCATGATCCAGCACCTCTTGCTGATGGCCGCGCTGGTCCTTCCCGCCGCAGGCCAATCCTACAGTCGTGCCTACGAGGCTCCATTCATTTCGGATCCGATTCTCGTCGACGGTAGACTGACCGAATCGGTATGGGCATCGGTGCCGCAGACAGACAGCTATATCCTGTATGGGAGCCTCGACACCCCCACCTCGACCACCACACACGCCCGGATCGCCTGGGATGCGCAGTTTCTGTATGTCGGTGTCGAGGCCGTCGACGAAGACATCTGGTCGACCCACACAGCCCACGACTCGAATCTCTGGGAACAGGACGTTCTCGAAGTCTTCATCGATCCGGAAGGAGATGCGGAGGGATACCTGGAATTCGAGGTCAGCCCCCGCAATGTGGTCCTTGATCTATGGGTCGAGAAACCCCTGTTCTCACAAGGCGGCCCCTCGCATTTTGAGTGGAATGCTGCGGGTCTGCAGACGGCCGTCCATATCGAGGGTTCACTGGGCGGCGCCTCTCTCACCTCCCCTGAGCGACAGGACACGGATACGGGCTGGTCCATGGAACTGGCCCTGCCGTGGTCGGACGTTGCCATCGTTTCCGGCATGATGGCGCTGCCGCCGAATCCCGGCGATGTGTGGCGGATGAATGTCACTCGCTACGACTACCGCCGCGGTTCGGAGGAGCTCTCGCAGTGGTCGCCATCCGATGTCCGGGGTGCCTGGCATGAGCCCGGGCAATACGGCTACGTGACGTTCTCGGGCCCTGTCGGCAGCAGCGTCGATCCGGCCACCTGGGGACAGCTGAAGGTGCAGCAGGGAGAGTGATCTGAGACCGGGGAGCACAGTGATGCCCTCCTGATGGTCCAACAGGGCCCCATGTCGTGCACGACCCTTCCTTAGAGGTTATTTTTACGCTCTCGCAACGGCGGTACGCACGCTGGAGACAGCGTGGGTCTTTTTCTGTGGGAGCAGTATGAAATACGACGTAGTGATCATCGGCGCCGGCCTGGCCGGCCTGTCCTTGTCTCGCCAGCTCCTGCTCAATACTGACAAAAGCATCCTGCTGGTCGAGAAACGGGCCCACGTCCCATCCCCTCGGCAGAAGGTCGGGGAATCGCTGGTGCAGGTGGCCGGGTATTACTACGGGAAGGTGCTGGAACTGGAGGAATATCTCTTCCGTCAGCACTACATGAAGTACAACCTGCGCTTCTACTGGAAGAGTCCCGGACGCGAGAACGAGGGCTTCGAGGACTACTGTCAGTCCTACATCCGCACCTTCTCGAACATTCCCTGCTACCAACTTGATCGGAACACGCTGGAGGCGGAATTGCTGCGCCTCAATCGCCTGGATTCGAGATTCACCTTCTGTGCGCCCGCAACCAACCTGGATGTCGTGCTGCAGGAGAAGGCACCGCACACCCTCCACTGCGATACGGAAGATGGTAGACTCAGCATCGAAGCCGATTGGGTCGTCGACACTTCAGGACGTTCGAAAGTGCTGGCCCGCAAGCTGGATCTGGAGCAGGACAACGCCATCAACCACGGTTCGACGTTCCTGTGGGTGGAGGGTCTCGTCGACATCGACAAGCTCAGCGCCCTCTCATCGCGAGAGCGTCGCATGAATCCGAATCGAGCCGCAACGGGTCATCTGCCGACCTGGCTGGCGACGAACCACTTCATGGGAGAGGGATTCTGGTTCTGGGTGATTCCCCTGCAGGGACTGACCAGCCTGGGGCTGGTATACGACCCGGATCTGGTGCCACGAGAGGAGGTGGCCACACCCCAGAAACTGATCGACTGGGTGTGCAAGCAGTTCCCCCTGTTCGAGCGCGACCTGCCGGGGCGCAAGATCCTCGATCACGGCTCGTATAAGAGTTTCTCCTACGGTTGTGCGCGCACGATTCATCCCAGTGGCTGGGCGCTGTCGGGAGAATCGGGGCGCTTCGCCGATCCTCTCTACAGTCCGGGCAGTGACTTCATCGCCCTGCACAATACGATGATCATCGACGCCATCACGACGGCCGATCCGGATGATCTACCGGCCAAATGCCAGTTGTACGA
>JABHDC010000220.1 GCA_018673255.1 Gemmatimonadota bacterium
CAGATGGTCCTGTTCGTCGAGACCGATGACGGCTTCAAGGCGCGGGTCGTCACCATGGGAAGGTCCAACGATACGCACGCCGAGATCACCGCCGGCCTGCACGTCGGTGAGCGCTTTGCAGCCACCGGCGCCTTCACCCTCAAGGCCCAGCTGGAGAAGGATTCCTTCGCCAGCGGCCACAACCACTGAGCCAATCCATGGAACAGATCACACAACTGGCTCTACGCAGCCGCATGCTGATGGCGGTGCTCGGTCTGCTGGTCCTTGGAGGCGGCTATCTCAGCTATCTGCGGTTGCCCGTCGATGCCTTCCCGGATGTCACCCCCACCCTCGTGCAGGTCTTCACCGAGACGGAAGGACTGGCGCCGGAAGAGGTCGAACGCTTCGTCACCTATCCAGTCGAGGTCGCCCTGAATGGATTGCCCGACCTGAAGCAGGTCCGTTCAATCTCCAACTTCGGCCTGTCCGTGGTGAATGTGTACTTCGAAGACGACACGGACATCTACTTCGCTCGACAGCTGGTCAACGAACGTCTGCAACTGGCCCGTGAGCAGATTCCAGAGGGCTTCGGCGATCCCCAGATGGGCCCGATCGCCACCGGGTTGGGGCAGGTTCTCTTCTACTTCGTCGAGGATGAGACGGGAGAACTCAGCCCTGAGCAGATACGCCAGATTCAGGACTGGCTCATCAAGTTCAACCTGCAGATCGTGCCGGGCGTCACCGAAATCCTGTCGCTGGGTGGACAGGTCAAGCAATTCCAGGTCATGGTGGATCCCGATGCATTGCTGCGATATGACCTGAGTCTGCAGGATGTGGTGCACTCCGTACGGGCCAACAATGCCAATGTGGGTGCCCAGTTCATCGTGAAGGGTGCAGAGCAATATGTCGTGCGATCCGTGGGCCTGACGGAGCGCCTCGAGGATCTTGAGCGCATTGTCGTAAAGGCTGTAGCGGGTCATCCGATCTATCTGAACCAGGTGGCCCAAGTGCAGATCGGCGGCGAGGTCAGACAGGGTCTGGCCACCATGAATGGCGAAGGTGAAACCGTCGTTGGCATGGTGCTGAAGCTGATCGGCACAAATACGTCTCTCGTGATCGAGGACGTACAGGAACAACTGGCATCCATCAACGAGGTGCTGCCCCCGGGCGTGCGAGTCGTCCCGTACTACGATCAGGCGAGTCTCGTTGCTGCATGTCTGGATACGGTGACCACAGCACTCGTCCAGGGCGTCTTCCTCGTCGCCATCGTGTTGTTGCTGTTCATGGGAGGCCTGCGACCGAGTCTGGTGGTGGCCGCGTCGATACCTTTTTCCATTCTCTTCGCCTTCATTCTCATGAAGGTGTTCGGAATCTCGGCCAATCTCATGTCACTCGGGGGTTTGGCGATCGCCATCGGCATGATGGTGGATGGCACCATCGTCATCGTGGAGAATGTCGATCGGCGACTGCGGACATCCGCACCGAACGAATCACGCCTGCACGTGGTGTCGACCGCCTGCGCCGAGGTCGCCCGTCCAATCGGGTTTGCGATCGGCATCATCATCCTCGTCTTCCTGCCCCTGTTCACATTGCAGGGCGTCGAGGGGAAGACCTTCCGTCCCCTGGCCTATACCGTCTCGCTGGCCATGCTCGGATCTCTGCTGTTTGCCCTGCTCCTGGCGCCGGTCGCCTCATATTGGGTGATGCGTCGGGGGCATCATTACCAGCAGCAGGAGGGCCGGCTGGTCGGCTGGCTGCTGGCCCTGTACCGCCCCCTTCTCACCTGGTTCATTCGGCATCGTATCGGGGCCCTCGGTCTGGCCGGCATCCTCCTGATGATCGGAATCGGCCTGTTTCCCTTCCTTGGCTCCGAATTCGTCCCACGACTGAACGAGGGTGACCTTCTCGTTCGCATCACCATGGCGCCATCGATCTCACTCGACGAGGCGAGCCGGGTGACGAGTGTCTTTGAGCGACGCCTGAAGGAACAGTTCCCTGAAGTGACTCGCATCGTGTCCCGCGTCGGCCGCGGCGAGGTCGGGGCCCATGCGGATCCGGTGAACAATGCAGAGTCCTTCGTGGCGCTGCGGCCGCAGACAGAATGGACGACGGCACATACGCCTGAAGAATTGTATGCGGCCATGGGAGAGGCCTTCGAGGACTTCCCCGGGGCACAGTTCAACTTCACCCAGCCTATCGCCGCCGCTGTGGACGAGTTGCTGACCGGCACCAAGGCCGAACTGGCGATCAAGCTCTTCGGGCCCGAGATGGACGTCCTGGCCGAGAAAGCCGCCGACATCGAAGCCATCATCCACGACGTGCCGGGGGCGTCGGATGTTCAACGCGATCAGGTCACCGGCACTCCCCAGTTGCGGATCGCCATTGACCGGGATGCGATCGCCCGCCATGGCATCAATGTCGCTGACGTGCAGAGTGTGATCCGCACTGCCATTGGCGGGCAGAAGGCGGGTCAGGTTTTCGAAGGGGTTGCTCGCTTCGACATCATCGTCCGCTACCGCGAAGATGCCCGCAATCGACCCGAACGTATCGGCCGCATCCTGGTACCGGCTCCCAGTGGGGCCCTGATTCCCTTGAGGGAGCTGACGAAGATCGAGCAGATCGTCGGTCCCCGGCAGATCACTCGGGAGAGCAACGGGCGTTTCATCACGATCCAATGCAATGTGCGGGGTCGTGATATGGGATCCTTCGTCGCCGAGGCCCGAGCAGCCCTGGATGCAGATCTGGATCTGCCACCGGGATACATCGTGCGCTGGGGCGGGCAATTTCAGCTGCAACAGGAAGCGAACGAGCGCCTTGCCTTGGTCGTACCCGTGACACTGCTCGTCATCTTTCTTCTGCTGTTCACCACCTTCAACTCGCTCAAGAGTGCCCTGCTGATCCTGCTGAATATCCCCCTCGGCCTGGTTGGTGGAGTCGTGGCCCTGTGGATCACCGGTCAGAGCATCTCCGTGCCTGCCTCAGTGGGTTTCATCGCGCTGTTCGGCATCGCGCTGGAAAATGGCCTGGTGCTGGTCACCTACCTCAACCAGCTGCGACTGGCGGGAACCGACCTGGATGAGGCATCCATTGAGGGAGCCTGTCGACGCCTGCGACCTGTGTTGATGACAGCCCTGACCACGGCCCTGGGACTGCTGCCCCTGCTCTACTCCAGTGGCACAGGTAGTGAAGTGCAGCGACCACTGGCCACGGTGGTGCTCGGGGGGCTCGTGACATCGACGGTGCTCACCCTGGTCGTGCTGCCCGCCCTTTACAGGTGGTTCGCAATCGATGTACCGTCCGAGGGAGGCGTCGGCATTCCCGCCTGAACCTCAAACGAGCAAGGCAATCAACCGTGACTCTTCGCGAACGTATCCTGGCTGTCTACGCCGGTGAGACACCCGACGTCGTGCCCTACATGCTGGATCTCTCTCACTGGTTCTATTCGAAGACCGGCCGGCCGTGGGATCTGAGTCAGTCTTTCACCGAACCGGAACGTGATCTGATCGACTATCACCGGGAGGCCGGTGTGGGATTCTACATGCCCAACATGGCCTCCTTCTACCAGGCGACAGATGCGGATGACGTGATCTCCCGTGTGGACAAGGTGCAGACGAATGGAGTTCCCGAGATCGTCTGGCATCTCGAGACACCCCTTGGCACCATCGAGCGACGACGGATCTGGGAGCCGGTCACCTACGCGTGGGGAATCAGCCAGTGGGGTGTGAGATCAGAATCAGACCTGCGCGTCCTCGGCCATGCACTCGGCTCGAGACGCTACGCCTCCGACTGGCAGCAGTGGGGCCAATGGGATCAGTGTGTCGGTGATACGGGTCTCGTGTATCTGTCGGCCGGCTACAGTGCCATGGGGCATCTGCTCAACTACTGGATGGGGATCGAGCAGACCATGTATGCAACCGTCGACATGCCCGACGTCATGGAGGAAGTGGTCACGCAGATCAACGACAATCAGCTCGAGCTCATCGATCTGCTATGCCAGTCACCAGCTCAGGTCATCATCATGGGCGACAATTTCTCCAGCGACATCCAGCCGCCCCACTTCTTCGAACGCTGGTCGAAACCCTACTACGCTGAAGCGATCCGTCGCCTGCACGACGCCGGCAAGTACGTAGCCGTCCATATCGATGGGAAATTGGCTGGCGCCCTGGGTATGTTCCGTGAGATCGGCACCGATTGCGCCGATGCGGTCACGCCACCACCACTGGGTGACCTCACCCCTGCCGCCTGCCGGCAGGAGGCAGGCGACATGATACTTTCAGGTGGCGTTTCGCCCGAATTGTGGCTGCAGCAGACACCTGAGGATGCCTTCGATGCCTTCGCTGAGGAGTGGCTGGCACTGAAGTCGACGTCATCCCGTTTCATCGCCAATGCCGGCGATCAAGTCCCCCCAGGTGCGGTGGAGACACGTATCGAGCGACTGCGTCAGATCGTCGAATCCTCAGGGGGATACTGAGCCAGCACGTCTTCATCGATCTCCACACCCCACCCGGGCCGGTCGGGCACCTCGATGTGGCCGTCGACGACCTGCGGGAGCCCCTGCAGAACAGGTGCGGTCTGCGCCGGCTGACGCGGGTATTCGAGAAGACCGAAATTCGGTGTACACGCCGCCAGATGGACACCGACCAGTGTTGAAATCGGCCCATTGGGATTGTGTGGCATGACGCGCACTCGATAGACCTCGGCCATGGCGGCGATCTTGCGCCCTTCCCAGAAACCACCGCAGTGGCACAGATCCGGCTGGGCATAGGCCAGGGCACCTGCCTCAAACAGCGCGCGAAAGGCCCAGCGACTGTAACAGCGTTCACCGGCCGCGATGGGAATACTCGTGCTGGCTGCGACGCGGGCGATCTCTTCAGGATTCTCGGGCGGACAGGGCTCTTCGTAGAAGAAGGGCTCGAAGTCAGCGGCCCCTTCAGCAAATCGGATCGCCGCGTCCGCGCTCAGGCGGCCGTGCCCTTCGATCAGAATCTCTGCATCGTCACCGACCGCCTCACGAATGAGAGCGACCCGTTCCACGGCATCCCGAAGCTGTCGCCCATCCAATTGGATCGTCGCCAAGCCGAGGGGATCGAATTTCACCGCCTCAAAGCCAAGATCCATCGCTTCGCGCGCCGAGTCGACGAACTCCTCATTCCCCTCATTGCCGAACCGTGCGTGCGTATACAACTGCACGCGATCACGCACCTTCCCACCGATCAATTCATAGACGGGTACGCCGAGACGCTTCCCCTTCAAGTCCCACAGTGCCTGCTCTACGGCGCTGATGGCGCTGGTATGAATCGGTCCGCCACGCCAGAAGGCACCGGCGTAGAGCGACTGGTAGAGTTCCTCGACACGTGATGCATCCCGTCCGATCAGATCAAACTGTCTCACAGCGTGGGCGACCGTGGACGGGTGGCAGTCGGAGGCGATCTCCCCGACACCGGCCAACCCGCTTTCCGTGCGCACCACGACGAGGTAACCGAGCGTGCCGTGTCCTGTGGGCGTGACCGGGATCGTGTGGACGGATGTGATTCGCATGCTCAGGGTCTCTCAGCCAGGATGCTGCCACCCAGGTTTTCACCGCGGCACAGGTAGACGTCATGGCCCTGATTGCGCTCGGGAATCACCGTGCGCTCCAGCGAGAAATAGCGCATCGTGTAGCCGCACCGGCGCAGATCACTGGTGTTGGCCTCGGCGCCGTGGATGATGCGCCCATCGTGCAGAGAACACTCATTCGGTTCCAGTTCAAAGTAGACGGCATCCGATTCATCGATCAGTTCCGGCTTCACCTGCCGCGTGAACAGATTCGACGCCCCATCGACCTCTTCGTATTCGGAGAAGCCACTCTCGTGCGATCCAGGCAGAACCCGCATACAACCATTCTCCCGGCGTGATGGATCGATCGCGAGCCACACGGTGACGATGCGGTCGAATTGATCCATCCGACCACTCCAGTAGGTCGAATCTTCATGCCAGGGCGTCGCTCGGCCCACGGAAGGTTCCTTGCTGATGAAGTGACTGCTCCAGAGACCGATGTGGGGACCGACGAAGGGCTCCACGAGATCGAGGACCTCCTCAGCCATCAGATACTCGAACAGCCGCGGCTCGGAAAAATGCGGCACATCGAGCTGATCGGAGCGCTTGTCGGGATCCTTGTTGGCGAGCAGTTCCTCGAACAGCGAGCAGAGACCACCGAAGCGATCCGCACCAAACAGTGGCTCCTTGTGCAGCCAGTAGCCATTCTCGTGATAGAAACTCACTGAATCCATTAATCGACTTTCTCGTAGGGTCTGTATTGGCGGACAACCATGGTCCGCGGCTAGTCTGAGGTGGCCGAAGCCCGAGCCGACTCGATCGCGGCCACTGTGTGCTGCACGTTCAACTGGATCTGGTCTTCGTGTTTGGGAAACATCCCTGCAATGACCGCGTCACCCGTCTTGATATTCGCGAAGACATATTCAAAGGCGGTCCGTACATCTTCGTGGGTCCGGCACCGCCGGCCCGCCGCCAGGAATTTGAAGGCCAGGCACATCTTCTGTGTCTGCTGGATGATGCGGATCATCCTGGGCGGATCCTCGAGGTCGAACACCTCAACGGTCCCCGCATTGAAGGGATCCACCAGTGCGCTCTCCCGGTGGCTCTTGTTCAGATTGTAGAAGCAGGTCATGTAGAAATCGACATCCCAGCCTTTCTCCTCAACGTAGTCGAAAACTTCAGGGATGTGACTGGCCAACCCCACCTGTACACCCGTATCCCGCATGCACTTGAGATAGTCTTCGACCTCGTCGATCCGCCCGTCGAGCCAGAGGTTGTCCGTGCGCGAGCCGTGATGGTAGATGCCCTCGGCTCCTGTGGCGGCGATGACGCGGATATTCTCGAAGACGTCCGCCATCTCTGAGGCTGTCTGCGCGATGAAGTGCAGGTGCCCGCCCTCGCGCTTGAAGAGTTCACGCCAGTAGAGGATGCGATGGAAGTCTCCGCGCGCCTGCAACGTGTTGATCCCGGAAGCTTCCAGCTGATGGAGGTAAACGACGACCTGTTTCTCACTGAAATAGTCCCGCATGTCATCATTCATGTCCGGCGAGAAGTGCGAATTGCCGCACAGAGGATTGCCGCCGCTGATGAGACGCGTCACCTCGATATCTGAATTGCCCAGACGCACTTTGGGGATCTCAATCATGGAATGATGCTCCTGTGGCGCATTGGAAACTGGTCATCGAGTCTGGCTCCGTCCGGCTGCATCCTGGCGGCAGGCATCCAGGACCCGCATCAGTTCACGCGACTGCGACAGTGGTACGAAGGGCTCTTCGTCGCGGGCAAAGTAGGCGTGACACTGTTCGTAGTACTGGATGCCCTGCGTGTCGATGGGCAACTCCTGATCCTGCCACGGGATCTCTTCACCACTGCCGTATTGTCGATCCGTTGCCGCCATCGTGCCACTGTCGTCCAGGGCGACCGCCGAGAGCCTGGCGGGGTCGAAGGATCGCACACGCCAACCGTCGTCCGTATGGAGCAACGAGCCGTGATGGCCGAGGACCTGCCAGCGAGGACCGGTCGGCTGGGCGGCGGCCATGTTGATGTCGATATCGATGAGGACACCACTGTCCGTCTGGATGACAGCCTTCACCACGTCGTCCGCATCACCCAGGCTGGCAATCGTGTCCAGATGACAGGTGACGGACCGCGCCGTCGAGGCAGCCACGTGCAGGCAGACATCGATCACGTGGGCGCCATAGTTGTTGAGCATTCCCCCGCCGTGGCACCGCATGGCCTGCCAGTCATTGCGACGCGTGAAATTCGTACGGGCGTATTTGATCATGTACACGGGGCCGATCAGACCCGTCGCCAGGATCTTCTGTAGGGAGACGACATCAGCACCGGCCCGGGCGGGCTGATACATCATCAACTTGCGCTCGTGTGCTCCAGCCGCGGCGACCATGGTGTCGGCCTCTTCCAGGGTCGCCGCCATCGGTTTGTCGCAGAACACGTCACTGCCAGCCTCGAGGCAGGCCAGCGTCTGCTCGGCGTGGAAGGGCGTCGGCGAGGCGATGACGACGAGGTCCGGTGTGGTCTGCTCGAGACAGGAAGAGAGATCCTCGTATCCGGGGGCACCGAAAGTATCCCGCGCTTCCTCGAGTCGGGATGCGAGTGGATCCACGACACCGACCAGTTCAAAACCGTCATGTCCGACCACTTCGGGCAGATGGAATCTCCACCCGATACGACCCAGACCGACCACAACCGTCCGCAGACACTTCATTGTCTCTTCCCTCCAGATTCCCCGACACTCATCACACTGGCGCTCGGGTGATGATATAGGTTTTCGTATCGGCAGCGAAAGTATCAGTGGTCCTGTTCCCGCACCCGGAGTTCACATGCAGAGATTCCCATGCCCCCTGTCCCGCCTCACCTGGGAGATCGACATCCGGGAGATCGGCAGATGAGCCGCCCCGGTGACCTGCCCATGTCCCGTGAACCTCTCAATCAGTATGGGAACCTGGAAGAGACGATCCGCGGTATGCGGGCGCATCGTCCCCTCGACCTGAGTGCAGAACGCTGGCGCGCCGCTCATCCGGATGGAACCTTTGCAGAATGGCAGAAGCAGGCACGCAACTGCCTGCTCACGGGTCTGCACTACGATCCGGGTCCTCTCGAACTGCAGCCTGAAGTGACGGCACGCGTCGAGCGCGATGGCCTGATCGTGGAAACGGTAGAATTCAACACGACGCCGTGGATCCGGGTAGAGGGTTTCTTCCTGCGGCCCCAGAATGCGACGGGCCCGCTGCCGGGGCTGGTTGTATTCCATGCCTGGGGTGGCCCGATGTTGTTCGGCAAGGAACGTATCCTCAACACAGGACGAGACCATCCGGTACTGGCCGAACATCGCGACAAGGTCTACTCCGGTCGCTTTCTGGCGGAGGAGATGTCGCGCGCAGGATTTGCCGTCATTGTCATCGACGCCCACCACTTTGGCCGGCGTGCACCGGGTGGTTTTGCCGGACTGCCGGATCCGGTCGACCCCTTCAGTCTGGATCGCGAGCAGTATGAGTGTCTCGATGCGCAGGTCCGCGAACAGCTGTATCTGGGCTTACGACAGCTAAACTGGGCGGGCACGACCTGGGCGGGGCTCAACTACTGGGACGATGCGCGCTGTGTCGACTACCTGCGCTCACGTGATGAAGTGGATGGGGAGCGTATCGGCTGCACGGGACTCTCCGGCGGTGGCTGGCGGACGAATATCCTGGCTGCTCTGGATCCGCGGATCCGGGCCGCCGTCGGTGTCGGCTGGATGACAACCGGTGACTACCAGCAGGCCTACAATGTGGGCGGTGCCATAGGCAGCTTCTGCCTGCTGCCCGGAGTCTGGGACCGTTTCGACATTCCAGATCTGGCGATCATGGCACAGCCTGCAGCGACGATGGTTGTCAGTGGCAAGCAGGACGAGCTGTTCCCCGTCGAGGCCCAGCAGGAGGCAAATCGACAGATCAAGCTCGGTTTCGAGTGGGCGGGTACACCCGAACGATTCCATGCCTTCACACCGGACAAGCCTCACTGTTATGATGCCGAGATTCAGGCAGAGGCGATCGCCTGGTTTGACCGCCACCTGAAGACTCGATGACCGGACACCCATGACCAAACACCCATGACCGGCCTGGCACTGGCCCTGATCCTTGGATCCGCGATCCTGCACGCAGGTTGGAACTACCTGGGCAAGACCCGCACGCCGACGGCCTCGTTCTTCACCCTTGCCAACCTGGCGGGATTCGTCCTGCTCAGCCCGCTGTTGCTGCGTCATGCGGACAAGGTCTGCGCATGGCCCGAGCAGATGTGGTGGTGGCTGCTGGCGACCGGTTTCTGCCAGGCTGTGTACTGCACAGCGCTGGCCGGAGCCTATCGATCCGGTGATATGTCCGTCGCCTATCCGCTGGCGCGCTCATCGCCGATTCTCGTGGTCATGGCCACGACCCTCCTCCTGGGCAGAGGCGATCAGCTGTCACTCTGGTGCGCCGGGGGTGCCGTCTTCATCGTGGCTGGTTGTTTTCTGATTCCCATGCACCGTTTCACGGATCTGCGCCTGACCAACTATCTGAATACGAGCTGCCTCTTTGCCCTGCTGGCCGCCGTGGGCACGGCCGGATACTCCATCATCGACGATGAGGCACTGCGACTGTTGCGCGGGCTGGCCGACTGGGATGCCACGCTCATGGAGCGCGCCATGCTCTACGCCTGCCTCCAGGCATTGTCAGCGACCCTGTGGCTGCTGATCTGGGTCCTGCCGCGATCCTCGGGGCGTCTTGCCATGGGGAGGGTCCTGAAAACCGACCGCTGGGTCGCGATCGGTACCGGTGCCGCCATCTACACCACCTATTGCATGGTCCTGGTGGCGATGGCCTTCGCCCAGAACATCAGCTACATCGTCGCCTTCCGGCAGATCAGCATCCCGATCGGCGTAGGTTTGGGGGTCGCTCTGCTGAATGAGTCCCTGGCACCCCCGAAAATTTCCGGTGTGCTCATCCTGCTCGTTGGCTTGACGATGGTCGCCCTGGGGTGAGGGCCGGCCCTGCTCTATTGACATTGCCGCCATCGGTCGCAGTGCTTTGGCGGTCACCATGTGTTCTACCTTCCACGACTTGGGGATCCATGTCGCATCTGATCGACCGACCGTCACATCCACTGATTCGTTCATGGCCTGCAGTGGCACTCGCGCTGCTCTGGACCATCATGCTGCTGAGCCTGACGAGCCGGGCGGCGGACGCTGACACCCAGTTTGCCGTCAGTGTCGTTCCCTCTGACGATCTGACACTGGAATCTCCCTCATCTCGCGACGACTCACTCAGCACAGCGCAGGTCGAGCAGATGGTACGCCGCGCTGTCGATCTGATCGGTGGGATGCAGTCCATCGTCTCCGACACGGCGCGTCTCGTCGTGCTCAAGGTCAACATCGGCCTGCCTTGGGAGAAGCGTTCCGGCGCCATCACCGACGATCGTGTCGCGCGCGGCGTGGCGATCCTCGTGCACGAAGCGGCCCCTGATGCC
This sequence comes from Gemmatimonadota bacterium, assembly GCA_018673255.1. Next base: position 11,017 of record JABHDC010000220.1, read on the forward strand.
CGGATTCTGATCGCCGAAGCCGCCGGTGGCTGGTCGCTGCCCGAGCACCGCGAGAGCAGTCCCCTGCCTCTGTGGGATGATGCCTGGGTCGATGGCTTCGAACGCGCTGGTCATCGGGCCACAGTAGAAAAATTGCGCGCCCGGGGTGCAGACATCGACGTGATCGATCTGAATTTTGACGAGGCCTATACACTTCACCCGCCCGATGGGGGCCTGGCCACCGACACCTACGATATCGCCGCGTCCATCCTCGACGCCGATGTCTGGATCAATGTCCCCGTCGCCAAGACACACGGGGCCAAGATCACCTGCTGCATGAAGAATCATTTCGGCATCCTGCCAGGTCGACTCTATGGGTTCAGCAAATCCACTGGCACCGATGATCATCCCCCCATGCCGCATTCAGCGCGAATCGTGGACGAGGCCTTCATCGATCTGTGGCGACTCACTCAGGTTGATCTCAACGTCGTCGACATGATCTCCGGCACGGAGCGGGGGCCCTTCACCGAGCACACGCACCGAATGAACATCGTGATGGCCGGTCGTGACCCGGTCGCCACCGATCTGGTCGTGGCGAAGCTGATGGGCTTCAACCCCGATGATCTGGAGACGGCCGATCTGGCCTGGCAGCATGGCCTGGGACCTCGCTGGCTGGAGAATGTGGACGTGCGCGGTGGCGATCCAACGGCCCTGAGCCAGCGTTGGGTGAAGGGGTGGTACTGGTACGGCGAAGGCAGCGAGTGGCGCGAGCACTCCATGTATGGCAAGGGCCCCCGTCGCTGGACCCTGCTGGGCCCGGTGCCGAAGAATCATCTCTTCGAGGATGCGCAACTGGAGGCTTTGTCTCCCACGCCCGGCGCCGATGATTGGTCGCCTACCGTCTGGTTTGGTCACGACAAGATCGATCTCGACGACTACTACAATGATCCAGTGCGCTGTGCCGTGTATGGGTACACCGAGTTCACCATGCCCCAGGCCGACTCCGTCCACTACTGGATGGGCGCCGATGAGCGTCTGCAGGTCTGGATCGATGGGCAGCCCATTTATGACACCCAGGACGATCCTGCCATGGGCAGGCGACGGCGTCACGAACTCGGGATGGTCCGTCTGTCAGGCTACCTCGAGGCAGGCGACCACCGCTTGCTCATTCGCGCTGACCAGAATCGCGGACGCTTCGAGTTCTCCTTCAATGTCGTGGAGCCCATCTACGACGAGCGTTTCGCCGGCAACACCTATCCCGGGTTGCGTTATCATCCGGCTGGAGAGGACGCGCCGATCGAGACGCACGTCACCTCATCGGATGATGATGACAACAACCTCGAGGGAGCACTGGTGGCGGCCATCGGCGATCTGCCACAGATCGCGCATCCCGATCAGCAAGCTCACATCAACGGTGACACCATCATCGTCGACGGAGTGGGCGTGGACAACGCCGATGATCTGGCGACGGTCCTTGCGGCCGCCGCTGGTATCGAGGCACCGACGGCGGGCCTGGCGTGGGTCGGGCGCAATCCCTTCAGCATGGTACCCATCGGGCCGCAGCGGTATCTGGATCTCAGTCTGAGTAACGATTACCGCCAGGAGATCCACTTCGAGCAGATCGCGCAGTATCTCGATGTTCGATACGAATTGAGTGCAGGCTTCGGCCACGCCGAAACCTTCGAGTCCATCGACGCCTGGATGCGCCTCGGCCACGCTCCCGTAACGGGAGCCGACGGTGGAAATTGGACGATTCTCAGTGGTCTGAGACCACGACAGGATGATGTCCCTGAGATCCGCATCGTGGAGCCGGCTGAAGAGGGCTGGTATGCCATCCCTTCTGACTGGTGGGCCCATCTGCCCGGTATTGGACACGCCCGCAATCCGGTCGTCGTCGCCCTGGCGCAGGAGAGCACCGAGGCTTCCTGGGTCGCTCGAAGCGCCCACCTGATCCTCGAGTCGGCTCGGGCACGGACGACGACGATCGACGTATTCGGCGACCAACACGATGTGCTGGTGGGCCTGGCCGCCTGGGATTTCTCCGTCCTGCACTGGGAACGATTGTCCCTGACCCTCGACTGGGCCCGGGAAGGACTCAACTGGAGTCTGCTGGCCCGCACCCGTAGCGATCACCTGCCGACGTTGATCGCCGATCGCCGCCACGCGGCCCGCGTGATAGACAAGCTGGCATCGGGCGACGAACACGAAGCGGCCCTGAAACGCGCAGCGGCAGCCTATTCACAGGTGGCGGATCTGCTGCAGCAGTTCAGCGATCTGCTCCCCGACAATCCACGGCATCAGCCGACGCAGGCCGATGCATCAACCCTGGACGCGCTGCGCCACAATCAGGGACTGATGAGGAGAGCTCGGGCCGCTGAACGTGATGCACTGCAGATCCTGAGCCAGATCGCCGGTGAAGGACCACTGCCCCCGCTGCTTGTCGATCCGCTGTCGCGGCTGGACAAGGGCCACAGACTCATCACCTCGCGCTACGGTTGGGCCGAGCAGATCTGGGAGATTGCCCTTCAGGGCGAGTCCATCGACGCGACACCACTGCATGCGTCCTACGGTGAGGAGTCCGAGTTCGAACAGCTGGCACCCCTGCCCACTGAACCTGGATGGATCGTGGCCGTGGAGATCGAAGCAGGCACCGTGACCGCCACGGTCATCGAGCAACCGACAGCAGAAAATGACTGGGAAGCCCGTATCCGCTTCGACAATCTGGGCGCCACGTGGCAGGGCGATGAGGTCGCCTTCACGATCTGGGCCATACCCGTAAAAGCATTGATAGAAGGAGGCCGGCCATGAAGTGGAAGATGATCCTGGCGATGGTACTGGCCGGCCCTGGTTGGGTCATACACAGCGCGACGGCCGGCGAGATTCCTCGCGATGATCTCGTCGTCGAGTTGCTCATGTCCGGTGATGCCCGCGACAGCAGCGGCAACGACCACCACGGCCAGATCGAGGGGGCGACACCTGCCATCGATCGCCACGGCCAGCAGGGCATGGCCTATCACTTCGACGGGGATGACTGGATATCTCTGTCACCGCCACCGACGATCAGCGACCAGGCGCTGACGATCTCCATCTGGGCCCGCTACGACGACGGCCCTCACGATTGGTGGAACAACTGCATGGTCGCCCAGGACAATGGAGGTGGTCAGAACGGCCGACGCATCATCCAGTTGAGTACGGCAGGCCGGTCGATCACCTGGCACCGGATGGGCGAGAACGACCTGATGTCACCAGTCCCGCTGCACACCGAGAGGTGGTATCACATCGTGGCCTCCTTCGATGGCAAGCGACACAGGCTCTATATCGATGGCCTGCTGCAGGACACGCGGTTCGGCTCCATGGGCCAGCATGACGAGGAACCTCTGTATATCGGCCGGAAGGGATCCGATGAACCGGATTTCACCTTCCGGGGGAGACTCGACGATGTGCGCATCTACAATCGGGCACTTTCCGGCGAACAGGTGATCCAGCTCTATCAGGAGAACCCAGCATGCTGCAAATGAGTCCGGGATGAACTCCCGGACGGCGATGCTCATTTCATGTGTTCTGACGGCCCTGTCCTGTACGCCGCCACCCCGCTCGCCCTCGGCCATCGATGGATTGTACGACCTCGCCTACCCGACATACGGCGACTCGGAAGAATTGGAAGAGATCCTGCAATCGGTTCGTCTGCTGAACGCGTCCGCACAATACACCAACTACCACTTCAGTCTTCATGACTCGGTCCTGGCAACGGACATCACCGATGACACCATCACCCGGCACCAGATTTCGAGCAATGCCACGGGCCAATCCGTCGTCGGCACGGCGACGACCATTTTCCATGGGGCTGGCAAACTGGCCGTGCTCACCTGTGCTCACGTCGTCGACTTCCCCGATACGGTCTTCCACTTTCACCGCGGGCCGAAGGGCATGGCGACACCGTATGTGAGAGAGATCTCGATTCGACAGACGCAGACCAACACACTGGTTGACCTGCGTGATGCGGGCGATCTGGAGATTCTCGCCATCGATCGCGATGCGGACATCGCCATCCTGGGCAAGAGTATGCCACCCGGTGCGGATGTACTGATTCCTGTGTTCGACAATACCTTGGGGAGAGCATCCGAATTGGGTTGGGGCACCTTCGTCTTCGTCATCGGCTTCCCCACGGGCAAGAAGATGATCACCACCGGTGTCATCAGTGTCTCACGACGCAACGACGATCAGTCCTTCCTCCTGGACATGATCTTCAATCGCGGCTTCTCCGGTGGGATTGTGCTGGCCGTGCGAGATGGTCTTCCGAATCTCGAACTGGTGGGCATGGTGAATGCCGGCGCCGGCGAATCTGAACTCGTCTTCACCCCTGAGTTTCAGGGTGTGGAGGGTTTCCTCGATTCGGATGTCCCCTACCGGCGAGATCTCTTTCTCGAGCAGCGCCGGCGACTGACCTACGGGATCTCCTTTGGGATCTCCACGGAGGCCATCCGGAAGATGCTACACGAGAACAGGCACGAGCTGACCGAGCGTGGTTATGATGTGGACGCATTCTTCCATCAGCCAGCGCCGGTCTTCAGCACGCCATAGTGGTCTGGGGCTCGAACGCAGTTCGCCAACCCGTGGTGTGGGTTCGTCAACCCGTAGTCTGGGTTCGTCAACCTGCAATCTGGTAGTGTGGGGACTCGTGGAATTCACAATCCATGCAGGACACCAACTTCATCGCAAAGCTTCCCTGTACCTTTCCGCCACACAGGGTCCCGGTGACCTGAGCACAACGTCTCCCATTGTCAGGATACGCGGGACAGACGCCCAACTCTTCCGATCGAGCCCCGCCGACTTCGCGACCACACTTCTTGAATTCCCAACAGTTCATCTGCGTATTCCTCCCTTTCTCTTTTCACATTACACCAATCGGCCATGATTCGGCCAGACACAGACGGCACCCCATGAATCCGGGTTTTCGACCGATGGGCCTGGATCTGTGAGTCTGGTACTGCGCTTCGCGGCGATCCTCTCTCTGTTGCTGCACCTGTGTGCCTTCTTCGTCGCCGATCAATTGCTCGTCGGCCATGAGGACGATCTCTTTCGTGCCCGCCTGAACCAGGCACCCCGATTCCTGCCCATTCATCGCGTGCAGACATCACACCCCACTATGCCTCGAACGCAGATACAGTATCAGACGGCAACCCGCGCGACACCTTTGCGGGATCGTGCTGATTTCACTGCCGTCGACATCACACCGGCTGAAGCGGACGCTCCGGAGCTTCGCCTTGGCACCTCACCTGAAGGTCCAAAAGCAGAGGGCCCGGAGCTGGCGCTCGAAGAGATGCCCCAGGCGACACAGGGGCTTCTGTCTGACACCGTCGCCAGTCAGAGGCTGGATCTGGTCCGCATCGAAGACATGATCCGTGCCGACAAGGAGCGGGCCGCCATCATCACCGATCCGGACAGCGTCCGGAAGACGCGTGGCTTCATCAAGTTCACTCCCCTGGCACTGGATGGTGCATGGAGCTACGCGATCACCGGCCCTGCAACGGCGCCGGAAGCGGGTCGCCCGGTCCTTGAAGATCTGGCCCGCTACATGCGCGACCACACGCAGATCCATGCTCAGATCCGTTCGACACCGCTGCAGCGCTTTCACTCCCTGCAGCTGCTGCTGGATCCCATCCATTTCTTTTTTCCCGGACCGCAGCGTGTCTCATTCTCGGATCCGCGGGTCCGGCTGGATCCGAAGGAACGGGATCTCCTGTTGAGATACCTGAAGGTTGGTGGATTCATCTTCGTCGATGCGGGTTTGACGTCCGACGATCGCCGCTTTCTCATGTCGATGGTCGAAGTGCTACGGCAGATTGTGGGGACTGATGGTCGGCTCTCTAGGTTGCCTGTGGAGCACCCGATCTACCATGCCTTCTACAACTACCCCAATGGCTTCCCGAGTGAACACGAACATCCGCTGGTCGAGTATCCCTTTGACGATCCGTGGTATTACCCGGATCGACCGCCGGACTCCTGGCCACCACGTGGCATGTATGGAATCGATATGGATGGGCGACTCGTCGGTGTCATCAGTGACCTCAGCCTGCATCGTAACTGGATCCCACCGGATGCTGAACCCGCTACAGAGGTTGTGGCAGAAGATGAGGAGGACTCAGAGACAGAAACATCAGATCCCTCCCCGAGCCCGTTGTTGTTTCTGCGCCCTGGCACAAACATCATCGTCCATGCCCTCCTGCGACCCGAGGGTTTCACGATCAAACA
>JABHDC010000221.1 GCA_018673255.1 Gemmatimonadota bacterium
CGGTCAGGTGATCCACGTAGCAGGCCCGGGTCGGCTGACGAGGACGCATCTGCACGATGCCATCACCTCGAATGACGGCTGCGTGCCGAGCTTCCACGATCCCGGCAAACAAGGCGCTGTGGTTCCCATCTTCGACGAGTGCCAAGGTCTCGACCGTGTCCCCCTCAGCCAGAGCAACGTATACGGTGTCGATCCCCTCCGTGCGGTCCTCATCCGGATCCTCCACCTGCAGCATCAGCCGTTGCGGCAGTGCAAAACCACTCGCATCCCCTGAGAGGACCGCGTCATATCCAACCCGGAGAAGTGATCCATCGACCAGTCCCGCCGCCGTGGTACCATCGTCCAGCACGGCCTGGGCCAACCGCAGGGCCGCCGTGGCGGGTGAGCGCTCGTCGGCCACACGAAAGGTGAGGCGCAACAGGACAGCGTCACCTGCCAGTGTGTCCACATCCGTCGCCAGGGCGATGCGCAGCGTGTCCTGCCAGTCTTCGCCCTGTGTCACATGTGCCGCAATCTGCCATGTACTGGTCTGTACCGCCGGCGTCACGGTGACCGGAATCAGCAGCTGTGCATCGAAGATGACGGCAACTTCCGCGGCCAGCAGGCCTGCCCCGTTGCCGCTGACGAGCAGGGGCAGATCCAGTAACTGACCCGGTCGACCAAGCGTATCCGGCAGGGAGAGGGTCGCACCCGGTGGCAGGGGGACGATGGCGGCACCGGGTGTCGGCGTAGAGATCGTGAAGTCAGCCGCGTTGTCCCCAGTATCCGTACCCAGATCGTCACGACTGAGGGACTGTCCAGCTGCCGTGGTAGCGGCTGGCATGCCTTCACCTGCGTTGTGCTCAGCCGCGTCACCGTACTGCAGGGCATCGGCGATCTGGCCGTCCGGGTCGACGAGTCGCACCGCATCCGGGCCATTTTGCCAGTCAACACTGGCGATCAGATCGCGCTGCTCCAGCACCACCCCTGTCGCAGAGGACGTGGCGATCAGAAGCACACCATCGGCGGGGATCTCAACATCATCGAGGGGGATACTTCGATAGACCTCACCCGTGCCCCCGTTGACGGCCTCCAGCGACCAGCCATCCAGCCGCAGGCGCGCCGGGCCGGTCAGTTCAGTGAAGACGTCATCCGGGTCCGTTCCCACGCCATCGTAGAGGATCTCGTGTATTGCCACCTGCGCCAGTGCAGGCGCAGTGAGGATGAACAACAGAAGCAGGGGGAGCGATCGGCGCATGGCAGGAATCCGGATGGGGGGAGAGTGGCCCCATCGGCATGCCAATCACGTGCCAGCTGATTGAACGTCACGCAAGTGTGGCCACCATCTTGAGATACGTCGGATCTGCCCGCGTCCGGCAGTGTCGGGTGGTGTTACCTGGTTGCCCGGATCTGACGCAATTGTGACACACGCCTAGTCACACACAGAAGACGGGGGTTCCCGGTTGGGAACCCCCGTCTTCATCTGCCTGGAAATCTGGTCTGTGTCCTGCGGCCGGATCCGTCCTGTCCCGACATACCCGTGGGGTCAGCGCAGGAGCAACAACTTCCGCTGGTCGATCCGACCTGGTGTGATCAATTGGATCACGTAGGTACCGGATGCAACATCATGTCCTCGACGGTCCTTGCCATCCCAGTGGATCTGATGGGTTCCCGCACCCATCGAATCATCGACGAGGTCGACGACGCGCTGACCAGTCAGATCGTAGATCGTCAATCTCACATCACCGGCCAGGGACTGGTGAAAGGGAATCTGTGTGCTGCTGTTGAAGGGATTCGGGTGGTTTGGAGACAGTCTCGCCTGGAATGGATCACCATCCAGGTTTGCCAGGATCTCGATGGCCTTGCCGCGATATCGTGGCGTCATCTGATCGATCAGCGCGAGCATGTCCCACTGCTGTACAAGCCCCGAACCATCTATATCATATCGTGGATCTTTGGTGTCCAGATGTCGGAGGACGGCCAGCAGATCGGCCATGTCGACGATGCCATCGCCTTGGACGTCAGCCGCCTGTCGTCCAAGGCGGTACTCGAATCGAGGCAGTGAAGATGGCGGCAGATCCTCGCCATTGAGACTGGCACGGCGAATATCGATGAGGCTCGTCGTGCCAGGGACACCGGTTTCCTCGAAATTGATCCGCATCAGATCGGTCGCACCATCGACGGCATCCACACCGGCAAAAGCGACACGCGCGATACCCGGCTCGTCCAGATTGGTCGCGACCAGGAAGTCATTCCCCAGACCCGTCCGTGCCACACTCGTGGCGTGCAGGACCGTCGGGTCGTAGTGCAGTTCGATGACACCGGCCCGCAGGTCGTCGATGTCCGATGCCTGAAGCAGCAGCGATCCGGTCCCGGCCCCAGCCTCACCCGGCACCGGATCGATAGCCAGACTCGGAGCCAGGGCCGCCAGACGTTTGCCACTACCGGAAGAGGACCAGTCCCCATTCACATCGCCCAGCAGGTAGGCTGTGAGATTCCTGAACTCATCCTGAATCAGCGGCCGGAATTGCAGTGCCTCCGGATAGAATTGCCAGAAGTCTCCCGCCGGGAATGATGATTCGGAGCCGACGAGCAATCGCAGGATCAGTGCTGCGTCGGTCGTGCCAATCACCCCATTCCCAGACACGTCGGCAACACGTTGCTGATCCGGTGACAGCCGAATCGCATCGACCAGGGCGCGCAGGATATCGGATGCATCCAAGGCATCGATCGCACTCAGGTCCGAGGCATCGCGACTCAGGCTTACATCGTAGTCACCGATTTCCATGGGACCGAGCTGGTAGTTTCCCTCGCTGTCCGTCGTATCCTCCACCGCGGTCTCTCCGGTGGCGGCCAGCACGACGCTCGATACAGCCTGCAGATCCGAATAGTAGAGGACCCAACCCAGGACACTCGCCTCACGCACCACGGTGATCGAACCGTGGCTCCGCGTGGCTGTATGATCACCTTCGTCCAAGACCACTGAGGCAATGGTCAGCTGCGTCACCGACCCGGGTGAACCGATCACGCGGATCGTCATGTCGATGACGGGCTCAGGGAAGAACGACGTCACGGCATTGGCACCGGCCAGCGCAACGGTCACCCGGCCAGCCGAAATCGTGCTCTGCAGTGAGAAGTCATGTGTCAGGGAGCCGAGGTCCACGTCAATGATCTGAATGACACTTGGGTCATAGAGAATCGAGACGACTAGGCCGGAGACCTCATCGACAAATGAGCCACTGAGTCGGACGACGCGTTCCTCGCCCGGGCGGGCCGCAAAGTCGTCGAATATGAGCTGGTTCCCCTGCTGGCCCGTCACCGGCTGAACGGCAAGTACAACGGCAAGCAGGAGCGCCGCGCGTGTGAAACGCATTCGGCCTCCAAGCATTCGGCCTCCAAGAAGGTCATAGGGCTGTCAGGATGTGGAGAGACGGGGATCACACACCGGTGGGGGCACCAGTTACCCCATGGATAGGGACATTGCCCGGAAACCGCAATCGGTATTTCAGACGTCCATACATATAAAACAGATAATCTGCAGATAATTCGTACGGATAATATTCAGTGCCATAGACAAAAACGGGCCGGCCACCTTTGGTGGCCGGCCCGAAGACTACGCCGCTGACGAACGACGGCTGGCGTCAGTTGACGTTGATCTCGATCTGTTTTGGCTTGGCCTCTTCCGCCTTCGGTACCGAGATCCGCAGGACGCCATCCTTGTAGCTCGCGGAGATCTTCTCCGCCTCTACGGCTCGGGGCAGATCGAAGGAGCGACTGAAGGCGCCGAAGCCCCGTTCGACTCGATGCGTGTTCTGTTTCTCCCCAGGCACTTCGGACTGTTTCTCGCCCTTGATAAGAAGACGATTCTCCAAGACCGTGACCTGTACGTCTTTCTTGTCGACGCCAGGCACTTCTGCGGTCACCAGGTACGCTTCCGGGGTCTCGCTGATATCGATGGAAGGGCTCCACGTGCCGGATGCCGGTGCGGTCTTCTGGCCGCCAGTCCAGAGCGTGTCGAAGACGTGATCCAGATCGTGGCGCAGACCGGTGAGTTCGGCGGGCTGCCAGTGAATGAGTGCCATGATGATGTCTCCTTGCGTGGTCGTGAGCGCCGGCCCCATGCCGACAGTTTGTGTTCGCTCACCCGTCTTGCAAGGGCCGTGCCAGGTACGCTACCAGGGAGTTGCCGAGCGCACGACCAACAGAAACGTGTCAAATTGGCACCTCTGGAACCGTATGACAGCGCCATATGCAGACATTTCGCTCCATATCTGCCATAATGGCGTTTATTCCTTCGCTCGCTGGGCGTCCTGGCGTTCCTGAGAGAGCTGTCGACGTCGATGCGCCAGTTCGCGCATATCGATCGCTGGATCGAATTCATCGACAATCTCCGTCCCGAGAATCTCCTCCAGGACATCTTCCAGCGTCACCAGCCCTGCCAGTCCCCCATACTCGTCGATCACCATCATCAGGTGCTGGCCGGTCTCCTGGAATCGTCGCAGGAGTCGGTCGACGGTGAGAGAATCGGCAACGAATTCAACTGGACGCATCATCTCGTCCAACCGCCGCGCCCACGCATCCTGCGCCATCGCCGTGAGCACATCACGGCGGTGTACCATGCCGATTACATCATCGCCGTCTTTGTCGAAGACGGGCACACGCGAATGATCGAAGGTCTGTTCCTTGTCGCGCACTTCCTTGATCGTCAATCCTGCATTCATTGAGTAGACGACGGTCCGCGGCGTCATGATATCCCGCGTTGTCTTGTCTTCCAGGGACAGGATGTTCTCGATCACATCGGCTTCCCCCGCCTCCAGGGCGCCGCTCTTCCGGCCCATCCTGGCCATGACGAGGATCTCTTCATCTGACACCTCGTCCTCTCGTCCACGAGCCATCAGCCGTGTGACCCCGCCGGTGAGCCAGATCAGTGGACGGAAGATGAAGATCATCACCAGCAGTGGCCGACTGATGGCCGGTGCCAGCGCTCGGCTGTAGATGACACCTGCCGTCTTCGGGATGACCTCCGAGA
>JABHDC010000222.1 GCA_018673255.1 Gemmatimonadota bacterium
CAGCCCGACACGGGACGCGCTGGGGGTCTGTCACAGATGAAGAAGATCGCCGCCATGGCCGAGGCGCACTACATCACCATGGCGCCCCACGATGGCTCGTTGGGACCGGTGGCCGAAATGGCCGCCGTTCACCTGATGGCCACGCTGCCGAACTTCCTCATTCTGGAGCACCTGGCCGACGATGTGCCGCAGCGCTATGAGGTGATGACCGGCCAGCCAGAGATTGAGGCCAGCCACATCCTGGTGCCCGACACACCGGGGTTGGGGATTGATATCGTCGAGGAGGCGATCGCCGAATATCCCTCGCAGACGAACATCTCCATCCCGGAGGATACCTACGACTACGCTTACATCCACGCGCGCCAAGGCCGGGCGCACTGGTTGTCCAGTGACAGCAAGCCACCACCCTCCTACCGGGCAGGACACGTGTTCTAGATTCACGTGTCACAGACTACAGACCGCTGCGCCCGGGATTGAGGATCTCGTGTGGATCGCAAGCGGATCGTAGGCGTTGATTGAGTCGCTCCAGACCAGGCGACAAGGGGGGCATGGCCGCTGGATTGAGATCGCTCGGCGTGCTGGCCACGCGCCAGGCAATGCCTTGCTGTCGGTGCGCAAGATCGTGACCGTTGAGGTCGCCATCCGGCGGGGCCAGGGCCCACACCAGACCGCCACCCCAGTCGATCTGATAGCGCTCCACGCCGGCGGCACACAGGTCGTTGAGCAGATCCACCCAGTGGGTGGCGGGGATGACGAAGCGCCATAGTGGGCCGGAAGCACCACGCAGGGACTTCACTTCACGCAGGTTGGACCAGAGGTGCGTCGATTCATCGCCGGTCAGATCTGCCTCCACCTGGCTTGCTCCGCCTTGACCTGCTGCAACCTGGCCTGCCACGGCATCGACCTGCGAGTCCAGCGCCCGATGACTGCCTTCCAGCCGCACCAAGACATGCTGGTCGGGTGTGTAGGCCAGACCGGTGATCTCCTGCTGAGATTGCGCCAGGTCGAGCATGAGTTGGCGGGCTCCAACGCGCGTTGGCGTGGTGATGCGAAGGGTGCGTTCTGTCTGCGGGCGAGGCCACAACTTGAAGCAGATCTCCGTGAGCAGGCCGAGTTCGCCGAAACTGCCGGTCAGGCCGCGCCACAGGTCGTAGCCGCTCACATTCTTCACGACGCGGCCGCCACTTCGAACCAGGCGACCGCGGCCATCGACAAATTGCAGGCCCAGGACGAAATCCCGCACGCCCCCGGCCCGGAATCGCCTTGGTCCGGCCAGCCCGGTGGCGACGGCGCCACCGGCAGTCGCTGTCTCACGCCAGAGAACCGGTTCAAAGGCCAGGTGCTGTCCCTCGTCGGCCAACAATTGCTGGATCTGAGACAAGGGGGTGGCGGCACCGACGACGAGAATGAGTTCGCCTGGTTCATAGCTGATGATGCCCGTCAAGGCACTCAGTGAGATGCGCGTCGGATCGGGTGCACTGGTCAGACGCTGCCGACATCCCCAATCCCACTTGCTGTCACCTGACTGTGTCCACACGGGGATCCGTGTTCGGCCGGCTTGGGCCACCAGTTCGGCTAATTGGGCCGGGTCAGAGGGCCGCAGCAATTGTGTCATCGCCTCAGAATCGTTCCAGGTCAGGGAATGCCCATTGTCCACCATGCACGTGGGTCTTTCCCTCGGCGCATTGCCGCAATGTCGGATAGACCTTGCCTGGATTCAGCAGGCCCCGCGGATCGAAGGCATCGCGGACTTCCTCCTGCAGATCCAGATCATCGTCGGTGAACATGCAGGGCATGAGATCCCGCTTCTCTACCCCGATGCCATGCTCTCCGGACAGAACGCCGCCAACGGCGACGCACAGTTTCAGGATTTCGGCACCGAATTCCTCCGCCTTCTCCAGTTCGCCCGGCTGATTGCTGTCGTAGAGTACGAGCGGGTGGAGATTGCCATCGCCGGCGTGGAAGACATTGGCCACGCGCAGTCCAAAGTGCTCCGACAGGTCTTCAATCCGGCCCAGAACGGTCGCCAGTTGACCCCGAGGGATTGTGCCGTCCATGCAGTAATAGTCGGGGGAGATGCGCCCCATGGCGGGGAAGGCGGCCTTGCGTCCGGCCCACAGACGCTGCCGTGCCTCGGGGGTGTCGGCGTGCGTCAGATCAGTGGCCCCTGCCTGGCGCAGGCAGGCCTCGATGGCCTGAATCTGATGGTCTACTTCGGCGGCGGGCCCATCGACCTCAGCCAAAAGCAACGCCGCGGCGCCCCGGGGGTAGCCGCATCCGAGGAAATCTTCGACAGCTTCGATCGACAGGCGATCCATGATCTCCATGCCGGCCGGTACGATGCCGGCGCCGATGACCTCGGCCACGGCATCCCCGGCAGCCTCGATACTTGCAAAGCTCGCCATCATGGCCTGGGCCGATTCGGGGGTGCGCAGGATCTTCAGTGTCGCCTGCGTGATCACCCCTAGCAGTCCTTCAGAGCCGGTGAACAATGCGAGCAGGTCAAAACCCGCCCGTTCCAGGGCTGGGCCGCCGAGTTCGACGATCTCGCCATCGGCCAGCACGACTTGCAGCCCCAGAAGATTGTTCGTTGTCGTACCGTATTTGAGGCAGTGCACGCCGCCGGCATTTTCGGCCACATTACCACCGACAGTACAGGCGATCTGGCTTGAAGGATCCGGCGCATAGTAGAAGCCGTGGCTGGCCACGGCGTGGCTCACGGCCAGATTGGTGACCCCCGGCTCGACCCGGACGCAACGATGATCAAGATCGATGTCGAGGATGCGATTCATCCGGGCCAGACTGAGAACGATGCCATCCGCGACGGCCATCGCGCCACCTGACAGGCCGGTCCCGGCGCCCCAGGGAACGATGGGGATTTTCAGTTCGCCGCATGCAGACACGATCTGCGCCACCTGCCCGGTGTCCCCTGGCAAGGCGACGGCCAGCGGCGTCTGCTGATAGGCGGGTACACCATCACATCCGTAGACGACGAGATCCTCCTCGGCGTCGAGTAGGTGGCCGTTGCGACTCAACTGTGGCAGGGCATCGCGCAAGGCACGTTGCAGGCGCATCCTGTCTCTGTCTTGCCGAATCTCCAGATTAGGTGAGGCCATCGATGGCCGGGCTCTCAAGTCCCAATTCATCAGCGTAGGCAAACAGAGCCGGTGTCCCCCCGGTGTGGATGAAGAGGATGGTATGCTCGCTCGTCCACCATCCACGCTCGATATGGGCCATGAGGCCGGCCATCGTCTTGCCCGCGTAGCATGGATCCAGCAACAGACCTTCGGTGCGGGCCACCGTTTGCAGCGCATGCTGGCTGCCTTCGGTGACCACGCCGTAGTCGGGGCCCACAAATTCGGCGTAGCTCTCCAGATCTTTGGCGGTCACGTCGATGTCGATGTCGAGGATTCGGGCGTGTTCTGCGGCCAGTTCCACATGTTGCGCGGCGGCGGCATCGTCATCGCGTGGACTCGGGCTGACACCGATGAAGCGCCAGGGCAGTCCCATGGCTCGGGCAGCCACGACCAGTCCCGTGTGTGTGTGCGCCCCGGAGCAGACATAGATCGCGTCGGGGGTGACCTGCATCGCCTGCAGCTGTTCCCATAGTTCAACGAAGCCATCGACGTAGGCGATCCCGCGGTAGGCCGCGCCATCCGAACTGGTATTGAACGGACGATGGCCTTCATCCCGCAGCCGCTGCATCGTCGCTTTCACCGCGGCGCCCTGATCGGTGATGTCGGGCAGATGGATCTCGGCGCCGAACAGATGGCTGAGCAACAGATTGCCCTGCAGCTGAGCGTGGGCATCGGCGCGACCCACCACGACGGATTTCAGCCCGAGGCGGGCGGCGACGGCCGCTGTCTGCCGGGATTGGTTGGATTGAGCCGCCGCACCATGCAGCAGGACATCGCAGCCGGCTTCGACAGCCTGGGCGATGGAGTATTCGAATTCCCTGATCTTGTTGCCGCCCATGGCCATGCCGGTCAGATCCTCGCGTTTGACGAGGATTCGTGGCCCACCAAGGGCTTCACTCAGGCGACCGGCTTCCTGGAGGGGGGTCGGCAGCGTCGCCAGCGACAGACGCGGAAGTCGCGCCAGGCGCCGCCGCAATTCATCAGCGGTGTAGACGGCCACGTAGATCTCCTTACGTTGTGGATGGCATTGCCACGCGTAACTTCACGCCCTACATTCAGTTACGCAAATCGACACTGGCGCCAAACCAGTCAGATTGCCAGTAACTCATTGGCCAGCAGGGGTTTGATTCCCGTCCTCCACCTTCCTGGACGGCCCCGACGACACCTTCGCCGACCGCAGGAGATCAGTCCCCC
>JABHDC010000223.1 GCA_018673255.1 Gemmatimonadota bacterium
ATTCTGGCTTAATTCCTGAAGCTCGCGAATAATGCGCACGGACTCTCCAACCGACAGGTCGACTTGCTTCTTGGCGCGACGGTACCCTTCCATGCTATTTCCTCCGGTAATCATGGGCGGTCAGACTCACAACCTTCACGAGGATCTCGGCTTCCACGATTTCATACATGACACGGTACTTCAGACCGAGACGGGACGACCTGCTCCCTTTCCACTCACCGCGAAGCGCTTCGTCGTGAAATCCTTTGATGAGCCTCAGCCCCCTTGGCCCAGAGATCATGGCAATGTCTTTCCACTTCTCATATCGCTCAAGGACCTCTTTGGGCAGAGACTGCAACTGCTTGGCTACCCTCCGATGTTCCAGTATCGTCCACATATCAATAAAGATATAGACGCTTTATGGTATGGCAATCTTCGCCACCAGTGATCAGAGAAGCGAGTCCAACTGGGTTGAGAGCCTCGGACAGGCAGCTCAGCCGCAGTAGCAGATCGACACGCTGACTCACAGCCGGCAACAGAAATGCCCGGTCTCCCTCGCGGAGGCCGGGCTTTTTTGTGCTCAGTGCTCGCATGCGCCCACTTGCCCACCTGCGCCCGCTCAACCTGGGCGTATGCGAGCACTTCCTGAACAACGTATTCGGTGTCTGGTGCATCCTCTCTGAGAAACCGGCGTGGCATGGCAGTTGCAATACCCCCTCGCAGACCCCGAAGCAACCACGTCAGAATTCACTCACTCTTCTCGGATAAATCGCCATGCAACCTCAGTTCCCATCTCAAGCCATCAAATTTACTCGTCAGACCCTATTGCTCTTCGCTCTGCTAGTGGGCACGGCGACCTCTGCCTTCAGCGCACCAGAGAGCGGCCTGTATTTCAACGGCAGAGACTATGCGGAGATCCCTCACGTCGAAATCCTGGACGGAACCGTCGAGGCTTGGATTCGCGTCGATGCAGACGGCTTGGGCAGCGGTCGTCATCGCGTGCTCGGGACGGGCACGACGGATACGCATTTCAATCTTACTGTCTCTGGGGATGGTAGGTTGGAGTTGATGGAGCAGATTCCTGTAATGAACGCTTCTGAGACCACAGTGATTGTGTTTGATTTCGGCAGTGCCGCAGGGGAGATCACACCTGGAGAGTGGCACCATGTGGCGTTCACTCAACGAGTTGAAACCTATTCTGCTGATTTCTCGAATAGTCAGATGACTGTTGATGCCACTGCGACGCTGTATGTCGATGGCCAGATGGTGGCGAGAAAACACAACGTACTATTTGGGCAAACTACGTGGTACGTTCTGGACCACTCACCCCTCAATGTCGGGGGGTCGCTCGAACACTTGTATTCTCTCCAGTCCTTCAAAGGGGAAATCGCCCAACTGCGCCTTTGGACCACCGAGAGGACCCAGGTAGAGATCGCCACCCATATGGATCAGTCTCTGCCGGCCGATGCAGGTGACGCGGGCCTGGTTGGTCTATGGCCGATGGATGATCCGGGGGCGTTGCCTCACATCGCGAATGTCGAGAACTCTAACCCGAGCTATAACCACCACGGGACGTTCCATACACAGCTCGACTTCACGACGGCCTGGGAGCAGGTCGAGGGCAACGCTCTCGATGTCGGCGTGGGCGCCGACGGCTCGGTGTGGGTGACCCATACGCCTACCAACGGGATCTATCGCTACACCGGGGCGGGCTGGGTGGGCATGGGCGGTCACGGCAATCGCATCGATGCCGGGCCCAACCACGATGCCTGTGTCGTGGTGGGTGACGGCGGCGTTTGGTACGGTAACGGTGACGTCGGCAACTGGAGCCCCTTGCCTGGGGAGATGTTCGCCCAGGACGTCGGCGTCGGGGCCGATGGCATCGTGTGGGCTACTCGCGCAACCGACGGCCGGATCTTTCGCCACGACGGATCGACGTGGCTGGAGATGGGCGGCAACGGCAAGCGGATCGATGCCGGGCCCAACGGCGATGCCTACGTGGTGACGGCCAACGGCACGGTCTGGTACCACAACGGCACCGAAGACAACTGGGTGCACTTGCCGGGGGCCCTGGCCAACGACATCGGTGTCGGTGCCGACGGCAGTGTCTGGATCACCTACCAGGAAGACAGCAGCATCGGTCGGTGGAACGCGGCTGTATCGATATGGGAAGAGACAGATGGCCACGCCCAGCAGATCAGTGTCGGTCCCGATGGCACGCCGTATGTGGTGCAGGAGAGCACCCAGATCTGGTCGGGTACCCCGCAGTAGCAGATCGGCGCGCTGACTCACAGCCTGCAACAGAAACGCCCGGTCTCCCTCGTGGAGGCCGGGCGTCTTTGTGCTCAGTGCTCGCATGCGCCCACTGCGCCCGCTCAACCTGGGCGCATGCGAGCACTTCCTGATCAACGTACTCGGTGTCTGGTGCATCCTCTCTGAGAAACCGGCGTGGCACCACTATTGCGATACCCCCACCGAACCCCGAACCAACCACGTCACCGTTCAATGAAGATTGGCACGCGGTCTGCAAAGAAATACGTGAGCCAGAATGGACCACTCACTCTTTTTGGAGAATCTGCCTTGCAGTCTCAATCCCCATCCCAAGCCATTCGCTCCATCGCCTCAGGTGCGCGTGAGCGAATAATCCAGAGTCTCTTCGCGGCACGAACGACCTTCACTGATTGCAAAAAGCCTGTCGTGAAACGCCAACATAGTTTGCCTGACCGAATCGTCACCGGGATCGCTGCGATCATGCTCTTCTTGTCTATGGGAAGCTCTCCCGCGCTGGCGGAGAACATCGATTGGGGCAACGTGGGCGGCACCGCTCCCCCTACTCCAGGTGAATGTTTTGTGGAGATGTCGGCCACGAGAGCGGTCAGATGGACGAGGACGTACCGCGCTTCAGGAGGTGACATACAAGATTCGTTCTCACAGTCCAACCCTGAACTGAATGACGCTATGGATATCGTGAGGATCGTAGGGGCGCCATCTGACTGCGGCGGGACCAGGGGGGTGTTGTACTGGAATACTGATTACAGGGAAAGTACTCGGCAAAATCTGGATTACACATACGAAGACTACCCGATTGCTCATCTGAATTCGTGGGGTTGGCAGGATGAGGTGTCCAGCTACAAGATCTTCTTTGGCCCCGGCACATTCGACTTAGAGACTGACTGGGAGCATGTGGAGGGCGCCGCTGTCGATGTCGGCGTTGGGGCCAACGGCGCGGTGTGGGTCACCGATGCCCATTCCAACCAGATCTATCGCCACACTGGATCGACCTGGGAGGGTATGGGCGGCAACGCTATACGCATTGATAGCGGGCCCGAAAACGATGCCTATGCAGTGGCGGCGGATGGCAACGTATGGTACGGTGGGTAGTTGGGACCTGCTGGGGGGATGCTGGCCAAGGATATTGGCGTGGGGGCCGATGGCAGCGTGTGGGCCATTCGCACAGACGGCTGGGTCTTCCGCTACACCGGATTGGTCTGGTCGGACATGGGAGGCCAATCCGGATCGGGTTGGGAGGACATGGGCGTGAGGGCAATCGCATCGATGTCGGGCCCAACGGCGATGCCTACGTGGTGGCAGCCAGCGGCACGGTCTGGTCCTACGATGGCACGCCGGGTGACTGGACCCACTTGGAAGGTGCCCTGGCCAACGACATTGGCGTGGGGGCCGACGGCAGCGTCTGGATTACTACTCAAGGCGACGGAATAGGCCGGTGGGACGCGAGCACATCTACCTGGGAGCGGAGCAACGGCAAGGCTCAGCAGGTCAGTGTCAGCGCAGGCGGCATTCCGTGGGTCGTGCAGGGGGGGACGCAGATCTGGCGCGGCGGTCCATATACGCCTCCACAGCCGGACGACTTCGCCACGCCCTGGGTGTCTGCGGGCGGCAACGCCCTCGACATCGGCACCGGAGCCGACGGCACGGTGTGGATGGTCGACGCCAACCGCAAGATTCATCGCTATGACGGCAGCGGCTGGGAACACATGCACCACACCGGCGTGATCCGCGTCGATGTCGACCCCAGCGGGAATGCCTATCTGGTCTTGGAAAACAACCACATACGCCACTGGTCGGGTAGCGATTGGAATGTGATCGAAGGCGAAGCCGTCGACATCGGCGTTGGGGCTGATGGCTCGGTATGGGTCACCCACACAAGTGGTGGCATCTACCGCTGGGGTGACTCAGGTTGGGAAGACATGCAAGGCACGGCACAGCGCATTGACGTGGCTGAAAACGGCCATGCCTGGGTCGTTCAGGCCAATGGAGAAATCTGGTTGTCCGGTGGTACCGCGGGATCCTGGAGCAAGTTTCCGGGAAGCGCCCGAGACATTGCCATCGGGGGCCACAGCGCATGGATTATCGGACAAGACTACAACATCTACCGATGGAACGGTACAACGAAGTGGGACCTCACCAATGGCCGCGCCAACGCGATTACGGTAGGCCCGAACGCGGAAGCGTGGATCATCAATGATGACGGGATCTGGAGAGGCGGCGCGCAGTAGCAGATTGACCTGCTGATTCACAGCAGGTAACAGCAACGCCCGGTCTCCTTCGTGGAGGCCGGGCGTTTTTGTGCTCAGTGCTCGCATACGCCCACCTGCGCTCATGCGCCCGCTCAACCTGGGCGCATGCGAGCACTTCCTGAACAATGCACTCGGCGTCTGGTGAATTCTCTCTGAGAAACCGGCGTGGCACCGCTCTTGCGAAAGGACATGACAGACCTGAGGCCGATATGGTCTACGCCCATCCATCCAAGGAAGATATCGTGAACAACTCACTAGCCATTCTGAGCCGCCGCACCGCACTGCTGCTGCTGTTGATGCTGCTGGCAGCCCATGCTTGGCCGAATAGCGCCGCGGCGTCGCCAGCCTCTGGCCCCTGTACGGTCACCATCAAAGGCAATGACCACGGCACCGAATCAATCAAGACCTATGACCAGTGGCTGTTCCCTTCTGGTTCTGAGGAGACCTTCAGAAATGGCAACGCCTCCTTGTTTTCCAGGATATCGGACATCGCCAACGGCAATTTCGATGCCCTGGCGGATCCGAAGACCTGGATGCTGGTTGCGTCCTTCGTCGAAGCTCCGCGGGATATGGTTGAGGCGGTTGCCTTCGATGAAATCCAGGACGCTATTGGCATCGATCTCGAAGAAATCGTCCTGGATCAGGCGGGAGCCGTCATCGGCGTAGACCTGGACGGCGTCATCTATTCGCAGGCTGATCTCATGCAGGCGATGGTGGACCGAACGGGTCTGATCGACCCCTCGGCCTGGTCGCCGGAGCGATGGAACGACAAGATGACGGAGGTCGGATTCCGTGGTGAATGTGGTGGTGCCAGAGTCACTCTGTACTGGGACACCGACTATCGCGGTGGGTCGAGGGAGTTTCTCGGCTCAGCCCAGGATGCCACATATGGGATGGATGGTGACTGGCCAGGTCAGGTGTCCAGCTACAGGGTGAGTTTTCCGCCGATGCCCGCACCCGTGCCTGACTTCACAACCGCCTGGACCAACATCGAGGGCAACGCCGTCGACGTCGGCGCCGGGGCCGACGGCTCGGTGTGGGTCATCGATAACCACTCCAACCAGATCTACCGCGACACCGGGTCGGGCTGGGTGGGCATGGGCGGTCAAGCCAAGCGCATCGATGGCGGTCCCGACGGCGATGCCTATGTCGTGGTGGATGACGGCGGCGTTTGGTACGGAAACGGCACGGTGGGCAGCTGGGCCCCGGTGTCTGGTCACGCGGTGGATGTCGGCGCCGGTGCCAACGGCTTCGTATGGTGCATCGGCCTCGACAGCCGGATCTGGCGTCACAACCCTTCCGGGGGCGATTACTGGATCGACATGGGCGGTCAGGGTGTGCGTGTGGATGCGGGGCCCAATGGCGATGCTTATGTCGTGACGGCCGACGGCTCGGTCTGGTACGGCAACGGCACCGTGGGCAACTGGGTACCCATGCCAAAGACACGCGCCATCGACATCGGCGTAGGTGACGACGGTCGAGTGTGGATCACGCACGCCGACGGCGGCATTCGCCGGCTGAATGAGAACCGAACTCGATGGGAGCGAACCGCCGGCCACGCGCAGCAGATCAGTGTCGGGGCGGGCGGCACGCCATGGGTGGTGCAGGAGAGTACTCAGATCTGGTCGGGTACCCCGCAGTAGCAGATCGACGCTACTGACTCACAGTCGGCAACAGCAACGCCCGGTCTCCCTCGTGGAGGCCGGGCGTTTTTGTGCTCAGTGCTCGCATGCGCCCACCTGCTCACATGCGCCCGCTCAACGTGGGCGCATGCGAGCACTTCCTGAACAATGTACTCGGTCTCTGGTAGATCCTCTCTGAGGAACCCCCTGGCACCACTATTGCGATACCCCTACCCAAAGCCCGAGCAACCCCGTCACGATCACCCGGAAAGAACACCATGACCCATCGACGCACCGCACCGAAAGCGCGAGGGCGCACCGTCATCTTGAGCGGTCTGTTGATCGCACTGTTCTCAATCACCACCCAGGCCCACGCACGATGCGGCGTGACGCTCGTCGGGTATGACGGAAGCGCCAGGTCAGAGCTCAATTTCCTGGCCTATGGCTATCCAAACGGGTTTGCGCACACATTCAAGAGCGGTAACGTCAACTTCCAGCAGAGGTTCGAGAACCTGCAGAACCTCGCTGAGGGCGACATATCTGCTATCGGGTTATCCTTCGACCTGCTGCTGGCCGCGAGCCCCTATGGCAGCCTTGCCTCGTGGGGGGCCAAACACGGGCTTAAGGCAATCCTGGATGAGGCCGGTGTGGGCTATGAGCACTTCGATTACACAGACCCTCAGAAGATCTACGACCTGATTGCCGGCGGCTCAGGCGTGACGTGGGACCAGGTCGGCTGGAACGACAAACTGGAGGAGATCCACTTCGCAAGCCTTGAGGACGGAGGATGCGAAGGTGCTCAAGTCTCGGTGTGGCGGGACACGGACTTCAGGGGCGACGTGGAAGTGGTCAGTTACCCGGGTCAGGACGGCATGGTCCATATATCCAGCCTGGCGATGGGGAAGGAGGCGTCGAGCTACTTCGTGTCGTTCAACGCCCTGCAGGTGACAGGCCAGTGGGTTATGCCCCACGAAGACGTGGCGGCGACGCCGGACGCCTTTATCGCTGTGAGTGGCGGTAACCTCTACAGCACCGGCACCAACAGCCAGATGGGAGAGGTAACTGCAAAGCGGGTGGCCGGATCCCCGGATGGCAGCGTCTACTTCGTAGGAATGAACAACAAATTGTACAAGTACGGCAGCGGCCTGCTTCAGAACGCGCCGAATGCGACGGCCAGGGACATCGAAATCGGCCTGGACGGCGCAGTCTATTTCATCGGCCTTCAGCACGGCTACCGCCACAAGGCGGGGCGGGGCATGATAGGCAATGAGAACCTCCAGGCGATGGCAATTGATACCTTTCCCGGTGGCGCCATGGCCCAGGTGAACGCCGGCAGCAACGACCTGTACTACTACGACGAGAACGGTCGGTCTCTTGTTTATGGTGGGGCGCGCAGCGAGGGCACAGCACTGGACGCGGACATGCGGGAAGACGGAGCCGTCTTCTTCGTTGGCGAGGACCATCGCGTCTACAGGTTCACTCGGGCATCGGGGACCCGGCTTGTATGGTCTGCCCCTGTCGCGAGTCGCATTGCTGTAACAGGTGAGAGGATCGCCGTCGGCTCGAGGGACCAGCAGACGGTCTTCTTCCTCACAGACCCGGATTATCCCACCCCACGACCTGTCCCCCCGAGGCCAGAGCCGCGGGTTCTCCCGCCGTCGACCTTCGAAACACTCGGACAGTCTACGCTGCCGACAGACTTCGCGATCGAAGCCGATGTTACCATCAATTGGTCGGAATCCTACAACAACATTGTCACCATCGGGGGTCCCGAGTATGGCAACCAGGCGGCGCTCCGACTGCAGGCCGGCGAACAAGGGCAGTGGTATGTCGCTGTCGGAGATGGTGCGGCCTTCAATGATCAATACTTCGAAGGCCACTGGAGATTCGGTACCCCCTTTAGATTGCGGGTCACCTACGATCACCAGAGCACCCACACCAGCGTCTACGAAAATGGTGTGCGCGTGTTGACGTATTCTCCCGTGCCGGTGCCCTCGGATATGACAGGCACGGTGGTACTGGGTACCGATGGAGCGGGGTCCAGTTTCAACGCGCAGGTGAGCGACTTCCAGATGATACCAGCATCGACCTTCGAAACACTCGGGCCGTCTGCGTTGCCGACAGACTTCGCGATCGAAGCCGATGTTACCATCAATTGGTCGGAATCCTGGAACAATATCATCACCATCGGGAGTCCCGAGTACGGCAACCAGGCGGCGCTCCGACTGCAGGCCGGCGAAGAAGGGAAGTGGTATATCGCTGTCGGAGATGGTGCGGCCTTCAATGATCAATACTTCGAAGGCCACTGGGAATTTGGCACACCCTTCAGACTGCGGGTCACGTACGATCACCAGAGCACCCACACCAGCGTCTACGAAAATGGTGAGCGCGTGTTGACGTATTCTCCCGTGCCGGTACCCTCGGGTATGACAGGCACGGTCGTACTGGGCGCCAATGGAGCGGGCCCCAGTTTCAACGCGCAGGTGAGCGACTTCCAGATCGACTGAATAGAAACACCGAAGCCGCAACCGGTAACAGAAACGCCCGGTCTCCTTCGCGGAGGCCGGGTGTTTTCTGTGCTCAGTGCTCGCATGCGCCCACCTGCGCTCATGCGCCCGCTAAACCTGGGCGCATGCGACCACTTTCGGCGACCTGCCCTCCTGCGGAGCCCAATCCTCTCTCTGCCATCAGTTGGCACGAAGGTTGCAAAAGAGCACGCAGATCATCACCACCAAACGCTGCAACCCACACTGCTCATTCGCAGGAGCCCATCGTGAAAAGTTCGTCTGGTACCTTCATCCGTCAGGCCCTGCTACTCGTCGCTGCTCTGCTGGGCGTGGCGACCTCTGCCTTCAGCGCTCCAGAGAGTGGCCTGCGCTTCAACGGCACCGACAACTATGTGGAGATGCCCAGTTTCATTCCCCAATTCCTGGATGGAACCATCGAGGCCTGGATTCGTGTCGATGCAGACGGTTTGGATAGTCGTCGGCGCCTGTTCGGGACGGGCCCATCGGGTCGGTTCTTCCATCTTGCAGTCTCGACAGATGGTAGACTGGAGCTGGTGGAGGAGGTCCCTATCTGGTCCCATAATACTCCAGGCTATCCTATGATACTGAATCTCAGCAGCCCCCCAGGGGTGATCACTTCTGGACAGTGGCACCACGTGGCGCTCACCCAACGAGTGGATTCTGATGTGTTCGAACATGTCCCTGATCAGACCACCGTCTGGTTCAATCGGACACTGTACGTCGATGGACAGAAGGTGGGCGTGGCCAGGATCGGAAGGGCGGCTAGCACCTCGTGGCATATCCTTCCCGGCGACTCGCCTCTCAACGTCGGTGGATCATTTGATTTTCAAGGTGCGGGCACGGCGGGCCCGGGCCCGTGGTACTCCTTCCAGCCCTTCAAAGGCGAAATAGCCCAACTGCGCTATTGGCAGGTCGAGAGGACCCAGGCAGAGATCGCTTCCAATATGGATCAGTCACTGCCTGTCGATGACGGTAACGGAAGCCTGGTGGCCGTATGGCCGATGGATGACCCGGGGAGCTTGCCCCACATCGCCGATATCCATACGCCAACCCCGAACCTGAATTTTCCCGGAACGTACCATGGCCCCATCGGCAACCTCGCAACCGAGTGGGCGGATGGCGAGGCTACGGCTATCGACATCGGTGTGGGGAACGACGGCACGAGGTGGATCGTTGACGGAGAGCACAATGTGCACCGCAACATTGGCGGGGGTTGGGAGAACATGGGATTGGGCGGCGCCTCACGCCTTGACGTCGACCCGCAGGGCAATGCCTGGGTGGTGATGCAGGACAACTCCATCAAAGCCTGGCACCCCGGCGGCTGGTATGATATCCCCGGCGCTGCCCTCGACATCGGCGTAGGAGCCGACGGCAGCGGTAGCGTCTGGGTCATTGGCGCCAACCCGATAGCCAAGGTCTGGCTCTACAATCCCAGCGTCGAAGGCAAGTGGATCGACATGTTACAGGACGGCAAGCGCTTGGGCGTCGCCAGCAACGGCCAGGCCTACGTCGTGAGGGAGGATGGCACGATCTGGCACTATATCGGCGCACGGGATGGAAGCAATATTGAATGGGTCGAGGTGGATCGCAGTCTTCGCGCCAGGGACATCGGCCTGGGCGGCCCCTCTATCTGGGCGGTCGCACAGGACGGCAGCGTGCATCGATGGAGCGACGCAGTCAACGACTGGCAGCAGACGAGCGGCCAGGCCTACGAGATCTCCGTTGACCAGAACGGCTACGCGTGGGCGATCGAGGCCGGCACCCGCAGAGTCTTGCGCGGCATCGGGCAGTAAGGACCAGCAGTTCGATGCGCTGGCCCACAGCCGGCAACAGAAACGCCCGGTCTCCCTCGTGGAGGCCGGGCGCTTTTCTTCCTGGCAAAGAGCACCTGCGGACCGAAACGGCTACCGGAGGACGTGAAATGCCTGACATTGTGCGTCACCAGGGGAACAAGCCTTCGCTGGAATGTAGCAGACTTACCCGTGGTGCCCCATTCATGGGGTAGGCGAAAAGTCTACACGTGTAGACTTTTCAATCTCACAAGGGGAGGTCGATCGATGGTAAGGTGTCTTAAGTAACGTATAAACAGTATATTAGAAGGAATTCGTGACAGCCAGAAAACCCGGAGCAGATTGCCCGCCAGGATCAGGCCGCCTGAGCAGCGACGGTCTTGCAGGGGTGGCGGATGGCACTTCGCCGTTTGGTCACCGCAACTTCGTACATGCTCAGGTCGTCCGGCCAGTTACCTTGTCGGGCAAGACGGGCGACGATGCAAAGCCATACCAGGAGCGAGCCGTCAGGCTCGCGATCAGAGAGGCGCGCGGATGAAGGACAGTTATCGATACGCCAAGGTCGTCGAATGGTCCGATGAAGATCAGTGTTTCGTGGGTACCTGCCCCGGCCTTCTGCATGGTGGCTGTCACGGATCGGACGAGCGCGAGGTCTTCGCCGAGCTGTGCGTGATCGCGGAGGAGACGCTCGCCCTCTACCGCAGCGAAGGCCGACCCCTCCCACCACCGACGGCGGGGCGTGATCTGGAATCACGGCGCGTCGGCGCTACCTGAGGCTGATGCCGGTCCTGATCGCGGGCGACCGGATTCACCCGGCACCGATCGAATGCGACGAGACTACACGTCGCCTTGTGCCAATGACAACGCCCGGTGCACCTCATGGCGCAACTGATCCGGCTTGAATGGCTTGGCGAGATACAGCTCCCTGGTCGCATCCAGCTCCGGCAGTTCCAGTTGATCGAACAGGTGTCCTGAGATGTAAAGCACGCGGGCCTCGGGGAGAATCTCCCGCACTCGCCTGGCAAGCTCGGCGCCACCCATTACCGGCATCATGACATCGGCGATGAGCAGGTCTACGACAAGACCTTTCTCGCAGAGAGACCAGGCCTCAGCACCGTTCCGCGCGGGGGTAACAACGAAACCTTCGCGTGTGAGGATGTCCGTTACGAGGTGTCGTATGGCATCGTTGTCTTCGGCGATCAGTACTGAGCCCGCCGTAGCCAGATTGGTTTCCTCGGCGGGTTTCGTTTTCGCTTTGCCACTCGGAAAGAAGAGCTTGAACTTCGTTCCTTCTCCGACCCCGCTCTCGACTGCCAAGTATCCGCCGTTCTGGCGTGTCAGTCCGTAGGCGCTCGCGAGCCCCAGACCGGTGCCATGGAGCCCTTCCTTGGTCGTGAAGAAGGGTTCGAAAATCTGAGACTTGGTTTCCGTGTCCATCCCGCTTCCCGAATCAACGACCGTGATGCCGACGTAGGACCCCTTCGGGCACTCAGCGTCGATGACCATGACCTCCTGACGTTCAGCGTGGCGCGTCTCGATGCTGAGTCGACCGCCGTGGGGCATCGCATCCCTTGCATTCAACACGAGGTTGAGCATGATCTGACGCAGTTGTGTCGCGTCGATCGAAATAGACCCAAGGGAGGGGTCTGAGCTGACGGATACGGAGATGTCGTCGCCGATGAGCGGATCAAGCACCTGCATTACGTCCAGCATGAGCGCAGCCAGGTCGACTCGTTCCGGACGCCAGGGTTGCTTGCGTCCAAATGCCAGGAGTTGTGAGGTAATCTCGGACGCGTCTTGCACCGCGTGGAGAATCGCATCCAGCGTCTGTTCTTCGGGAGCCTGGTCTGGTTGCTCTCGCATCGACTCAACGTGCCCCAGGATCACGGTCAGAAGGTTATTGAAGTCATGTGCGACACCTCCCGCAAGACGGCCGATCGCCTCGATCTTGGCCGCTTCGCGCAGCCTGTCCTCGAGGCGGTCCCGTTCGATCGCAAGACCCGCCATCCGAGCGGCTGCCTGGAGACCGTCCATCTGACTCTGTGTGGGAGCGAGAGGTTCATCGGCGTAGAGAGCCATCGCCCCCAGCACCCCACCGTCTGTGGCGGTGACTGGCATGGACCAACACGCACGCACTCCCGCAATCGCCGCCGCCCCGCGCAGATTCTTCCAGAGTGGATCCGTCTCGATGTCCTCGACGATCACGGGCAGATTCCAGTAGGAAGCGGTGCCGCACGATCCGACGGCAGGACCGATATGCAGACCTTCAACTGCTTCGTTGTATGCAGCAGGAAGACTGGGACCCGCCCCGACAGTCACTTGCGTACCGCTGCTGTCGACGAGCAGAATGGAACACCGCAGTCCCGGATTCTGAGCTTCGGTGATGCGGGCCATGGCCTGCAATGTCTGGTTGATCGGTGCCACGGGGGGCGTCGTGTTGGCCTCTTCCACGTGGGCAGGGGCCTTGGGCGTTCCAGGTTGCCGTCCGAGAGCCACGGGGCCAGTCTCACTGGTCTGCACACGCCACTCGAAAGGAATCCAGCCACTTTCCGTCGAGCGATGCCGAGCCTCAACACGACCCGATCCTGTCTTCAGGACTTCCTCCAGCCCCGGCCAATCGTCTGGATGGATCCAGTTGATCAGAGGATCAAGTGCGAGATCCTTGGTAGTGAAGCCGACCAGTTCGGAGAATGTTCGATTGACTCGCAAGATCTCGCTCGACAACACCGACCGTATAATCATTGCGGGGTCGAGGATAGGTTTCATCATCAGTGGGCTTCTTGGGAAGGCCGAGCTTCAGCGCGTGACAACTCACACGCACACACTCAGACCACATCGACTGGTTAGGATTGCCGAGATTGTACGAAATTGGTTGTCTTTTCGCTGAACCGATGGAGAGCGTTCCTCAACCGTGCGGCAAGGGCGGTCACCGCAACGAGCGCGAGGTCTTCGCCGAGTTGTGCGTGATCTGGAACCACGGCGAGTCGGCGCCACCTGAGGTTGGCGCCGGCCTGATCGCAGGCGACCAGATTCCCCCAAAGCAGATCACCCGGAGCAGATCTCGCGCCCGAGATCAGGCCGCCTGAGCAGCGACGGTCTTCTTCTCGCCCTCATCCTCTGTCGTAAAGGACAGCACATCCATCGGGCACACATCGATGCAGATGCCACATTGGATGCAGGCGGAGTTCCCGTTGTCGAAGGATTCGGTGTTCTTGGCGAAGGCCATGACGTCGACACCGACCTGGCAGTATTTCGAACACTGGGTGCAAGAGATGCAGTGGTCGTTCGACTGGATCTTCAGCTTGCCATACCACTTCGCCAGCAGGCCATTGTAGGCGGCCAGCGGACACCAGTAACGGCACCAGACTTTGCCCCCGAAGAATGGGTAGAGGGCGATGGGGATGACGGCGACGAGCCAGAAGTCGACGAGGTAGTCGTAGGCATACCACCAGATGTTGTTGCCGTCGGACTGATACAGGCCGACGACGACGAGGCCGATCAACACGGAGCCGGCGAGGATCACGACGCCCTGAAACTCCCAGGAGCGCGAGCGCTTGCCCTTGGCGGCCAGATGGCGCCAGCGATCACCGACGGTCTCGGCCAGGCCACCACAACCACAGACCCAGGTGCAGAAGCGTTTGCCGTGGTTGCGGGCGAGGATGGGGATGGCGACGAGAGTCCCTAGCAGGCCGGCGCCGACGAAGGTGTAGATGATCCAGGCGGGGTCCCCTTCGTACCACCAGAAGAAGGTGTTGAAGAAGAGGGGATAGGGCTGGTAGAGTCCCCAGGCGCGCCAGGCGTATTGCGTGGTGAGGGCCTGCACGGCGACGACGTTGACGAGCAGAAAGAAGAGGACCTGGAAGCTGATCAGTGATGCGAAGCGCCAGGTCTGGTAGGCCTTTCGGCGGGCGATGCCGCGCCAGCGGATCAGCGCCTCGTAACCACACCAGGCCATCAACACTGTGTAGAGTCCGCTGTAGAGATAGCCTTGCTGGAAGCCTCGATCGGCGAGCATGTCTGCCATGGCTGAATCTGAGAAGAGCCACGCAAAGGGCAGGTAGGCGATCTCGAACAGGGGCCGGATGACGCTGTCGTAGGACTCGGGTGAGATCAACCGATCGAAGGGCCAGGCAGCAATTTTGTGACCCTGCAGTTGGCCATCGGCGGTGCGATGAAGGCCGAACTTCTTCAGCGAATAGAGGGAGTAGACGAGGGTGAACAGGACGCCGAGGGTGAGCCAGCGAGCGCGATTCCACTCCCCTTCGAGTTTGATGCCCACCTTCTTGAAGAAGGGGGTTGGCAACTCGGCACCGATCATTTCGTAGACGAAGTCATTCTCGATCGTGACCGGGTCACCTTCTGGGCCAACCTTGGTGAAGGTGACGTCGCTGGCGCCGACACCCTTCAGGAAGCTGTTCATGTGAATGGTCAGCTTCCCGTCACCCGCGGCGGCTTTCAGCTTGTCGACATTGCGTTTCTTGGGGTAGATGAATTCCTCGTCGATGGTGACGAGGGTGACGTCGTTGTTCTCGCACAGAGCCAGTGCCCCTTCGAGGGCCACGTCACCGCCACCGTAGATCAGGACCTTCTGGTTCTGGTGGTCGTCCGGATCCAGCAGGCGGTGGGCGATGCGGGCGGCATGCTCGATTTCACCCTCGACGCCGGCCTTGCGCGGGTTGCCGGCCTTGCCCACAGCGAGAATGACGCGGCGTGCTTTGTAGGTCTGCTTCTGGCTCTCCACTTCGAGATGGCCATCCGCCTTGCGGATGTCGGTGACCTTCTCGAATTCGCGTACGTCGAGGCCCAGTGCCGGGATCTGCTCACCCCACCTGGCCAGCAATTCCTCCTTCGTGCACTCCTCGAACCACATGTCGGACTTCAGGGGCACCGTCTCGGGTTCGGCGAACAGGACCTTGCCCTTCATCATGGTGAAGACGGTTTCCGCGATGTGGTTGGCTTCAATGACGACGGCCGTCAGGCCGAGCTTCTTGGCGTGGGCGGCTGCGCCCAGGCCTGAGGCGCCGGCGCCGATGATGATGAGATCGAATGTCGATGAATCGACATTTTGGGAATCGCTGCGCGATTCTTGTCTCAGTTCGTCAGCTAGTTGGGCCACCACATCATGACCAGCATTGAGGCCGAGTTTGATCAGCGGCGTGCCGGCGACTTCGCCGACGAGGTAGACACCCTCGACACTGCTCTGGCCGGTGTCGTCGGCTGCCGGCAGGACCGGATAGGATGGCTCGGGGCGTTTGGGGGCGGTCAGGCCCTGGCCGAAGCTCTTGAGCTGGTCCAGGAGCCCCGGGCGTGGGGGGGCGGCAGGCAGGCTGGTCATCTTTGCTCCAAGGTCGATGGCGACGTGCCACGGGTGGCACGCCTGTGCAAAGATAGATGCGGATCGTGCCGGGATGGATGCACTGGCCGGAGCCACCCTGTTCTTGGTACTTGTACAGGGCGAATCCGGGTGAGACACAAGCTGGAGGACAGGATATGAAGATCGAAAATCTGAAGCAGCCACCACTGAATACGACGCTGATGGGTACGCTTCGCGGCGTGGCCGACCATTTTGGGATCGATACCAGTGATGCGTCGCTCTACGGTGGTTCGGGGCACGCCTTTGTCATCAACATCCACGAGGAGTTGTGTCCCAGTGGCCCCTATTGCTGGGACGGTGGACCCTTCGATCGCCTGATCCGAAATCTGGGGATCGCCCGCACTGACCACGGCTTCTTTCCACCACAGTCTTCGGCAGAAGCGCGAAGCGAGTTGGAGTCGATTCTGAAGGCTCATCTGGATGAGGGCCGGCCGTGCTCACTGCTGAATCTGGAGAATCAACTGATTACCGGTTATGACGACACCGGTTTTGATACGGTGCAGCCGTGGTATCCTCGAAACAAGGACTTCCCACCCAAACGCCTGTCCTTCGGCTCCTGGGCCGAGTTTGGCGACGGATTCCACGTCAACTTCTTCAGCTACGAGCCGATCGATCCGGTGTCGCGTCTGGAAGTGATTCTGGCCAGTCTCACCTACGCCGTCGATCTGTGGGAGAATCCAGACCGGCACACGGGATCGGGTTACGGGATCGGGCCCAACGCCTATGCTCGATTCATTCAGGCCGTGAAGGCGGGCGCAGGAGACAGCCACGGAAACTGGTGGAATGCGACGGTGTGGGCCGAGTGCCGGACGATGGCGGCGGCTTACTTCGGAGAGATTGCCGGCGCGATGCCAGAGATCTCGAAGTTGGCTCAGGATCTGTCGGGCGAGTATGGATCGATCGCTGAAAGTCTCTCACGTGTCAGCGACAAGGAGATGGACAGCGCCGAGAAGGTGAGTCTGCTGGAGATGACGCGGGACGATGAAGCTGCCTGCATAGCTAAGGTGGCCCAGTGTGTCGAGGTGATCCGGCCGCGATGATGACTGATACACAAGAGTCTGAAGGAGTGAAGGGCTGATGGCGGAGCGACGGGGTGACATCATCGAGCAGGGGGCGTCGGAGAGCCAGACCGAGGGACGGTCCGACGGGCGGCATGACAAGCCCGAGTGGCTGCGGCAACGGCTGGACTGGTTCCAGGACCGCAAGTTCGGACTCTTCCTGCACTGGGGCATGTATTGCCAGTGGGATTGCTGTGAATCCTGGCCCCTTGTAGAGGAGGACACCTGGGCGCGGCCCGACGACATGAAGTGCTGGGCCGAACGTGGACGCGATTATGAGCGCTTCTGTGCCGACTATCGGGCCCTGAATCGGACCTTCAATCCCACGGATTTCGATCCGGTCGTGTGGGCCGATGCTGCCCGCCGGGCCGGTATGGAGTATGTGACCTTCACCACCAAGCACCACGATGGGTTCTGCATGTGGGACACGGCGACGACTCAATACAAGATCACCGGGCCGGACTGCCCCTTCCACGCTGATCCGCGCAGCAACATTGCCCGCCAGGTCTTCGACGCATTCCGCGCGCGGGACATGGCGATCAGCTGCTACTTCTCCAAGTCGGACTGGCACGTGCCCTACTACTGGGACCCGTCGCGGCCGGCCCACACGCGCAACCCCAACTACGACACCCATGCCGAGGCCGAGTTGTGGGAGAAGTTCGTCCAGTACACGCACGGGCAGATCGAAGAGCTGATGACCGGGTATGGTCCCATCGACATGTTGTGGCTCGACGGAGGACAGGTGCGACCTCCCGATCAGGACATCCGCATGGACGAGATCGCGGCGATGGCGCGGCGGCATCAACCGGGGCTGATCATGGCCGATCGCACCGTGGGCAACGACTTCGAGGACTTCATCACGCCGGAGCAGATGATCCCGGACATGCCGCCGGATGGGCCATGGGAGTCCTGTCTGACCATGGGACACAGCTGGAAATACGTCCCCGACGATGATTACAAGTCCACTCCCGAGCTGCTACGCATGCTGGTGGAGGTGGTAGCAAAGGGTGGCAACCTGCTGCTCGGTGTCGGACCCACGCCCGAGGGAACACTGCCGGCAGAAGCGTTGAGGCGCCTTGAGGAGATCGGCGCATGGATGGAGGTGAATGGTGAGGCCATCCATGGCACGCGGCCGGTGCCACCCTATCGTGATGGCGAGGCGTTCTACACGGCCAAGGGCGACCGGGTGTACGCCATCCTCTTTGCTGCCGATGAGGCTGGTGGTGTCACCCTTCGTGGTCCTGCGCCGCGCCATCAGTCGCAGGTGCAGGTGCTGGGACGAGGTAAGCAGGTAGGTTGCAGCGCCACGGACGAGGGCGTGCGGGTGGCACTGCCACCGGATGTGCG
Source organism: Gemmatimonadota bacterium (assembly GCA_018673255.1). The sequence continues at coordinate 18,237 of JABHDC010000223.1, forward strand.
TGGAGCCCTGGCCCAGGGCCGGCCGGCGGTGCTGCGCTTCGAGACGCAAGGGAATCACTGATGAACGACAGACGATTCGATTGGCTGGTTGGTGCTGGTGGGTTGTGGAACAGCCCCGATGGCATGACATGGCAACAGGTTGGGGAGCATTCCTTCCATGTGACGAGTATTCTGCGGACCGACGAGCGGATCTGCGTGGGCACCGGTGGCGGTGTCTGGGAGGTGACGGCGGATGATCGCTGGCTGCAACTGCACGACGAGACGCTCACCGAGGTACTGGATCTCGATGTCATCGCAGGAGATCCCGGGCTGGTCGTGGCTTCGGCGTACGGTGTCGCCGTGGGGGTGCCCGATGAACTCGGCGCGATTCGCTGGTCAGCACTCAACGATGGAATGGCGGTTGACGAGCGCTTCGCCAATGTCATCGTCGTCGACCCTGACGACGTGTGCCGCTGGCTGGTGGGTACCGAGGCGGGGTTGCTGATCGCCGAGGACTCGGGGCGACGGTGGACGCACAGCAGCCTGGTGGGCACGCCGGTGCGTGGCCTCTGCCACGCCCTGGGTGAGTGGTGGGCAGGTGCCGATGACCGCGGTCTCTGGCGCAGTGCGGATGGTCTGTCCTGGCGCCCGGCGGGCCGCGGCCTGGATGGGACGACGGTCTTTGCTGTGACCGAGACCGGTGGCCGCCTACTGGCCGCCACGACGGCAGGCGCCATTGTCGGTGACGGTGATGGTGCCTGGCAGCACGTCGGTCCCACGGGGCACGTCGGTGCCGTGGCGGCGCATCCTCGAGACCAGGATTGCTGGATGATCGGGCTTCAGCCGGGCGGGCTCTGGGTGACGAGAGATGGTGGCCGTCTCTGGCGTCACGCACCACAACTGCCTGGTCGGATCAGCGCCATCCTGGCGCCGGAAGGGAGGACGATATGAAATCGCCAATCGACGTGGTGCCGAATCTGAACGAAGCTGCCTACCATCAGGAGGTCGCGGCCAGAGGGCTGAGATTGCTCACCTGCCGAGCTGATATGGCCGAGTGTCTCTGGGACCGCCCAGGCGATGCTGGCCCTTGAGGCCGACGCGACGCACGTGGAGGAACATATCCGACGTTGCGTGCCGGACGCGCCGGGGCCATTCGGTACCCTCGGCGCGATGATGCTGGTAGCTCGCTGGCGGGAGCAGCTCTCCCCGGAGTCGCTGGCCCTGCTCAAGCAGATGCTTACGGCCGACGCCAACCATCGCGGCAACACTGAGAATCACTGGCTCATCTACTATGCGACGTCCCTGGTGGCGGTCGAGACCTGGCCCGAGGTGACCCTCTGGTGGAATGGCCAATCGCGCGAGGTCGTGCACGCCGAGGCTTCGCGCTGGATCCTGGGCATGATCGATCGCACAGCCCGTGTCGGCCATCACGAGTATGACTCACCCCAGTATCACATCTGCCATGCCCTGTGTATGATCCTGCTCGCCGATCACGCTCAGGACCCGCATCTGCGTCATCAGGCAGAGCAGATGGCAACGCTGTTCGTCGCCGACATGGCGTTGGAATACTTCCACGGCGCCTGGGCCGGGGGGCACTCTCGTGAGGGGTACTGCCAGAACACGTGGACGATCACTGGCATGACCGCCGCCCTGGCGTACTGCTATTTCGGGGGTGTTGACTTTGATCCCGAGACGCACGGAACCGAGATGGCCGGTGCCGCCGTCACCGCCGCCTACCGTCCACCGCCACTGTTGGCGGCAATGGCACTGGACCGTGAATATCCGATGGTAGTCCGGAAGACGAAGGCGCCAAGAGAGATCTACCGCCACGCAAGCCGAGTGGCGGCGCCGGTCCATAAATACACCTACCTGAGCCCGTCCTTTGCGCTGGGCTCCACCCAGGTGGGTTTGCCGGGCCCCATGGCGGGACCGATTGATCTGATCTCATGGGACCTCACCTGGGATGGGCCCAAACATGAGGCGAAGATCGTCTGCAACCATCCCTACCTCAGTCCGGGACGCTTCAGTGCCTTCCTGAGCGAGTTGCCCCAGGTGATCGGCCGTTCGGTCGCCGAGGCTCACAAGCCGTACCTGCAGAACCCGGATCGGCTGTTCGGTGCCTCACCTTACGAGCAGATGATGCAGCACGAGTCGGCACTACTGGTGGCCTATCGCATCCCGCCGGATGACCGAGCCCCCTACGTGCACCTGTATCTGCCGCGGGAGATGGTCTGGGTTGAGGAAGACGGCTGGCTACTGGGTGACGGTGAGGCATTCTACGTGGGGATTCGCCCCTTCACGCCGTACCAGTGGCTGGAGATCCATGAGGCAGATCTGGTCGATGGCTGGCTGTTGCGCATGGAGGGGGAAAATCTGGGGCTTGCCCTGGAGACGGAGGAAGCGGCGAAGGCGGGATCCTTCGAGACGTTCTGTGCGCAGATGACCGACTCGCCGAGACTGGACCTGAGTCGGTGGTCGACGAGTGGAGAGGTGGCGTACCGTACACGGCGAGGACCACGGCTGGCGCTTACCTACGATGGCGCGCATCGTGTCGACGGCGAGGAGATCGACTATGGTGCCTGGCCCCAGTACGAAGCGCCGGGGGTCGAGGGGACCGTGGGTACCGGTCGCGTCGAGTTCCGGCGTGCGGGAGACGACTTTGCCCTGGATTTCGGGGTAGATCCCGATCTCCCGATGCTGCCCATGCGTGTGATTGGTTAGGAGGCGGCACGAGGCCCTGATCCCCATCGACCCAACGGGACCGCCCGGACCCGAATCCCGACCTGATCAGCCGGCGGACGGTTCCTGCATGCGCATCAGAAGTTCCGCGCCAGGCGCACGATGGTCTCGTAGTTGAGCATGGTCTGCTTCGGAATCTGCCGACCATAGGTGGCCGCCGTTGGGAGCAGAATGAAGCCGCGGCCGTCGCCGGCGGTGCCGTCCTTGAGCGTCTTGAGCACGACCTTCTCGAATTGTGCCGGGGGAAGGTGCTCGATGTCTGCCACTTCCAGATTCCCGCACAGCACGATGTCCCTGCCGACCTGCTGCCGGACTTCGGCCAGTTCCATGTCACCGTGGGGTGGTGGCTCGACCGGGTCGAGGGCATCGACGCCCATGCCGTGAATGTGGGAGAGGATGTTGCGGAGTCGTCCGTGGCTGTGCAGTCGGACGAATCCGCCGTGGGCCTGGATCATCTTCACCATGGGGTCGACATACTGCACGACATACGCTTCGAACAGATGCGGTGGCAGGTAAGGCTCCGAGGCATATTCCGGCCCGAAGATCCGCCAGAGGTGTCCCGGGAATTGTTCCGCCACCTGCCCGGTTCGGGCGTGGATGTAGGCGGCGCACTTCTCCAGCAGAAGATGAAACAGATCCGGCTGGGTCATGGCGATGATCGTGTATTCTTCCATGTCGAGCAGGGTGGCGGCGGCACAGAGTGGATCTTCGGTGTCGACCATGATGATGCCGCGATCACCCAGGGTTTCGTCCTCTTCGACGAGGGGTGCAACGTCCACCTGCTCAGCAAAGACCTCGTCGGGCAATTCGAGATAAGCGCGGATGTCATCTGCGTCCTTCAACAGATGTTCTGTCGTCCAGATCGTGTCCAGCCCGGGTTCACGTCGCGTCGTCGAGGTCATCGTCCGTCCACCAACGACCAGGCGCGTGCGGGTGATGCGATTGCCATCTTCGATCACCGTGCTGGTCGTGAAGAACTCATCCCGGACACTGCCTTGCTGGTCACCCCATGACTCATGTGACTGTGCCCGCACGGCGCTGCGCAGACGGATCAGGTCGGTCTGCTCTTCGGCCAGTTGCAGCAGGGGTTGCCAATCGGGGGCGTTGTAGACGTTGAATGGATCCGGATCGGTAGGATCGACCCGGAAACCGCCAATCTCGTAGAGGCTGACGGCCGGTCGATCGACCGACTCACCCCGCAAGGTGGCCATGAGACGTTCGCGTGATGTCATGCCAGAAGATTGGGTGCTCATGTGTGGTTCATCCTGGTTGGGGCAGGGAGACAAGACATAGTATCCCGAAGGCAGGCCACCGACGTCCAACCCTGTCGGCAACGGCGCGCAGTACTCACTTTGAGGGCGCAATCATTTCCCGGGATGAATTCAATGGCAGACAGACAGAAGCGAATCGCAGCCATCATCACCTCCTTCTGGCGCATGTCCCATGCAGAGGTCATCGTCGGCCGCCTTCTGGCAGGATACTACTACGAGGGTGAACGGCAGACGCCTCGTGTGCAGATCGTGTCGCTCTACGTCGACCAGTTTCCAGAGAATGACATGAGCAGGGACCTGGCCAGGAAGTATGACATCCCCATCTATGGGACGATCGCACAGGCTCTGCAGATGGATGGAGATGAACTGGCCGTCGACGGTGTGGTCATTGTCGGTGAACACGGGGTCTACCCCTACAACATCAGGGGGCAGGAGATCTATCCGCGATTCCACTTCTTCCGTCAGGTCGTGGAGGTGTTCAAGGAGAGTGGGCGATGTGTGCCCGTATTCTGCGACAAACACTTCTCCCACGATTGGGAGGAGGCCAAGTGGATGTACGACATGTCCGTATCGATGGGTTTCCCACTCATGGCGGGCTCTTCGTTGCCACTGGCGTGGCGCAATCCAGAATTGGAACTGGATCTTGAGACGCCCGTCGAACGGGCGGTGGCGATCAACTACGGACCCAAGGAACGCTACGGCATCCACACGCTGGAGGCGCTGCAGTGTATGGTCGAACGTCGCCGTGGCGGGGAGACCGGTGTGGCAACGGCGCGTTGCCTCGAAGGCGACCATGTCTGGGAGTGGACGAAGCAGAATTCCTGGGCCGACAACCTGCTGAGTCAGGCCGCCGCCTGTTGCCCTGACACAGAGGGGACTCCACAGGAAAAGGCAGAAGCGCCGATTCTGTTTGTCCTCGAGTATCGCAGCGGTCTGCAGGCAGCCTGTTATCTGCTCAATGGCTACATCAAGTCTGCCGCTTTTGCCGCGGACGTTGAGGGGGTTGAGACGCCGGTGGCGACGCAGTTCGAAACGCAGGCGCGGCCCCACGCTCACTTCAGTGGGCTCGTGCACCACATCGAGGAGATGATGCTCACCGGCAGGCCTTCCTACCCGGTCGAACGAGCCCTGCTGACGACGGGCATGCTCTCAGGCCTCTTCGATTCCTCGTATCGACAGGGGGAGACCATCGCCTGTGGTCGTGTCGTGGAGACGCCGCATCTCAACATTCCTTACCGCGCGCCGGCGGCGTCCACGTACCAGCGCGGGCCCAAACCGGATGTGGATCCGGACTTCGGTATCGGACCCTGAATACCCGGACAGGCTCCTAGCCTTCGAAGATCAGCCACCCCAGATCTGCGGGGTTGTCTGCGCCCAGCCGGAGGCGAGAGGTGGTCGGGTTCGATGGACGCCAGGTGTGCGTATCTGATCCTGCTCGTGTCACCTGCACATCGATTCTGATGGGGTGCAGGTCGGGGGAGCTCAAGGGGATACGGTCCAGCGGAATCCGCACGATCGTGCACTGCTCGCCGTCTGCCACACCGGTTCGGCCTTCCATGCTCTGGGGCGACACGTGGTCGGGCTGCTCTCTGCGCCATGGTGATCCCGGCTGATAGACGAAATGTTTGCAGGGCCACAGGCGACGAGGCTCAACCTTGATCAGCACAATGGCTACATCAGTCTCCGAGGTGACGGCGACATAGATCGCCTCCGTATCGAAGCACGATGTCCACGTGACTGCGCCATTCTCCCATTCAGCTCCCGCCGGCAGACTGAAGGCGGGAGCTGACCAGGCCGATCCCTCCACCTGAAGACAGCGGGCCATCGCGCCCGTGGGACGCGCACCCGTGTATTGGGGGAACAGGGGTTCGCCGGAGCGGATCACGGCCTCCAGTTCCGGGGCATCCTTCGTCAGAGAGTCAGCCAACTGTGACATGCGCCAGCGGATCTTCTCGGGGAAATACTTGTAGCCCTCCGCTTCGGAATGGAACCCGAGCCGCGAATCGCGCTCGCAGAGATCCAGCAATTCCTTGTTCAGTTGAATCTCTTCTTGAATGATTCCGACCAGCGTCTTCAAGCTGTCCAAGCGTTGTATGCCCTGGGCGCGGATCATCTCCTCTCTCACCTCGTAGAATCGCAGGATGTTGTAGCCGCTGCGCAGCTGAATCGTGAGCGCCTCTGCCACGCCGATGTCGAGGAGTCGTTCAGGGTCATTCTGGTATTCCGGCGCCAGACTCCTCAGGATGTCCATGCCGGTCGCCCAGTCCGACGACATGCGCCTGGCCAGTTCGACCACCTCGGAGAGTGTGAGGGCTTCACCGAAACATTCGCCGATCCGGTCGCCGCTCGGTGGCCATGGCTTGCGCGTCACGGGCGAGCCGAGCAGCCACGTGGGCGACAGGGGTGCGTCCTCGGGCTTCAGCAACAAGGGCCACACCGGTCCATCGTGCATCGGTCCATAGTACTGGAACAGATTCGTCAGCGGGTACTGCTCATATCCCTTCGCGAACCATTTCCAGGCCTGCGCCACCTTCGAGGCATTCGACGCCCCCCAGGTCACACTGGCAAGCCGCAGCAGGAAGGTATCCTCATCTTCGGGAAAAGGTTCGAAGGACAACTCGCCCGCCGCCTTGTTCATCAACCCGGGGTAGTTGCCGAAATACCAACAGAGCATCGTGTGCGATACACCCAACTGCCTCATGCCTGCGAACTTCCGGTACAACAGGGAGGGCACGGGCAGATAGGGAACCGTGGCCAGTTCGTGCGAGCAGCCTGTCTGGATCTTCGCCGAGATCGATGTCTGGCTGGAGCGGCCGGTCTCTGCAATCCGGTCGAATCGATGGCTTGGGCCGGGGGTCGAGAGCCAGTAGTCACCACCCGTGAGTTGCTTGCCGAACTCGGTTCGCGTGACACCTGTTTCCAGGTTGAATTGCAGGATCACACCGTCAGGTGTGTGGGCCGGAATCTCATAGACCCAGTCTGCCAGGTCATCGCGGCAGGCCCCCAGACCGTAGGGCATGTACAGCCAGCTGATCAGTTCGGCTTTGGGCGCGGCGGCGTGCATCCCGTGCTCCATGGCCGACAGCGACGCGTGCAGAATCTCCCACGGCTCCTTCTGGGAACATCGGGGACAGTCGATGTGGCCCTCATCAAGGGCCGATACTGCACTCAGACACGTCGTGGGTCGCTCACCGTGGGTGATGTTGATCAGTCCGCCCAGACCCGGGACGGCTTGGAAGATGCTGTTCACCGATTCATAGAGATAGGCGGCGGCGGCGTCGCTGCATGGGCAGAAGCACTGTCTCCCACCATAGGCTGTGCTACCTGCCAGTTCGGGGTTGCCCGCGGGAACAGGTCTCTCCGAATCCCAGTATCTGGGCTCGATGCAGAAGATGTAGGTCCGTATTCCATAGCGGAGGCAGGCGTTCACCGTCTGCCTGAGTTTCTCCAATCGCTTCGGGGCATCCTGTCCCGCATCGGGCGTAAAGCGCGTCTTGCACAGGTCATGGAAGGTCACCGTCAACCACAACCCATTCACCCCTTCGTGCGCCAGGCGGTTGAGATACTCCTCCGGGTAGTAGTCCTCCTCATCCATCAGTTCGTCCCGCATCCGTGGCGGACGCTTGATGGGGCCGAAGAAGCAGCGTGAGATCCGTCGCTTGATGAATGGCTTCCGGGTGATCGTACCCGGCTGCAGGAATGGTCCCCGGGCGGCCAGCATCAGGTCTTCCAGGTGGAAGATTCCGCGCCGAATCCCCTCCGTGTCGGATGCAGTGATGTGGCAGCATTCACCGTTGATCTCCACCCGGTAGGCTTCATCCTCCAGGCTGGCGTCCAGTCCGGTCTCGATCGGATAGCCGTGGTCCGTCACCTGCACGTCACCGGCGGCCAGAAAACGGGTGATGTCATCGTAGGCCGTACCGAGCCTCTCCTGAGGATCGGGGAAGGCTTGCACCAGGCGCACGCCATTTGAGATGTCGATCTGGTCGGCGCCGGCGCCGCGTTTCTCCCAGGCGTGCCGAGTCCACATGGGCGCCTTCAGGTCATCGATGAACCTCCAGCGCTCCTCGCCTGGTTGCGGCGGCAATCCTGTGGTATCCATCTCATTTCCTGTCATGTGGCGGGTCACTATGGGCAGTATGGCGCGACCGGGGCAGGCACGGCAAGTGGGAGCCCATGGCGACCAATGCACAGGCGTCCTACTCTATGCCGCAATGACCCACGTGGCGCACCGGACACGACAGCGCCCCTTCACGAGTTCGATCCAGAGGAACCATCATGTATATCGGAACGCAGGGCACCTTCACCGAAGATCACGATCTGGAGATGCTCGCCCAGCTGGGTGTGAACAACGTTGATACGACGCCCACCGAGCCCAAGGCCGAATGGACGACGGATCTGCTGACCAGCTATCGGGAGCGCTGTGCGAAGTTCGGCATCAATCTGGAGATGATGCATCTGCTGGGCTCCAGTGGCGCCTATCACGACAAGGAGACGGGCGCCATCTTCCTCAAGCCCAGCGACGAGCGCGAACGCCAGCTCGATCTCGTGTGTGACCTCATCCGCATGGCGGGCGAGGCGGGTCTGAGGGGTTTCAACTACAACATCACACCCCTCGGCCATTTGCGGACCGAATCGGAGAAGGGTCGCGGCGGCGCACGGCTCTCGACCTTCGACTACGAGGAATTGCTGGCCACGGGAGGGAATCAGCCGGGCAAGCAACTGGTTGAGTTCGAGGACGGACCGGCCGATGGGGATGAGATGTGGTCGCGCATCGATCACTGGCTCAAGCGTGTGATTCCCGTGGCGGAGGAATACAAGGTGCAGATGGCCTGCCATCCCTCTGATCCGGGGATCGGTGTCGGTGAGATCTACCGGGGTGTCGACCGCGTGCTGGGTATGTCGGAGGGCTTCAAGAAGTTGATCGATCTGTATGATAGCGATTACAATGGGCTGAACTTCTGCGTCGGCTGCCACTCGGAATGTCTGGAAGACCCGTCGAAGGACATCTTCGACACGATCCGCTACTTCGGTGAGCGGAAGCGGATCTTCAATATCCACTTCCGCAATATCAAGGGCGGCTTCCGCAAGTTCGTCGAGGTCTTCCCCGATGAGGGAGACGTGGACATGATCGAGGTCATGCGCGTGCTCAAAGCGGTCGACTATCCCTACATGATCATGCCAGATCACGTGCCGGGGATCTCTGGACCCGAGCCGGGTCGCGTCGGCTTCGCCTTCTGCTTCGGCTATATCCACGCGGCGTTGCAGGCGGCAGGGGTCAAGTGACGAGGTCCGAGTCGTGACACGAATCATCGCTCGACCGGCAGACCTCGACCTGGATTCGCCCGGGCGTCGGGACTACTGGGTGGCGCTGGAACACGACACCATGTGGGGAGAGCATCACATTCCCCTCACGGTGATGGTGGGCCCCGGTGCAACGCCTGATCAGGGATTGCTGGCCATCGGCTCGAATCACGGCAATGAGTACGAAGGCCCGGTGGCGATCAAACACCTGATCGGTGAGATCGATATCGCCCAGGTTGTCGGGCGTCTGATCTTCATCCCCGTGTTGAATCCTGCCGCCTTCCACAGCGGCACGCGGGAGAGCACCGATCACGACGGGGTGAATCTCAATCGCGCTTTCGTGGATGGTGCCGGGGTCACACCCGCCCTGGCGGGTATCACCCACCGGATCGCCGCCTTCGTGCGCCAGTATCTGTGGCCGCGCGTGCACATCGTGCAGGATATCCACTCCGGTGGAGATGCCCTGCGTTTCGCCCTGTGTTCGAGCTTTCACGAAGTCGACGACCCGGCGCAGAGCCACACGATCGAAGAGACGGCCCGTTGGTATGGCACCCCGTTCGTCATCACCTACCAGAACGAGACGCCGGGTCTGTTGCCCAGTGAAGCGGAGCGCCTCGGTAAGATCACCGTTGGCACCGAGTTGGGCTGGGGTGAGACGGTGAATCTGGACGGGGTGCGTTATGCGAAGCAGGGCCTGCGGGCGGCGGCAATCCGACACGGCCTGATGCAGGGACAGATCGAGCCGATGGGCCACCATGCCGATGGCACGCAGAAGCTGGTTGCCATGGTTGAACGCGAGTGTTTCGTACCGGCCCCATACCCGGGGCACTACGAACCCCTGCTGGAATGTGGCACGCAGGTAAGTCGCGGTGATACGGTGGGATGGCTCCACGATTTCTACCGCATCGATGATGCGCCCTGGCCGGTGACGGCGGGCGTGGATGGATACGTACTCAGTCAGGCTTCCCGTGCACCGGTGATTCAGGGGATGCATATCCTGGTCGTTGCGCAGGAAGTGGGCTGATCAGACCCGTGCCACAGGTAGCGCTACAGGTGCCTGTCACTGAAGATCGAGAGATGGAATGAGTGAACTGAGTTTCCGCTGTGAATCGAGGGCGCTGGACGCCAATGTCGGCGTCGGGCATCGCCACGATGATCCCTCGCCGTTGGGTGACGCCGCTGCCCTGCTGGCAGAGATGGATCGCCATGGTGTCGACACGGCGCTGGTCAATCATCGGCAGGGTGAGATGATCAGCGCCATGGATGGCAATGACGCGCTGCACGAGTGGATCGCGGCGGGACATGGGCGACTGTTGCCGGCGTGGATGGCGTCGATGGTGCCCGAATCCCTGTCGCAGCTGCAGGCGCTACACGCCGACGGGAAGGTGCAGGCCGTGCGTCTGCACGACACGTCGTCTACTTCGACACCACTCACCTGCTGGATCTACGGTGATCTGCTCGCATGGCTGCAGCAGGAGGATCTGCCCCTGTGGATCTCGCTGGCTGACAATGACACGGTGGAACTGGCCGATACGCTGTCGCAGTTCCGGGATCTGCGCGTCGTGTTGGTGGGTGCTCACTACTCCCACGCCTGTTACATCCCGCAATTGCTGCGACATCTGCCCCGGGCGTGCCTGGAGTTGAGCCGCTACGAGACGCCGAATGCGATCGAGGATCTGGTCACGCAATTCGGGGCGCAACGTCTGCTCTACGGATCTTACTCGCCGCGATATGCGATGGGGCCGATGCTGTTCGGGCTCCACCGGCTGGCGATCGAGCCCACAGAATTGCAGCAGATTCTCGATGGCACAGCGCGGACACTGCTTGGCCTGCCAGATGAGCTCGCCGCGAAGGAGGCGGCCCAATGATCGGTAATGCCCCTGTCATCGACTTCCACGGCCATGTGGGTAACTGGGAATCGGTGGGCATGCTCGATGATCCCTCGCGCATGCTGCACGCCATGGATGCGGCTGGCGTCGATCAGGCCTGCCTCTTCAACATCTTCCATCCCGATGGCCGTCGTGCTAACGATTCGATGGCCGCCTTCGTGGCCAAACATCCTGATCGATTCATCGGTTTTGCTTATGTATCGGTGATGATGCCAGACCTGAAGCCAGATGGCCTGAGGTTGGAGCTGGAACGAGCCATCGACGGTCTGGGTCTGAAGGCGATCAAGATCTACCCGCCATACACGACGTATCCGCTGGATCATGAGGCCTGGCATCCGGTCTATTCTTTTGCCAATGAGCGGGGTCTGGTCGTGATCTCTCACACCGATGGCAGCCATCTGTGCCAACCGGCCAGACTCGGGGCCGTGGCGGAGCACTTTCCGAAGGCGAAGTTTGTCGCCGGACACTCCGGCATCATCGAGCCCTGCCGCCACCAGGCGATCGAGATGGCCCGTGCTCACGCCAACTTCTATCTGGAGACGTGCAACACCTACCGGGAGCCTGGCGTCATCGAGCAGCTGGTGGCCGGGGCAGGGGCGGATCGGGTGTTGTTTGGCTCGGATCAGCCGCTGATGGATCCCCGGACGCAGCTGGGCAAGATCATCACAGCCGATCTCAGCGACGAGGAGAAGCGGCTCGTCATCGGGGGTAATGCGCAGAAGTTGCTGGGGTTGGTGTAGAGAAGGCGGGGTTGTCGGCTTCCACCCGCGCATCTTGATCTGATACCCGGAGACCTACCCTGACCCGTATTGAGCCGCTCCCCGACTTCAGCTGACAGGGCGCGGCGTCGCAGCCCCAGAGAGACCTGTCAGCTACCTCGAAGATGGCGCAATTGCCGCTCGGCACGCTGGCGATATTCGTCGTCTTCGAGGTGTAGTTCCAGGAAGCGCTCATAGGCGCTGGCCGCATCGTCGCCGCGATCCAGGCGCAGGTAGGCGCTGGCCAGATTGATGTAGGCGTCGGCCCAGCCGGGGCGACGGGAAATGGCCATCTCAATCTGTGTTGCTGCCTCGGACCACTCGCCTTCGTTCAGCAGGAGGAGGCCGAGGCTGTGATACAGGGCGGCCCGTTGAGGCGCGCGCGCAATCGCTTCCTCGTAGGCGGCGATCGCCGCTGGCAAGTCTGCCCGTCCGGTATGCGCTCGAGCGAGAAGTTCCCAGATACCAGCATCCCCCACGCCAGCTTCCAGGGCACGGGCCCGTTCGAGTGCGGCAATTGCTTCGTCGAAGCGACGGTGCTGCAGGTGGATGAGGCCGATGTTGCGCAAGGGTGCCGACAGCGATGGATCGAGTCGGGATGCCTCGCCAAACAGCAGCAGGGCATCATCCTTTCGGCCCTGGATCAATCGAACCTCACCCAGCCGATTGTGCAGATTCCCGCTGGAGGGCTTCGCTTCGATACCGGCTTCGTATTGTCGCGCCGCCTCGTCCCAGTTGCCATCTGATTGTGCGGTCTGCCCCAGACGTGTTCTGATGTCCGCGTCCGGCAGGGCTGTCTTCTGGTAGATGGACAGGGCGCTGCCGTATTGCCCGAGGCGGGCTTCAGCGTGAGCCATCAACTCCAGGAATTGTTCCTCATCGGGCCATCGGTCCAGAGCCGAGGTCAGTATTGTCTTGGCATCACTGTGGCGACCGGACTCCTGCAGCGCCTTGGCCAGACCGACACGCGAATCCCGTCTGTCTGGCTCCGTCTCCACAGCCTGCCGGAAATAGACGACAGCCGAGTCGTATTCCGTGGCGCCGAAATAGGCATTCGCGAGATTGTGTGCCTGTCGGGGATCGGTCTGCAATGCCTGGCGGAAATGCACGGCGGCCGAATCGTATTGGGCCGAGGCCAGATAGAGGGCGGCTAGATTGTGCCGTCCACCACTGGTGTTCGAGATCGACAGGGCATTCTTGTAGGAGGCGATGGCATCAGCGGTTCGCCCGAGTGCCTTGTAGCTGTTCCCCAGATTGACGAGGGCGAGGTCCATCTCCGGGTCGATCGCGAGGGCGCGTTCGAAATGCGTGATCGCTTCCTCGTGTCGATCGGTATGCATGTACGCCGTGCCGATGTTGTAGTGCGCCTGGGTGAGTTGCGGGTCCAGATCGAGGGCTTTCTGAGTAAGTGGTATCGCCTCCTGGTAGTTCGCGGCTGCGATGTGCAACCTCCCGAGATTCACATAGGGGCGCGTCATCTGTGGGCCACTGGCGATGGCCGCCTCCCAGATGGCGGGCTCACTGCGCCAGTCGTGGTTTCTCTGCACGACGAGTACACCCAGAAGGACGAGGGCCACGACGGCGATGATGCGCCCCTGTTGCTGGCCCCATTCGGGCAGCAGGGCACCCACGGCCAGCAGCAATCCGGGAAGCGCCATATAGAGCCGGTGCTCGTTGACCA
>JABHDC010000224.1 GCA_018673255.1 Gemmatimonadota bacterium
GGGCGAAGGCGACGGCGAACAGGCGCGGATTCATGGGCACCATCAGAAGGTAAAGGTGACGCCGAAGGTCGGCAGGACGGGGAACATGCTGACAACCTCTATGTCAGGCACGCCATCGTCGAAGTCGTAGTCGATGAACCAAACGTTGGCACGGTTGCCGACATTGAACACTTGCAGGTAGGGGGCCATCGACCAACTGCCGAAGTCGCGACGCCAGTTGAGGCTCAGGTCCAGGCGGCTGTAGGCCGGTATGCGTGTGCCATTGATCTGGGTGGGAGCATAACGAACCCACCAGGTATCCTGATGCGGGCTGCTGCGTGTCACATATCCCGATCCAGGGTCGGTGATCGGTTGGCCACTGCCATAGACGAAGTTGGCACCGAAGGTCCAGTTTCCACGCCCGCCGCGTGGCCGGCCGTGTGCTTTCCGCCAGGCCCCAACGATATCAATACTGCTCACCACGTTCACCACATGCGATCGATCGTGACGGGGTGCGTACGCACGTTCACCATTGATGCCGTCGAAGGTGTATTCGGTCTGCGAGAGGGTGTAGGCCAGCCAACCGGTAATTGCTCCCGAATCCTTGCGTAGCATGGCTTCGAGTCCAGCGGAGCGACCGTCGCCACGATTGAACAGGCCGGATGTGTTGCTCAGGATCGGGTTGTCCTCATCGTCGTAGCCGTCTTCCCGGAAATCGGTCAGAAAGTTCTGATTGAACTGATAGATGTTGGAGTAATCCTTCCAGAACCCCTCGACTTCGATCTGTACGTTCCGAGCCCACTCCTTCTGCATACCGACGATGGCGTGCACCGCACGAGACTCAGCCTGGTGCTTGTTGGTGGCGATCCAGATGTCGGTGAAGGCGAATCGCGGCACCCGATGCAGATACTGGTAGTAGACACCCGTGGCAGCCCGCAGGTTGACCGTCTCGGTGAGGCGGTGCTTGACGGCCAGGCGAGGGGCAAGGTTGCGGAAGGTCTTGTCGGAGCGGAACTGATTGAGTCGCAACCCGGTCTCTATCTCCCAGCGCATCGAGGGACGCAGGCTGGTGGTGGCATATACAACCAGGTGTGTCGGCTCATGGCGCAGGTTGATGTGGCCCTCGGGAAAGTCCTGATCGTACTGAACATTCAGGTTCTTCTCCTCGAAGCCGAAACGGGTAATCAAGGCGTCCGAATGGTGGTGCTCGACGTTGCCCTTGAGGGTTACATCGCTGACGACATTGCGTTCAATGACATCGGCAATGGGCAAGGAGAAGTCGGCCGTGAACCTGCTGCCAGTGAGCCAGAAGGTGCCGAACAGATTTGGTGTGATCACTCGAGTCCAACGCAGAGACCCCGTCTTGTTGCCCCAATCAACGCCGATCCCCGTGGGCTCGGCCGCGTCGGGATTGAAGATGACGTCCAGATAGTCTCGCCCGCCGTATGTCGAGATCGTCAACTGGTCGGCCTCGGAGAGTTCCAGATATGCCTTCAGGTTGCCATCATAGAAGTAGTAGTCGGGAACGTCGTCGATCGCGTGAGCGATGGTCTTGTCGAAATACGTGCGCCGGATGGAGCCCGACAGTGAGCCGCGGCTGCCCAGGGGAGCCTGGAGCGTGGTCTTTGCCGACAGCAGGCTCAGGGAGGCAGTGCCCTCGAACTCCTCACGGTTGCCGTCGAGGTTGGTCACGTCGAGTACGGAAGACAGGCGGCCACCATACTCGGCGCCAAAGCCGCCCTTCGACAGATCGGCTTGTTTGATCGCGTCCGTGTTGAAGGTGGAGAAGATGCCGAAGGCATGCTCCGGGTTGTAGACGTCGGTCCCGTCGAGCAGATACAGATTCTGATCGGGCGTTCCACCTCGCACGTACAGTGCTGAGGAGAAGTCCGACAGCGGCAGGACGCCGGGAAGAGACTGCAACGACCGCAGCAGGTCGGACTCAGCTACCTGCGGCAGGGCGTTGAGCTGACGGGGGTTGAGGCGGATCTGGGAGACCGGCTTCCGGAAGAGCATCTCGGCTGTGCGCATGGAATCGGCACGAATCACCACTTCCTCGCCACGCACAGCATCCGGCTGCATCCGCACATCGATGCGGGCGCTGGCCCCGGCGGTGATGGTGACAGTCCGGTGCACAGGGGCATAACCGATGTAGGTGAATGCCAACGTACGCTCGCCGACTGGGACCTTCGGCAGCACATAGTAACCCTGAACGTTGGTGAGGCCGCCGAGGACTCTCCCCTCCACGACGACCGTCGCCCGGATCAGCAACTCGCCGTCTGAACCGTCACGGACAAAACCGCTGACCGAGCCCGTCTCTTCGGCTGAAACGACCGAGGGCAGAAGCATGCTGAAGAGTGAAATCACGGCGATCGAGACAAGCTTGCCGGATGTGATATGCCGCAAGAGGTTCCTCATCGAAGCGAGTCAGAGATTGTAGACCGGAACTGGCAGCGGTGATGCAGGCCGACGAGAGTGTACTCGAACCTGATCGATTACGCCGGGACTTTCTTCGCTGCACTCGTGCCGATTCTGAACATCAGGCCGCGGAGAACGAGCCAGAGGGCGAATGAGAGTTCGGCGACGAAGGGAACGACGTACACCATCTCCATGCGTCCGGATAGATCAGGAGCAAGAACGCTGATCAGTGAGCCACCGAGGTAGATCAATCCCGCGATTGTCATCAGAGTCGCCAGAAGTTGCGGGATAAGCGCCGACTTCCAGAGGACGTAGCCTAAAGTGATCGTGCCAAGTCCGAAGAACACGAGACCGATACTGTACCCAATTGAGTGGACCTCGATGAATACCATCGCGAGGCTGTGCAGTTGATCTGAGCTCAGGACGGTCAGGTATTCAGCGTCATTCAGGAGCACTGTCACGGCAACAAGACCCAGCAGATTTGCACCCAGAATCGAGGCCTGTACAAGTCTGAACAGTGTCGATAGAAGTGCGAGGCTGCTGCTGACTGGTTTGAGCAGAGCGTAAAGGATGAGAGCCACGATGACATCGAAGGCGATCATCACGAGATCGGCGGCAATGCTGAATCGGAAGAGTGACTACGAACCGATGATGTTGGTGGCTGTGCGTGTTGCGTCGCCTGCGATGACAAGGTTTGCGCGAACGCCGAATTCTGCGAACATGCCCATCGCAATGATCACGAGATAGGCGAGTCCGGCCACTCTTGCGGACGTCACACGCCTACCGGTGCGAGGCCAAGCTGCTCGAGAAGACTGAACTGATCGAGGATCTCCCATTCGTCAACGATCATTCCATCTCGGAACTTGCTGCGGATCATCCCGCGGACCTCAGCACACCTGCCAGTGGCGGGCATTCCCATGAGCTCGCCTCGGTGTGTTCCCGTCAGCGTGAATGACATCACTGTCGATTCGCCCGCGGTGAGTAATTCGTCGATGTCGATCTTCAGATCAGGAAATGCGCTCCTGTATCCTCTCAAGAGGTCCACGAGTGCGTCCGGACCATGCAGCTCCTCGCCTGGACTGCGGTGGGTGTAGTCCGGACTGACCATGGTGGGCACGGCGTCGTAGTCGGCACCATTCACAACCTGGTTGATGAAGCGACGCATGACCTCCTCGTTGGATTCCGACCGGACGGCCCCATCGCGAGCGGGTTCGGTGGATGATGCGTCGGCCCAGATCCCGGCGGCCGCAGTCTCTTGGGCAAACTCGGTGAAATCTTTCGGCTCGCGCCCCAGCACCCGGCGCACGTCGGTCGTGATGGCGGAGTTCTCAGGGGTTAACACGTGA
>JABHDC010000225.1 GCA_018673255.1 Gemmatimonadota bacterium
GCCATGCTGATGGCCTGTGCCCGGATCGACATTCCCACGGTGTTCGTTACGGGTGGGCTCATGGCCACATACTGCAGTCACGCCATTCCCGGCCGTGAAGAACTGGGCACAAGCGACATCAAGGAAGCTCACGGCCTGCATCTGGCCGGCGGCTTGGGCGACGCCCAATACGAGCACATCATACAGCACACCTGCGCTTCGCCCGGTGGGTGTAATATGATGGGTACGGCAACGACGATGGCCCTGGTGACCGAGGTGTTGGGGTTATCGCTTCCGGGAAACAGCACCCTGTTGGCAATGCAACCGGATGCCCCGTGCGAGTTGTCCGATGAACTGACCGGTATCTGCAAGCAAAGTCGGTACAGCGCTGTACGATCAACCTTCCGGCTGGGTTGGTGAAGGCGAGTGCTGTCGCCGACTCCATGTGGAGGCACCGCGGCCGTGCCAAGGTGTTCTGCTGCGAAGAGGACGCCAGAGATGATCTCGAGAGGGGTGCGATCGTGCCAGGAGACGTGGTTGTCGTAAACTGGGAAGGCCCAGCTGGAGGCCCAGGGATGCGCGAGTTGTCCTTGCTCGCCGCAACGGCACAAGGTATGGGACTGGCTGAGTCGGTCAGCTTCGTCACTGATGGGAGGTATTCCGGTGCCACGAGGGGGCCTTGCATCGGTCACGTCGAACCGGAGGCGGCAAGGGGTGGGGCGATCGGCCTGATATGCGATGGTGATCTGATCGACATCAACCTTCACAGCCGCACACTCAATCTGGTCGTCGACGACAAGCCTGCCAGTGAAGAGTTCTTCGACGGTCGACGACAAGATAGCCTCTTCCGTCCACGCCAACGGGAGCTCGGTCCCCTGATGAGATTCTACAGCCAGAGCGTGGGCCCAACGGCGCGAGGAGCCGTCATGGGCGACGACGGGGGCCTTCCAGGCCACATGATACCCGCACTATAATGCGATCGAGCTCTTGTCCTAACCACATCTTACATCGATTGGAGCCGTCTTGCGTAGATCGGTCCGGACCGGTATGGTTGCACTACATCCCAACGGACTGGAGACCGCGTGACGACCCAAAGCACCGATGAGGCAATGGAGGATCTGACCACGGAGCTTGGTCGGGTCAAGCCGACCGACTCGATTCCTGCCTACCAGCAGATCGCCACGATCATCACCAGTGCCTGTGAAAGAGGGAAGATTGTCCCCGGCACAAGACTCCCTCCTGAGAGGAGCCTGGCGAGCATCTGCCGTGTGAGTCGCTCAACCATCCGTCAGGCTTTGGATCTGTTGGTGGACAAGGGGCAGATCATAAAGCATACCGGCAGAGGGATATTCGTCCGGGAACCTGATGTGCAACTCGCCGTCGGATGCGTATTCTCGCCGCCCTCACCGCAATACCAGTGGGGGATGGTCATGTCGCAGGCGATCGTGAGTGAGGTGAGTGAGTTTGGCTGGCGCCCCGAGACCTACCTCCTGCAGTCCGAAGCCGATGAATCACGCCTGCTGGCCGACTGTTCTTCAGGCAAGGTGCACGGATTGGTGGGGATGTTCGGCGGCAGTCTGGTGACAACCGTTCCCGTAGTCGAAGTGTCTCAACGCGGCGTGGGGTACGAGGTCAGTATCGACTACTACAGTCTCACGCGGCAATCAGTGGAGTACCTGTACAATCGAGGATGCCGTCGTATCGGCGCCTCGTGTTATGGTCGCCAACGTCCAGAAGGACGGGACGCGATGCAGGGGCTGAGGGACGCCATGGGTGAGCGAGATCTGGAGTTCAGCGACAAGAGGGTGATCGTGGCCGATGGGCTCCAGGAATCGGGAGCCGAGGCCGTGGATGCCATCTGGGACAATGGCGAGCAGCCTGACGGCATGATCTTCATCGACGATTGGCAGGGCCTGGGTGGAACCAGGAGAATGAAGGACCGTGGCATCCGAGTGCCTGAGGATGTTGCGGTGGTTTCTCACGTCAATCGAGGCTATTCCCTTCCCTACCCTTTCCCGGTGGTTGGGATCCAGGTCGATCCCCAGCCAATCGCCCGGGAGATGGTCCAGATGCTCAGTCATCTGATGGCTGGTGAGACGTTGACGCGGCGGACCGTCAGCGTCGTGCCGTCGATCGTCGATCCCGGACAGTGAGCCTCCCCGTCGGCCTCCGAGGCCAACTCGTCAGCGTACTGGCTGCCCTGGTTGTCTGCTGCCAGCCCAGGTCAACTGTGCTCGTCTCGATCGGCGATATCGAGATTGGTGAGGGTGACCTCCGTTCCTTCGAGGCCAGTCTACCTCAACACCTCAAGTCATCACAGACGGGTGAGGCACGTGTACGGGATCTTCTCCAGAGCATGGTGGACCGAGAACTCATGGTTCTTGAGGCCACAGGCAGGGGTTACGACAGGCTGCTATCTGTCCAGACGGAGCTGAATCGTCGAAGGACCACGTGGTTGACCGATCGGCTGATCGGGCAGGCCGGAGACGAGCTGATCGTGACAGAGGCCGAGGCCAGGTCTCTGTATGATGAGTATGACCTTGGTTCGCAGCTCCAGGTGGCTGAAATCCTCCTTGAAGACCCAGTTGCTGCTCAGCGGGTCATTGACGCGCTGAAGGCGGGAGCCGATTTCGGTGACCTGGCTCGTGATCTGTCCATCTCTCCGACTGCCGCAGCTGGGGGGACCTGGCCTCAGTACGTCAGCTACCCGGATCTTGCACTCGAGTTGCGTGCCCCCCTTTCGGGGCTGTCTCCTGGTGAGTTCACGGAGAGCGCAATACAGATGTCAGGCCAGTCTGCTGTGTACAAGGTCGTGGACAAGCGACACACACAGTTCGAGGTCCTTGCCACCCGCATCGAGAATATGCTCGGACGCCAGAAGCTGTCTCGCGAGCGACGACGGCTGGTGGAGGAGTGGGGAAACAGGATGGGGCGGTCGGTCGACCCCTCCGGGGTGACACTTCTGCTGGCCACGGTGAGCGACGGCGTCTCTCTGTCTTCTACGGGCCTGGCCTCCTTCGAAGGGTGGGAGCTCACAGTCGGCGAAGCGATGGGGATTCTGACTGCCGGAAGTGCCCCAGTCCCCGGTGACAGTAGCCTCGTGGCAGCTGCCGTTCACAGGATCGTGGACGACAGCTTGCTCGTGTACGCGGCGACACGACTGGGTTTGGCGTCTTCGTCCGAGCTGCTGACCCTGCTTGCCGAGAAACGTCGAGAATTGCTGGTCAGAGAACTCTGGCGCCAGGAGGCCCGAAACAAGGTCGAGGTTTCCGATAGAGATGTGAGGCGGATCTATGAGGATAGCCTTCACGTCTATCACCATGACGGCAATGTCGAGGTTGTCGAGGTGCTTGTGGATCGCCTCGAAGAGGCAGAGGCCCTCCTGGCCGAAGCCATTGAGGGCGCCCCACTTGCCTCGCTGGCATCCCTGCACACACAGAGGCCCGGTGGCAGGTCCAGCAACGGGCGGTTCCACATCCATTCGACTGATGCTTCGCTCAAGCAACTCTACCGTGCGGCTGAGCGCGCTGAAACAGGAGAGCTTGTCGGGCCCGTCGAGACCGACGCAGGCTTCTCGGTCTTTCGCGTAACAGGGCGTGAGATCGCTGGCCCGCGGCCGCTGGAAGCCGTGGCACCGGCGATTCGTCTGTCTGTGAGGAGAGTTCGCGAAAAGGCCCTGATCGACAGATTCCTGAGCGAGTTGCGCGGAGTCCGTGCAGCCGACGTCATCTGGCACGATGACACGATCGCCCGGTTCTCCTCTCACTAGCCGAGAAAGAGCTTGACATCCCCAGGAGGGGGTGGTAGCATATTGACGATTGGACCAGACCGGTAGGGACTAATATCCTCTGACAGGTCCCGTCATCGGGTCCACTTCTTTTCAGAGCGCAGACGAGGTGTCTGCCACCCTCACTGGAGGTAGAATTGCGATGAGGAATCAAGTCTTGGCCACGCTCGGCGTGTGCCTGATCGTAGGTCTCGGCCAACAGGCCAGCGCTCATGTGGGCAGGGATGTCCAGATCTTCGAGCTCGCCACCGAGGATCTGCCCGATCTGAGAGACGGCTCTATGCAGGACTGGGAGGACGTCCTGGGTGACAACTTCCTGACGATGGACTTCTTTGAGACACTGGACGATGGGGGTCACGGTGGCGCCCCAAAGGACCCGGCGGATATGGACTACAAGGTCTATCTCGCCTGGAACAGCCGCGACCAGCGCATCTATGTTGGTGTTGATCGCACCGACAATATCTACCTCAACTCCGTGAATCCCGACGACCCATTCGATGCATGGCAGTGGGATGGCATCGAAGTCTACCTCGATGGTGATCACAGCGGAGGTCAGTTCAATTTGTTCAGCGCAGATGATGTCGGTGATCAGGTGCAGTCTCTGCAGAATCGACAGGCACAACAGTGGCTGATTCTTCCAGAGTCCACCGGTCCTCAGACGGCAGCCTGTTTCTGCTTTGACAAGATCTGGGCACGTGGAGCACCGTGGACGGATGCTGGAGGTATGTCCGAAGGAAGCGCACCAGTAAGAACGGTCACTGAGGCCGCGCTCACAGCTTGGGACGACATGGACAGCGAAGGACCCGAAACGAGTGTGCGGTCCTCTCTCATCGGTGGGAAGACGATTGGTTTCTCGCTCACGATCAACGACTTCGACGAGGCGCCCGCCGCGTACCATGCTACCCACACGTTCACGTCCGTTGGTGACGGCTACTACCAGGCAGGTAGTCTGGCCGACGCTGAGCTGGTGCCATGCGCCGGAGGTGACTGTGGTAGTGCTCCCACCGCGGTGGCCTCAGACTCATGGGGCCGGATCAAGGCGAGCTTCAGCGACTAGTCTGGATTCGCGCGCACGCGTTGCACCGTGGACGGCAAGTTACGTCAGTCTGAACAAGGGGGGGCTTTGCCCCCCCTTGTCTCTTTTTCGGGTCAGCTCATGGTTGGTCGCCTCGCTGCTTTCCTAGTCATCTTCCTCGGACACGGGGGAGTGGATGCCGAGATCGAAATGTGGAGGATTCCACAAGACGTGACCTGGGAAGCGGCTGAGTTGCCGCCGCTGCAACTGTCTCGTCGTTTCCCGAGTGTTGATTTTCGCCGGATCGATGGTGGGCTTGCACCGCTCGATTCGATACTGGTGGTACCTGTGCCAAGACTTGACGGCACGGGACTTCCGAGCAGCGAGGAACTGAGATCAATAGAAGCCTTCGGTCGGCATGTCAGCCGCGACAGCGTAATCGCGACCCGCTCGGTGCCATCCGACGGCGTGTCCGAGGGTGATCTCCTTCTGGCTCCCCTGGATGATTTTCCCCGGACACCACACCGGATCCGTCTTCTTGAGCTGGCAGGTATCGACAGCGTCAATGCGCTGGTGAATCTCATGCATGCCACATTGTCGGCCACCGATCAACGCGCCCGCAAGAAGCTGTTGTGGTCTCCCAGTATCTTCCGATTCCTGGGCTCGGAGCAGGTTGAGGAGAATCTTGGACGTGTGGTAGACGCGGACGCAACTTCGGCATTCCTGCGCATCGACCAACCGGGTAGGAACGTGAGTCAGAAGGGTCTCGTCATATTCATGGATCTCGCAGCACGATACCCCGTCGCGATGGTTCGATTCTATCCTCGGCCGGAGGTTGGGCTACGGGTGAACAGCTACAGAATCGATGTCAACGATGGTATCGCAGTCATCGGGGGCGGCGGGCGGCTTCGAGATGAGCCGGCATTCTCCCTCCTGCAGGTCGAGCAGAGCAACCTGGCTGATACCGTCACGGTTCGAGTAGACCCACCACGTCATCTGCAGCGTTTTCGCTTCGAGTCGCTCACTTCACTCGATTATGACATGAGCGAATTCGAGGTCTTTGGCCGTGGCTTTGCCGCAGTAGCTCAGTACACGACACATCCTTTGCCATTCGACCGTGCCGCCCTTCCTGCCATGCGAGACTACCTGGATGGTGATCTTGAGCAACGCCAATATCTCGATGGTCTGCCCGGCCCCGTCCTGGGAATGGTTGAGTGGGATGAGGCGGTTGTCGGAGACCCATCTGAATCCAGCGTGACGGTGAGCATGCAGACGGGAGTCAACCCGGAGCCACTGAAACTCTTCAGGGTGAGTACAACCGGCGCCATCGTGGAGTGGCGGCCTGGCGCAATCGTGACGGATCACCGAGTCGGCGAGACCTCTTTCGGCAATCTGGTAAATCTCGACGACGAAGACTTCCAGAGTGCAGCCCGGGATATCTGGGACGCTCTGTCCGAGTACGAGCAGGCAGATGCACAGACGACAACCCCAGAGTACATCGCCATTCCTGCTGGAGCCAAGCTGAACGCGGTAGGGGGTGAGTTGCCATCGGAGTCGAATCGAGGATTCTGGAGTGCTTTTCAGCCGCTTCGAAATGGTGAACTGATTCAGCTTCCGGCGGGGCGCCGATTCTTCCAAATCCGGGTGACAATGGAAAGCAAGTCGTCCGGATCCAGTACTTCCATCCGTAACCTGCGTTTCGAGCAGGAGTTCCGTCGGCCAGTTCGCAGGACGAGCGCTGAGCTTGTTCCTGCTGCAGATCTGACGGCTGGCGTCGATACGACTGTGGTGTTTGCACTGCGTCCATTCTTCGGGCCCGGTGATGTGGGGTTCAACCGGCTACGCGTCGAGACGCCAACTCGAGTGTCTCGTGTCGATGCCGTCGAGTTTGGATATGGCCATGGCTCTGTACAACAACTCACGCAGCTTGAAGAAGTCGAGTTCAGCCAATGGAGTCTGACTGACAGCTCATTCGTGGTAGGCTTCCCAAAGGTCGACGAGCAGCTGAGTAGGGATGACTCACTCGTCGTCCTTGTCCGTTTTCGGGTCAGACCGCTCGGACTGAGGAACGACTTTCCTGGACAGCTGTTCCTTGACACTCTCGATGCCCGGGAGAGCACGACGTTCTCGAGGCAGGGAATGCTGATCGTTGGCGGCGTGAATGAACGCGGTGAACGGGTCGACTCTACTCGTGTTCTGCCTCAGAGGGTTGAGAGTGGTGATGTGGTCGACTTTGCTCCCGGGCTGTCGGATCGCAACTCGCTGCAGGCTCTTGCCAGGATAGATCAACCGATTGGTTCGGTCCTGTCTGGTGTACAGATCAAGCCCAATCCATTCTCGCCCAATGGAGACGGCATCAACGACGATTCACGGATTCGTTTCGATGTTCTGCGTATCACCGGCCAAGTCTCGGTCATGATCGAGATCTTCGATCTATCAGGACGACTCATCAGGCGGTTCGAGAGCGAGAGAGCCATGGGTGAGCACGAACAGGTCTGGGACGGCAGGGACATGTCATCAATGCTCGTCTCGCCAGGCATCTACTTGGCTCGCATCAGCGTCGAGACCGACACTGGGAGACATGCGGTGACGCGGCTTCTCTCAGTAGTGTACTGAGGCGTGCGATGCATCGAGCTGTCCACAGAATTGCCGCCATCGTCACTCTGATATTGAGTACCCCTGGCGTCTCTGTGACAGCGGCGCAGGAACCGGCACTTGATTTTATCGGCGAATTCCAGATCCGTGCCAACCGCCCTGAGCATTGGCGAAACTGGCGCCTTCACAACGCGGTCGCGCCAGCGTTATCCTCGGTTGCCGATTCTTCCGGTCTTTTCGAGTTCACCGTCGCGGGGGTGATACCGCGCTATGTCTCTCGACAGAAGAATCACGTGCTTGACCGTGCAGAGTTCAGCTACGATGACCACGTGAGATTTGGTGGGCAGCGCGTCCATGGCACGATTTCAGCCCTGTCGAATCCTGCCCTTGCCGCTCGAGTTGGCGACGGGGATCCGACGACCTTCTGGGAGCCAGCGGCAGAGGATTTTTCAGCGTCGAGGATACACACGTGGCAGCTCGAGATCGACCTGGGCAGAGCTATCTGGGCGGACAGCATCGTCGTGTCGTTTCCGCCACTCGACGGGGGGGGTGACGGCGGTGATCCGCTGAAGCTATTCGTCATCGAGGCGTCCATGGGGGAATCTGGCTTTGATGGCAGTCAGCTTCTGTACGAAGTTATTGGTCGGATCGACGTTCCAGACCGATCGACGAGACGGGTGACGCTGGGCCTGAATCCCCTCGGCCGAGCCGACTTTGACGGCGATGGATCTCCCGATATCAGCGGGAGCTTCGTTCAATACGTCCGATTGACCGCATTCAAGAGTGATTTCGATGCCGCGGAATTTCTGGGTGATGGGGAGGTCGGGCGCGCCATCTATGATGCCCTGCCCGAGGAGAGACGCGGACTTCGGGTCTATCAACGGCGCACAGCTGGAGGTAGTGAGACCCGCGTCGACTCGGCAACGTTCTTCGACGTTCTGGAGCCCAACCAGAGAGGGAGTATCCGATACTACCAGAGCGAACTGCCAAGAATTGGCGAGATCGAAGTCTGGGGAAGAGGACAGAATCTGGCCTACCAGCCAGCAAGGCGTGCAGGTGCCAGCTTCGAAGATGGCGGCAGAGGCACGCCAGACGCGATGACCGATGGGCTCTACTCGACCAGATGGTCGAGTCAGCCCTGGCAACCGCAGTATTCAAGCAACATCGGTGGGAACACGGGGACGATCGGCCGAACAGTGTGGATCGACCTCGGGGTCACATACTGGGCAGATGCCGTCTTCCTCGGTTCGGGCACAACGACGGAGGGAAGGAACATCTCTGGCTACCATGTGCTGGGCTCTGACGGTCGGGCGGTTGAGCCGATGTCATTACGTGATGAGACCGACTTCGCCCAACTCGAGCCCGGGCTGTCGTGGCTGGATCTCACCAGCGATATCCATCGCGACAACAGCAACGCTCGTGCCCGATTTATGGCAGAGTTTTTCCCCCTGCGCAAGTTACGCTTTCTGCAGCTACGGAATGTGATCCCTCAAGGGCGCGAGGCAGAGATCACCGGCGTGACCGGTGATCTGGCTGAGGTGCAACTCTACGGAGTGGGGTATCCTGCCGAGATTGCTCTCATTTCCCCACCATTCATCCTCCTTGCAGGCGCCAGAGTCGAAGACGCCGCGGAGGTCGACCAGACTCGCACGTTGGCGCGCATCTACTGGGATGCTGAAGCGGTCGTAACGCGAGTCGACCCGATATCGGGTAGCACGAGTGACTCTTTCGAGCCGCTGGCCGCGCATCCTGAGGTCGACCTACGTCTGCAGACTCGCACGAGCGACACGATCGATTCTGTGTTCACCTACTACGAGGTGACGGGCGTGGGTACCAATGCCGAGAAGCGGACCCAGGTGCCTTTCGAGACCTACCTGAAGCGCGTGGCAGATCTTGCGGCGTATACGGCGTGGGAAGCGATGCCGGAGTCGTACACTGTCTCCTTACAGCCCCACATGACGCTTAGGGACGATGATGGAGATGGTGCGATCGATGAGGATCCGGTCGATGGAGTGAACAACGATGGCGATGGTCTCGTCGATGAGGATGGCGTTTCCGGTGACCGCGGCGGACCGAACGATCTCGGCGTCGTCACCCTTCTCAGGCACTCGAGGGGCCGCGATGACGACGCTGATGGCCTGGTAGATGAGGACCCGATCGATGGGCGAGACAATGACGGGGATGGTCTGGTTGATGAGGATGGGAAGAAACCCGCAACCATTCGGAAGTTTCCCGACGTAACAATCACACCTGTCTTCTCTGGATGGAGTCCATGGAGCCCTCCGTATCGTCCGACCAATGGCAGATCAGAAGCCACGATCGTCTCACCCAGCCCACGCAAGTTCCTGCAGATTCGGGCCGGCGTGGTGTCAGGTGATCCTGACGTCACGATTCGCCTCACGTCTATCGCGGTAGATCTCGCCCCGCCGATTAGCCAGCAGGTTGTCGCTGAGTTGGCGATCCTGACCGCGCAAGGCCAGTCACGACCCTTGGCCGATCTGCACCCCGAGAGCAGTGACTACGCCCCCCCTGTGGGGATCGAACCAGAGGCCAACCAACCGTACTCGTATTTCGTGCGTGCCGCTGGCCCGGACCCGAACGTCGGGGGTGTTGAGGACGGCTTCAACGAGGTCGTCCTGCTCGCCCCGTTCCCCGTGGACATCTCTGGAGTTCGGCTGGGTACCGTAAGGATGAATGTGGCCAATGATGCCGTGAACGGACTCACCCCGACAGAAACCCAGTTTAATCTCGCTCTCGAACGTGTGCCCGACACCAACCTGCTGCGCGGGTTGGCCGGCGAGATGACGACTCAAGTGGCCATCGTGAGTTCGGGTGACTCGCTCCTGTTGACATTCCCCGAGTCTCTGAATGCTGGCTTGACGGGACTGGACCATGCGCTGGTGGAAATCCAGTTGACTGGCAGTACGCCACGCGCCGGCACCCTCTTCAGGTCCTTCGTCCGCCATCGGAGTGCCGACGGCGCTGCCGGTGATACCCAACGGGCGGATGTTCGGGGCAAAGACGCGACCGAACTGGTTGACAGTCAATCGGCTTCTCCGGTGATAGAGATCGGCTCCCAACTCATCAGCCGTCTCAGGGTCAGCAAGGCCATCACACCCAACGGTGATGGCGTCAACGATCAGGCTCAGATCCAGTTCGTTCTACTTCATCTCTTGAGACCGCGACCCGTGCGAGTCGACATCTTCGATGTTGCTGGCCGGCATGTGGCGAGAGAGACGAGCGAAGTGAGCAGTGGCGAAGTAACCCTGGCCTGGGATGGACGTGGATTCGCGGGACACCTCGTCGCTCCGGGTATCTACGTATGTCGCGTGCAGGTGGAGACGGACGCGGCAACCATTGGATCGACGCGGCTCGTCCACGTCGTCTACTGAGGAACACGATGATGACAGCACACCCCAGAAGGCTACGAGTCGCCCGCATCGTGATTGTCACGATCCTCCTGCTTGGATGTCAACGTATCCTCGCGCAGGACTACGGTACGAGGCTTGGCACACGGCGTGGGGGTGAGGTGCACTTTG
Organism: Gemmatimonadota bacterium; assembly: GCA_018673255.1. The sequence goes on from JABHDC010000225.1 coordinate 10,916, forward strand.
AGCCGCAGGGCCCCGGTGTGCTGTTCGATGCTCTCGACCCGGCCGTCAAGAAGTGGTACGTGCCACAGGAGCTTTTCCGGGAATACCAGTGGCAGCAGTGGGAGTACACCAACTACGCACGAGATCGCTATCAGCGGTACGTGCAGACCTCGCTGGAAGGCGACTACTTCTACGACCTCTATGGCGACTTCATCACCCGAGGATGGTTGCTGTTTGATTGGACTGTTGCCGAACCGCTCGCCCGAGGAAACCGGTTGCTGAAGACGGACCGCTTCGGCAGCTTCTTCAGCAATCTCGTCGTCGCCAGCGACGCCAAAGGACAGTATCACTGGAGTGCCACGGTTGGCCGCGAGATCCGGACGACTCTCACGCCCCTGACCTTCAGCAAGCCGCTCTTCGACGGAATTCAGTTTGACTTTGCTTCGGACAAATACGAGGCAACGATCATCACCTCACGTGTCAGCGGCTTCACGTCAGGGCTTGAGGAAGCGAACGACCGCTCCAACGTCACGAATCTCCTTGGGGGAAGAGTGACAGCTCAAGTAGGTGATTTTCTTCGCTTGGGCGGCACGTACGTCAATGCATTCAATGCTGGCACCCGTGGCCAGGCTCTGAACGGCAATCCCTTCGCTGGCACACTGACCGAGGCGCAGAACAACACGGTGACGAGGATCACCCTCAGACTGAGCGATGACTCTCCGGCGGACAACGTCGATGGGGCCGCGTTCTTCCTGGAGGAGATGATCATTCGCACAGAAGACGGAGGTCGGGTCAGCAACCGCCGGGCGCTCACCAATGACGACGGTACGAAAAGTGAGATCCTCGACTACCAGCCGCTGATCGAGGGAGGTTTCCAGCGTGACGGGTTTCGGGCTGCCGACGGAGCGGAGGCCATCACGCTCGTGTATGACCTGGACAGCCCTGACTACCAAGGCAGCCTTGGACCATCGCCGTCAGATATTACTCGTGTCACATTCCGGCTCCTTCTGTCGAACGACTATCGGATTGATGTGACGTCAAATCGGCAGACCAACATAGACGGTCAACCGGTGATGTTGTCTGAGGGGATCCCAGAGCGGACGATTCGGTCGCCCGGGAACGTGCAAGATGGATCGAACCAGGGCTTCGTTTCGGTTGAGTATGGCTTGCCAACGGCCAATGAGATCTTTGGCGTGACGTTCGACCTCCAAAAGGTGCTGGGCTTCGATCTTCAGGGAGAGTTTGCCCGAAACAGGCAACACAAGCGCTATCCCAAAGCAGCCGAGCAAAGAGGCCACAAGCACACTCACAGTGTTGAGGCTGCAAATGCCTGGAACATGACACTGAAGAAACAGGCATTCCCCTACTTCGGTCTGGCCGAGTTGTACAGGATGGATCCCAACTACAGTACTTCAGCCTACATCGCTCAGGAACGAGGTGATGACGGTCCCGTCGACTACGATGCAGCGACTACCTCGGTCTACGAGTTAGTAGACGACAACGACGACCAGGATCGATTTCCTGACTGGCAACGACGCGGTGTCGGACTTGTGGCTGATCCGTTCGTCTTTCCTGGGTGGGACGAGAACAACGATTTCATCGCTGACTTCAACCAGAACAACAACGAGAACATCCGACCGAATCTCCTGCCAGATTGGGAGGAGCCATTCCTGCGCTATCACGCCGATCGCCCCGAGTTCCTATTCGGCGTGGACATGAATAACAATGGCGTCATTGACCGCTTCGAGAACGACAATGAGCCGGACTACCCTTACCGGCGCGACCGATCGGGGTACAACGCCTATTTGGGTGCCCATGTGACCCCCTCCATGCGAGTCACGATCGGTCGCACTGACGAGCGCCAGCTATCAGATGCACGGGAGAATCGGACGAACTACGCGCTGGTGACCTACGACAGAGACATCGCCAGATGGGGACGTGTCCGTGTCTACGAGAACTTCCGCCGAGCACGGGATGATATTCGGGACGACGTACTGTTATGGAACATTACAGATGGGATCGCTGGTGAGATCGTGGCAAGAGAAGACCCTCTTCCCGCCAGGAACGCTTGGATCAATACACTCTATCTCGGGTTCGACAGTGGTCAGCAAGACAGACTGCGGTTCATCTCGAAAGCAAAGTATGAGGTGTTCCGGCAGGTTGGCTTCAAAGAGGGGCTCCCCTCGCTGAGAGATCGTGATGACATCCGCAAGACATCGAGTTTTGTGGGGCTCATCAACAAGGTGGAGTATCTGCAGGATCTGGGTGGCGTCACTCTGGTGCCTCGTTACAAGAGTGAATTTGAACGCGCACGCCCCCTTCTGCGAGCCGATCAGAACGACCCAGCGTCGACAGCGTGGCGTCAACTGGCCTCGTTCACGGCGCGCTTCAAGCTCCTCCGACAGACGACAATGCAGGCGGGTGTCGAATACTACACCATCAAACAGTTCCTCAAGACAGCGAGAAAGACTCTTGAAGGATCTGGGCGGCGTGAGTTGGTCTCCGCGGTGCAGGTATCTGTCTCTTCACCATATCAGGGCTACGATGTGCGTACGACATTTGGGCTTCGTCTCTCCCGCTTCCGGATCGACTTCCTGAAGGAGACAGAGACGTCGACCTTCATGTTCTTCACAATGTTCGCTGGGCTGGGAACCTGACGCGGCCATGAGAGCACCGTACCTAAGACTCATCGTCGCCATCCATCTCGCTGTGCCGATTCTCGTATGGGGCGGCACATGGCGAGTTGGAGATTCCACCCATCCATGGAATCTGCGGCCTGTCAGCACCCAACTGGACGCAAGTTCGTCAAACTTCAGACCGGAGTATCTGTGGGGTGGGGCGTTTTCCGTCGAAATAGTCGTCGATGATGACGGAGACGGACAAATCGACGAGGATGGCCCCGAATTGATCGACAACGATGGCGATGGATTCGTCAATGAGGATCCGTCAGATGGCCTCGACAACGATCTCGACGGTCTGGTGGATGAAGACGGCCCGGATCCTCAGAGAGACAATGATGGTGATGGTTGGATAAACGAAGATGGTCTGATGACAGGGGGACGGATTGTCGACGCCAGCCTGCGGACGGAGCCCCCATGGTCGACTCGTGACCGACCAGGTGAGTGGGGAGACGACGACCGGGATGGGTTGGTGAACGAAGATCCAATCAATGGCCGGGACGACGACAGTGATGGTCTGGTGGACGAGGATGGTCCAGCCCCTGAAATGCCTGTGAATGGTTCCTGGAATCGGCTAGTTTACTCGTACGATGCCACCCTCGTCGCGGACGCTGGACTGCGTGAGCATCTCTCCTTCAGCTTCGATCCCGAACGAGGGAGCTACGCCGCTCTGATCGCTGGCGGGGACAGTCTGTATGGCCATCTGCGTTCGTCTCGATTCGAGCCCAAGGATTGGTTACGACCGATCCGTCTGGATAGTACCCGCAACCTCGCCACACTCGTAGAAGACAGGTTTCTCGCTGGCCAATTCGTCCGGCCACCCATTGACACTGGCCCCTACACCGGCACCTACAAGTCGCCGCCTCTGCGTGCAGGTGATCGGCACATCGGCATGGCCTTTGACAATGACCTCTCAACAGCCCGCTTCGAGCCTGGTGGCGGCGATCTGCTAGGGCGATTCATCAACATCGAGTTCGGGGGACTTTTCCTCATCGATCGTCTGCGGCTGTACCCGCGTCCACAGTTCCCAGACAGGGTCCTCACTCACTTTCGCACACTCGTGGCTGGTGACCGTTCTGGTGACATCTTCGTCATCAATCGTGGTTTGGTTACAGAAGCGAGCCTGAATCCGACTCGCTTTCTGTTCCCAGAACAGGTCGACCGGAAGCTTCCGGTCATAAAGGACTTCCGTCTGGATGGTGGCGAGCTTGGAGAGCCTGAAAGAGCACGGGTGATCAGCATAGAGACGACGCTCCCGAAGGTGGGGGGCTCACACTACGCCACGGCACCTTGGGAGGTAGCCGAAGTTGAGCTTTTTGGCCGTGGCTACGCCATGGATGCTTCCTATGTGACGGAGATCATCGACGTTAGCACTGGGCGAATTCGTCGATACTTCGACGAAAACGGACGCATGGTAACCTTCGAGTCCATTCTCTCGGACCGTCAGGCCCAGAAGAGATCTTTCGATCCTGAGAGAGGAGGACAGCACTTCAACTGGGGCCGGGTTCGTTGGAAAGGTCGACTTGACGGGGATGCTGCTGTCACCATCCGCGTACGGGCCGGCACGACACCCGACCCGAATGTCTATCAGCGGCAACTCTCAGAGGGAGTCGTTTCGGTACTGGATGCTGGAGGATCGGTCCTAGACGCTGTCAGCTATCTGTCTCTGAGCGCTACCGAGCGGGTGCCTGTTCAGTTGCTTCCAGATAGCCGACTCATAACAGATGACGCCGGGCTGACGGATGGCTGGACTCCCTGGTCAGCTCCGCTGGATTATCATTCGGGCCTTGTACAGGCAACGGGGGGCGGCGGTGTGGCTCTACCTGTTTCAGCGCTGTCGCGGTTCATCCAGTTTCGCCTGGATTTCGCCAACGATGAGAACGCAGCCGCAGCTCTCGATTACATCGAGGTTGACTTTGCTGAGCCCCACGTTGGGGGCGCTGTCGTTGCCGAGATTTACCCAGACCAAGCTCATCTTGGTGCTTCTGCAGACTTCGTGTATGTCATCAAGCCGATCTTCCTTGGTGAGGACGATCAGGGCTTCAATCGCATCGACATCGCCGTTCCCTCGTCTGATGTTCGGGTCGATTCATTCCTGGTTGATAACCTGGCCTGGGGACGTATCAGGCCCAAGGCGCCAGACCATCTGGATGCTGGCGGCGACCTGGCTCGCTCCTACATAGACAGCCTGGAGGCGGAGCAACTGTGGCTCGATTCGCTCGACATCGACCAGGATCGAGTGTTCGCAACGGCCATCTACACAGTCGGTGGCAAAGTCATCCTGAGCATCAAGACGCGAGGGTTCCACCCAGAAGACTTCGGCCTGGGTCAGACGATTGATCTTCGGTTCAACGCCGCCGTATACAGTATCCACACCGAGTTTCGGAGCTGGGTCTGGGATGACTCGAGCGAAGATCCAACCAAGCAGCCAGTCGTCCCGGGTGATGCCACGGGTTTCCTACCATCAAATGGTGTGGGGGTTGTGGCCGATGATGTGCCAGTTGTAATGGAGCTTGGCGATGTGTCGCGCGTATTTACGCCGAACGGAGATGGGCAAAACGATGTCGGCGTCTTCCCTCTGCAACTCTATCTGGTTGATGAGCAGATTGATGTCGCGGTAGAAATATGGGATCTGTCAGGAGCTCACGTCGCCACCGTTGGGCCTCACGTGAGAGGTGCAGGAAAGATTCGCCTGACCTGGGATGGCCGACGCGACTCGGGCCAGTTAGTCACACCAGGGATCTACGTGTACCGGGTTGTCGTAGACAGCGATACTCGGCGCCCAAGGTCCCTGGGCACCATAGCTGTTGCGTACTAGACCGCAAGATCAGATCAATGTGTGGGTCCTTTGGACCGTACCGGTATGGACACAAGCCACAGCAGAAAGGCATAGTGATGGAAAGAAGACACTGGAGTGACGGGCCGATGTCCCTGTCGAGGGGGAGCATCGTGCAGAGATCGCTCTTCAGCCGAATCGTGACAGAGAGCCCGGAAGACGCAGTCATCATGGATGCCGCACGCTCATCCTCAACTATCACTGACAATAGAGGACGGGTTCTGCGGTTCGTCGACTCATTCACCCGTGGTATCATCGACGCTGGGTCGCAGACCGAGCCACACACCTGGGAGACCGAGCAGGAGGTCATCTTCGTGGCTGCTGGTGACGGCCAACTGCACGCCGGAGGGGTCACCTGGGAACTGCAGGCAGGTGACGCGGTTCTCCTGCCACCCGGTGTTGATCATGTGCTGGGTGCGGGCGAGCAGAATCTGGAAATCTACATGGTTCGTGAGACCGTGGCGCCAGGCGGAGCGCATGCCAAAGAGCCACTGGTCCGCAATTTCAGTGACATCAAGCCTCTGGTCTCACACTGGAGCTATCTGGCATACCCAGTTTTCGGGACCGCGGATGGTCTCACTGCCATGCGAGATATCCTGGTTGTGAGGCTCGATCCCCTGCAGGTTGGCGACAGCCATGGCCACGGACCCGGCATGGACGAAGTATGGACCATGTGGAGGGGCGCAGGGATACACGTCGTGGGACAGGAAGTATGTGTGCAGGAAGAGGGAGTCGCAGTGTCAGTGTGTCCATGTGAACCGGGTCACACACTGATCAACCACACTCAGGATCCGATCTACCTCTTCTATTTCTGTAGCAACGACCACAACTAGAAAAGAAAGTCACGAACCGTGAACATTCTGGTAACCGGCAGCAGCGGCAACATCGGCGCGTACGTCGTCAGAAGCTTGTGCGAAGGCCACTTTGTCAGAGGATTCGACAAACAGACCCCGGAGCAGATGCCTGAGGGCTTCGAGTTCTTCCAAGGTGACATACGCGATCGCGACCTGCTTCGCCGTGCGATGGAGGGTGTCGACGCGGTCGTCCATCTTGCCGCAATCGCGTTCGATGTCCCTCCTCTTCACGAAGTCTTCTCGGTCAACGTGCAGGGGACCTTCAACTCCCTCGACCTCGCCGTCGACGCAGACGTCGGATGCTTTATCTACGCCTCGAGCATTATGGCCTGTGGATTTGGGCAGAATGTCGATCCGGTCTATTTGCCGATCGACGAAGAGCATCCGCTGTTGGCGAACAGACCGTACGGATTGTCGAAGCGGGTATCGGAGCAGGTGTGTGCCAGCTTCTCTGACCGAACTGGGATCCGTACGATCAGATTCCGTCTGACGGCGGCAACGCACATGGAGAATGACCGAGGGGCATTGCCCTACGACGGCCGCATTGGGGAGATGGGCATCTACCAATACTTCGACATGAGAGATTTCATCGCGATGATCGAACGGGTTCTCGTTCAGGAGGAGATCCGGAGCGAGACCTTCCTTGTCAGTGCGCTCGACTCTGGGCATGGCACGCCGACGCCGCAGGTCATTCGGGAATTCTATCCTGATGCTGAGTTGCGCTATTCGCAGCTTGTCGAGTCGTCGCCATTCGTGACCATGGCCAAGGCACAGCGGGTCCTGGGCTTCACACCGACCTACTCATGGCGGAATAAGGCTGCACACGGCGCGAGCGACCCCGCTTGATTAACTGAGGAGGATGACGTGGTGAAAGCCGGACTCTGTGTCGCGGGAGCAGTGGTGGCTGGTATGCTGTTGCTATCTGGATGCAGCTACCACGAATACGCCGGGCCCTTCACGCCCCCTGAAACTCAGGGGGACGAGATGTCTGTCGCTGATGACGGCAGCGTGACCTTTGCTCGAGGACGACTCGAAGTTCGGCTCCGACCGATCACGAGAGCGGAACTGGACAGACAGTTCAGCGAACGCTCACAGCAGGGCAACAAGTCGACGAATCCCTTCACCTATGGCAACACTGAATTCGCGGTGGTTGATTCGGGCCGCGATCGATTCTCTGTGTTCGAGCTATCGGTGAAGAACTATGCCTTCCCAAAAGTCGCGATCGATCCCAGTCGGGCCATGATCGTGGCCCAGAACGGGAGGAGTTACTGGAGCCTGACGTTGCCTCAGCTAGAGACATACCATCGGGCGTACGCCATTGGTTACCGAGGGAATGAATACGCCCGATACAGGCAGAGCTTGGAGCTACTCCGTCGAACGCTCTTCAAATCCGAGCCCGTCTTCTCCGGTCAGGAGACATCCGGCTATCTCGTATTCCCGGCAATTCACCCGGATGTAGAGGGCATCGACGTGACGATTCCTGGAGTTGCATTGCGGTTCGACTACCAGGGCGAACCCGTGGAGTCCACATCGGTCACCTACCGGTTCCATCGACAGATTGGGCGACTACTACCCAATGGAACACTGATCATCGACAACAATGGTGGAGTATGACATGAAACAGAGAATGATCGACCTGACTCTACCCCTCTTCACCGGTGCACCGATCTGGTCGCCAGAGCCCAAGACAGTAATCAGTGACTATTTCACCATCGGTCGAGACTATGGCCACGTAGAGATGATGAACATGAAGGTGCTGTTCATGTCTGGGCATGCTGGAACGCACTGCGACGCGCCAAAACACCTGCGAGCAGGCAAACCATCTCTCGACGAGGTCCCCCTGGAGCGCTACGTCGGTGAGGCGGTCGTCGCGCACCTCCCCCACAAGGGGCTCGATGATCCCTGGATCATGGTGTCGGACATCGAGCACCTCGCTGAGGATCTGGTGGAGGGTTCGCGACTTCTCGTACACACTGGTTGGGATCGTTTCTGGGAGAAGGACAACGAGACGTACTTCAACCAGCAGCTGGCTCCCAAGCTGCATCTGGAAACGCTGGCGTGGCTACGTGATCGGAAGATTGGTCTCATCGGCGTGGACATGCCAAGTGTGAATGCCCTGCTCGAAGAGCATGCCACAGTCTTCGACGCCGAGATGCCTCCGACGATCGTCGAGCTGCTGACGAATCTCGATCAACTCCCGGAGCGGGTGACCCTTCTCTGTCTACCCCTGAGGATACAAGAAGGGGACGGATCACCGGTGAGGGCCGTCGCCCTGGTCGACGAGAGTGATGACTGATGGTCGATCCCGTACGACTCGCTTTCGTGGGATGCGGAAACTGTCTCCACATCAGCTTTGGTCCCGTGCTGTCCTTCGTCGAGGGACTCGATGTCGTGGCGGCAGTTGATCCTCTTCCTGAGAATCTCGCTGCAGCCAGGTCAGGCTATGGCATTGCCGCTGGCTACGAGAGTCTGGAAGAATGCCTCGACAACGAGGCGATAGATGCAGCTCTCATTGCGGCGCCGGTACAACTGCACCGGAATCTTGCAGTCATGTGTGCCGAAAGGGGTATCCATGTCATGCTCGAGAAGCCGATGGCGCGCACCGTTACCGAGTGCGACGAGATCATCTCTGCCCATGAGCAGGCTGGCACGACGTTGATGCTTGGCCTTATGAAGCGCTACAACCGCTCCATGCTGGCCGTCGCAGATCTGCTGGAGTCAGGATCGATCGGTCAGATCATGGGTGTGAGACACAACTGGGACTGGGGCGGGGCTCAAGAGGCGATCTCAGCTGGTTGGCGAGGGAGTCTAGATACCTGGGGTGGCCAATGGCAGGACCACGGTGCACACAGCGTCGATTTGGCGAACTGGTGGGCGGGTCCGGTGTCGTCGGTGATGGCTGTCTTTGATCGCACCGAGCCGGGATGGGAAGTCGAGAATGAGTACAACGTGATCTGCACGCACCAGAACGGCGTTCGCAGCACCCACCAGAGCACGAAGAACTATCACAAGCCGAACGAAGAGCACTATCTAATCTTCGGCGACTGCGGAACGGTTGAGCTACGCCACAGGTCCACGGTCTGGCAGTACACGACACCCTACGAGGTCGCGATACACAGATTTGGCAATCGCTCGGAAGATCATCAGCCAGCCTTCTGCTCGAACTGGCTTGAGGAGGCACGACGATTTGGCCAGTACAAGATTGAGCTAGACCACTTCGTGCAGTGCCTGCGTGAAGGAAGCCGGCCGCGGACGGATGGGGCATCGGGACGGGCGGCCGTCGAAGTGATTACTGCAGCCTATCTGTCCGCAATCGAGCGGCGTGAGGTCTGCCTACCGCTGACGACGACGCCAGACATCGAAGGATTCTTCGCTCAACTTCCGGCACGAGTGCCAGAGCGTCTCCGGTAGATGTGGCGGTCATGTGTCACTCTCACACTTGTCTGCGTCACGGCGCTGCATTCCGACGACAGACGGCAAGGAGCTAGCGTAACCGTGGGACTAGAAAACAATTCGGAGCAGCCGAGGCGAATCGTAAATTTCCCCATGCGAGGCATCCTGCCGGGCAGGCATGTCGCTGTTCCACTCGCACGAGAGAATCTGGATGGCTTGCCGCCCGTTTCTCGATACGAATGCCGCAGGTCGCCAGAGCCGATCTGGGTCGATGGCAAGCTGGATGAAGCCGTCTGGCAGCGGGTAACGTGGTCAGAGTCTTTCGTGCGTATCGTCACCGGTGATGAGGCGAGTGTAGAGACGAGAGTCGCGCTGCTATGGGATGAGCAGTTCCTCTATGTTGGCTATCGAGTGGAGGACCCGGATGTGCGTGGCACGATGGGGAGTTACCACGACCACATCTATATGGACGACGACGATGTGGAGATCTTCGTCGAGGGCGACGGTTACTATTACGAACTCGGGCTCAATCCGATCAACAACTTCTACGAACTGCGCTGGACCTGGTTGGAGAACCTCGTCAGAGATCAAAGATTTGCCGAGATCGAGCAACTCCTGAAACTCGACGACTATCTGTACTACACCGCGCGCGAGGGGGCTCAACTCGGATGTGTGGGTGACTTGAATTACCACCTAAAGGGTCTGCTGACGGCGGTTTCGATCGACGGAATCCTAAATCAGTCAGCCACCGCCGATCGAGGCTGGACGGTGGAGATGGCTCTTCCCTGGTCCAGTCTGCAGCAGGTGGCTGGCAGCAGGACCTTCCCGCCACAGGCTGGAGATATGCTCCGGATGATGGGATATCGGATGCGTCAGGCGAGAGACGCTGGCCCGCTGAGTGAAAATGAAGCTTCGACGTGGGGTGTGGTTGGGAGTGGCAATATCCACATCCCTGAGCGTTGGAGTGAAGTGGTCTTCTCCGACGAGGACGCATAACGTGCACGGTGCACTCGAGAACCCGGTCAACCAGAGAGGAAAGTGATGGATAGCGTTAACGTTCTCGTGGACAGTTCCTGTCTACTTGGCGAGAGTCCTCTGTGGCATCCCGATGAACGATGCCTGTACTGGCTGGACATTCTCGCGGGAAAGCTGTTTCGCTACGATCCTGCAAAGGGTGAGAGCGAAACCTGCTACGAAGGAGATCCCATTGGGGGAATGACGCTACAGGAGAATGGTGATCTCTTGCTCTTCATGGCCCGGGGAGCCGTGGCGACGTGGCACGAAGGCAAGCTGACCCAGATCATCAAAGAGATACCGGACGAGCGGGAAACGCGCTTCAACGATGTCATCGCCGCGCCGGATGGCAGCATCTTCTGTGGGACCATGCCAACTGACAGCCGACCTGGCAGGCTCTACCACCTGTCATGTGGGGGAGAGCTCACCATCGTCCTGGAGGGGATCGGCATTTCCAATGGTCTGGGCTTTACGATCGATGGCCTTGGTCTCTATTACACCGATTCTGCCAAGGGTGAGATCTACCAGTTCGACTACGGGCGCTCGTCGGGCGAGATCAGCAATCAGCGCGTTTTCGTTTCCTCGACCGAGCCAGCCGATGGGATTCCGGACGGACTGACAGTCGACAGGGACGGGTATGTCTGGTCCTGTCGCTGGGACGGCGGATGCATCATCCGTTACACACCCGAAGGGGTCGAAGACAGGCGGATTGAGCTTCCGGCGCGTCAGGTTACGAGTCTCGTCTTCGCAGGTACTGGACTGCGACAGCTCTTCGTCACTTCCGCCGGCGGCGACGATCGAGAAGCGAACGGTGTCTCGGCAGGGGCGCTATTTCGTGTGGAGTCCGGAGTCGAGGGCGTGCCTGAACAGAGATCGAAGATCGACGTATAGGGGCATAGAGGTGTTCACGTCAACATCTCGGACGAACCTGCTTCTGTATGCGGCGTTCTTCGTCTCCGGAGCAGCGGGCCTCATGCTGCAGGTCGTCTGGTTACGCAATCTCAAGCTGATCTTCGGCAGCACCGTGCCGGCCGTGAGCACGGTGCTTGCCGCCTTTATGGCGGGACTGGCTCTGGGTAGCTACCTGCTGGGGCGGGTTGCTGATCGCACGACGAATCGCATCCGCCTCTACGCCTTTCTTGAGCTCGGCGTCGGTCTGTCAGCGCTGCTGCTACCGACGCTTTTCCGGACGATCACACCACTATACGCCAGTGCCTATCGGTGGCAGATCGAGTCTGGTGAAGGCGGGCTGACGTCAGTGATCACCTTCGGTCTCAGCCTTTGCGTTCTGTTGATCCCCACCACACTCATGGGAGGAACCCTACCCGTACTGTGTACCCACCTCATTGAGAATCGTAGCACGCTGGGTCGGCGAGTGGGGCTATTGTATGGCTTGAACACAGCCGGAGCGGTGCTGGGTGCCCTCGTCGCGGGGTTCATTCTGCTTCACGCCGTGGGCGTAGGCGGTACTCTGAAGATTGCAGCAGCACTCTACCTCGCGATTGGCGTGCTGTTCCTATGGTGTTCTGCGGCTCAGGATTGGAGTACAGGCCAGAGTCAGACTCCGACGGAGATCGAACACACGGTAGATGGCGCGATTTCCGGTGAGCGGAATCCCCACCACGTCGAGCTGATTCTCATCGCTTTCGGTCTTTCCGGGATGGCAGCCCTCGGGTACGAGGTCGCCTGGACTCGGTGCCTTCTGTTCTTCATTGGCGTTGAGACCTACGCCTTCAGCGCCATGCTGGCGGTCTTCCTTCTCGGGCTGGCCCTGGGGAGCTTCATGTTTACGCGCTGGTGGGACCGTGACACCGGTCTGACTCGCTGCCTGGCAAAGCTCGAAATCGGCATCGGTCTCTCAGCGATGGGTTCGATCGTTGTGTTTTCGTTGCTTCGCCATGTCAATGAGGCTCTCTTCGGTTGGGACACAATTCGCGCCACATGGCTGGGGCTTGTGAGCGTCAAGTTCCTGGACACGGCACTGGTCGTGCTGGTGCCCACGATCCTGATGGGGGCCACCTTCCCTCTCGTCAGCAAGCTCGTGACGTCGCTGAACCACACGGGACGCTCAATCGGGAATGTCTATTCGATCAACACGATAGGCGCCATCCTGGGGTCGGTCCTCGCAGGATTCCTTCTCATCCCCCAGGTCGGCGTGCAGCTTACGGTGGTCGGGCTGGCCGGGTTGAATCTTCTCATAGGCGGCGGACTGTGGGTGTTGTCGGAGGGTAGACCGACGCTGAGACATCTGATCGGTGGAGGAGGGCTCGTCGCTGTGTGGGTTGCGATGGCGTGGTTCGCTTCTGCTACACCGATGGTAGAATGGACATCCTATTTCCATCGTGAGGGCAACGAGTTCACTGTCCTGTACGCCAGCGAGGGCACGGCAGCTTCTGTCGCTGTCCTCGAGCGGGCAAACGGAGTTCGTGAACTGAATCTCGACGGCAAGAGCACTGCCTACAGCAACTACAGCGATGTCCAGGTACATCAGTATCTGGGGCATCTGCCTCTTCTGCTGCGCTCATCGAGACGACCTGCGAAAGTTCTCGTCGTCGGCTTCGGTCTTGGGTCCACGTCATGGTCGAGTCTTCAACACGACGTCGAGCGAGTGGATTGTGTGGAGTTGGTGCGAGAGGAGCAGCAGACAGCGTCCTATTTCGTCGAACAGAATGGTGACGTGCTTCGCGATCCGCGATTCAGGTGGATCCTCGGGGACGGACGCAATCACCTGCTGGCGACCGATCAGATCTACGATGTGATCTCAATCAATGCGGTGCACCCGAGGATGAGCCCCAGTCTGTACACGACCGACTTCTACGAACTGGTAGACGGCCGCCTGGCTGATGACGGTTTCGTGTGTGTATGGCTGACTACGCATGGCGTGAGCAAACGCGAATTCAAGATGCTGGTCAGATCTCTCCTGGAGGTAGTCCCCAACGCCTCTCTCTGGGACGTCAATTCTCAACATCTCGTCATGGTCGGCTCCAAACGGCCGTTGAGGATCGACTACGAGCTCTGGCTTGATCGGCATACACGAGACTCGGTGAAGGGTCACCTGGCACAGGTGCACCTCGATCATCCCCAGGCGATCCTCAGCCACTTCCTGCTCGATACATCTGCTCTGCGCGACTACAGCAGGGATGTGCCCGTGAACTCCGACGACCACGGCCATGTGGAGTTCAGCAGAGAGGCTTCGTCGCCTGCCACGAAGGCGGAGATCCTGAGCGAACTCCTGGAACTTCGGCAATCAATCCTGCCCCTGCTGACGAACCTGCCTCAGGGAGTCAGCAGGTCGAGCCTATTCGATGAGAGTGTTTCGCATTTTCTGGCCTCAGGGCAGAGCATTCTCGGCCGGTTCCATCTCTCCATCGCCCAGGACCGCGCCGCGGCGGAACCGTACCTGGAGCGGTCGATGATCCTGTGGCCGGAGAGTGACGCGACTGCGCATCTGCTGGGTAAATGCTCACACGTGGCCGTATCACCCCGGGCCAGTGAGTTCCAGCGTGCCTGGGCTCGAGGATGGATTCATGAGCGAGACGGTCATTTGCCAGAGGCCATGGCCGCGTATCGCGATGCGGTGCGCTCGAACCCGGCATTCGCCGCCGCTCACAGGAGTACAGCGGTGCTGGCTGAGCGTCTGGGCAACTACGAGGAGGCAATCACGGCCATCAGTGATCTTCGGAAACTGAAGGACTCGCGATCGTACGCTCGGTGGCAGATGGCGATCATGCTTCAACGCGAGTTTGCGCGGCGACCCGGGGAGTCTGTGACTGTACCGATCGATGGGAACGAGTTGCGGTTCACGCCTGATGATGTGCGAACAGACATCTTCCTCGCCCGGGCCTACAACGAAGTCGGACTGGTGGGCCGCGCTGCCGAAATTCTCAAAGGCGCCGCGTTACGGCACCCGGATTCGGCAACAATTGCTGTCATCATGGGTGAGAATTCACTGGATGGTGGGCGTATACGAGAGGCTGCCCAGTCCTTTCACGCAGCTCTTGAGCTGGAACCGAATCAGGAACAGGCCAAACGTCAATTGGCAGAGCTTGTAGGGTCCAGCAGGTCGTTGTTTCGCGGCTGGGCGGCCAACATCGAAGCATCGCCCTGATGGGAGCGGAGATCGACATAAACTCGCAGACATAATTGGTCCAGACCGGTAAGATCCAATATCTTACTCCAGGCTCGACGCAGTGAGAGCACTCGCCAGTGAGTTGACCCAAACCTACGGAGGTGTGCGGTGGTTCAACGCATCCACAAAATCGCGCTGGTCACGGACGACGTTGAAGGGGCTGTGAAATACTACACCCAAGTCCTCGGACTCGAGTTGGCGGAACGCTTCCCCGTCGATGGTGACGAGGACTTCGTGTTCCTCAAGGCCGGGGATATCACGCTGGAACTGATGCCGAAAAAAACGATGGAGGCCGAAGTGGGTTTCCATCACATCTCGTTCCGTGTGGACGACGTTGACAACAGTGCCCAGGACCTGAAGAACGAGGGAGTGGACATGGAGGTGGAGCCGATGGATGCCGGTGTTGGCGGCATTCGTCTGGGGTTCTTCCGGGGACCGAACAACGTTCGACTGCAACTGTTCGAGCGCAACCAATGACGGACTATGGGATGGCGAGATGTGAGTGAGAGCGAGAGGTGCCCTCAGTTACCGATCTGCGTGTCACCTGACTGCCACGTGCCATCCCGTGCGAGAGGCTACTGCTCGAGGCACTATCAGCAGGCACGGAAGCACGGACGCCTGACACCCGAGCGTGAACACCGACTGTGGCGGCACGGTGTGACCCATGCGTGTCAGGTACCCGATTGCGGTCAGGTTACCATCGCGAGGGGATACTGCTGGCGGCACTACCAGCAGATGCGCCGGCATGGCAGACTGACACCGGAATCTGAGCTGACGCGCCAGAGCCGCCCTCGCAATGTGTCCACTTTCTCGAGGATGGAAAGCAATGGATAAGATAAGGGTCGGATTCGTCGGCGTGGGACAGATTGCCGAGCTGCATGCTCGAGGGTATGTCGACAATCCTACGGGACAGCTTGTGGCGCTCTCTGATTCCAACGCGGAGTTGCTGGCGGCTCGTGCCGATGAGTGGGGAGTCGACACGGTGTACGCCGATTACAACGAACTGCTTGAAGATCCAGATGTGGATGCCGTCGAGATCCTGCTCCCTCACCATCTGCACCTGCCGGCGACGCTGGCTGCGTTGGCAGCGGGGAAGCACGTGTCCCTGCAGAAGCCCATGACCAGAACCCAGGTGGAAGCCGACGAGATGGTCAAGGCAACGGACGCCTCAAGCTGCCTGTTCCGGGTCTTTGAGAACTTCCGCACGTACGAGCCCTACCAGAGAGCCAAGCAGATGATCCTGAATGGTGAGATCGGTGACACGCTGTCGATCCGCGTGAAGACGATACACGGACGGGGCGTTGGCGGCTGGGTTCAACCAGAAGAGGCCAGAGCTTGGCGATACGATCCCGAAACCGGTGGTGGACCGCCGGCAATCATCGACCACGGATACCATCTCACGTCGGCCATCGTCTACTTCCTCGGACCCGTCGAGAGAGTGCATGCGATGGTGGACACGCGTGAGGCGGGTACATCGAGATACTCGGGATCTCCGGCCATGATCACCTGGAAGCACACACAGGGAGAGAGATACGGATCGTGGGAGATTGTCGATGCGCCGGATCTCCTGATCCGCACAGGCTACTACTCCGCCGACGAGTGGGTGGAGATCACGGGAACCCGTGGCATACTCTGGGTGACACGATGCTCAGGTGATCTGCTCGGAGAGGCGCCGATCATTCTCTGTCGCGACGGCGAGGTGCGTCGATACCACGACATGGCGGTCGATTGGGGAGACAGCTTCGTGCGCGGCGCACACGAGTTCACACGCGCCATCCAGGGAGGCTACCAACCGGACCTGGATGCCCGGGAAGCGAGGCATGTACTGGCCTTCAGCCTGGCAGCCATGAAGAGTGGACTCGAGCGGTGCGAAGTCTCCGTCGAGCCGTGAGCGAGTGTCTACATGCAAGAGGAGTCGCCTGTGCGTGAAGAGCTGATCGCGAATACGCCGATCGAGGCGGTCCTCTTTGATCTTGGTGGTGTGGTATTCGACATCAACTTCGGACAAGCCTTCTCGGTCTGGGCAGTGCACTCGGGTACTGAGATGGATGATCTCGCTCAGCTCTTTTCGTTCGACGATGCATACATGCGCCACGAGCGCGGCGAGATCGATGCCCATGCCTACTTCTTATCTCTGGCTCGCACCATGGAGATAGACATTACCGAAGCAGAGTGGGTAGAAGGTTGGAATGCAATCTATGGTGACGAGTTTGGCGGCATGGCTGAACTGCTCCGGGAGATAGGTGAGTCTGTCCCGATCTACGCATTCTCCAACTCGAACCCGACGCACCAGGAAGTCTGGGAGCAGAAGTACCATGACACGCTCGACCTGTTCCGAGGGATCTTCGTGTCGTCGGACATGGGGGTCAGGAAACCAGAGGCCAAATCATACCAGGCTGTTGCAGCAAGAATCGGCGTTGTGCCGGAGATGGTGCTCTTCTTCGATGATACACACGAAAACGTCACAGGAGCCGAAACGGTGGGCATGTCAGCGATCCATGTGGGTAGCATCGAAGACATCAGATCGGCAGCCAATAGGATTCTCTGAACTGGGAATGGCGAAGGTCGATCCGACTGCTCTAGAGAACTGCCGACCGGCCGTCGGACAGTGATTGACGTCAAGGCCGACGAGCTACACAAACGATTCCCCATTGCATCGTCAGCGCAGATGCTGTCTCCGCTGGCCGAAGAATCCAGGTATGAGCGAACAAAGCGAGGCGGCGACTGCCGTCCCAGATGAGGGGTCGCTCTCCGGCAACCAGGCAAAATCTCTTTCGCCGGTGGAGACGGGGCGCGCCCTGCGAGCATTCATCCAGACCAGCGGGATCTGGGGTGCCTGGGTGCAGATCGTGGGCATTGGCACGCCCGTGCTCACTGGTTATGCGCTGTGGCTGGGGGCCACGGAAGTCGAGATCGCATACTTCATCTCGGTGGTCTTCTTCACGAGCCTTGCACAGGTTGCCTCACCCTACCTGCTCGGCCGCAGCAACCGGCGGAAGACCTTTGTCTTCGTAGCAGGTTGTTTCGAAATCGTACTCTACTCGTCGATCGTTCTGATACCGCTCGTGCTCGCCGGAGATGATCGCATCCTCGCCATGGGTGGTCTCGTGGCACTGGCGATGATGTGCGGACAACTCGTGGCGCCCATCTTCAACGAGTGGCTGGCAGTCACGACACCGCAGAAAATCCTCGGGAAATTCACTGCTCGTCGGACCAATGCTCACCTTCTGATGGGGATCGTGGCGGCGTATCTGGTTGGGCGATTCATCGATTTCTTTCCTGAACCCGACAGATACATGAGCTTCACCGTGGTCTACGCCGGCGCAGCCGCGCTTGGCATCGGTGGATATCTCAACCTGATGCGGATTCCCTTCCGAGCTCATCAGCACCGCTCGCCAAATCTGCTCATCCCCTTCAGGGATCGACGCTTCAGAATCCTCCTGCTGTTCTATGTGACACTCCACTTCGGACTCGGCTTGGCCATGCCGTTCTACAGTGTCTACATGTTGAAGACGTTGCAGTTCAGCTACGCACGGATCGCGCTGCTCAACGGACTCTACATGGCGGCCATGGCGATCGGCTTCGCGCTGTGGGGAACGCTGGTGGATCGCTATGGCGGCAGGGCGATCCTCCAGATATTGGTCCTGCCAGCAGCACTCGGCCCGGCGCTATGGTCTATCAGTGGTGCCGACTTCTACGCGCCAATAACGGCTGCCATGATCCTGAATGGGCTCGTCCACGCGGGCATAGCGGTATCCACCAATACGCTGCTCTATGCCATCCTTCCGGACGGGAATGGGAAAGCATCCTACTTCGCCGGCTGGTTCTGCTCATCGCAGATCGTGTTGGGCATGGGGGCGGTGGCAGGGGGGCTCCTGGCAGCCCAGTTCAAGGGGGCCGCCCTGCAGATGCTAGGTTTCCCAGTGGGGAATCTGCAGATCGTTTTCCTGATCAGTTCTGGTGTCCTGCTGCTACCGAATCTGTTGATGGGGGGGCTCAAGGACGGCAGTGGGGCGACACCGCGTCAGCTATTCAATCAGATCGGGCGTGGCAGCATACTGAGCTACTTCTACGGGTCGGTGCTCTACGACTGGGCGAGTAGTGACCGGACGCGAGCACGAGCTACCTGGCGAATGGGGTCGTCGCGCAGCCCGATGGCGCTCGGACGTCTGACCCAAGCCCTGGATGATGCCAGTCCCGAGATCCGCAGACATGCTGCACTTGGCCTCGGGGAGGCCCGCTCGGTCGAGGCTGTCGTGCCCTTGCTCGAGGAGCTTGCCGACGAAGAGTCCGATATTCGCAGCGAGGCCGTCATCGCTCTCGGGAGAATCGGCGATCGTGCCGTCATCGATCCACTTCTGGCGGCGATCGATGACGCTGATCCTCGGGTGAGGATCAGTGCAATCAACGCGCTGGCCGAAATGGGCGGGGAGGAGGCCGAAGAGCTGCTCTTCTGGATTTTCGGCAAGCGTTTCGATCGTCTCACTTTCCCGACACTGGCAGAGGCATTGGCCAGGGTTGGGGATCGGCGAATGATCCGACCCACCCTCGACCGACTCTGCAGCTTCCGATCGCCGGCAATCCGCCTGCAACTGCTCAACACGGTCTGTGTATCCCTCGGTGCTGGCCGTCGGTTCTATCAGACCATATCTCTGGACGAGTTGGCACGGGCGCGGCGCCTGGCGGAGTTGGCAAAACAGACCAGGAAAGCACTCAGTCGGGCACAGTCCCTCAGTGCCAACGCGCGCAGCAGTGTGATCGCCAACCTGGCAGCAATTGAGAAGATCCTGGAATCTGGATCAGCCGCGGATCTCCCATTTGCGATGCGGGGATTCCTGGGCGATCTGCGGACGGGTAGTGACGATGGGGACAACCCCATGGCTGGCAAAGACACTGCGTCCATCGCTGCCGTCGAGATAGCAATCGAGACCTATCTCCAGCGTGCCGGCGACATGGAGGCGCCGGAGATCAGAGACGTGTATCTCATTGTCTGTCTGTGGTGTCTCGGTAAAGCGCTGGCCCCGTGAGATCGCCAACCAGGCCACCTGAATGCGCCCCAGACCAACGCGTCAACCTTTGACGGCACCGGCTGAGATTCCTCGAACGAAGAGTCTCATGGTGAAGAGGAAGATGAGAACCAGGGGGATCGATGCGATCGTGTAGCCAGCCATCATCTCTCCCCACCGCTTGACGTACTCCGCATCCAGCTTGATCAGGCCCGCCGCCAACGTCAGCATGCTGTCGTCTCGAAGGACGAGGAATGGCAGGAGGAAGTCGTTCCAGACCCCGATGAACTGCAGGATCGCCAGAGTCGAGATGACTGCGCCTGACATGGGCAGCACGATGTTGACGATCTGGCTAACCGGACCGGCGCCATCTACCTCTGCAGCGTCGAACAGGTCTTGAGGGATCTCCTCGATGAAGTTGCGCAAGATGAAGATCTGTATGACCTGAGCGCCCGAGACACCCACGACGATTAGAGCCCACAGACTGTTGAGCAAGTTCAAGTCCCGTAACAGGACAAACAAGGGCACGAGATTGGCGACGCCTGGCATCAGCATGAGTATGAGGAAGAAGTACCAGAGCACAGACCGGCCGGGCAAACGGTAGCGTGCGAAGAAGAAGGCTGCCGAGATCGAGCACGCCAGTGCCAGTGCGACGGAAGTCACGGCGACGGCGACGGTGTTGAAGATGTAGGTCCCCACCGTGTCCCAGGCGACCAACCAGTTCTCCCAATGCCAGGTGTTCGTCGAGCTGTATCGCACCTGTGGCCAGTCAGCCGAATCGGGTCCGGTACCCTCTTCAACAGCCCTGCGAGCCGCTGTGATGGAACGTGGATCGTACGCGTCCTGCGACGCTGGGACTCGCCTGAATGTCTCGGAAATCCCTGACGGCGACAAAGGGAGGAAGGGCGCATTGTTGAATTGCTTGTTGTTCTTGACACTGATGACGAGAGTCACGTAGCCGGGAAAGAACGCGAAGGCCAGAACACCGAGGATGAAGGCGTGCTTGGAGACTTCTATCCAGAATGGAGATCGCATGCCTATTTCTCGACTCTTACGTACCGGTTGTTGATTTCGGTCAGAAGAAGAATGAAGGCGAAGACGATGATCCCGATCGCGCATGCCCTACCAGCGTAGAGTTCGACGAAGGCCGTGCGGAACATGTAGAGACCCGGGACAAGAGCTACGCCGCCGGGGCCACCGGCATCACCCAGCAGAATGAGAATGTCGCCGTAGGATTGGAGCGTCCCGATGATCATCAAGATCAGGTTGATCCGAACCTGGGTAAGGATCAAGGGAAGCTCGATGTAGATGAACTTCTTGAAGGAGCTTGTGCCATCCAGCGCGGCAGCCTCGTAGACGCTCTCTGGAATCGCCGCCAGTCCTGTCAGATAGATGAGTACCCCCACGGCACCGACCCATGGGAATCCCCAGAAGATCAGTGACGGGATGACGAGACTTGCGTCGCCAAGCCATGAAGGCGTCATGCCGGGCTGGAAGACATCGAGGCCAACAAGCTGATCCAGACCGATCAACACATCGATGAGGCCCGTCCCCATGAGGAATCGGTTGAGCAGGCCTTGGGTCGGGTCGAAGAACGACTTCCAGACAAGGAGACTTACCATACCGGGGATGATCATCGGGAGGACGAAGAGCACCCTGTACACGTACTGCCATCGCTCGCTGGCCAGGCGATGGATCACGACGGCGGTGACGATGGAAGGGACCATCTTCAGCAGGTTGGCCAGCACAAGAATGAAAGTGACGCCGAATCCGTGCCACAGAATGGTATCGGCCGTCTCAGCCATTGCCTGGTAATAGAACCAGAGAAAGCCGAAGGTCGTGGATGCCCCACGCAACCAGAGTGTCGTGTTTGTCCTGGACCAACCACACAGAGCCATTCCACCGACCGACATCAGAGCCGCTGAGAAAAGCCAATCGCTGGCTCTTGAGGAGTCAAGGCTCAGGAACTCACTGTCGCTGACACGGGCGAGTACTGCGAATGTCACTACGAAGATTGCCAGAACCCACGGTGCCTGTCTCCGGTATCTGGTTGGTCTGCCCAGAAGGACTGTGGCGAGGATCAGGACCCAGGCTCCCATGAACAGCCAGAGCGTGGGAGCCCAACCCAGCAACTGTCGAAAATGCTGCAGCCCGATATACTCCTCTATGAATGCAGCATTCCAGCGGAAGAAAGCGTGGTAGATCGCGCTGGCGGCTGGATAATACGCAAAGAGGCCAACCAGGAGGGCGGACGGGGCAATCAGGGCGTACAAGGGTGAGCGCAGCGCCAGACGCCGAAGGATGATACGAGTCTCCATCGTCCTATTCCGCCGTGACCGCTGTCGTCAGGAAGGATGCGATCTGGAGCGCCACAGGCTCTTTCTCTTGAAGCAGCTTGCGCCACTCGACAATCCGATGCCCATTGCGGAACTGGGTCATGCGTGTCTCCCAGAGATGTGTGAGCTTGGCGGCGGTTCTTGACCTGTTCGTCGCGAGCTCGGTCGGAGACGAGGACCACTCAGTGGCACCCGTATGGGTACCGAGATGATGGGAGAGGCCCATGCCTTGGAGCAGTCGGGTCTCGCGCTCCGCCTGAAGCATGCGTTCGAATTCCTGTGCCATCGCCCGGGGCATTCCTGCCTCGATCTGCGTCACGAACCCATCGTAGTCGATCTTGTGCTCGAGCAACTCCCAACTCGCCTGCTGATGGACGGCGCTGGCGGCACCCCCAGTGGCTGAGAACACGTCCCCGGTCCAGAACCCCCCGGGTCTACGTACGAAGGGTACCATCAGAGGGTGGGGGCGGGCGCCCTTGATCAGGGGGGGCCACTTTGCCTGCCAGTTGAACCGCTCGTTGTTCTCACGTGAAGTCAGGAACTGCAGAAAGCGCAGTGCTACCTCAGGGTGCCGGGATGCCTTGGAGATCCCGAGACGGAGGACGGAAGGCACCTCTGCCTCACTGGCGTGCCCTCTGACGTAGGGGCCGAATTCTGGATCATCCCGATCTGGCCGTGGGAAGTCTGCGATTCCAAGAGGGAAGTCGACCTCGTTTTCGTAGCTGAGAGCGTCCCAGCTGCCAGAGGCACTGAAGAGGGCCCTTCCCTGGGTGAAGACGAACTGAGCCTCCATTCGACCCATCGCCATGAAGCCCGGCGAAAAGTGGCGAGTGAGTTCGCCCAGGGTCATCACATCGGCGCGGATGGCCGGATCGTGATAGTCGAATTCACCACCGGCATAGGCCAGGAAGAGTTCATCGTTGAGCCCGAATTCCCCGTCGTAGTCGCGATCGTGGGCGAGGATGAAGTCCAAGAGTGTCGAGGACTTGATGCTGCTGAACGTCGACATCTGGTATTTGGAAGAGGCGATGGGAACCAGGTCGGACCTATCGTTGTCCCGTGCCCACTGGCTGAACCGTGAGCATGCAGCCAGGAATTCTCGATAGTCTGTCGGCGGCTCATCCAGGCCCAGCGACTCGCGCAGAAGTCGCCGGTTGTAGAACATGCGGACCGATGCCCCGCTCGACGCGGCGCCGTAGTATTCAAGGCTGCTACGGTCGAGGGAACCGAGCATGCCATCCAGATACGTATCCATCCAGGGAACCGACTCGAGATCGGTTCCGCGATTGTACGGGTTGGGCAGCTGGACATACTCAGTGTTGCTGATGTAGTAGCGGGCGGTCGTGGAGATATCCTCTGAGCCCATTTCCACCAGGTCCGTCGAGGTGCCGCCGATGGACTGGGTCTGCACGTATTGCCTGTAGACGCGTTCAGAGATCGGGTTCTGGAGGATGCGGACGTCGATACCTGTTTCGTCTCTGTAGGTCTGCTCGAAGCGGTCAGCAATCTCCTGCAGCGCCTGGCGAACGCCGGCTTCGAGCTGATAATGGGTGATGCGCAGCGTGATGCCGTCTTCGTCCTGTTCCAGCTCCTGGATCAACGAGATACGCCAGAGTGAGACGCCGAAGCAGATGCCGATGATGGCAACTCCCGCGAGGTTCACGAAACGGGACAGATCCAGACGTGGCATCAGGGACGATCGGGCTCGAGCCTGCCAGCGTGGAGCAGCTCAGCAGCACGCAGGCGAGCATAATGGGCCTTGACGGATGAGGGGACTCCATCGGCCAGGGCCAGGTAGAAGTGACGAGCTCTCTCCGGATCGTTGAACTCCACATCGTGCAGACGGGCAAGCTGGAACAAGACCTTCTCCCTGACCTGGATGTTGCGGATGCCGGACTGATTCTGGCGCTCCAGCTCAAGTGCCATGCGGCGCAGGTCACCAAGAAAGAAGGCTAGCTCAGAGGCCAAACCATGCAGGACGCCCGCCAGTTCGCGGCCTTCGATCATCGGCGAGTATTGATCCACCACCTCCAGTCCCTCACGAAAACCAGCCGTATCGGCTTGCATCATGTAGGTCGTGGTCAATCGCAGGATGGTCTCCTGCCCTACCAGCGACCCGGCCGGGGACGCACGGATGGCCTCTTCGTATCCGTCTCGAGCCTCCTGAATCCGAGACGGGTCGAGGTCGATGATGCAGTCTGCCTGTCGAGCGAGGATCAGTGCGCCGAAGGGATGATCGGTGCCGATCTGCTCCAGCAGCGATGAATACATGGCCAGAGCACGGGCAGGATCTCGGCGAGGCATCTGGTGCTGTACGATGAACGCCCGTCCGAGCAGACTCTGAAGCTTCAGCTCCTTGCTCGCTCCCGGTTGGCTACCAGCCGCCTCGAACAGGCGGTCCGCAGCTGCGAACGACTGATAGCCATACTCTTCCCAGGCTCGGTGCAGCGATGGTTCAGAGGATGGCTCCACGCCGCCGGTCTGACATGATGGCAGCAGGAGACTGCCCATCAGCAAGAGAGAAGGGCGGAGGTATCGTCCAAAAGCAATCCGTGACGGCATCAGGCAATTTCCGCGAGTACAGCGAGAAGGCCGATCTACCCGAGCCACCAAAGAAGCGGGCGCGGCAGGATCATGCAACGGGAGAGCCGCGCTCAGCGGCCAACCGCCAGGTCGCCAGACCGCAGCTCCACCCGTGCATCGGGCATCCGGAGGAGTGAGTCCTGGACTATGCCCGTCGCCAATTGGACCGAACCGGTCGAGTCCAATCGTATCACAATACGACAGACGGGAGTGAGATCAAACCTTTTTCTGTGATGATCTGGTGACGCATCACCTTCCGAACCGATCGGTACTCACGGTCACGAGACCGGGTCTCCTCTCATGTTCTTGACCTGATTCGCAACCCAGTTGGCGGCGGCGTCGATCATGATCCGTCCTTTGGCCGGTGTCGCCAGATCCCGTGCAGCGTAGTGATACACAGGATCCTGTTCCCGATAGTGCTCCCACTGAATGTCGAAGGATTCTGCATCGTAGTTGACGTTGTCCCAATGGGCGTTGCCAGGGAATGCGGCCAGCGCGACAGAGGTCTCGAACTCGGCCGCATGCGCGGGGCAGTCGCCAGATGTGAGATGCTCGTTGACGAACTCTTCGGAGTAAGCTTCCCAATAGGAGTGAAACCGAACATCAATGCCGAGTTCCTCTCTGAAGCGGTCCATCTGGCCCAGCAGGGAACCATTCCCAGCGTGGCCATTACAGATGAAGATGTGCTCGATTCCGTGACGTTTCAGGCTCTCGCAGACGTCGAACGCAATCTGGTAGAAGGTCTCAGGGCGCAGGCTCAGGGTCCCTTTCCATTCCATCCAATGCTCGCTGATACCCACAGCAATCGGCGTCGCGACGACGACATCCGGAAACAGAGCCAAGGCTGCCTGTTCGGCGACGACGAGGGCGCTGGCTGTGTCGTGCTCCATCGCCAGGTGCTCGTTGTGCTGTTCAGTGCTGCCTGTGGGCAGGATGGCAGCACGCATCTGACCTGCCTCGAGTCGCTCGCGAACCTGCTTGCGGGTGAGTTTCCAGAGCCGTACTTCCCCGGTGATCAATGGTTGCTTCCTTTCGGCTGAGCTGCTGATCGAAACTGGTTGCAGTGGAGAATTGCGGTGACTATATTGGAACGGACCGGTCTGGACCAAAGATCGGATTGAAGATCAACTCAGTCAAGACAGACCAGATACTGACGCAGAGAATTCAGTTCTCCCAGTCGAGACCAGAGATGAACCAGCTAGAGAGGTTTACAGCAGTCGTTCGCTTCGAGCGGCCTGACGTCTGGCCCCTGCTGAATGTCATCGGCTTGGGGTTCATTCACGACGCAGGCCTGGACAGCCTGCACGCGCAGGGCCTGCCCGAGCAAGTGCGTGATCTCGACACGTGGTGCCTCTTCTTCGGCCAGCAGGCCTTTGACCACCTGGGCGATATCGGGGTCGGTGCACCCGGCATCAGGAAATCGCGGCGCGTCGAGGGTGACTACGAGATCGAAGAGACCGAGACCGGTGCGATCACCCGAACGCATATAGACAACACAAGGAAGTACTCCATGCCCGACTTCCAGCGCTACGATGTGCGCGACTGGGACTCATGGAGAGTCTTTCGCAATCTGACCGCGCCAACGGCTGGCGCCACAGAACATCTCGATGCGCTGGATGACTGCTATCGGGAGAGAACCAGACCCATTGCGGTCGATGGTGGCAGCACCTGGGGTCACATCCGGAACTGGATGGGCCCTGAGGCCGCTCTCATGGCACTGTACGACCAGCCAGATCTGATCCACGCAATGATGCAGCACAAGAGGGAGCAGTTTGATGCATACACTGCCCCCGTCATCGATCGGTTGCGCCCCGAGATCGTCATGGTCTGGGAGGATTTCTGCTACAACCACGGCATGATGATCGGCCCGGACAGCTTCCGGGAATTCTGCGAGCCCTACTACCGCCGGGTCGTCGAGGTGAGCAGGAACGCGGGAGTGCCCCTCGTCATCGTCGACTCCGATGGTGATGTAGGTGAGTTCCTCGGCCTGTGTGAGGAAGTGGGTGTCAACGGAACATGGCCGCTGGAGGTTGTCTGCGGGAATGACATGTCCGGATACCGATCGCGACATCCCGACATGGTTCTGGCGGGAGGAATCGAGAAAGAGGTCGTCAACCGCGGCAATGGTGAGATGATCGAGGCCGAATTGCAGAAGGTGCAAGACCTACTCGAGCAGGGAGGTTTCTTCCCGATGTTCGATCATGCCCTCCAACCGGACGTCGACTACAAAGGCCTCTGTCGATGCATGACGATGCTTCATGAGATCTCGGGAAGTGATCTGGGCTATTTTCCCCGTGTGTAGAGCCGTATCTGCGGCTCATGTCACAGAGACGGCCAGCTCCAAGCGAGGCAGAAGATGATCGAGGAACTCACAGCCGGCGTGTGGAAGGTTGGTGGTGGCAGCTGGCTGGGTGTCGCACAGGCATGTTCCAGTGAGGACGACTGCAACGTCTATCTGATCGCGGCCGGCGATGCTCTTCTGCTGATCGACACGGGCAGGCGTGCGGGCAAGGCCATGATCGAGGCCAACATCAGGGAAGCCGGATTCAGACCGGAGAGTCTGACGAATCTGCTCCTCAGCCACTCCCACTTCGACCACAGCGATGCCGCGTCTGCCTGGCAGTCGAACTACGACGTGGCGGTTCATCTCAACCGGACGGGCACAGAATATCTGGAACGAGGTGATCACCGCCTCGTGGGTTACCAGATCCTCACGGAACCTGGATACGAGTTCCAGCAATTCCGCGTCGACCATCGGATCGATGATGCAGAGGTCTTCGATGTCGGCGATCTCACGATCGAAGCGCGTGCTATGGCCGGTCACACACCGGATTCCATGGTTTTTGAGACGACTGTTCGAGGCCACCGATTATGGATCTGTGGTGACACGACATTCGCCAAAGACTGCACTGGGGAGTGGGGGTGCATCGGCTGGCAGAACATTCTCTGGGAGTCGGACCTCGAGGTGTACAGAGCATCCCTCGAGCGCATGCTGGACATGTCGCCGCCAGATCTGCTCCTGCCAGGACATGGTAACACGGTGTCGGGTGAAGAGACCATCAGGAGGGCGGTGGAAGCATCACACGCGACAGTCGTCGAAATGATGGCCAACCCCCACCGTCGCCACTTCGGATTGTGACACTCGTGGAAGACGAGACATGAAACCAGCCTTCGAACCCCTGTTTCCGACCGACGTAGCCGAAAGAGCCGTGTCGGAATTCCCCGCCAGGGGATATGATGACCCGGTGCACGGTGTCCGGTTCACGAGCGACGCCATCCCCTTCAAGGGCGTGCCCCTTGGGGGCATCGGAACCGGATGCCTGGATCTCGATGCGGATGGGACATTCGGCCAGTGCTCGATCTTCAACTCCTTCAAGCCCAGACGCGGACAGCTGAATCTGCCTTTCCTGGGAATGACTGTCGGTTGCTCGACGTGGTTGCTCTCAACGCTGCCCATCAAGGGGTATGCGCCGACGGAGCTTATCGACAAGGCGTCCGCCAACTTCGGGATCTTCAATCAACCAGACAGGATCCACTACTGGGGGCACTACCCGATCGCGGACATGGAGTTCGAGATGGAGTGCCCAGTGAGTGTCGGGCTACGTACGTGGTCGCCATTTATCCCGGGCGACGCCCATGCGAGCAACACGCCTGCGGCCGTCTTTGAGGTGAACCTCAGGAATACGACAGGAGAAGAGCAGTCAGGGAAGCTCCTCTTCTCGTTCCCAGGTCCATCGCCAGAAGAAACCCTCGGCAACCTGTCGTATGAGAGACGGCAGGTACAGGGCGGGTTCAACGGCGTCGTCGTCACCAATGAGGCAGGTCCGGCCTATGCACTGGGTGTGATCTGGAAGGACAACAACAGCAATGACATGAAGGGGATCGGCGCGGCGTCAACGCTTCAAGTTGGTGGTGAGCTCGGTATGGATGGCGGCGCCTGGTCGAGGGTAGGGGCCAGGGAAGCGAACCCGTTCTCCGCGCTCACGGTTGATCTCCCCGAGAACGTCAACCAACCCGGTGTGTCGGTCAGAGTGGACTACGATCTGGCGGCGGGGCAAGAGAAGACGGTTCGATTCGTGCTCGCCTGGCACGCCCCGGAGTGGAAGGCAGGCGGAAGACCAGAAGCAGGCGGCAACAGCTTCTACCACAAATACGCCGAACGCTTCGCCGGGCCACGGGAGGTCGCCGAGTATGTGGCTCAGAACCACGAGCCTTTGCTGAAGAGAATCGTGTCCTGGCAGCAGGTCATCTACTCCGAGACTCGCCTGCCAGGCTTCATGCGCGAATACCTGATTAACATCCTGTATCTCCTGCCAGAGATCACGATGTGGGCACAAGCGAGACCGCCCCTGGGTGATTGGTGCAACAAAGAAGATGGACTGTATTTCTTCAACAACGCCCTCAACAGCTACCCCATCACGGCATCTATGTCCGACAGCTATACGTCGGAATTCCCTCAAGCCCTGTTCTTCCCCGATCTGGTGCGATCGGTTATCCGGGGATACAAGGCCTATCAATTCCCCTCCGGTGCTGCCCCCTGGGCATTTGGTGGCCTGACCAACAGGACGCCCATCTGCGAAATCACCATGCCCACCCCTGGCTATCAGACTGTGACCAATGGGACCTGGTTGGCAGCTGCGGTAGACCGACTGTGGAACTCGACAGGAGACGATTCCGTGATCGATGAGTTCTACCCCATGGTGAAGAAGAACGTGGAATTCACCATGAGTCTGAACCGGGGCCAGGACGGTGTCGTCAGCATGCCCGATCGGATCGTGAGTGCCGAGTTCCCGATGGGTGAGAAGGAAACCGAATGGTTCGAGATGAACCAATGGTGTGGGATCTCCACGCATCTGGGTGGTTTGCATCTGGCCCAGCTCAGCATGGCCAAAAGGATGGCGGAAGAGACAGGCGATACTCAGTTCGCGGGCAGATGTGCGGACTGGATCGCAGCCGGGCAACACTCGCTCGAACAGAAAATGTGGGAGGGAGATCACTACACGACGTACTACGACGAGCAGAATGACGTAAAGTCTGATTTCCTGTTCTCGAACACCTTCGACGGAGAGTCGCTGACCATCCTCGAGAGCCTGCCGTGCGTCTTCGACGCGGAGCGTCGGGGGAAGATGCTCGAGACGATCCGGAGACTGGCTTTGAGAGAGGGCTTCTTTCCGCCAGTACAGTATTTCACGCCCGACGGACGTCCGGTGAAAAGCGGGGCAGAAAACGACTCAGAGATCAGCTGGGCCTACGATGAATACGACTTCCGACTTTATGTCACAACACTCCTGCTGATCCAGTTCATCCAGATCGGCGATACAGACTTCGCTCTGAATATCCTGCGAGATTACCACGACCGGATCATCTGCGCCGGCGGTCTCTCGTGGAGTAATCCGGAGCACACCGAAGGGAAACGGATGACACCCTACGGATTCGAAGACGCGCATAATCTCGTCATCTGGTCATTGCCGACGCTCATTCTTGATGGCGACGTGAGGAGCACGTGTTCTGCTGGTGGCTTCGCCCATCGGATCATCGACGCTGGCAAGGACCACTCGGTCAGAGCCCAGCAGTAGGGAGCAAGACGCATGGACTACGGTTCGCACAACCCGATCAACTGTCACTACGTGAACAGCGTGGCACAGAGAGTACAGGCCAACTCCCTGGTCAGGGATCGTCCTGCTCGTGAATGGATCGACGGCCACCCTCTCGGCAACGGCGACCTGGGTGTGATGGCCCTGGGGGATCCAGTCTGTTTCCGCTACTACCTCAGCAAGTCAAATGTGTGGGACGATCGGACCGTGGCCGGGGGTGGCTCCGTCCTGCCAGAGCAGAGCTGGGATGAGCTCAAGCAAGTTGTGAAATCCGGTGACGGTGACAGGCTAAACGAGATCAACACCGCCGCCGTGAGCGACTACTCCAAGACCAACTATCCGTCACCCCAATCGTGCGGTGTACTGTCATTGGCCTTTGCCGACGGGGAATACAGAGAGTTCTCGCAGACCCTGAGCCTCTACAAGGGTCAGGATGACTGCCGCTGGTTCACCGATCGCGGATCCTACGAGTTGACCTGCTTCGTTCACCAGGACCGAAGTGTCAGTGAATACGATATCAGTTTCCTGGATCTGGCCGGCAACAGCGTCGAGGTGTCGTTGGGCAGAGCGCCAAGCGATGAATACGAGTCTGAAGAGGCATTCTGCGAAGATGGCATACTGGGTTTCGTCTTCACCTTTCCGGATGGACTCAGTTACGCGAACGCCCTCGCCCTCGATGCGGATCAGCCGATCCAGATGGCAGGCGGCAAGGCTGCCACTGCCCAGGCCGAGTCGTGTCGCCTGCGGATCCTGCAGGCGATCGTCACCAGCGAGGAGGCCCACGACCCCAAGAGCGCGGTGATCGAGTCGCTCCGGAGTTGCCTTGCAAGTGATCGAGATTCCGCGAAGGCTGAGTGTGAGCGCTACTGGGGTGACTTCTGGGACCGCTCGTACATCGATCTACAGTCAGATGAGATCGAGAAGATCTGGTATATGGGGATCTACTTGATCGGCAGCAGCTCGCGTCCGGGGGCGCCGGCCATGCCTGGTCTCCAAGGTGTATGGATCGAGGACTACAGTCCCCCTTGGAAGGGCGACTATCACACCGATCTCAACATCCAGATGAATTACTGGCCCGTCTACACTGCCAACCACTTGGATCTCGCCGAGCCATTCTATCGCGTCTACAAGGGCCTGATTCCCCGTTTCAAGCAGGACACGCAAGATTACTACGGCGCCGAGGGCATGAAGGTGCCGATCGCTCACGATCGGAAGGGGAACGACCTCGGCGGGTACATCGGCGGCAATTTCTGGCAAGGTGCCAGTGCCTGGATCGCATCACACTTCTGGAGGAATTACCTCTTCTCAGGAGATGTCGAGTTCCTCAAAGACATCGCCTTCCCCTTTTTCCTCGACAGTGTCCGCTACTACAACGATGTGCTGCAAAAGGACGAGTCGGGTCGCTACGTGGTGGCCATGTCATGGACGCCAGAGGAGATGGAGGGGGATCAAATCCAGTCCATCGACGACAATCCGACGATCGATCTCTCTCTCATCGGTGGCCTGTATTCTGCCTATCTCCAGACGGTGGACATCCTGGGAGCCACCATCGAAGAGCCGAAGGAGACGGCCCTGGCACGGGAGATCAGCGCGGGCCTGGCAGACTATCCAAAGCAGGACAGCGGCATCGACGACCAGACGGTGCGACCTTATCTGAGAGACTCGCAGAACAGAGACTACGACTACAGCCACCGTCACTGCAGCGTACTGACGCCCATCTATCCGTCCGGGGAGATGAACGGGTTCAGCAGCTCGGTTGAACTCCACACACTGGGTGTGAACACGTTCCACAAGCATATCAAGCGCGGCAATGCAAGCCGCAGGATGTACTACTGCCTCACCTACACATGGTTGGCCGGGGTGGCGGCGACGCTGGGTCTGAAGGACACAGCGAATCAGTTCTTGTCCGATTACCTGGACTCCTTCGTCAACGACAACTATCTGAATACGTCCTTCGATCACAAGCAGAAAGGTCGTGGTGTCCACGTGGGCGATGTGCAGGAGTTTTCCGTTGGCTCGGAGTACGAATTCGCTGAGCGAATCTTCCAGCTCGAGTCCAACTGCTGCGCGGCTGAAGCTGTCAATCTGATGCTGCTACAGAGCTTTGGTGGCGGCATCTGCGTCTTCCCGGCCTATCCCTGGAAGAATGGCGCCTTCGAAGGGCTTCGAGCCGAGGGTGGGTTCCTGGTCTCTTCGCGGATGTGCGAGGGGCGAGTCGAGTCTCTGTTCATCAAGAGCCTGAGCGGGAATCGGTGTCAGGTCTTTCTGGACAACTCGGTCGCTGGAGTCGCCGTGACCGAACTCGAGAATCAGCGGGAAGTCATGATCACGGATCCGGAAGAGAACTCCTTGGGCAACAAGATCTCCTTCCAATTCGACACCTGTGCTGGCCAGCAGTACTCAGTAGCGCCGGTCTACACTCACAGTCGATAGCCAACCAGGCCATCGCCAACGCCACATGGGCTCCCGCGAACTCCGAATTCTCTCACCCACGGCGATCCTCGGGTACGGTTTTCCGGTTCGTTCTCTGGAGAGGGGGCTGGCACGCGATCCGCATGTGATCGCTGTCGACGCAGGTTCAATCGATCCCGGACCCTACTACCTCGGTTCAGGCAAATCCTTCACCGACCGGAGCGCGGTCCGCAGAGATCTCGCACTTCTGCTCGAGGCAGCTCTCAACAGGGGGATTCCCCTGATCGTCGGCACAGCCGGTGGCTGTGGTGCGGCACCACACGTTGCATGGTGCCGAGAGATCATAGAAGAGATTTCCCGTGAAAGAGGTTTCGTCTTCCGTCTGGGCGTGATCTGGGCCGATGTCGACGCCGATGTCGTTTTGGAGGCCTTGCGGTCTGGCGACATCGAGCCGACCGAAGGAGCCCCACAGCTCACAGAAGGTGCTGTCGTCGCCTCCAGTCACATCGTGGCCCAGATGGGCATGGAGCCTATCATTGCTGCCCTCGATGAGGGCTGTGATGTCATTCTCACAGGTCGGGCATACGATCCGGCCCTCTTCGCCGCGCTTCCTGTGCGTGCGGGGTTTGACAGGGCCCTGGCGCTCCATCTCGGGAAAATCCTCGAGTGCGCTGCCATCGCGGCGACACCAGGGTCGGGGGCCGACTGTGTCCTTGGGACCATCCGCGAGGAGAGCTTTCTCCTCGAGACGACCAGTGAGGAACGCAAATTCACGCGTCTGTCCACGGCTGCTCACACGCTGTATGAGAAATCCGATCCCTACCGACTGATGGGACCCGGAGGCGCACTGAATCTTGGCAACACACGATTCCTGGAGGGTGCTGATGGCACCGTCGAGGTCCAGGGCACACAGTTCGAACCGACACAGCGCTACATCGTCAAGCTGGAGGGAGCCCGCCGCGTGGGCTTCCGGTCCATCTGCATTGCGGGGATCAGAGATCGGATCGCGATCGACCAGATCGATGCTATCCTGAACACCGCGAGGCAGCGCGTGAACGACACGCTTGGTGCTGAAGGGACGGAGGGTGAGGTGTACTTCCGCCTCTATGGTCGAGACGGAGTCATGGGCCCACTCGAACCCTTGGCTCCAAGCCCTCACGAGATCGGCCTTGTCATTGAGGCCGTAGCCAAGACGCCATCGGATGCGCAGACAGTGTGCAGCCTCATGCGTTCGACGCTGCTGCATCTTGACTATCCCGGCCGAATCGCGACGGCCGGCAACCTGGCTTTCCCCTTCTCGCCGTCGGATGTCGCGGCCGGCCCGGTATATGAGTTCTCTATCCACCATCTGATGCCCTCCGAACCCAAGGCGCTCTTCCCGCTGGCGATCTCACAGATTGGTCAGGACCAGGACTCACGATGAGACTGGCTGATGTGGCGCGGGTGGTCCGCTCCAAGAATGCCGGGCCATTCATCCTCACACTTGATGTTCTGCTGGATGACGCCGCGATCTACGAGAGCCTGCGCCGACGGAGAATCCCCTCTGCCGAGACCATCGCCGCTCTCTATGGTCTCCCACCAAGCGACATCCTCAGCGTCGTGCACTTTGACCCCGCGCGGGCGATCAAGGTCTCGATGAGGCGGCCGCTGCCTTCAGGGACTCCAGGTGATACCGACGTGTATGGCGCGCAGCAGCACGCCCCACTGTTGGATCTGGTATTGGACCTGGAACCAGAGCACCAGTGTGGTGCGCGTGACGATCGCTGATCGCCGACAGACCATGATCGCACGACTGGCCGACAGAGTTGCCATCGTCACCGGAGCCGGTCAGGGCATCGGCAAGGCCATCGCTCTTCGTCTGGCCGACGAGGGGGCCCACGTCATGGCGGTCGATCAAGATGGACCACTGGCTGCAGCAGTCGCTGGCCAAGTGACAGACAAGGGACGTCAAGGACACGAAATGGCCCTGGACGTCTCTGACGTAGAGCAAGTGGCCGCCGCGGTTGACAGGACCATGAGGATCCATGGGAAAGTCGATATCCTGGTCAACAGTGCAGGGATCGTGCGCATCGAGCCATTCCTTGAAGTCACCGAGCAGGAGTGGGATCGTGTGATGAACGTCAACCTGAAAGGCACCTTCTTCTTCTCACAGGCGGCGGGCAAGCAGATGGCCCTTCAAGGGAGTGGCAGTATCATCAACATGTCCTCCATCTCCGGACGAGGGGGCCGTGATGATTCGGCGCCGTATGCCGCCAGCAAGGCTGGTGTCATCAGCGTGACCCAATCCGCTGCCCTCGCGCTGGCGGGTAGTCAAGTCAGAGTCAACGCCATCTGCCCAGGTGTGATAGACACATCGATGGTCCGAGCGATTGACAGCCAACGCGCCCAATTCGAGGAACTGAATCCGGGGGAGGCCCTCACTCGCCTGGTGAACAGGATTCCTCTTGGGAGGATGGGTCAGGTTGAAGACGTGGCCCGTATCGCAGCCTTCCTCGCTTCGGACGAGGCCGGCTACATCACGGGCCAGACGATCAACGTCTGTGGCGGTCTGGAGATGGACTAGATGAACCCAGCCGATATGGAGAAAGCACAACGATGAAACTCAGAGACAAGATTGCGATCGTGACCGGCGGGGCAAAGGGGATCGGTTTCGGATGCGCCAAGGTGTTCGAGCAGCATGGCGCGACCGTCATCATCGCCGATGTGGATCAGGCCGGCGGGCGTGACGCGGCCAGTCAACTGAATGAGGGTCACTTCCATCTGTGCGATGTGACTGACGAAGAGAGCATGAGATCGTTGATTGATGGTGTGGTGGCCAAATTCGGGCGGCTCGATTGCCTCGTGAACAACGCTGGGTGGCATCCGCCGGCATTGTCGATCGACGACACGTCATCTGAATTGTTCGAGGAGCAACTGCGTCTGAATCTGACCAGCAGTTTTCTGGGTTGTAAGTTTGCGGTGCCCTATCTGCGTAAGACGAAGGGAGCTGTCGTGATGATCTCCAGTGAAGCGGCTGAGATTGGACAGGTCGACGCATGCGCATATGTGGCGAGCAAGTGTGGGCAACTTGGTCTGATGCGAGCCTTGGCGATCGAGCTGGTGCCGCAAGGTGTGCGCGTCAACGCGATCTGCCCCTCCAATGTGGAGACGCCGCTGATGTATGAGTGGGCGCAGACACTACCAGACCCGGTTGCTGCACTGGTTGCGGTACGCGACACACAACCGGCAGGCCGCATCGCCAGCATTGAGGAGATCGGGGAAGTTGCCGCATTTCTCGCATCGGACGAGGCGTCCTTCGTGAACGGCCACACGATGATTGTCGACCACGGCGCGATGCTCGGATATGGTGTCAAGCGAGCGGCCCCTTGATCGGTGCCAGTGATGGAGCAGCTGTCGTGGGTTGGCCACAATACACAACAACCGAATGGGTGCTCTGACGTGTCCACGACTGCAGGCTGGTGAGCCGATGTCGCGTCGCCGTCGTTGGCGGCGCCGGATTCTGGGGGGCGTACTATCTGCGGGCCTATTCTCGGCATCCACGCTGTGAGTTGGTCGCCCTCGTCGACACCGCAAGAGATCGCCGGACTGCTATCGCGCAAAGCCTCTCAATCCCCGCAGTCTACGATACGGTTCATGATCTCCTCGACGACCAGGTTCCCGACATTCTGACACTCTCGCTGCCGGTTGCCGCGACGCATGATGCTGTGGTCGCGGCGGCATCGTCCGGTGTTCGGACCATCTCCTGTGAGAAGCCGATCGCGGTGAGTCTCGCCAAGGCAGATGAGATGGTCGCTGTGTGTCGAGATCGAAACATCCCTCTTGTATGCGGAACCGCGCTGTGGGAGGTGAAGTGTCTCAACAGGATCGCAGCCTGGGTCGCCGAAGGGCATATTGGCACGATCCAGTCCACATCCATTCCAGCGGGTCTGCCGCAATGGGTATCGGGGAATGGCTGCGTCCCTCTCAACTGGCTGCGTTTCGCGACGGGAATGGAGGCCGAGTGGGTGGAGGACGGGCGAACCTGGCCGGCCCTGGCGGCAGACACGGAAGACGACTGTGGCGCTTCGGGCACGATCGGCCTGAGCGGCGGTGTCACCTGTGAGATCCCGACGCCAGCGAAGGGCGATCCAACCGTGAGCGGTGTTCATATCCAGGGCAGCCAGGGGTCTGTCAGGGTGACCGGTCCGGCGCCTCAGTTCTTCGTCGGCAGTGGCGATAAGGCCCAACCTGTGGTCCCATCGTTTCTCCATGATCACGAGGCGTCTCACGAAGAGTGGCTGTTCAGTGACGTTGTTGAGAGCATCTTCGGCTCATGCGAGACAGGAGGTGAGGCCAAGTGCAGCGGTCACGACTACCGGCAAGTCCTCGAGATTGCACTGGCCCTCAAGCTCTCGGCGCGTGAAGGCGGTAGGCGAGTGGAGCTGCCTCTCGCTGACCGTCACCTGATACTGAATCCGGCGCCGTGGCGTCTACTCGGCGGCGATGTCGCGGGATGGATCCCAGGACTGGAGCCACCAGAGACTGGATAGCTCACGGATCCCCTTGACTTCTGTCTAGATCCTCTGGTAGTATTGGTCCGGACCGGTAGGGTCCATTGTGGTCCTTGAGAACTAGAGAAATGGCTGAGTAGAGGGCGAAGTGGGTTGATCGAGTTTGCGGTGATGAGGCTTTGAGGCAATCAGTCTGTCATGACACGGAAGGGAGAGAAGATGAAGATCACGAATGCCAAGATGTGGGCGTTGAACCTGCCGTTCCGCAACGATCGAGTCGAATCGGCCATGCAGAGGGCCAATACGCAGGGTGAGCGCATCTACGTGTATCGCCTGGAAACTGAGGATGGCAGCGTCGGCTACGGCGACAGCACGACGGCCAGTCCAGTCGGGTCTCTTCCCGGCAGACCTCTGTTCGGGTTGATCAATGATGATTCGATCGGAATCGGTCCGCAGATCGCTGCACTTGATGCCGCGGGAAAAGCAGCCGGTGTCCCGGTTCACGCCCTGCTCGGTGAGAAGATCCGCAGTCGCGTGCAGCTCTCCTGGTGGGCGATCGACATGGCGCCGGCAGACTGGGTCGCGGAGGCCGAAGATGCAGCGGCCGCCGGATTCACGAGCATGAAGTTGAAGGCCCGTCCGTGGCGAGACATCGTCGACCAGATAGGCCAGGTCGGCAAGGCAGTGCCGACCGATTTCAAGCTCGACGTTGACTTCAATGGCTTCCTGCTGACGCAGGCCAAGGCGGAGGGTGTTCTGGGAGAGCTGGATGGACATCCCAATGTCGGCCTCTTCGAGAGCCCCTTCTACATGCACACGAAGGCCGACGCTGGCCGCTTGCTTCGAGAGAGGATTCGCACACCGATCGTCGAACACTTCAACTCTCGATTGGTGGCCGAGCAGGTGGCCGATGGGACCATCATCGGCGGTGAGGCCTCGGTTGTCCGCCATCAGGCCGCCCTGGCAGCGGCGGCGAATCAGCCCTTCTTCCTCCAGTTCGTCGGCACGGGGATTACGGCGGCGTACGTCGTGCAACTGGCATCTGTTCTGAGCCACGCACACCTTCCGCATATCACCTGCCACAGTCTGTGGAAACATGATCTGCTCAAGAAACCTCTCGAGCTGTGCAGTGGTTTCTGCCCGGTTTCTGAGACCCCCGGACTCGGGATCGAAGTCGATGAATCGGCTATCGCCAGATACGCTGTCGATGAGGACGAGTCCACCCCCCAGGCCGACTATCGCCGCGCCGATCGTATCATGCGGGTTACGTGGCCATCAGGCGGCGACACGCGATTGTGGGAGTTCACTGACGAACTCTACTACCAAGCCGAGTTCTATGCGGGGAGTATCCCGGGGTTCATGCGTGGTGTCGATCTCGATGTCATCGAAGACGATGGGAGCACATCCTTCCGCGAGTCCCACGATCGGGTACGTCGAGGTGAGCCCTCCAAAGCCGCCGCGATGGCTGTCCTGAACAAGGCTCACAGCCCGATTTAGGGAGCAGTCCAACCCCTTGCAGCAGTCTGCCAAGGAAAGCCGATGTGATGATTCGAGAGTTGAGGATCTACCGATTCGTGCCCGGGAAGAAGCAGGAGTTCCTCCGTCTGTTTCGCAGAGCCCGAACCTTCATGAGCAAGTACGGAATCACATTCGACAGCGCCTGGGAAAACCCAGATCGAGAGGATGAGTTCCTCTGGATGCGTTCGTTCGCCGATCAGCAGGCAAGGGACGCGGCCATCAGAGACTACTACATGAGTCCCGAATGGCTTGAGATCGAGGCTCAGATCAAGGCCACCGTCCGGCGACGCGAGGTCCGGCTCCTGCATGAGCTGAGCCTGCCAGAGTGACGGATTCGGGCATCATCGAGCACCCCGCTGAACGATGGCAAGGAGGAAGGCGATGAGTGACGCAAAGGAAGCAGGCCTGACCCTGGACGTAGAAGACACATCCGAGGCTGCCCTGCAAGTCTCAGAGTCAGGGCGGGCAGCCTTCCTCGACCAGGGGTACGGCCTCTCAGTTCATTGGGGACTCTACTCGCTGCTGAGTGGGAACGAGTGGGTCTACTACCTGAAGTCTGTGCCATACGACGAATACCAAGGGTTGATGGCACGGTTCGAGGCACCACGGTTCGATGCGGATGAGTGGGCGGATCTCATGCTGGAGTCTGGGCAACGCTTCCTTCTCGTGACCGCCAAGCATCACGATGGATTCTGCCTCTGGGACACCAATCAGACCGAGTTCAAGACAACCAACGCAGCCATCGGCCGTGATGTCCTGGCACAGCTCGCCGAAGCTCTGCGTCGCAGGGGGTTGGCCCTGCACTTCTACTACTCGCTCGTGGACTGGACCCAGCCCGACTACCGCGCCGACTGGGACGCCTATGTCGCCTACTATCACGAGCAGCTTCGGGAGTTGTGCACCTGGTTCGGTCCGATTGGCGGGTTCCTCTTCGATGGGTACTGGCCCAGGGAGAGGCCGTTCGATGGACGGGGTCTGGACTACTTCGGGCCCGGGAGGAAACCAGAGTGGCTGAGTTTCGATCTCGCCGGTGCCTACGACCTGATCCACCGTCTGCAACCCAATGCCGTCATCACGAACAATACCCACGTGCTGCCACTCAAGGGAGAGGACTACCAGGTCTGGGAGCAGGATGTGCCCGGACAGAACACACTTGAGAATAACACGACCCAGATCGGCGGTCTCCCGGTTGCGAGTTGGTGGAACACGAATGCGGGATGGTCGTACGAGCCGGAGCAGCATCGCGTGAAGTGTCCTGAGGATATCCTCGCCAATCACGACACTTTGCAGAAACTGAAGGGTGTGTTCATGCTCAACGTCGGCCCCCGTTCCTTCGGTGACATCCATCCGGAGGAGCAGATGGTATTGCGGCGTGTCGGGCAACGTCTTCGGGAGCGAAGCGCAAACAAGGAAGCAGGATGATGTGGAGCCCGTGAAACTGGGAAATACCTCTCTCGAGGTGGGCCGGCTCTCGCTCGGAGGGCTGTTCGCTGGGATTGGTGGAACCACCGTTGCTCAGGCCTGCGACGTCGTATCCCGGGCGCTGGACCTGGGCGTCAACTACGTAGACACTGCGGCAGCTTACGGTCGGAGTGAAGAAGTGTTGGGTCAGGTGCCGGAGATACTCGACACACGCCTGGTGCTGAGCACGAAACTGGGCTCGCGAACAGGCAGGCAGCTCGACCCTCAGGACGGCGACGACTTACGAACCGGCTTCTACCGCAGTCTCGAGCAGCTGGGACTAGAACAGATCGACCTGCTCTACATCCACGAACCAGACCGACCGGGGCAGCATGACTGGTGGACAGATGTGAGGCGCGTCGAAGGACCTGTTCTGGACGTGCTCGACGAATTGAAGCGGGAGGGGTTGGTTCGTTACACCGGTCTGGGAGGTACATCGACAACCTTGCTCGCACACTTGTGCAGGAGTGGGAAATTCGATGTCGTGCTTACGGCATTCAACTACAGCCTGCTCTGGCAGGAGGCAGCCACGGACGTCATCCCCGCCGCCGTCGCGATGGGGATGGGCGTCGTGATTGGTTCGCCCCTGCAGCAGGGAGCCCTCGCGGCTCGTTATGACGCCCAGATAGATAGCCCCGACTGTGTGTGGTTGAGCAAACAGCGCAAGGCGCAATTGCGGGCCCTCTACTCTATGCTGGATGAGATCGGCATGCCCATATCGGAGTTGGCCCTGAGATTCACGCTCTCCCACCCCGATGTCCATACCGTCCTGACCGGGGCGAAATCTGTGCAGGAGCTCGAAGCGAATGTCGACGCTGCTGAGCGTGGGCCACTTCCCACTGAAATCCTCGAACAGATAGCCATCATCGCAGCGATGGTAGGGTTCAGACCGTGTGACGAACCAGCCGGGCTTGGAGCCTATCTCGCGGATCCGAAACTGTACAGGGGGCCGGGAGCTCTGACTTGAAGGCCGCTGTGGTGCAGAAGGTCGGCCAGCTCGTCGTCCAGGAAGTGCCCATGCCCGAGTGTGGCGAATACGGCGCGCTGTGTGAACTGGTCTACGGCGCTACCTGTGTAGGGACCGATCGTCATCTGATCGAAGGGCACCCACCATTTTCAGAGTGGGTGAGCCCTCCCTTCATCCTGGGGCATGAGAGCATCGGGCGCGTCCTGGAAGTCGGATCAAAGGTCGCGTACCTGAGCGAGGGGGACCTTGTCACACGTGTCGGCTGTCCGGCTGGGAAGACGATCGGATCAGGATGGGGAGGTTTCGCCGAATACGGTGTGGCCCTGGACTGGCGGGCCATGGAGGCAGATGGCGTTGAGCCCACAGCGTGGCGTGGTGCTCGAGTCAACCAGGTTGTGCCAGCGGGAACGGATCCTGCCGGGGCAACCATGTTTATCACCTGGCGCGAGACGCTGAGCTATCTGAGGCGTATGGGCCTGCATGAGGGCGCATCGATCCTCGTCCTGGGATCGGGAGCAAATGGCCTGAGCTTCACCGCGCATGCAACGCACCTGGGCGCAGCGCACCGAGTGATGATCGGGTCAGCTGGACGAGAGAAGACCGCGAATCGGGCCGGCGCGACAGCCTACATCGACTACCGCGAAGAAGATGTGGCAGAGAAGGCTTTGTGCCAGCAGCCGGACGGCTTCGATTTTGTGCTGGACGCAATAGGCAAGACATCGGTGGCCAATCTCGGTCTGTCCCTGATGAAGCCCGGGGGAAGAATCGGGATCTATGGTATGGACGAGGCGGGTAGCATCCATCTGAGCCCTGATGCAGGCCTCGGAACCTTCACGGTCAGCAACGAAGGCTACGATGAGGCCGAGACTCACGAGGAGATTGTAGCCCTCGCAGGAGAGGGCAAGCTCGATGCGACAATCTGGCTCGATCAAGAGAATCCCTTCGCGCTCACTGAGATCGTCGAGGCGTTCCAGGCGACCCGGTCGAGAGAGGTGGTGAAGGCTCTGGTGAGGTTGAAGGACAGAGAATGACCAATGATCCGAACGAGAGGGGATACACTGCTTGCCCGACTCAGATAGACGTCAACTACGTGTCCAGGAGTACGTCGACTTCCATCGCGACGGTCAGGAACTCAGGAGCCGATTCACCCCTATCCGGATCTTCTGAGTGAGGGACTGGAAACGCTGCAAGATCGGCTGCATGCTGTCGAAACGACAGTTTCCTACGAAAAGCGAGGCAAGGCGAAGAAGTCGCGGTGGGCATTGACCACGGCCAGGTAGTTCATCAGCGATACGCTGGCGGTGATGGCATTGCTGGCGCAGAGAATGTGCCCACCGTCGCCCCAGCCAGCTTCCAGGCAGTCGGTCACATGGGTGTGAACTTCTTCGGGGGTGCCGAAACTGAGCGTGTTGCCACAGTCGAGATTGCCGAGCAGGGCGACACGGCTTCCGTATTCGGATTTCAGGCGACGCAGGTCCATGCCGGCATGCATATCGATCTCCAGGTAGGCATCGACTTCACACTCAATCAGGAAGTTGTCTATCACTGGCCACAAGTCGCCATCGCTGGCATTGATGGCGCGGGCGCCAGCAGCATGGATGTGTCGCGACAATTTCTGGATTTCCGGCACGATGAGTTGCTGGTACATCCGGGGTGAGATCATCAATCGCTGGCCGGCGAAGTCGCCACCTACGCCCAGGAGAGATACCCCAAGCTTCAGATACTGGTCGATGCGAGCAAGGCACCGATTGGTGGCCAGTCCGAAGTGCTCGGCAGCCACCTCTGGCGTCAGCACCATCGTCTGCATCAAGTCCGTGTCTGTCCACACTCCGTGTCCGTAGGCCGGCGCCATGACAGGCAGGTCGAGGCCGCGCCGCTCCATCTCCTCCTCAAGTGCGGCATAAACCAGATACGTGTCATCGTCAGGTGACGGCTCCTGGGCGGCTCGCTGATTGCGCTGCCGCAACACGTCAACAGGATCGGTGGGTGCATCTCCAGCCGTGTCGGCGTCGATGGCTGCGGATATACCTGAGACCGCCAATTCGCCGTCGGCCGGCGGGGGGGGATTGGGCACAACATACAGCAGGTCATGGCCAAGCAGGATGGCCAAGTCGAGCAGGTCCACGGCGCGCTGTTTTACGGCCCCTTCCCACCCGTAGTATGCAAGGGCCCGATCCCACCCAGCATCCGCGGCACAGGGCCTGCCCAGGAGCTGATCAGCCAGGGGTGACAGGATCACGTACTCGAAGACAGGTGTACGATCCGGCTCGTGATGGGCGAAGGCCGCCTCTATGCGTATTCCGGTCGTAGTCGCCCACTGATTCCGATCCATTCCGTCCACCGATTCCGATGGAATCCGTCCACTGATTCCGGACATA
>JABHDC010000226.1 GCA_018673255.1 Gemmatimonadota bacterium
ACGCCTCAAGCTGCCTACCGGGTTCGGCATGCAGATCCACTACACACCTGGTGAGCCTCCCCGTGGCCGGGCCAAGATTCAGGACCTCTACGACGTCACCCGGACACCGACCGTGGGCGGGGGTCGGATGAAGCTTCTGTTGGAGATCCTGGCACCCAACTTCCGTCCCGCACAGGTCACCGACGACTTGCCCGGCTTCTGGGAGCGAACCTATCCGGAAGTGAAAAAAGAACTCAAGCGCCGTTATCCGAAACATGAGTGGCGCTAGGAGCCTGTCCGGGGACTCGTGCCCTCATTGGCGCCACCCGGGAGACTCGCACTTATTACTCGGCGGTCCTGTGATCGTGGCGTGAGCACCCGGCTCGGCAGGGCCAACCAGACGAGTGACCCAAAGGATGAAGACCTGTGAAGATCACTGATATCAAAACTTGTGAGGCCCGGTTCGGTTACGTGCGCATCTACACGGACGAGGGGGTGTATGGCACGGGCGAACTGTCCCACCAGGGCGCCGGCTGGCGCCAGATCGTCGACTCCCTGAAGCGGATGCTGGTGGGGGAGGATCCACGGGATGTGGACATGTGCTTCGAGAAGGTGCGCCGCGCCTTCATCTTCCAAGGCGGTTTCGCCGGCCATCTGATCTCCGCCCTGACCGGTGTGGAAGTGGCATTGTGGGATCTGGCAGGCAAAGCCCAGGGCGTCCCGGTCTATCGTCTGCTCGGTGGCAAGTTCCGCGATCGCGT
Source organism: Gemmatimonadota bacterium (assembly GCA_018673255.1). The sequence continues at coordinate 741 of JABHDC010000226.1, forward strand.
CCGTCTGTATGTGGACTGTGCCGCCGGCGATTACCACGAGACCTTCCAGAAAGTGACCGAGGCCGGTTTCACGGCGATGAAGTTCGATCTGGATGATGCGAATCGACCTGAGAAAGTCGACAAATGGAACTGGACCGTGCATCCGGCTGAATTGGAGGTGATCGTGGCGGAAGCCTTCGAGATCCGTGAAGCCATCGGGCCGCATATGGATCTGGCCATCGACCTGCACGGTCGTTACGACGCCGTGGCAGGGCAGAAGATTGCCGTCGCCGTGGAAGAGCTCGACCTGATGTGGCTGGAAGAGCCGGTACCGCCGGAGAATCTCGACGCCCTGGCCAAGGTCAAGGCGGCAAGCAACACGCCGATCTGCGTCGGCGAAAATCTCTACCTGCGCTACGGCTTCCGCGATCTGCTGGAGAAACAAGCCGCCGATATCATCATGCCCGACATCTCCAAGTGTGGTGGTCTGTCGGAGTGTCGGAAAATCGCCAATATGGCTGAGATCTACTACGTGCCCTTTGCCCCGCATAACAACTCCGGCCCCCTGAGCACACTGGCCGATGCGCACACCTGCGCCAGTGTCCCCAACTTCCTCGCTCTGGAATACCACCGTTTCCGTGACTCCGGCATGGCCGAAATCCTTGACAAAGATGGCCCCTTCATCGAGGCGGGACACGTGGTACTGACCGAAGCACCGGGCCTGGGTGCGGAATTGAACGAGGATGTGGTGCGCTCGATGATGCCGGAGGACGAACGCGACGGCGAGATCTGGCGATGAGTGGGATACAGCTTGGCGTCGTCGGATATGGTGGCCGCATCAGTGGCATGATCACCGGTCCCTTCCGGCAGATCGCACCGGATCTGCAGGTTGCCGGAATCGTCGATCCAGATGAAGCCGGTGTGCGCGCCCGCCTCGACCAGGCGCCCGCCGGACGCGGTTGGGCGCGCGACGGTGGTCCCGTGGCCGATGATGTCCTCTTCTACCGTGACCTCGACGCCATGGTGAAGGGCGCCAAAATCGACGCGCTGGCCGTGGGGACACGGTGCAATCTACACACCCCCATCGCGCTGCGTGCCGCCCGTCACCGACTGCCGCTGTTTCTGGAGAAACCCGTGGCCGTCGACATGCGGCAGGCGCGGGCACTGGAGTCTGCCTTCGAGAACTCGAAGTGTCAGGTCGTGGTGAGTTTTCCTTTGCGGGTGTCGCCTCTGTGCGAACTGGCCCGGCAGTATATCGAAGAAGGCGCCGTCGGCGATCCCGTCCACGTCACGGCAACCAACTACGTGCCCTATGGCACCGTCTATTGGGAAGCAGCCTACCGTGATTACGATGTGACCCACGGTCTGTTTCTGCAGAAGGCGACCCATGACTTCGACTACCTGATGTATCTGATGGGTCAGCCCATCGTGCGCGTCGCCGCCACGGCCACGCGGGGCCATATCTATGGTGGTGACAAACCCGCCGGCCTGCGCTGCTCTACCTGCGACGAGGTGGCCGAGTGTCTGGAAAGCCCGCAGAATCGGCAACGCAACAGTTCCGGTGGCAACACAAATGACCACCTGTGCCTGTTCAGCACCGACTGCGGCGAAGGGCATCGCCTCAACGAAGACGCCTCCAGCGCCCTGCTGGAATTCGCCGATGGATCGCACGGGATCTACACCCAGGTGTTCTATGCGCGGCGCGACGCCGGCACGCGGGGTGCCAATGTGTCGGGCTATCTGGGATCCGTCGCCTTCGATTGGTTCACAGACGAACTCAAGCGAGTGCGACATCACGCCCCCTTCTCCGCTGTGGAGAAGGCCTCCGGTGTGGCCAGCCACTTCGGTGGCGATCTGGAGTTGGGACGCGATTTCGTCGAACTGATTCAGCATGGCGCGGCACCACGAACACCGATCCAGACCGGCCTGCAATCGGTCTATGCTTGCCTGGCCGCCAAGGAATCGGTCGAAAAGGGTCGGTTCGTCAACGTGCGCGCCGTGGGGCAGGGCTGAGACGATGACAGGTAGAATTGGCTTCGTCGACGACCGCCTCGACAATTTCCACGCGGATGTCTATCTGAAGTTGCTGCGTGGCGATTTGGCCGACCTCGGCTTTCGGGTCACCGGCTGCACAGCATTGCAGGCTGAACCGAGTCGCCAGTGGGCGACGGCAAATGATGTTCCCTGGTTCGATACAGTGGACGACCTCAATGCCGAGGTCGATCACTTCATCGTCCTGGCGCCATCGACACCCGAAACACATCTGACATTGTGTGAGGCCGTTTTCCCCCACGGCAAGTCGAGTTATGTCGACAAGACCTTCGCACCCGACCTGGCAACGGCCCAGGCCATTTTCGCACTGGCCGACCAGCACCGTGTGGCCGTGCAGACCACATCGGCCCTGCGTTATACCAACGTGCAGAATCTGGTCGCCTCATCTACCGACCCGCTCCATCACATGGTGACATGGGGCGGTGGCAGTTCCTTCGAGGAATACGCCATTCATCCGGTGGAAATGATCGTCAGCTGCCTGGGCCCCGATGTTCTGCGACTGATGCGGTGGGAGGATGATCCACAGCGCAGTCGTCTGCTGCTGGAGTGGGCAAGTGGGGCAACGGGGATCGTTCATGTATATACCGACGGCAGCAGCACACCCTTTGCCGCCTCCATATCTTCGGCGGCCGAGACGCGTTATGTCAGCGTCGATGCGGCACGCATCTTCAGCGACACGGCACGGGCCTTTCTTGAATTGTTCACCACGGGTCAGCCCGGGGTCAATCGCGAGGAATCACTGAGCGTGCGTCGCATCCTGGATGCGGCGGCTCAACCGGAAGCACTGAAACAGTTCATCGATATCTGAGCGCCGGCCCTGGCGGTCAGGCTTGAGCTGCGGCTCGCAGCTTCAGCCCCGGCGCCTTCGTCCTGCCCCCTGTGGGCAGTGATGTGAAGGAGAGCTGATGGATACCGTGCAGACCATGCACTGGATCGACTGG
>JABHDC010000227.1 GCA_018673255.1 Gemmatimonadota bacterium
CAGGCGCACGACGCGCTGGGCGGTGGTCTCGACGATGGCGCGCACGTCGTCGTCGGTCAGGGGCGGTGCCGGGACGAAGAAGGGGGTGCCGTCCTCAGCGCGGACGTAGACCCCATCCATCATCAGTACGTGCATATGGGGATTCAAGTTGATCGAGCTACCAAATCGCTGTACGAAGGTGACCGACCCACAGCGACCGCCTTCGTAGCCCTGGGCCCTGGCCTGGCGACGATACCAACCCTGCACGACCCGGAGAAAAACGGCCAGGACCGTACTGACCAGGGCCCCGTCCCAGGCCAGTCGATAGCGAACCTCGTAGGGGAAGCTGAGTACCCACTGACGCACGGGCACCAGGGGCAGCACCTCCTCGGTCAGCCGCGCTGCGGTGTCGGCCATGCGACGTCCCAGGCAACTGGGACAAAAGCCTCTCTTGCGGCAGGAGAAGGCGACGACGCGACTCTCACCGCAGTCTTCGCAGCGCACCCGCAGGAAGCCATAGGCCAAAATGCCGCACTCCAGGTAGGCGCGCATCTCCTGTTCCACGTGCCGGGGGAGCTGACGATCGGTGGCCTGCAACTGCGCCAGGAAGGTCTCCAGGTGACCGGACAGCGCCCGGTACAGGGGCTCGGTTTCGGGTGTGCGGCGACGGTAGGCGACGGTGGGCATGCCGTGCCCGTGTGCAAGAGCCAGGCCGGGCGCCCTTCAGGGCGGGTGGGGTGGGTCACCAAGGCTGAGTGAGTAGGAGGCGATCCAGTGGTGTGTGGAGAATGACGCACTGACCCGGCCAACACGCCCGCACGGTACCTACACCAGGTACCGTGTCGCCAGGCCCTGCTTGAGGAGTTGGCCATTCAGATACGTGCCATCGCGCAGGATGTCATCGGGGTCGTCGGTGCCGGGGCGGTATTTCACATCGGCGAGGTAGCGGCCAAAGGTGTCGGTGCGCCAGGTGGAGATGATGATGATCGGTGATTCACTCAGCGCTTCTTCAACGAAGGCCTTCGCCGTACGGCCCGCCGTTGTGTACAACTCGGCTGTATCGATCCCACGCAGTCGCAGGCGAGGATAGGCACGATGACCGAGTCCGAGATCGACAACGACGTCGAGGGTATCCCCGTCGATGATTCGCAAGACGCGGGCAACGTAGGTCCACAGTCCGGGGCGATCCTCACGAACCTGGGCGTGGGGCTCACTGCCGTCGTCGTCGATGGTCAGGCGATCTCCCACTGTAGCCGTGTCGAATCCAGCCAGTTTCTGAGGTGCCCACACCTGATGGAAACCGAAGTCGATCGCCGGTGGCCCATCGACCTGGAACTGATCGGTGACGACGCGGTAGGTGAAGGGCTGGTGGAAGCGTGATCTGAGGGGCGGCGAAGGGATATCGGCGAAGCCGGGCTCGACGTCGCCGCCGATCTCAATGGCACGTTTGAGCTGGCGTGTCGTCCAGCCATGCTGCTGTACCTGTTTGGCGAAGTGCTGGATCTGTTCAGGGGTCTGCAGATGAATGAGGGCTCGGAAGTGCGACCAGCCACATTTTGTACGCGCGTACAAATTCGGATCCTGGACGACTCGACGAAAGCGCAGTGTCTCGTACAGGGTAGTTTGTCCTAACTGCAAGTCCTTACTCAAGTTACGGACGATTTCCTGACCGTATTTGGCCCCGGGCTGGGTGTCGATGTGGGCGGTCAGGGCGTCACCGATCTGCCAGTATGTCTCCACCTTTTCCCACTCGCTGGCCTGGCGGGACTGGAGGCGTGATTCGGCCAGCAGGCCTTCGAGCTGCTCGCGCAGGCTGTGATAGGCGCTGTTCATGCGATCCTCCAAGGGTGGGGTGATCTGCAACAGACATCATACCCGGAGCCGATCAGCCGGGGAGGATGGGCTCCCGTGTCAGGCGACGGTCAATGGTTCTGCCCGGCTCCTGGCGACACAGAGCCGCCGCCCGCTGGTGCCAAGCTGGTCCACTTCTCCAGAGCGAAGCAACCGAGCAGACGGCCTGGGACGGCAGAGGTCACCGACAAGCGGGGTGCATCGCGGGCCGGAGCCGTATCGAGTTGTACCCTTCTACAGAATCCCGTATTCGTCGAAGACTTCGCTGCGAGTACAGACTAAACAAGAGAACTCAGCCACTGCGGGCGAGAAGGCCTTGAGGCAGGACACGAGGTGACCTGCCCCGCGAACTGTTGTGCAGCAGGGCAATCGACTAATCTGACCGTCGGCGTCCGCGTGGCATTCTTTTCCAGTGAGGCAGATCCATGGACCAACCCAACATCATCTACATCGTCGCCCATGACCTGGGGCGTATGCTGGGTTGCTACGGTCGAGGCTTTGAATCACCCAATCTCGATCGATTCGCAGCTGAGGGTGCGCTTCTGACCAATGCCTCCTGCGCCTCGACTGCCTGCAGTCCATCGCGTGGCTGCGCCTGGACGGGTCAGTATGCCCATACGAATGGCCTGATGGGCCTTGTGAACAGGGGCTGGAGTCTGCCCGTCGAGGGGCGCACGATTGTCGATGGCCTCAATGACGCCGGTTATCACACGGCGTTAATCGGCCTGGATCACACCCGTCGTTTCCGGGAGGATCATCGTTTCACTGAATACGGTCCCGCCGATCCACGCTCGGCGGTCGTCGTGGATCATGCGATCGAATTCCTGCGTGGCCGGGCCCAGGTGCCGGCCGATCAACCCTTCTATCTGAACATGGGCACGATCGAAGTGCACGGTTCACAGTGGGGGACCCACTTTGCCAACCGG
>JABHDC010000228.1 GCA_018673255.1 Gemmatimonadota bacterium
AGGAAAGGCGTGACGGCATAGGCGTGAACGGTCTTGAGCCGTTGACGCAGATCGTGATCATTCACCAGCAAATCCCCTAACATTGTCTCTTGAGACGACAGCTTTCGACGAAGCCCGAAGTTGCGCATAATAGACCACCCCGAAATGATGGTCAAAGAAAGGGCATGGCAATTCGTGATTACTGGTGAAGTTCGTCTATGGAAATTGACCCGCAAGCAGGTGCGTGAACGCCTCGCCGCCGGCAACATGCGCGCAGCGATTCTGCCTACAGGCAGTACGGAGCAGCACAATGAACACCTGGCCATGGAACATGACACGGCCAGTGCCCTCGTGGTGGCTGAACAGGCGGCCCTGTCGTTGTTCCCCGATGTCGTGGTGGCCACGCCCATGCCGGTAGGGATCAGCGAACACTGGATGGAGTGGAAGGGCACACTGAGTCTGCGCCCCGAGACCTTCTTCTCTGCCGCCTTCGATATCTGCCAGAGCCTGCAGCGCCACGGCGTCGAGCACATCTTCATCTGCAATGGCCACGCCGGCAATGGACCTCTGCGCAACGAGGTGGCCGACTTCAGCGAGAAGCTCGGCATCGATGTCCGCTTCCACTCCTATTGGGAGGCGTACTCGAAGGAATTCGTTGCCAAGCATCTGGAGTCTGGCGACTGCCCCGCTCACGCCGCCGAATTCGAGACGTCCATGGCCCTGGCCGCCTTCCCGCAGAATGCACACTGGGATGGCGTCGATTATGACGCAGAAACCTTCGATATCCAGAACGAGAACTATCGCAACGACGATGCGCCCTACCACTACGCCGCCCGCGACCTGGCCACACCCGGCAAGGGGCGGATCATGATCGACGAAGCGGCGAACTGGGTGGCCGGCCAGGTGCGGGGCATGCTCGACGGATCAAATTCATGAGGAGTACGCCTCAGCAACCGGGACCTGCTCAGAGGCGAGGCGAGCGGACACCTGCGCGTGTGGGCGTCTTCGGTATCGGCCTGGCCGCCTACTGGGACCAGTTCGAAGGGCTGAAAGACCGTCTGGAAGGTTACCAGAGCGACGTCGAATCGCGCCTGGCTTCCTGTGGTGTCCAGGTGATCAGCGCCGGGCTCGTGGATACGGCTCCCGGTGCACGCCAGGCGGCCCAGCTGTTTGCGCGGGAGGCCGTCGATCTCATCATCTGCTACGTGGCCACCTACGCCACCAGTTCGCAGGTGCTGCCAGTGGTGCAGGGCCGACGGGTTCCGGTGCTGGTGCTCAATCTTCAACCTGTCGATCGCTTGGATTACGCCACCGTCGACACAGGAGAATGGCTGGCCAACTGTTGTGCCTGCTGCGTGCCGGAGTTGTCCAATGCATTTGCTCGTGCCGATGTCGACTTCAACGTCGTCTCCGGTATGCTCTACGACGATGAGGGCCCTGCTTGGCAGCGAATCCGCGACTGGTGTCACGCAGCCAATGCCGTGCAGACCGTCAGGGGCGCAAGGATCGGATTCCTGGGGCATACCTATCCCGGTATGCTGGACATGTATTCCGACTTCGCCATGCATCACGGCCAGCTGGGCCTGCATGTGGAAGTACTGGAGATGTGTGATCTGCAGACCCGGGTTCACGAGGCAACAGAGGAGGAGATCGATACGAAGATCGAAGAGATCCGATCGATCTTCGATGTCCTGACCGGTGTCGACGAGCAGACCCTGCGCTGGTCGGCACGTGTGGCCGTCGGCCTGGATCGCCTCGTCCGGGACTTCGATCTGTCCGGCCTGGCCTACTACTATCGCGGCCTGGACGGCAATGAATACGAAGCACTGGGTGCCGGTCTCATCGTCGGCAACAGCCTGCTGACGGCTCGCGGGATCCCTTGTGCCGGTGAAGGCGATCTCAAGACCTGCGTCGCCATGCTGATGATGGATGCCCTCGAGGCGGGTGGGTCGTATACGGAATTCTACGCCATGGATTTCGTGGACGATTTCCTCCTCATGGGGCACGATGGTCCGGGCCACGTGGCGATCTCGGACGAGCGTCCCCAATTGCGTCAGCTGGAGGTCTTCCACGGCAAGCGCGGCGCAGGGGTCTCCGTCGAATTCAAGGTGGCCAATGGCCCCGTCACGATCCTGGGGCTGACCCAGACGCGACAAGGGAACCTCAAGTGGGTCGCCGCCCAGGGCGAGAGCATTCCCGGGCCGATCATGCAGATCGGGAATACGAACTCCCGGCTGAAATTCGGCCTGGATCCGGCGACGTTCATGGACACATGGTGCGCCGAGGGTCCCACGCACCACGTGGCCCTGGGTACGGGGCACCAGATTCCCCGTCTGCGCATGGCGGCTCGACTACTGGGGCTCGAACTGGCCGTCACCGGGTAAGAGCGCACGCTGCCGTATCCTGGGCGTGAGGCCCGCCCAAAAACCCGGTCACCCGATCGCTGATAAGTGAGGATGTAGATGGAGAATTCAATCCGAAGGGCCCTGGATGCCGGCAAGCCGAGCGTCGGCAGCTGGCTCAACCTCGGTTCGCCACTGGCGGCTGAGGTCCTGGCCGCCACCGGATTCCCCTGGCTCTGTATCGATGCGGAGCACACAGCCTATGACATGGGGGCCATCGCCCACAGTTTACGCGCCATCGAGGCGCGCGGCGCTCTCCCCCTGGTACGGGCCTGGGACCATGAACCGGCCACAGTGGGGCGTCTCCTCGACGCCGGGGCCCGTGGAATCGTGTTCCCCCACGTGAGTACACCCGAACAAGCTCAGACACTTGCATCCGCCATGCGGTACCCGCCACGCGGGACACGTTCGATCGGGACGGGACGGTGCACGACACTCCACACCGACTATCGTCACCTGGCCGATGGTGATGTGCTCTGCATTCCCCAGATAGAGGATCCAGTGGGTATTGCCAATGCGGAGGCGATCGCCGCCGTGGATGGCGTGGACATCGGCTTCCTCGGCCCCAGTGACCTGGCGCTGGCCATGGGCGTGGAACCGGGATGTGATGCGCACGAGGCCTCGCTCCAGCGCTTTCGGGAGGGCTGCCAGCGCGCCGGGACACCCTCTGGAATCCCGGCAGCCGATGGCCGGACAGCGCGTCGACGCATTGCGGAGGGATTCCTCTTCATCGATCTGACGAACGATCTGAGTTTCCTGCGCCAGGCAGCTGAGGACGAACTGGCGCAAGCACTTGCCTGAACCACAGAAAGTGTCGTCGATGCAACGAATCCTGAATTTCGGGTCCCTCAACATCGACCATGTGTACACGATGCCACAGATCGTGAGACCGGGGCAGACCCTTCCTTCGTCCAGCTACCAGTTGTTCTCGGGTGGAAAGGGGGCGAATCAGTCAGCCGCCCTGGCTCACGCCGGCGCCGATGTCCACCACGCCGGACGGATCGGTGAAGATGGCCGCCATCTCCTGGAGGGTCTGACCCGACTGGGCGTAGACACAACCTGGACGCAGGTCGACGCCGACGAGGCGACAGGTCATGCCATCATCCAGGTCGAAGCGGATGGCGGAGAGAATGCGATCCTGCTGTATCCCGGAGCCAACCACGCTGTCGACACCGAGCAGATCACAAGGACACTCAGCCACTTCGAAGACAACTGTATCTTATTGTTACAGAATGAAATAAGCAATGTAGACTCATTACTGACCGAAGGTAACGAACGAGGCTTTCAGGTCGCCTTCAACCCGGCACCCTTCACACCGGAGGTCACCCGGTACAAAGGCCTGGCAGACGTCTCCCTGCTCATCGTCAATGAATCGGAGGCCATGGGCATTGCCGGCATCGCAACCGGCCTGTCCGGTCTGGCACCATCAGATATGGCGCCAGCAGACATTATCGGAACGCTCCGAAGGAAGGTCGCAGATCAGACCGAAGTCCTGCTGACACTCGGCGCACGAGGCGCCATTCTGTCTCGCCCGGATCAGGCCCTTCTCGAGATCTGCGCCCATCACGCCGGCCCCGTCGTGGATACGACAGCCGCCGGTGACACCTTCATCGGATACTTCCTCGCCGCCAGAGCCCGGGGCCAGAGTGATCAGGCAGCCTTGCATGAGGCGAGTATGGCTGCAGCTGTGTGCGTCACCAAAACTGGTGCTCAGGACTCGATTCCGTCCCGCTCCATTGTGGATGCCCATCTCAACAAAGACCAGTAGCCTACCTACTCCGACAGAGACGACCAGATGAAGATCACGCAGATGGATGTCACGCCGATCGAGCGACGCGGGCTCGTTCTTCAGATCCACACCGATGAGGGCCTGACTGGGATCGGCGCGCCCATGAATTACGAGCATGGCCGCACGGTGGAACGCGCAATTCTCGACATGGCCGACTACCTCGTCGGGCGCGACCCACGCCAGATCGAGGACCACTGGCAGGTCCTGTTTCGATCCAGCTATTCCCGCCAGATGCCGATCCTGCTGGCCGCACTCAGCGGCATCGACATGGCCTGCCTCGATATCCTGGGGCAATCCCTCGGCGTGCCAATCTGGCGGATGCTCGGGGGGTCGGTGCGAGAAAAGGTCCGCGTCTATGCATCGACCGGCGGTCCAGAACCGGCCAAGTATGCCGAAGGTGCCATTCGTGCCGTCGAGAATGGCTTCACAGCGGTCAAGATGTGCCCCTTTCCCGAGCCGGTCCGTTATATCGACTCCCCCGCCGTCATCGACAAGACCATTGCGCGTGTTGCTGCCGTACGGGAGGCCGTGGGCCCTGAGGTGGATGTCGCCCTCGATTTCCATCGCGCCGTCAGCCCGGCCATGGCCAGGATGGTGCTGCCCGAACTGGAACCTCTGCGACCGATGTTCGTCGAGGAACCGACCCACCCAGAGAATGTCGACGCCCTGCTCGAGATCACACGATCCACGCCGATCCCCATCGCCACAGGTGAGCGTAATACCACACGATGGGGATTCCGCGAAATCTGCGAGAAGAAGGCCGCGGCTGTGTTACAGCCGGATATCAGACACTGCGGTGGTATCCTCGAGATGCGGAAAATCGCCTCCCTGGCCGAGATCCACTACCTGTCTCTGGCACCACACTCTGCCGCCGACCCCCTGGGTGTGGTCGCCTCCCTCCATGCCGTGGCAGGAATGCCAAACTTCCTCATCCAGGAATATGGTGGCGGCTCGGGCGACGAGTTGTTCGAGGAGCCCCTGGTATTCAAGGACGGATTCCTCGAGTTGCCCCAGGGACCAGGCATGGGTGTTCGCATTGATCCGGAGAAGCTGGCTGCCCGGAAGATGACGGACTGGCGCTTACGGCCGGCCCGCCGACATCCGGAAGACGACTCCGTCAACGACATCTAGGGCAGAAGCGGATGACGGAGCTCCGACGCCGTCAACGACATCTAGGGCAGAAGCGGATGACGGAGCTCCGACTCCATCAATGACACCTGGACGGAATCTTCATTGACGTTGGCGCAGGCCGGGTGTAAATATGTATGCAACCGACACCGCCCCAATCACTTGCGCCGACGAGACCCGCCCACGTGAACGACGGTCAACTCCGAGATATCCTGCCCCTGTTGCGCCCGCGCTCGGCAGAGCCCACCCTCTTCAGCCAGACGGTGTGGTATCTGCTGTGGATCGGGGTGACGGTCCTGATCGTCCTCTACTTCTACCGTATCTACCGCCAACGCAAGCAACGCCACGCTGAATTTCTCGTCTTCTGTCAGGAGGCGGGCATCAGTGATGCTCAGACGCGGTTGCTGGAACGTATCGCCCGCGCCCGGAAGTTGCGCCAGCCGGAGCGCCTGCTGAGCAATGCCCACACCTTCGAACGCCAGGTGGGCGGCTACGCTCAGGATCTCGCCCGCAAGCAACGCAAGAGCAAGCAGTTGCGGCAGATCGCGCGCCTTCGTGAAGATCTCGGATTCAACTATCTGCCCGCGGATCAGGCGCTGATCTCGACACGCCAGATCGACCGTGGCCAGGCCGTGTTGATCACCGATGTCGACGAACGTACGCTCGAGGAAATCCTGGTGCCCTGGCTGATTCTGGATCGGGACGAGGCGGTGATCGAGTTGTCGCCCCTTCTGCGTGAAGCGGCCGGCCACGACCACCAGCGCGGTGAAGATTTGACGGTGCGCTTCTGGCGTGAAGGAGACACGGAATACGAGTTCCACACACACGTGCGGTCGGTGACGGGTCAGAACATGACCATCACCCACGCCACGCGCGTGGAACGCCGGCAGCATCGGGACTTCTACCGCATCCATGTAGATTTCCCACTCGATCTCTACGGCCTGCCTCAAGCGGGGCAAGAGGAAGAGGCCTCGCAGTCACCACCTGAGGAAGCAGCCATCGCCATGTTGGGTGGGAATGAGCCGGCAGATGGGGCGCAGGACCAGGAGATATCCGAAGATGCCCCGCAGGAGGCTGTGACACGCCCTGCCGGCGCGCTACCTGAACCGCCAGAGGATGCCGAACGACTACACGTTCGCGTGCAGAATCTGTCTGCCGGTGGTCTGGCCATACTGGTGGCCGCCGGCTCACTGCCGGACGGAAGCCTGCCGACAGACTCTGGGCCAGCCCAGTGGGTGTGGATGATCAACCCGGCCTTCGAGGGAGACTACCCGCTGGCTGGCGTGACCTGCAGGGCGGTGAGCTCGGAGATGGAAGAGGGTCAACAGCTGGTGAAAATGCAGTTTGAAGCGCTGCCATCCACGGTGGAGAAGGAAATCGTCCAGCGCGTCTACCAGCACCAACTCGACACGGCCGGTGGCGCCCCCTCGCACCAACAGCCACATCCTGCCCATGATACGGACAATGCCCTCATCAGTGAGGTAATCACCGTAGATGGCGATGAACTCAGGCCCCCGACAGCTGACGCTGGCACTCCTGGTCAGGCGACACCTGGCGCTGGGGGGCCAGGCACAGAAGATCCCGACCTGGACAGACCTGGCCGGGATTCTCGCGGACACGCCGGCGAAGGGTCGTCCGACCGCCCTGAGGCTGCCTGAAGCCAGACGTCAGGGCATAGGTGCCAAGGCCATAGGTGTCAGGGCACTATATCGGCATGTAGGAAAGGTCGAAGACGCGTTCCACGAGCCAGCCGATGCCGAAGAGGAAGATGACGGCAGAGGCAACGCGCACAAGCCGCTGCTGGTACCCCCGACGGACCGCAAACAGAATCAGCGGCAGCATGACCGAGACGATGATGATCTGACCGATCTCGACCCCCACATTGAAGGCCAGCAACGAAGCCACCAGCCCTTCGGTGGGCAGGCCCAGGTCTCGCAAGACGTTGGCGAAGCCGAAACCGTGAACAAAGCCGAAAGCAAAGGTGAGCATCCACCGGTGTGAGGCATCCCGCAACCAGAAGTTCTCCAACGCCACATACACAATACTCAGCGCAATACCCGCCTCGACCCAGCGTGTGGGCAGGGTCACCACGTCGAGGGCGGCGAGGAGGAGGGTGATGCTGTGAGCGACGGTGAAGGCACTGACGATCTTCACCAGGGGCCCCAGGCGCGTGCCGATGACGATGAGGGCGGCCAGGAACATGATGTGGTCGTAGCCGATGAA
>JABHDC010000229.1 GCA_018673255.1 Gemmatimonadota bacterium
ATGGTCTCAGCTATCTGATCGAGAAGATGCAGGGCCAGGGACTGTATGCTCACGTGAATCTGGAAAAGGGCGAACGCTCACAACTGGCCGAATTGGCGAGCAACATCCTGTAGGATGCCGCCACGTGTGCTGTGTCACACTTGAGGGTTGCAGCAGTCACTATCATTGGGAATCACGCGATAGGTGCGAGTCTTCATTTCCACTTAGGACGAATCTGCCTCTGTGAATGCCATCAGTATGAGCACCCGCGACCTGCGCACACTGCTGCGGGAAGCGGAGAGCACCCAGCAACCGGTCGTCATCCGGTTCGCGCATGACGTGCCGGGACCCGGTGGCGCCAGCTTTGTCGCCACCAATGTGCGCCTCACCGAACGCCATCTCAACTGGCTCGAGCAGCGCAATCCGGCTGCCGCATCGCGGCCGACCTACGTCGACGTCATCATCTCCCACGAGTCCCGTTCTGGAAAACCGCGCCCGCTGCGCAGTGAGACCGAGGACAGTGTCGCGCAGCGTCAGCGCAGGGCACATGAGGTCTCCCGTGATGTGGTAAAAAAGGCGGATGAGGTCACGCGCCAGGCGGCCGATGTCTACCACATCGTCGGCAATGACGCCTTCACACAGAAGGCACTGCGCAATCGCGATGTGCAGGAGAATCTGCAGGAACTCAACGACCGCATCACCCATCTGCACACCTCGGTGCGCGATGCCATTGACGAGTATCTCGTCGGCAACACCCTCATCATGGACCTCATCGCCAGACACGATCTGGCGACGCGGACGGTCCAGCACGGGCTCAGTGTCGCCGTCTTCGCCACGGAAATCGCTTCACAGGTCCTGCTGAAGGGCTTTGACAGCGACCAGGAGGCCGAAGACGCTGAGGCGGCTGAGGAACAGCGCCTGCAACTGCTGCGCAAGGATCTGGCCGAGATCTTCCTGGGTGGATTCATGCATGATTGCGGTCTGTGGGCACCGGAAACGCCAGGAGAGAGCCATGAAGCCTGTGGTGCCCGACTCCTGTGGAATATCCCTGAGATTCAGACCTTCCTGCCCTCCCTGACCAAGATCGTCCTCTTCCATTCCGACATCATCCGCATCGCCGCCAAGCCGGCTCTCGTCCAGATCATCAATTCACCTGACGACCCCGCCAAGCTCGACTTCCGCGCCGAATTCTATCGCACGCCGGAGGATGCGCGCACGTCCGTCCGTTTCCAGGGCGATCACACGCGGGCCGAGATCCTCGGGGAGGCCGACCTGCACAAGGTGCTACCCGTCGCTCTGGCCGAATACTGCATCAGCCAGGCCGAAGGATTCAATGCCCGTTCCATGCCGGAGATCGTCAGTCGACTGGCCAGTCACGCCCAGGCCGGACTCTATCTGCGCTACATTGTGGCTCTCTGCAATTCTCAGGTGGAGGTCATCGCCCCGAGACGCGCCTACGTTCGCCTCCAGGGGAATCTGGCCTTCGGCAACCGGCACGTAGATGTCGATGGGTGTGAAGGCGGTTCGCTCGGGCACGCCGATGACATGTATTCACCGCACCTGATCCTGCTCTTCGCACCCAATTCGGACCTGGATCCGAGTTCGGCGAAACAGCGACTCCCCTATGCCTCGCCCCATGACGATGGATTCTGGCGTCCCATCAGCGACGCCAGCCGGCGTGCCTACGTCGCTGCAGGACGCCATCGTGACCATGTCGCCCTGCGAGTCACCGGATTCATGAGCGAGGATATCTACAACAACATCCTCGGCGAATACGAACTGGAACTTCGGCGGCACATGCAGTCATAGCGCAGTAGAGCGCCGATCCCGCAGCACCGCTATCTTTGGCGCACTCCAGGACTGCATGACATGACCGATCCGGCACATCCTCATGCTCGAAATGAACGTCGCCAACGCGCAAGCTGGCGACGTGATCTGTATCGGATCATCTTCGAAGCCGACTCCGGCACAGGCAAATTCTTCGATGTCGCCCTGCTGTGGGCCATCGGCCTGAGCGTCGTCGCCGTGATGCTGGAAAGCGTCAGCGACATCCGAGAGCAGCACGGCGATGCCCTGCGCACATTCGAGTGGATCGTCACGGCGGTCTTCACGATCGAGTTCGTCCTGCGGCTGATCGCCGCCGCCCGACCGCTCAGGTATGCGACGAGTTTCTTTGGCGTCGTCGACGTACTCGCCATCCTGCCCACCTATCTGAGTCTCTTCTTCACCGGCACCCATTCGCTGCTGATCATCCGTGCCCTGAGGCTGCTGCGGATCTTCCGGATTCTGAAACTCGCCCAGTACGTAGGCGAGGCACGATTGCTGGCGGCCGCACTGAGATCCAGTTCGCGAAAGATCTTCATCTTCCTCGGCACGGTCTTCACGATTCAGCTCATCGTGGGATCCCTGATGTATCTGATCGAGGGTGAAGAGAGTGGCTTCACCAGCATTCCCCAGGGCGTCTACTGGGCGATCGTCACCATGACGACGGTCGGGTATGGCGACATCACCCCGGTCACCGCCTTCGGCAAGTTGCTCGCCGCGTGTGTGATGATCACCGGTTTTGGCATCATCGCCGTTCCCACAGGGCTCGTCGTCTCCGAACTCGGCCAGGTCAAGAAGAATGCCACGACGACACGTTGCTGCTCCAACTGCATGGGTGAGGGCCACGACGACGACGCCCAGTTCTGCAAGCATTGCGGCGACGACCTCGCAGGTCTCTAGACCCACCGAAGTCACCGGACCGAACACAGAACAGGCCCCGTATCCATCCGGATACGGGGCCTGTCGTCATTGGAGCCGACGGTCAACTCAGTCTACGTCGGGTGGGCCCGCCGATTGACGTGTCTTGCGTAAAGCCGCCAGCAAGTCCTCGGCTGCTTCGCCTTCTTCGCCCGGCGCCAGGCGGCGATAACTCGACAGGGCATCGATCGCTGCGCCGTAGTCGCCCTGCATGGCCAGGGCCAGACCGAGATTGAAGAAGATGTTGCGAAATTCCGGGGCAATCTCCGCGGCCATCTCGTAGTGCACTCTGGCTGGATCGTACCGACCGGTATCGAAGTAGAGATTGGCGAGGTTGTAGTGCGATTCCCAGTGCCGCTGATCGTGTTTCAATGCCGTACGGAAGCAGTCGAAAGCAGCTTCCACATTGCCACTCAGGTAGTCGATGATGCCGAGATTGCAGCTGGCATCGGCCACACGATCATCAGCGGCAATCGCCGCCTCGTAGTGTGAACGGGCATGGTCGACCTGCCCCTCCTCGTCTCGCAGCAGGCCTTCTTCGAAGGGGTCCAGACGCTGAGGAAACGCCAGCACCTTGCCCGGCGGGAACAGATCCAGCTGATGTTCGGGTTCCTTCTTCTTGCGACTGCGCCGCACGCGCGTGAAGCCGAACTTCGGAGGCTGCCTCACCTGCTCAGTCGCAGGTGGCTCACTCATGGCCGCAGCTGACGCCGGTCCGGACTGGGCATTGGCCTCCGGGTCAAAATCCGGTTCGATCGTGACCACGTCATCCAGATCGAAATCGTCCTCGTCGACACCCCCTGCCAGGCTGTCCAGCCTGTCAGATGCAACTTCGCCCGAATCGTCGGTCGGGAACTGCAGAATCTTCGCCATACCCCCTCGTCCCTATGCTGCCTTCGTCTTCGCTTTGGCTTTTGCAGCAGACTTCTTCTTCGCTGCCGGTTTCTTCTTGGCCGCTGCCTTGGCTGCCGTCTTTTTCGCCGGTGCTGCTTCCTCGTCGACGCTCTCAACGCCTTCATCGGCCTCTTCGGCGTCACCTGTGGCCCGCTCCATCGGCTTGGCCGCACCTGAGGCGGCCGCGATGCTCTCCTTCAACGCCGTCATGATATCCACGACGGGCTTCACCTCATCCTCCGCCGCCTGCACGACTTCCTTGCCGTCGACCTTGGCCTGGATCATCTCGTGGACCGCCGCGTGGTAGGTGTCCTTGATCTCGATATCCGCCAGATCCTTCGACATGGAATCGATCAGCGACTGCGCCAGCTTGAGCTCGTCAGCGCTGACATCGGCATCGGCCAGTCCCGGCACTTCATCCATCTTCCGCAGGAACTGCGGGTAGCGGACCTTGTAGATGACGATACCCTGGCCCTGGGCGCCGATGAGGACCATATCCTCTCGATCTCGCAGCACGACCTTGCCGACACCGAGTTTGCCACTCTCGGTCAAAGCCTGCGACAACAGTGCGAAGACCTTGACGGCCACGTCGCCATCTGGACCGGCGTAGTAGGGCGTATCGTACAGACTGACATCCACCTGCGCCGCGTCAACGAAACCCTCGATCTCGATGATCTTCGTGCTCTTCAGCTTCACCTTCTCGAAGTCTTCATCGTCTACGACAACGTATTCATCCGGTGCGTATTCATACCCCTTGATGATCTCATCACCCGACAGCGTCTCCGAACAGCTGCGGCAGACCTTTTCATACTTGATCCGGCCATTGTCCTGCTTGTGCAACTGATTGAAACGGATACTCGATCCGGAATCGACGGCATTGTAGAGCCGCACAGGGATCGTCACCATCGAGAATCGGATGTGGCCCTTCCAGAGAGATCTCATGTTCATGATTGCTGGCCTCACACGTTGAAAGATCCGGGTTGCAGTCCCGGACCGAAGGCATCCAGGCTGAGGGGGAGTGATCCAGGCTGTGATCAGGCCCAGGCTGTGATCAAACTCAGTCTGCTTCAGAAAGATCGGGACGCATCCGCAGGAACACCGGCTCGCGCAGCGTGCCATTGTTCGTGACGGACGCGTATTGCACTTCGCAGAACAAGGACGGGGTCACCCAGATCGTCTGTGCATCGTCCGGCGGTTTCCACTCAAATGGCCGCTCTGCCTTCTCGAGGGCCTGCACATCAGCAAAAACCGACGTCAGCGTACGATCATCAAAACCACCACCCACCTTGCCCAGATAACGCAGGTCGGCATCCTCATCATCGATGGCGATATGCAGGGCACCGAAGGCCTGAGCGCGATCACCCTTACCCTCAGTATAGCCGATGATCCGGCATTCCAACGTCTGCCGAACCTTGACTTTCACCCACGCCGAACTGCGTCGTCCGGGAAGATAGCCAGCCCCCCGCTCCTTCGCCACAATTCCTTCCAGCCCAAGCGTTTTGGCCGCTTCGAAGAGACCATCACCATCATCGACCGACTCGCTGACACGGTAGGCAGCGCCGGGTTTGATCGCATCCACGAGCCATTCCCGTCGCCGTTCGACCGGATCTCCCGTCAGGGCCCGACCATCCAGATAGAGACAGTCAAACAGATAACACACCGCAGGGCGTCGGGCCCTGGCGCGCTCGATCCCCTTCTCGCCCCGGGCATGTAATCGTCCCATGACGTCGGTGAAGATGGGCTTGCCCGCCTCATCGAGACAGACGATCTCGCCATCAAAGAGGGCCGCGTTCGCCCGGAAGGCCTCTTCGGGAAGCTGCAACTCGGGGAAGTATTCGGTCACATCGCGCTGAGATCGCGTCCGGATTCGAACCTGCCCGTCATCGACAGAGACCAGGGCGCGCACACCATCCCACTTCAGCTCGTAGATCCATTCACTACCCCGCGGCACACTGGGCTGAGAGTCGCACAGCATCGGCTCGATCCTGTCGTTGAGCCAGTCGACCTGCGGCGTATCGACGCGCTCGATGATCCAGTCCTTGCCACGTGTATTGAACATGCGGTATTCGGCAGTCAGGACCTTCGACTGCAACCGAAAGTAGAAAGACCCGTCCTTCTTATTCTTGGTGATCTCGTAGCGGCCAATCGCGTAGACCCACATGGGACCGGCCCCATATTCGCCCTTCGGGATCTCCCCTTCAAAGGTCAGATACTCGAGTGGGTGATCCTCGACATTGACCGCCAGTCGTTTGATCCCCGGGCGTGGTGGCAACCCCTTCGGAATCGCCCACGACCGCAGAGCGCCATCTTTCTCGAGGCGCAGATCGTAGTGTAGCCGTGAGGCGTGATGGCGGTGCACGACAAACGCATTGCCCTCGCCATCGAGATATTCTGCGCCCGGTTCAGGCGTCTTGTCGAAGGACCGTTTCTTCTCGTAGTCCTCCAGTTGATCCGGCGTCTTGTGCGTCCGGCTCTTGCCGACATCCCGTTTCTGGCCCGCTGGCGCCGTCCGATCTGTGTGCAGACGGACGGCATAGGCCGCCATCGACTCCCACGGATCGCCATCCGCCGCCAACGCCTCGGGAACCGTGTGGACATTGAAGTCACGCGGATTTTCGAGGACCTCCAGACGCTCCCAGGTCAACGGCATCGACACCGGTGCCCCGGCACTCCCCCGGACCGAATACGGCGCGACGATCGTCTGTGATGGACGATTCCGATAGACGTCGATGAGCACCTTGTCTGGACGTTTGTCCTTGCGAATCTCCAGGGTCGTCGTCGTCTTGCGGGAACGCACGAAGGGCTGGGCCAGGGTCTTGGCCATATCGAAGACCTCGTCAAAGCCATAACGCGGCTCCAGCGGCACCACGACGTGCACCCCCTTACGCCCCGTCGTCTTCACGAAGCAGTGATAGCCGTGCCCCTCCAGATATTCCTTCAACTCAAAGGACAGTGCCACCACATCCGGGAAGGGATACCCCTCGGGTGGATCCAGATCGAAAACGACGTAGTCGGGTTTGTCGAAGTGCGGTCGACGCGCATGGATATGGTGCAATTCGATACAGGCGTGATTGGCAAACCACACCATTGACGCCTCATCGGCCGCCAGCAGATAGTCGATCCGTTTCCCCTCTGCCGCTTCGTCGCCCAGCTTCTCGTGGTCGATCCAGTCCGGACAGTAACGAGGGCGATTCTTCTGGAAGAAGCTCTCCCCATCGATCCCATCCGGAAACCGCACGAAGGACAGAGGCCGTCCCTTGATGTGGGCGAGAATCGTGGGAGCGATCGTCAGGTAATACTGGATCAGTTCCGCTTTGACGAAACCGTCGTCTGGCCACAACACCTTCTCGAGATTCGTCAACTCGATCGTGTGTTTGCCCACCTGTGTCCGCTGTTTGGTCTTGGCCATGGAGCGAACCTACTAAAGCCCACAGGGGACCGGCAATCCGAGGTGCGGATATTGACCGTCGCCACCCGATGATCTTCTGTCTGGCAGTGATTCAGCTCCGGGTGCCGCAAGGTCTTGGAGCCATCGAAGCCGGGGAGGGCTCAGAGGCGACCATGCCAGACCAACCAGCATCACGTCCACTTCGTGCCTACTTCGGTGACCCCTTCACCTATCGCGTCGTCGAAGACGCCCTGGATCCGGATGGGCCGCCAGCCATCGATCTTGGTTTTCTCTGCGCCTGGATGCCCGGACAGGACCTGCCCGGTTTCGACAACGCCAGACCGGGCCATTCGGTCACCATCGACCCCGTCCACGCCACGGCCACAGTGCGTACCGACAAACCCCGCCTGTGGACCTACGTCGCCCAGGTGCGGCGTATCATCGACGGCGACACCCTCGACGTCGTCGTCAATCTCGGGTTGGGCCACTACACCACTACCCGTCTGCGCCTGCGCGGCATCGACACGCCTGAGCTCTACACCGAGGCCGGCCGCCAGGCAAAAGCCTTCGTCGAGTCGGCACTCGAAGACGTCGACTGCATCGTCATCACGACGAAGCGCACCAACAACTACGGACGCTACCTGGCCGACGTGAAGTATCTCGCTGGGGCACACGGCCCCAAGCAGGTCATTGCGAAGGGCACCTTCCTGAACCGTCAACTCCTCGACGAGGGATTGGCTGCGCCCTACGTCGGCTGAGGTTCACGTTGACATGGAATCTTATCTCCGGCACATTGGAAGCATGAAGACGACAATTGATATTCCAAATAAGGTCCTTGAGGAAGCCATGGAGTTCACAGGCGCCAGTACCAAGCGAGAGGCGATCGTGACCGCGGTGAGCGACTACAATGACCGAAAGAAGATGGCTCGGCTCGCCAGGCATCTTGGCACCTGCGGCGAACTGATGACGCCTGCCGAACTCGAGCAACTTCGGTCGGACGACTGATCCTTCGTGACCCTCATTGACACGTCCGCGTGGATACACAGCCTTCGTCCTGACGGAGATCGCGACGTATCCTCCAGGGTAAAGGAACTCCTCGAGTCCGGCGATGCCGCGTGGTGCCCGCTCATCCAGCTCGAATTGTGGAACGGGGCTCGGGGCGAGAGGGAGCGGCGGGTCATGACAGAAATGGCGGCCTCCCTGCCGTGCCTCCCGATCGATGACGAAGTGTGGTCAACGGCATACGGGCTGGCTCGGTCTGCGCGCGCACAAGGCCATACGGTGCCGGCCACGGATCTGATCATCGCCGCCTGTGCTCGCCGTCACGGTATCAAGCTTGAGCATGACGACTCCCATCTCGAAGCCATACAGACGCTGCAGTGAGACCAGCCTGAATCAGACGGCCATCGTCAACCTGCAGGCAGGACTTGGGCTGACCCCACCGTCCCGGCGTGAAGTATCTCGCCGGGGTACACGGCCCCAAGCAGGTCATTGCGAAGGGCACCTTCCTGAACCGTCAACTCCTCGACGAGGGATTGGCCACGCCCTACGCCGGCTGAACGTCACCTCAGGGATGCCATGGATGTGCCTGTCACGTCGATCGTTCACTAGACATGGCCCAAACGCCTCTGCTGCGTCGTTTTCCGTCAGCACCAGTACACTTGCACACCAGTTCTGTTGTACATCGGAACCGTTTTGTCTCCCTTCTTTCCTGTCTCCTCTGACTGCCATCCTCCTCGGGGCTGCCGTACTTGCCATTGTGCAATCCACCGCTGAGGATTGTCAGTATGACAACCCATTACTGCACAGCTCCCACTCTCTGGCGTCGGATTCCGTCTCTCCTCCTGTGCACACTGGTGCTGGCTTCCTCCCCGCATCTGGTCGCTGCTGAAGAGGCGACATCCGGGCGCACCGTCACAGCCTTGCGCGTCCACCGTCCCCCCCACATCGACGGACACCTGCACGAGGAGGCGTGGCAGCAAGCTGAGCCAGCCAGTGGCTTCTACCGCGCCCAGCAGACACGCGGTGTGCCGGCCCGCCAGCGCACCGAAGCGTTCGTGCTCTACGACGACACCGCCGTCTATGTCGGCTTCCGCTGCTGGGAGCCAGACATGGCGAGCCTGAGGGAAACCCTCACACGTCGGGACACTCGTGTCTGGGCCGATGATGCCGTCGAGGTCGTCATCGACACCTACCATGACCGACGCAATGCCTACGTCTTCGGCGTCAACACGCTGGGCACACAGATGGATCAGCGTGTCAGCAACGAGAGCGCCTTCAACATGGCCTGGGATGCCAGGTGGCAGGCCCAGGTGCAGAAATACGAGGATCACTGGACCGTAGAGTTTGCCTTCCCCTTGTCGGAACTGCAGTTCGACGCCGAGGGCACAACGTGGGGGATCAACTTCTGGCGCGCCCACCCGATCGATCAGGAATCCTACTCCTGGTCTGACACGGGAGGTGACTTTGGCCGCATTTCCGGCTTCGGCCAGTTGGCCGGCCTGGATCTGAGCACAGCGGATGCCTCAACATCGCGTCGACTCGCCGTATTGCCCTACGGCAGCTACCGGGCCCTGGAGCAGCGCACCGACGACGCCGATGCGGGGATCGATCTCATCTACCAGCCGGCGGCCAATTTCATCGGCAACCTGACCGTGTTCCCCGATTTCTCACAGCTGGAGTCAGATCCTACCCAGATCAACGTCAACGACGAACGCGAGTTGTCGCTGCCCGAGAGACGTCCCTTCTATCGCGATGGCGCGGAGTTGTTCGACTTGCCCTTGAGGCTGTTCTACACACGCCGTGTGCAGGAGATCGATCTGGGCCTGAAGGGCACAGGCAAGGTGGGCGACTACACGTGGGCCGCCGTCAACACAGTGGGTAAGGTCATCGATCGCTACGATGGCGACACCAAGCGCCGTGCCAACCTGGTCAATCTGCGTCTGAACCGCGATCTCGGTGAGCGCACCGTGGTGGGTGCCATGGCGGTGCACAAGCATCAGGATGACCGCAACATGGGCATGCTGTCCCTCAACACACGCATCGGCCTGGCGAAGGACTGGGTGGCCACGGGCCAACTCGTCGGTGACAGCTTCGGCGACGAGTTGATGTATGCCTACCATGCGTCGACCGACTGGCGCAACCAGTCCGGTTGGAGTGGGTTCGTGGAGTTGGAAGAGATCGAGGACGGCTTCCGCCCCAACGAAACAGGTCTGGAGGATGAGGCCTATCGCCGTTCCCGCGGTGCGATCACGTGGCGCAACGAATACTCAGAAGGCAGCATCCTCAATGCCCTCGTCCTGCGGGGTCGGCTCTTCCGCCAGATGGACGGCGGTGGAGGACTCCGCGAGCGCTACGCCCAGACCGAGGCCACCTTCGATGTGGGCCGCTTCGACTTCTACTCCTTCGGCCGCATCGGCGAACACCATGAGGCTGGCCGCCTGTGGGACACCCGCATCGTCGGTGCCGATCTGGAATACGCCTCCACCTGGGGTTTCGTCGGGCTCTTCAACCAGATCGCTTCACGCCAGGGAGACCGCAGTTGGTTCAGCACGCTGGATGCCGATGCCAACATCCGCCAGCGGCTGACGGTCCATCTGGCTATCAGTCGCTTTGACTGGCAATCCCATCAGGAAACCTGGGTAGTGCGCACGACCACGAACTACCAGTTCACTCGCCGCATCGGACTGCGTCTGTTCCACGAGCGCGTCATCGAACGAACCGACGACTCGACACAGGACAATCTCAACACCGTCTTCGACTACGAATTCACCCCCGAGAGCCACTTCTTCTTCGTCTTCGTCAGGGACCGGCACGAGTCAAAGGCGGTCTTCAGCAAGATCGCCTACCTCTTCGGGGATTGATCAGCTCTCGATCCCGCTTCCATGCCGCGCGTTGTGCAGCTCACGCAGCCGCGATCAACCGTGCCGATTACTCGCGTTCGGCATTGATCGACACTCCGATCATACGGTGGGCGAGACGAGCGCCTCACCGTCGCCCACCGTATGACCGACCACTCCAGCGCGCGACGGTTCCTCGCCTTGTGTTACACCCACCCCAGCTGCTGGAGGCTGACGGTATCGTTCCAGATCTTCGTCATATGTCGAATGCGGTCGCCGTCGAACTGCATGGCATAGACATAGTCGGCTGCGATCGTGTTGCCCGTGGGCTCACCCGGCCCACCAGGCCCCGTCTGCGTCCCATGGAATTCGGCGAAAGCCGTCACACAGTTGCGCTCCTCGTCGACGGCGAAACTCTTCAGCTCGTAGCGGCCATCGGGGATCGGTGTCAGCAGACCCTTCATCCAGTCACAGTAGCCCTCTAGCGTAACCACATCTGCCAGCGCGCCGGCCTGGGCCGAGAATGTCGCCTCCGAATGGCAATAGTCGCGGCAGGTCTCCCAGCCCTTTCCCGTTTCGCATGCGTCGAAAAACGACTTGGCCTGCTCCATCATGTGTCCCATTGCGTGCTCCTTTTTCATGTTGTGCCGCCCCTGACGTCTTTCGGGCAGCTCTTGTGGGTTTGCATCAGACTGAACTCACATGGCTCCAGCGGGTGGCACCACCGTTCGTGCCAGTGCCACCTTTAGGCGGTACCAGACTCCTCCTCAGCCGCGTGCACGCATCCCGCCAGTCCGTACTGCCGCAAGAGCAGCAGCACGTATTGCGACGGCTGCCGCAGCGTCAGCCGATCTGACCATTGGCGCATCAGAAGCATGCTGGCAGCGTCCACCGACCGCACCCCGGCCAGATCCAGGACCAACCAGGGCGTGTTTACTGCCAACGCCCCGCCTTCCTCCGCCAGCGTGCCCACCGCGTCACCGACCAGGTCTCCCTCGATCACCAGCACCCGACCTTCGCCGCTGTGTTCCTCCACGGTGATGCGCAACAAATTCGAAGCCTTCCGTTGACCGTCCTGACAGCCTCTGTGGACGGTAGTGTATTCGCCCCACTCCTTTGCACGATGCATGCCACCACGAAAAAAACTCCTCGGAAAGTGCTCCAAGGAGTTTCTACACATGAAGTTAGAACAGGAAGCGCCCACGCTTGGCGCTGCGATCAGTCCTCAAACATCGCCGTCATATATTGCGGTCTTATCCTTCCAAACTGAGTCTATCTATTTGTAAATACATACCTTGCGAACTGTACCGTGAAATATGATGCCCTCCGTCATATCCTACGGCGATTCTTCACGCTTGATGCCGTGTTTGCGCATCCGGGCGCGCAGGGTGGCCGGATTGATCTCCAACAGCCGCGCCGCGCCCCGCTTCCCCTCGATAACCCAACTCGTCACCTCGAGAGCACGCTCGATGTGCTGCCGTTCCTGGGTCGCCAAGGGCATGATGCCGACGTCCTCTTTGGGCGCCGCTACGGCGACCGGCCCCACAGGTAAGACGATGTCTTCCGCCTCGATCCGACTGAATTGGCATTGCAGCACGGCGCGCTGCATGAAATGCTCCAGTTCCCTCACGTTCCCCGGCCATCCATAGGCGCTTAGTCGCTGCACAGCCTCGCCGCTGATGACGGGCCCGGGCCGGCTGAGATGGTGGGCGTAACGTTCAGCGAAATACGTCGCCAGGAGGGGGATGTCCTCCTCTCGCTCTCGTAGCGGCGCCAGCTGTACCGGATACATCCGCAGGCGGTAGTACAAATCCTCGCGGAAACGCCCTTCGGCGATCATCGCTTCCAGATCCCGATTGGTCGCCGCCACCACCCTCACATCTGCGTCCAGGGTCTGTTGCCCGCCCACCCGTTCGAAGGTGCGCTCCTGCAGCAGGTGCAGCAGCTTCACCTGCACCGCCAGCGGCATGTCACCGATCTCGTCGAGGAATAGCGTGCCCCCCTGGGCCAGTTCCACCTTGCCCAGCTGACGTCTGTTGGCACCGGTAAAGGCCCCCTTCTCGTGTCCGAACAGCTCCGACTCCGCCAACCCCTCTGCGATGGCGCCACAGTTGACATGCAGGAACGCCTTGTCCCGCCGAGGACTCAGCCGGTGTAGACTGCGCGCCGCCAGCCCCTTACCGGTTCCCGTCTCGCCTTGAATCAGCACAGTCATCTCTGTCGGGGCGACTTCGGCCAGTTGCCCCAGCACCGCCTGCAGCGCGTCGCTGGCACCGACGAATTCCGCCCCATCGACGGTCCCAGCCAGGGCTTGCGTGTAGGCGTCGAGACGTTCCTGGATGGCATCTGGCTGAACCTTCAACGAGACGCGTGCCGACTGGGACGTATTCAGATCGCGGTCGATCGCCTGGACTTCAAAGACATACTCCCCCGCCTGCAGTTCCTCGTAGACCGCCTTCAACAGGCGGCGCGGCGGTGACCACACATCGTCGCAACCGTGCAGTTTCCAGGTATAGAGCATATTTCGTGGATGCGTGCGGAAGCTTAGCCCCTTGAACTCAAACACAACCGGCTCCGTGGAGACCGTGCATTCGACGGTTGGCTCCTGTTCGTAGATCCGGTCGGCGACAACCCGCTGCACACGCACCAGCGGCGGGATATCCAGTGGCCGGTAGTAGCTGCAGTGGGGATCCGTGCCCAGCCAGATCCGCCCCTGACCGTCTTCATATAGTGCGAAGACGCCACTCGTCGTCAGGTTGTTGAGGGCCTGGAACACCTTGCCGTTGTAGCACAGCAATCCCAGACGCGTGCCGAACCACAGCCGGCCGCGACGGTCCTCCATGGAGCAGAACACGGCACTGTCGGTGTCCATGCCGATGCTCACCGGCACTTGCTCGAAATCTCTGCCTTCAAGACGCAAAATGCCCTTGAGCGTGGCACACCACACCTTCCCGTGACAATCCACGAGCAGGTCGTTCAGGACGTTGCGACCCAGATTGCACCATGACACGGTTTCCGTCGCCGACCAGCGACCCAGGCGCTCGACCTCTGCCTCCTCGTGGACCACAGCTCCAACCTGGCCCGGATGGCGGATATGAAACCACAGCACGCCGTCCGTGCCTGCCACGAGGTGGTCGATACGCGAGCCTCGGGGCCGCTGGCCCTCCCACAGCACCTCCAGTCGGCCTTTCGTGAGCAAGGCCAGGCGCAGGAGACTTGGATCCTCGCCATTGGTCAGGCCCAGCGCCAGGGTCCGATCCGCACGCACGCACAGCGCCGTGACAGACCACCCAATTCCTTCGGTCCCCAGATCCACCGTGTCGAGACGTCCGTCGCACAGACGTCTCAATTGCCTGGTGTCTCCTACCAGGACTTGCCCTTCCGCATCGACGTCCAACACAGAGATAGGGCCGCCCGAAGGCCATTCTTCCACGATCTGGAGCCCCCCGTCTGCAATGAATCCGAACCAGTTATCCCCGTCAGGATTCCGGTTGCCGCGGAGCCAGATCTTCCCGGTCGAATCTTCGACAAATCGCTCCGCCCTCCTCTTGCCCGGCTCATTCAAGGTGGCGGGTCTGACCCCGTGCGGGTCGAATGAGACGGGCCCTCCCCCGTATGTCGCAAACCAGATCAATCCCTCGCGATCCTCGAAGACGGCATTGACTGCATCCCGGGGCATCCCCTCCGCCTGCGAGAACTGCCTGAAGTCATCGCCATCCAGGCAGAAAGCACCGGCGGACATCGTCGATACCCACAGGCGCCCGCTGCGATCGACCTGCAGCTTTCGGATGGCCGCAGAAACACCAACATCGACGCGCTCCCCTCCCGAAGTGCCCCAACGCCTGAGCACATTCCCAGAGCCAATCCATAGCTGCCCCTCTCCATCGACAGCTACCTTGTACCCCATGGACTTGGACGTTTCCTCTTCCACAAAGAAGCGCCGCCCATCGAAGCGTATCAGCTGGTTGTGCAGGGCAAACCAGACCGCTCCCTCCCGGTCACACGCGATGCCCTGGCAGTTGGCCGGTTCGGCATCCAACAGGGGAGTCAGATCGATGAACGACTCACCTTCAAGGTATCCCACGGCATTGTGGCCGCCGCACCAGATCCGCCCATTGCCGTCGTCGCATAGAAACGTGAAGGCCCCTTCCCTCCCGGCCGCATCTCCCGCAGGGACGTGAAAATCCCGCCCATCGTGCCAGCACAACCCTCCGTCCCAGGTCGCCAGCCACAGTCTGCCGCCTGAGTCCGGCAGCGCGGAGAAAACCTGGTTGCCGCACAGTCCCTCCTCGCGTGTGAACGACTGGAACTCGTCACCGTCGAAACGGCAGGCGCCGCTGTCGGCCGTGGCAATCCACAGGAAACCATCCGTATCCTGACCGATATGCTCGCAGA
Organism: Gemmatimonadota bacterium; assembly: GCA_018673255.1. The sequence continues at coordinate 15,238 of JABHDC010000229.1, forward strand.
ACAAACTGGACAGACCACCCACTGCACTGTAAGCGCGCCAGGTTCCATCGGTCAGATCGGAGGCAGAATCCATACAGTTCTCCAGGTATTGAGAGAAATCTATGGCGAGACAATAGTGCTCTCACCATTCCGTATCCAGGCGGATTCCAACCTGGGAATGGCAAAGAGACGGCATTCAGGGTAGCTGTCTGCACGTAAGAGCCAGCGCCCGTCACGGCAAGTGCGCAGGATGAAGGCTTCGTTTGCGCTGAGAGCGAAGCGTTTCCCGAGAAGTCGATACCGGCGACTCCCTATTGCCCCACCTCGCCAACCCATTCCAATACAACAAGAACAGGTTTGTGGTCTGACACGACAGTATCGTCTACGACATTTACTTCAGTCACCTTCCAGGGGTCTGTCGAGCGTGCGAGCACATAGTCAATCCGTGACTTGGGAGCCACCGTATCCACCCAACGTTCCTTCAGTAGAAGGTTCATCGCATCACTCCCGACACGGGCGTTAAAGTCCCCAGCCACGATATGGGGCACCTCACCTTCTGCTGGGAAAAGCAGATTGATCTGTCTGGCCTGATCAGCACGCTCCTCCGCACCCTGGTGGGATAGGTGGGTGCTTACAAACACAAACGACGGCAAGCCATTATCCGGCTTGATGAGGGTGGCGAATGCTGCACGCGGTTCATGGCCGACTTTGAATGGCAGGGGATTCACATCTGCCTTCTCAATCGGGAAGCGCGATAGCACTGCCAAGCCGTAGGCTCCCTCCGGGAAGGGCAGCGTCTGGCCAAACACAGCACATAATTCTGTGAGTTGTCCAAGGAGCTGCGTCTGATCAACGCCGTGGCTGCGGTTCGCCTCATAATCGACCTCCTGCAAGGCTACGACATCCGGTCTCAGGTCATTGATCATCTTGCTCAGCCGCATGTAGTCGAATTCGCCGTCGGTCCCTTCGCCATGGTGGATATTGTAGGTGAGCACGCGCAGCCGCGGCCCCTCTTGCGAGCCCTGGGCAGACACAACGCCACAATGCACAACCAATGCAATCAGACAGGCAATCACGCTGAATCTTTCTCTCGTGTGAAAGCGAGGGTGTGTCATGTTCATTACTCCCTATTGATGCCAATTGAGAACTGAGGCTCGAAGGAGTCGTCTCTGGAATGAGCACTCTCGTGCTGGTCTCATTCGCCTCATCCTGTGCCATATTGACGGCCGGCCACAGGGGCGCTGATCTGGCTGGGTGGGAGTTGGTCTGGCAGGATGAGTTCATAGGTATTCCGAGCCCGCGATTGATCGCGATACCTGGAATACCTATGGCATCGAGTGGGATGAGGACACGATCATTTTCGCCCTGAACAACGAGACAACCCTCACCTATCCACGCGTGCCCGAACTCCACGAGAGTCAGTGGCCCTTCGACACTCCCTATTACCTCATCTGCTCCATGCAGATTGGCGGCGGCTGGGTGAATGGCTCAGGTCCGACGAATCCCGAGCACTACCCCGCCGGAATGGAGATCGACTGGGTGCGAGTCTACAAGCGTCCCGGGAACGCATAGGACGCGCCGACGGCGCCATGGGTATTACGGTCAACACGATTGGAGGGCATGCCCTACGCACCGCCCACCACCAATCGACTAGGCCAGCGTATTCTCGCCATCCGCACGTAGACACTGCCGATCCACGTGCGATGCTCGGAGACAGCGTCGGTAGACCGACGCGTCAGCGGTTTCGTCGGGGATCGCAGAGCAGCCCAACGCTACTGTGGTTCTGGCAGCATCAACGCTGAAGACTCAAAGTGTAGGCGAGCCACGCCGTATGCTTCCACTGGCCATCCTCCATCCGTCTCGGCTGAATGGGGCCGTCCTCGGACGAGGAAATGTAGGAGGGTGACAGCGTCAGCGTGATGCCAAGGCCAGTCCCCGTCAACGACAAGGTTTCAGGATCCAGGAACAGTGAATCCGCCACGGCAACAGTGTCGATGCCTGCGGCCACGGGATACACCGTCTCCTGAATGAAGCGTGGCCGGCTCAGGGAGATTCTCAGTGTGAGTTCGCCGGGTTCGCCTTCGGTCGCCAGCAACGCCGTCTCGACCTTCGCCTTCACGACAAACATCGTCCCCACCGGCACACTTCGATCGGGCCAGGTCTCCTTCTCCAGGATCTGCAGGTTGACGAAGAACGGCGGCGGAATCGCCCGTTCTTTGTTCAGATCGACGATCTCGTGCATCAGTCGTTGGTTGATGTCCGTCAGATCCTTCGGCTGTCGCAGATCCTGACGGCTGGTCACGTAAACGACGTAGCGATCCATCAGCAGATATAGATGAGGCACACCATTGCTTACCGCCTGAAACGGCCGCAGTGGCCGCAACGAGGTATACGACGTGCCGACGCCACGATCGGGGAAGATGTGGTTGTGAGCCATGATCGCTGCCCCTCGCGTACCGAAATCGAGAATGGCACCCCGATACCAGAGGTCCTCATATTCAAACAGCTGCCCCGACACGCGGTCTGGATAGAGTCGCGCCAGGCCACTCTCGGACAGATCATCGGTGAAGACCTGGTAGAGGGGAATCGTCCGGTAACTGTCCGGCAGTACCAGAGTCGGCGTCTCGAGGACGGGGTCGGGTGGCGTCCTGGGGCCCGTTGAGTTGTCACTGCAGGCGACCAACCCCGACAGCGCCAGCAGGAGCACGATCATGATCATGGTCCACACGTAATCTCCTCCTCTGTTGCTCTTGGTCAGGCGAAATATAGGACCACTCGCCGAGTTTCGTCCCCGGGTTCAGTCGCCACCAATTGAGGCACGCAGTCTGACCCATTGAGAATGGGCATAGCCTCGAGAGTAGATGAGTGGCACGGGGTGCACCCCTTCTACATATTGAGCGTGTCAAGGAGGTGGGAATGGTGGTTCGTTGGATCTTGCTCCTTTCTCTTGCTGCCTGCGGCAACGAGGTCGTGAACCCCGACAGCCAGGGCCCCGCGCGGATCGAACCGCCTTTGGTTCGCCTGCCCACTGCCTTTCGCGGCGACACCCTGTACAGCGTCATGGCGGAGGGAATCGGGTCCGGGCGAGAGCGACGCTTCCCGGATCTGCACGCTTCGCAGACCTTCGAGTACGCACGCAGGCGTTACTACGGTGTCATCATGGACTTCGGCGATCGTCTGGCGACCTTTCTCGCGATGTCCGACGTCTTTCCGGGCCAGTCCACGAGGTTCTCCAATCCGTATCTCGAGGGTCTCGACGTGGCCCGTTTCGTCTACCCCTCATACCCCGCGCCGACGCCGGTCTCCAACGGGAGCCCTGAGATCTACTTCAGCCTCGGTCGTTATCTCGTGTATGTCAGCGCGTGGCCGACCCCCGGTGACGCAGACATCTCGATCTATCGAGCGGCCCAGCTGGCGGACGAGATCCTGTCACTGAACCCGGACCTGCAGGTCCCGAAGCCCTTCTACGTAGCCCTGCGCTCACTGAGTGACCAGCCCGAGCAGCCGATCACCGTCGTGCCCGATTCTCAAGTCATCCTCCGAGGGCAGATCGAGACCGTTCTCAGCAGTTCCCCCGGACACCTGACGCTGACCCTTGCCCTGGGCAAGCCCTTCATGAAGAAGAAGACCTACCCCGTGGCACACGGGATGGACACCATCTCCTTCGCCGACACGCTCACACTGGGGACGATTGATCTGCCGGCCTCGGGCTCCTCTCTGACCGTGCTCGCCACTCTCGCCCCGCCCTTCGACGCGGTCAGAGCCTACTCGGGGAATGACCTCATGAGAAGGCAGCTGCCCAACGGCCTGTGGAGCCACACGGCCCAACTGAAGATCGTCTACGAGGTCGAATGAGCGCCCGCACCTGTCGCAGCCATCCGTTCCTTGTCGCTCTGCTCTCACTTTGTGTTACGGCCCCCGCCATCGCGAAGGACCTCCGAGGCAGGATCGTCGACGCGGACGACGATCCGATCGCGCAGGTGAATGTGACGGTCGCCGATCAATGGTCGACAGTCAGCGATTCCGCTGGGACCTATGCCCTAAGGCGGCTCCCTCCCGGCATTCACAGGGTCCTCTTCACCCACGTGAGCTTCGAGCGAAGGGCGCTCACATACTCGACCACATCAGACACGGTGCTGAACGTCACCTTGACCCGCCGAGTGCACGACCGCCAGGAGACGACCATCTCCGCATCCCGCGGCCGAGGGGATTGGGCCATCGAGCCGTCCAGTCCCGTCTCGCACACGGCGTTGGACGCCAAATACATCGAGGCGACTCGGACGACCGGCGACCTGCCGGCTCTGGCGGCGTCTGTAGCTGGTGCTTGGTCATCGTCAGCGGGGCTTGGTGAGTCCAATCTGACGCTGCGGGGACATGCCAGCGATCGCGTCAGCTACTTCATCGACGGCATGCCCATGAATGAGCCTGAGAACCGCGACATGAACTGGGCCGACTGGGCGGGGCTGGCGGGCATGGTCGACGCCGTGCAGACCGTGCGAGGTCCCAGCTTCATCGCCCAGAGCATGGGTGCCTTCGGTGGGGCCGTCCACTTCCACACACGCGAACCGGAGCCGAACGCGGTCAAACGGATACGGACGTCGGTGGCGGTATTCCGCACGCAGGGCGCGTCGCGCGGTCGCTATGAGGGTCTCACAGCGACAGGAGACGGTCTGTTCGTCACCAGCGGCGCTGTGCGCCACCTCGTAGCCGCCTTCGAGACCCATACCGGTCCGGTGCTGAACGGTCGTGCACGATTCACCTTTGGAGTAGAGCGGAAGCTGGGTGAGTCGTACATCCGTGGGACCTACTACAGCGGCTACGCCTTCTCCGCCCGTGGCGCTGCGAGCCTTGGCCGTCACGAACTCGGAATCCTGTTCATGGGCGGCCCCCAAGAGCACGAGCAAGCCGATGCCCTCCAGGATCCCTACCTGCTCAAGACCCTCGGACGGGAATACAGCCATGTGAACCACCCCTGGCGCATGGACCGCTCCTGGCAGCTGGCCACCGCGCTCCGTGACCGGATACGCCTCTCCTCGCGGCATGTCCTGCTGGTGGATGTGTACGGTACGTCGGGTTGGCGCAACGGTGCCCGGTTGATCGGCGGCGTGTTCGATGTCGGCAACGGCACGGTCGGATACCAGCCGGTGGGCAACGGGACCATCGACAACAACGCCTTTGGCCGCCACGCGTATTACCTGGAGCAGCGGTTCGGTGTCATCGCGCAGGGCTACGAGCCTAATCTGTGGACCCCATCCGGCGGGGAGTCCACATCCACGGTCACTCAGCCGGGCTGGTTCAACAACTATTCGCTCGAGCCGCGTTCCCCGGCCCATCTGCTGACCGAACAGAAGACGCACAGCTGGCAACTCGGCCTGCGCCACAATCATCATCAAGCCGGGTTGACCGCTGAGATCGTCACGCGGCAGACGCCTCGCTGGGAGTGGCTCCTCGGCGGGAGTGCTCGCGTCTGGTTCGGCCACAGACGTGGGTCTGCCGAACTGTTTCGGCTGTCGGACTCGCTGCAGGACGGGCAGGCGACGCTGATCTCTGACCTGCAAGACGTCTACCACTACAACACACGGGTCTCGCGCCTCTCCGTCTTCGGACGCACGTCCTTCACGCTGACGCCGTTCGCGAGCTTGCACGCCGGCGGCCAGGTGATGTCGGTAGCCAAACATGTCTCGGAGGAGCCGATCGGATACTTCGACTTCGAGCCCGACATATCCGGTACGCGGTTTTTCCCCGGATACCAGACTCTGATTACGGCCCAGTCGAGCGCCGACCAGATCCGCTCGACGGGCGAGCCGAGGTTCTGCTCCTGTCAGTATGAAGAGCACTACGCCCTGGCGTCGCCCTGGGCAGGCATTTCCCTTTCCATGGTTGGCGTCGACCTGTACGCGAATGTGGCGCTCTCGCACCGTGAGCCCGCCATTGCCGACTGGTACGACCCCGACAGAGGACCGCTGTCCGAGGACGGCGACCAGCAGCTGCTGGAAGCTGAGCGCATGGTCAGCATGGATCTGGGCATCCGTGAACAGTATGAGGACCTGGAGGTCTCCCTCGGTTACTACCGAGCGACATACGACGACAAGCTCGAGTCTATCGTGGATGAGCTGGGCCGACGACAATCGATCAACGCGGGGCGGGCAATCTACCAGGGTATCGAAGCAACCCTCACGGGGCGCGTCGGCCCCTGGTCTTGGCAGGGCAATGCGACCATGGCCCGAAATCGCTGGCGGAAACTGGCCGTCGAGAACGTGTTTGGGGCCGATGCCGACGTCGTCGAGGGGAACGTCGTGCCCTTTGCCCCAGAGCGCAGCGCGAATTTCCGCCTCGACCATGGGCGAGGACGCATGATGGTGGGGGCGTCTCTGTCATGGTGGGACCGCTACTTCGGGACCTACACCAATACGCACACCGACGCCCAGGGGCGCCTCAGCTCATCAGAACTGCCGCACTTCATGGACGTCGGCCTGCACTGGTCATACCGGTTGCGGGAGGGCGACGCTCCCCTGGTTGTGCGACTGGACGCGGGCAATCTGCTCAACCGGTGGGAGAACTACCAGCGTGCCCGCCTCGCCATCGACAGTACGCGCGACGATGGCCTGCGCGGTCTGCCAGCACTGTATGTCCTGCAGGCACCGCTGGTGCACGGTTACTTGACACTGCAAGCGCAGTTCTAGAGTCGACCACTACAGGCAACCCCGGCCCCGTCCGCCATCTCGGAACCATACCATTGTGTGTACCGGGCAAGTCATGGCCTCAGAGATGATAGAAAGATCGAAACAGGGTCTGCTCGATTGCTTGGCGATCGATGATGGAGACCTGAGAGTGCGTGGATGGTGCCGACGGGATATCGATCTGCGCGCCGAGTGGCCTCCCTACCCACCACCATACTCGGAGTTCACGTCCGCCATCGGTGCCATGGCACCAGCAGAGCGAGATGCCTACTACCGGGTGCGAGACCAGGATCAGAGGCGGATCACGCTTACCGCTGACCACGCATCGGAATCCTGCATCGCTCACATGGCGCTCCTCGACGCGAACCGCGGCGAGGGTACTGTGGACAACATGGGATTACGTGTTCATCCGAACTGGTGTGGCAGAGGCGTAGGAACGCGGGTCCTTCGACTTGTGGTCACTCGTCTCACAGATGCCGGCTTCCAGCACTTCCGTCTGGACGTTTCCGAAGCCAATGCACGTGCCATCAGGTGCTACGAGAAGGTTGGATTCGTCCGGACAGAGCCATTCAATCGCGATGGCGTCCCCTTCTGCTGGATGGCATTGGAGAGTTCTGAAGTCGAGCATGGGATGGACCAGATCTGAGAATCCGGGTGAGAGGAAGGAGAAGGCGTGACGAAGCTGCAGTTCATCAACGGTTCGGCACGTCGCAGGATGGCCTGTGACGGAGTGAACGCAGGTGCGGGGCGTGCCACCACGGCTGGACTCCCAAGGCTACAAGCGTTCTGCCTGCTGTCGGATTGTGGATCCGAGTTCAATGTCGCCCATGTTCCTGGCGCATAGAGCGACACCAGAAAATGTTGCGCGAGGTCATGCAGCCTTGGTTCCTATGGAGTGAGGCCATCACTCCATGACTACGATCATTCGCACTCTTCACCTTTCCGCACCTGCGGCCCTCCTGCTCCTGTTCCTTGGCTGCAGTCGCGGGTCTCCTGTGAAGATCGAACCCCTCTCCTCAGGCTTCACCACTGCAGTGCTGACCGAGTCGTGGCTGGCGATCGAGCACGATGGCGGCGTCACGGTCATGCGTCCCGATGGCACGGATGCCAGATTTCTTCCTGGCACTGCCACCGAATCCTGGTCACCCGGCGCTGTGTGGCTGGGCCTGCGCGTTGGACGTGGAATGGCCGCGTATGATCCGTCGAACGAGGAGATGATTCCACTCTTTGAAAATGGCATTTTTGGTGCATGGTCTCCCGATGCGACAAATATCACATACACTCCGTCTCGCACAGGGGGCCTGTCCGAAGTCTGGATACAGGAGATTGCGTCGGGTGAGTACAGGATCCTCGGCCAGGGCACGGCAGTCGATTGGTCATCTGACGGCGAGTGGATTGCAGCCGTATGGTCGCCGCCAGACCTTCCAGGCGGCGCTTCGCGCTGGATCCATCTGCTTCGTACCGATCAGAGCGGCGACGTCCGAGATCTCGGACAGCTGGGCGGAGTATCCCAGGGCGCTTTCTCAGCCGACAGTAGATGGGTTCGGTATTGGGCTGGCAGCGCACTAGATCCCAAGCTTCGAGCCGTGAGCGTGGACGGCACTGAAGACCTCCTGCTGCACGCATCTCTCGAATTCGGTGGCCTCACGAGCTGGTCGCCCACCGGTGACGACATCGCCTTTGCTGCGACTCCCGGCGGTTTCCAGCTCTATATCACCTCACCCCACAGGGCAACCAGGACTCTGAATGCTTTCGGGGTCTCGCCGCGGTGGTCTCCCGATGGTGCCTGGCTTGGCTACGGTCCGAGCCCATGGCACCCTTCCACCCCGCCAAATGCTGTGCGTGTGATCAGTACGAGAAGCTCGCAGAAGCTGCTGGTCGGCGAGACGAATGGCTCCTTCAGTTGGTCACCTGATTCGCAATTGATGGCGATTGCAGCTCCTGAGGGCTCGTCGAATGGGATCTATCTCGTCGATTTCAAGACTGGTGAGAAGAGGAGAGTGGCCGATGGCGACCGCGTCCTGTGGTCGCCGCCCATACGCGAACTCACATCGCCATGATCGGCGTCTTCGCCGAGTGGGCCACGCTTGAGGATCAGAGCGCGATCTCACAGATGGTGGTCACAGTATCCAGAGAGCCATGTTTCAGTGAAAACAGACACGTCTTATGTCACTCCGCCCTGGATGCACTCCAGCCGAACTGCATCCAACATGGAGAAGAGCTGAAGGCGTCCTCAACCGACATGGGAGAACGAGTGTGCCACTGGAAAGATGGGATCTGAACCGGGCCGCAGATCTGACCGACTTCTACAACGAGCAAATCAGGTCTCTGCCCTTCGGCTACCCGGTCATGCCTGAGGAACTCACAGCTGGCATGACCTGGAGCCAGGCACCCCAGCTGATCGACCATGAGTGCGAGGAACTGGTCACATTCGTCGATCACGGCAAAATCCTGGCGATGGTTCATCTGGGGTGCTGCAGGTATCCGGGATCGGATGAGAAGCTTGGACTGATTCGCTTCTTCGCGTGCCAGTCGGATTGTGTCGATGAAGCCCGGGACGCACTGCGTTGCGCCGAGAAGTTGCTTGCTGAGCGGGATCTCCATCGCATCATCGCCTTCCCAATCGAACATGGTTACAGATGCTATCAGGCTGGGCGCGGTTTTCTCGTAGACCGGTGGACGCACATTCTGGGGCTCCTGCGCACACAGGGCTATGAATACGATGAAGGGCAGGTCCTGCTTCAGATGGAGTCCCTCGACAGAACACCATTCGTGACGCCCGATCCCATTTCGGATATCGAGGTCGTGGTGACACCCGGGGCCGGAGATTCCACCGATCTGAGAATCGAGCTCGTTCGGGGCGATCAGCAGCTCGGTCGATGCACAAGTCGGGGACTGTCGGTGCACCACTCGGCAGTTGAGGCTCGCGACCAGTTCATCGTGGAAGGCCTGCACGTGACCGGAGACCTGCGTGGCCAGGGCTGGGGGCGCTATCTCCTGTCCAGGATGCATCACGAGAGAGCCGAACAGGGCTACCGAAGGGCGACGATCGGCACCGATCGCGACAACAGCGTCGCTCTTCTGCTGTATGGCAGTTGCGGCTACCAGATCACATGCAGCGAGTGGACATTCTGCAAGAGTCTGTAGGCCCTTTGCTGCGTTCGTTGGCTTAGTCCGAACGTTAGCCGTTTGCGGCTACCCACGCGTTCTCACAGGGCCTTCCGAACAAGATCAACTCTTCTCGTCAAAGCCTTCCGAGACGGCTTTGGCTGCCAATTGAGTGCGTGTGCTGACGTTGAGTTTGCCGAATACATGAGACAGATGAATCTTGACGGTCCCGCGCGCGATGAACATTCGCTTGGCGATCTGCGGGTTCGTCAGGCCTTCAACCACCAATGACACGGCGCGTCGTTCGGTTGGTGTCAGACTTGCCCAACCGGTCAGCGCTCGTCTTCGTCTGCCACGCATACGCGACACATACTCGACAATCTCATCGAGACCGGCGACTGCAGTCTCTGTCTCGAGCGCGTCGAACTCGACCGCTCCGATTTCCTGACGAAGTTGAGCAACCAGGGCTGTATGGGTCTTCTCCTCACCCCTGCCTCGCACAAGGGTCATCTGCTTTCTTGCCTCCTCTGTCGCTGCCAGAATGCGACCTGCTTCGACGTATTTCCCCCTCTGAACAATCGCGGTAGCCAATGTCTCCAGCGAGCGCAGCATACCGGGGCGTAGACCAGCAACGGACTGGATGGCTAGCGCTTCGTGCAAACAGTTCTCGGTACTATCTATGTCGTTCTCGGCGAGCGCGACACGTGCGCGTTCGAATTGTATAAGACCATCAATCAGAGGGTTCTTCAGCGGAGTGCCCAACGTCTCGGCCTCGATAAGTGCTGCCTTGGCGTTGGCAAGCTCGCCCAAAGATCGGTGTGCTGCCGCCACAACGATCGACAGTTGCGACGCCCAAGCCGGGGCCCCAGCATCCCGCAATTCTGCCACGTGGGACCCAACAAGATGTAGCGATTCCTGTGCATGACCGTCGGCTACCTCAATCTGCGCGAGGGCAAACAAGGCCTCTGGAACCGCCAGACCGCTGCCGGCAACCACCGCCGACGCCAGCAAACGCGACAGTCGTGCGCGAGCACGATCAATCTCGCCCCGGTCCCCATCAAGTGCCGCGGACCAGACTTCGGCAAAGCCACCAGTCGATGGATCGCCGACGTACCTACTGTGGTCCAGAGACAGCTCGAAGGCTTTAGCCGCGGCTCCCAGATCACCTCGATCTCGGGCGAAATAGCCGACCATCGCCTGGTGCCAGGCCAGAAAGAACCGGCTGCCAAGTGCCGAGCCCGCCTCTTCGAGTTGGGCCATGGCCGGTCCGGCACCCTTCTCATCGTGCAACACGTACCATGCCACGGTGACCATCTTCAACCCATCAGCTATGGCCCAGTCGTCTCCGATCGAACGCCCAACGCTGACACTTTGCAGCAGGGTCTCCCGTGCCAGGACCGGCGTCGAAAGCGCCTGAAGCACGCCGACGGTGTTCAGCGACCGGGCCAGCGACCACTCGTCATCAACCTCCTGTGCCATTTTCAGCGCTTGTTGGGCGTGCGTGGCCGACACTGCATATCTGCCGCCATAGAAGCAGACGTGAGCCGCACCCCATAGGGCTCTGGCCCGCAGCACACTGGGCGTCGAATTCTGCGAAAGCGCGAGCTTAAACCACCGCGAGCCTTGCCCAAAGTGACCCCGTAGTTCGTAGAACAGGCTCAGGGCTACAAGCAGGCGCAAGAGTTCGTCCGCGTCCGGCAACTTCGCGGCGCAGGCAAGGGCATCCTCCAGATTGTCGAACTCAGCCTGCAGGCGTGCCAGGCACTCCGGCCCATCACTCAACGCCAGTCGCGGGGCGAGTTCTTCGGCCAGAGTCAGGAAATGCGCCAGGTGTTGCTTGGCCATTACATCCAGAAGGTCCGCATCTCGTAACTGGTTAAGCAGGAACTGTCGTACCGTTTCCAGAAAGCGAAATCGAGGCTTTTCGCCAGATTGGTCGACCTGTAACAGAGATCGGTCCACCAATCGCGACACCGTGTCCAGGACATTGTCGGCCTTGACCTGTTCGCAGGCCCCCAACACTGCAGCTGTTTCGAGGGTGAAACCATGCAGCACCGAAAGCCTCTGCGCGAGGATCTGTTCGTCCTGATCCAGCAAGTCGTAACTCCAGGCAACAGATGCCCTGAGAGTTTTCTGGCGCGCCGAAGCACTCCGAGCGCCGCCTGCGAGCAGCCGAAAACGGTCATCCAATCCGGTAAGGATCTGTGAGGGGCTCAGGACCCGCATCCGAGCCGCAGCCAGTTCGATTGCTAGGGGCAAGCCATCTAGCCGATCGACGATCGCTTCGATCCTGGCTTGTTCCTTGGCAGGATCAAGATCGGGCATGATCTGACCGGCCCGCTCGCAGAAAAGAGCGACACCCGCCTCAGTAGCAAGGGGCGAAACAGCCCTGACGACTTCGCCGCTTACACCAAGGTGCTCTCGACTGGTGGCGAGAATCCGCAGTCTCGGTGCGTCTTTCAGCAATCTTTCGATAAGGGCCGTGCAGGCATCCAGTACATGCTCGCAATTGTCGAGGATCAGCAATAACTCTCGGCCTGCAAGCTCACGGACCAGCATATCGGCCAATGTCGTCCTGGCTTCTTCACGCAGATCGAGGGCCCGAGCGACGGCGACGGCAACCGCATCCGCCCGTGACACGGCTGCCAGTTCCACCCACCAGATGCCGTCGCCAAACTGCTTTTGGCGCGCCACCCGCAACGCCAACCGGGTCTTGCCCACCCCACCTGCCCCGGTCAGTGTCACCAGCCTGCTGTCGTCGACGGCCTGGGAGACAATGGAGAGTTCCGCATCTCGCCCGTGGAATGACGACAGTTCGAGGGGCAGGTTGGTCTGCGTCAACTGATGTCCTTTCTCTGTGGCGCGGCGGCAACAGCATCGAAACGGCGAAGAGAGCCATTTCCTGCCTGCAATAGGCCACTTGGCAGATGTTTCGCCTTTGGGTCGGCCGTAGGTTCCCTATGCAACCTACTGATTGCCCATCTGCCAAGTCTATCACATGGAGAGTAAGATGACGAAGACGATCAAGACACTTGTCGCCGCAGCGATCGCTCTGGGACTGTGCGATACTGCACGTGCGGGTTCTGAGCAACACAGTGGGGCTCACCAGGCGCACGATGCGTACCTGACAGCGATCAATTCGAACGATACGGAAAAGCTTCTGGCCGCCGTCACCGACGACGTGGTGTACATCGCGCCCAACTCGCCGGCGATTGTTGGCAAGTCGGAGGTCGGGCCATGGGTAGCCGGGTATTTCGCCGCCTTTGACACGCGGTGGGAGAAAACGACGCTTGAGTTCGTGGTCTCAGGCGACTGGGCTTTCGAACGCTATGCCTACAAGGTTGTCGACACCCTGAGAGACGGTGGAGAGACCTTCACGGATACCGGCAATGGTATCAACATCTACCATTTGGAAGCCGATGGCGTCTGGCGCGTTGCCCGCGATGCGTGGGCCACCGACCAGCCAGTGTCTGCCAACTGACAACTCCCGGAGGACACCTCAGGGCTGGTCTGGTCGGACACGCTGGCTGCATTCGGATGTGTAGTCCGACAACAGGAGCTTGCCTGGATTCACCCCCCTCCCTTTAGGTTGGGGAGCAGACACCTTGCTCGATAGGCTCCCAAAGTGGCTCGATTCTTCCCCATACTCTTTCTTGCGATCGTATTTCTGCAGGCACCGTACGCCTTCGGGACCGACGACAAGGCAACAGAGCTTCGCGGAGCGAATGCTTTTGCCCTCTCGCCCGGCGGTCGATACGTGGCCGTCGTGAAGGATGGTAGTCTCGAGATACATCGCGGCGCCTCGGGGCATCTACTCCTGCTCGCCTCTCTACCCCTCTTGTCTGAGTCGCCGCCACGCCTGCAGTACGTGGACCAGTCGTTGCTTGTGGTCGGACTGCCCCAGCGGTCGCTGCTATTCACTGTTCCGGATCTCGTCGATTCGCGGAGCCTTGGTTCCTACTCAGCGCCCGTTGAGGATGAACGTGTGAGCTCAGATGGCCAGGTACTGGTGCGGAAGCTCGGTACCCACATTGAAGAGTGGAACCTTGGGACAGAGATCGGGATCGCTGATCGGTGGTCGCTCTCGCCTTTCACTCCCGAAGACTCCATTGCTGACACACTTCTCGCCGACCTGGGTCCGGTAGACCCTAGCCGGACTCCGGTCGCCTGGATCGGTCGCTTGGAGGGCTGGAGGGTTGCTGGGGCGCGCCAGGTTGCCTTCTCGCCGACCTTGGCCAAGGTCGGCATCCTGCACGAGCAGGGCCTATTCATTCGGGATCGAGCGTCTGAACAGGTCCGTCGCGTTGCCGGCACGGCCCCCTTCGGTCGAATCGAACTGATCTCTGACTCTCTGGTGATCGCCACTGTGCCACAGGACCGCAATGTGGCTATCTGGGATCTGTCTCAGCACTCACCACTGGGTTTCGTCGAAGCTGGCGATCTCAACTTCCAGCCAGTTGAGATCGCGTCCTGGAACGCTACTGCCTTTGCGCTGGACGGCCAGAGATCTATGCTCGCCATGATCAATGGACATCAGGTCCTCGTCTGGGACCTGAAGCGCGGCTCGACTCACGCCCTCTTCGCAGATCCACATCCCCTCGGTCAGAGAGCCAACTTCGGTGCTGTCACTCTAAGCACAGATGGTCAAATGCTTGCGACCGGTGACGACTCTGGCGTCGTGCATGTCTGGGATCTGTCGACGAACACGAAGATTGCCGAACTGCCTCCACATTCTGCCGGTATTCGCAGGTTGTCTATTTCGGGAGAAACGCTGGCATCTCAGGATGAGACCAGCGTCCTGCGCCTTCACAGGCTAGATGAATTTGACTCAACGCAGATCTTCTTGGCTTGGGGCACACCGACGAGCTCGAGTGAAGTACGAATCCCCTACCGGTTGG
>JABHDC010000020.1 GCA_018673255.1 Gemmatimonadota bacterium
GTGAACCGCCATCGAAGCGCCCCGTCGTGTCCTCACGCACCGACTTCGGCACCTGATTCTTGACGATCCCACAATGCCACTTGCCGAAGTAGGCCGTGCGGTAACCGGATGTTCGCAACTGGGTGGCGATGCTCGGCGACGTGGGTTTGTACACATCAAAGAAGCCCTGCACCGCACCGGCGTGCGCGTGCCGACCACTGAAGATCGTCCCACGCGACGGTGTGCAGATCGGACAATTCGCATAGGCCCGATCGAAACTCACCCCTTCACCGGCGAGCCGATCCATCCAGGGCGTCTGCACATTCGGGTCGCCCGTGTGCCCCATGGCCTGCCCCCGGTGTTCGTCGGACAGGATGTAGAGGATGTGCGGTTGCTTTGCCACCGATGGTCCTTTCCGTGCGTCGTCGATTGCTGCTGCGAACCCCTGCCATTACGTCAACTCCGCGCCAACAGGAATCGGTCCTACCAGAGCCTGTCTTGCCAGCGAACCCGTCTGTCAGCGATCCCGTCTGTCAGGGAATCTTGAGATCCCCTCGATAACTCTCATTGCCCGGTCGATTCAGCTGCCAGTAGGGCAATCGCATCGAAGCCAGCAACTCACCCATGCCGCCTTCGTTGTCCTGCCATCGCAGAATCCGTCGAGGGTATGCCGCCTCGACCCACATGGTCACTTCGCGATCGCCGTAGCGCCACGTCCACGGCGTGGCCTCAACGTCGGTCGTCTCGACTTCCGTCGCCACAGCATCGACAGCACGCCCCATCGCATCTCCCGGGGTCGTGATCTCATCGCCGACAGATTCCTTGGCTGCAGATTCCAGCTCGACCTCAGCGATCTGGATCACTTCGGGTTGTCCCTTGTGCAAAGTGCCTTCGACCAATTCCCGCCCCACGTGTCGCCGCCGCAGTTGCCACAGTGACGGCAGGAATTCCACTGTCCGAGTCTCACCAGCCACCATGTAGTCACCCTTCAATTCGCGGATCTCGATGGGCAGGTGATCCTCGCTCACAAAGTCGTCCGGACGATCCAGTTCCCATTCGCCCTTGCCCTCGCGTTCGAAGTAGCTGTTCAGGTCGCCTCGGATCTCGCCATCCCAGAGTTTCGCCTCCTCGAAGACGTGACCGCACCACTCCTGAACACTCAGGCTGACCTTACGAGGCTCAAATGGTTGGCCAGGTTCGGCCGGCCCCCCTTCGACGGCACTGAAAACACTTGTCATCACCGAGTAGGGATAGATGCCGGTGAGAAAGTTGAGCGTGTTGTTCAGTTTGAGCGTGTACACCCGATCCGCCGTGGGTTGATCCGACTCGACTTTGACGAGGGTGCGCCGGTTGATCTCTTCGGTGACGAAGATGAGGACGGAAGTCCCCTCGCGAAGTTCGCCGTAACGCGGCTGCACAACACGGTAGCTGGACAACTCCGCCTTCCCGTCACCCCAGTAGGCGTAGAAGTCCTGGGCTGGCTGGGCATGCGAGGGCGCGATGCCGATGGAGCTCAACCATACGATGCCCATGATCGCGGCAACCACCGTGCCCCGGTCAGTGACGCGGTCACCGACGACTTGATTCATCCAAGACACCCGTGGCGCCATGATACGTCGCAAGATCGTCACCATGCGACTCTCCCACGCCCCGCGTCTCGTCCACAGACCCGTCTCATTCTGCTTCATCACCTGCCTCACCTTCTCGTTCCCTTCGCGTCGGTCACCTCACCGCGGCGAATCTTCGATACACCATAACCGCCCCCACCGGGGGTTTCCAGCAACAGACGATCTCCCGCCTCGACCTCGGCGCCATCGACGGCGCCCAGTTCCTGCACCGAACCATCCGCCTTCAGCAATCGCTGGCGGCCGGGCTTGCCCTCCTGACCGCCCTGCAGACCATAAGCCCCGCGGTGTCGATGCTGTGTCAGCAGAGACAACGACATGGGCTCGAGAAAACGCAACTCGCGCACCACGCCATCCCCGCCACACCACTCCCCTGCACCACCGGAGCCTGGCCGAACCTGAAAGCGCTCCACACGTACAGGATACCGCTGCTCGACGATCTCTGGATCGGTGATCCGCGTGTTGGTCATGTGGCTGTGTACGGCGTGGGCGCCGTCAAAGCCATCTCCGGCCCCTGTGCCACCACACACCGTCTCGTAGTAACCAAAGTGTTCGTTGCCGAACAAGGTGTTGTTCATCGTCCCCTGGCTGCCGGCCACCAGGCCAAGGGCCTTGAGCAAGGTATCCACCAGTCGCTGGGAGGTTTCCACATTGCCACCGCTCACGGCCGGGAGAGCTGCGCCGAGATCATCAATCGCCTTGTCGAAGGGCGGATTCAGCAGCCCGGGAGGAATCGTGATTTCCACTGGCTCCAGAAAACCCTCATTCAGTGGCAGATCCTGCTTAACCAGGAGTCTGAGCACATAGGTGAGGGCGCTGTAGACGATGGCTGGCGTGGCGTTCAGGTTGCCCGAATGCACCTCGCCAGTCCCCTCAAAATCGATCCGCGCCCCCTCTCCGTCCACCTCGATCCGCACCGCGATCGGTGTGCCGTCATCCAGTGCTTCTTCAGCTGCATAGAGACCATCAGGCAGAGCGCCCAGCGCCAGACGTACACCGGCGGCCGCCTCTTCGCGAAGCGCTGCCATGTAGCCGGCCACCTCGTCTTCACCATGTGTGCGCGCCAGCGCCTGCAAGGCCACCCGCCCGCGGTGATTGGCCGCCAGGGCGGCTTCCAGATCGGCGAGATTCTCCACCACCGCTCTGGATGGGTGGGGCGCTGAGCTCAACATCGATTCGATGTCATCCCACAGTACGACACCATCTCGCACCAGATGCCGTGGAGCGATGACGACACCTTCTTCTACGAGATGACGAGCCTCCGGTGGCATGGAGCCCGGACGTGTGCCACCGATTTCAGCATGGTGCGCACGACTGGCAACCCACGCCAGCAGTCGTCCCGAATCGGCGTGAACCGGCGTGACGAGCGTGACATCGGGCAGATGGGATCCGCCGAATCCGGGATGGTTGGTGATGGCCGTGTCTCCAGGCGCTAGGTCCAGCATTGCCGCCACACGACGAACACACAGTCCCAGCGCACCCAGGTGAACGGGAATGTGCGGCGCATTCACCACCAGCTGGCCCTCTGCGTCGAGCAGACCGCAGGAGAAGTCGAGTCGCTCCTTCACATTCGTGGACAGCGCCGTGTGCTGAAGCGCCGTCCCCATCTCTCGCGCCACACTCTCCAGGGCGTGCGTGAACAGGGCCAGGCGTACGGCTTCAGGCTGCTCGGGCGTCGCTGCCGGACTGGTGCTGTCCATGGTGTGTGTCAGCAGCAGGCCACCATCCTGCCCGAGTGTCGCCTCCCACCCTGCATCCACGAAGGTCGCACTGTGTCGCTCAAAGATGAGCGACGGTCCCACCAGTCGGTCA
>JABHDC010000230.1 GCA_018673255.1 Gemmatimonadota bacterium
CCACGTCCTATTCCGTGAGCACAACGACGGGGATGGTCTTCCAGGGCGCACTGGGCCGAGGCCGGTAGAGACCTATCCGCAGCAACAATACTCAAGCGATGTGACCCCAGGGAGGAGAACTATGTCGTCGGATTCTGTGCAGTATGAAGGAAGTTGTCTATGTGGCCAGGTGAGGGTGCGAGTGGAAGGTTCACCGATCAGGGCTGGATACTGTCACTGCAAGACCTGCCGAGCCTGGCATGCAGCGCCCATCAACGCACTGGCCGTCTGGCCAAGCGATGCCGTACACGTCACACAGGGCGAAGAGCTGCTGGCGAACTACCAGAGTGGCATCAGCAACCGACACTGGTGCAAACACTGTGGATCAGGTCTGATGAATCGTCTTGCCATAGAGAATGACACATTGACAGTAGTCTATGCCGTGGTGCTGACTGATTCGGGCTTCGTCCATGAAGGCGAGTTCCATATCCATTGCGACGAAGCCATACTGGACCTCCATGACGGAGTCCCGAAATTCATGGAATGGCGGGAGTCCGAACGCATGGAGGAACCGGCGAAAACCCAGATGCGCCCCTCAACTGCATAGATCCACTCACCGAATCGCCGACGAGATCCGGCCCTCGCCATGCAGCAATCCGTGGACCGGGCACCCGCTGATTCTATTCGCTCCACCGACTACCGCAGGAGGCCCCGTTGCTGATTCGTCGTGTCGATGCCTACGCCATTCGTATGCCCGCCGAGGGCACGCCCGCGCCCAGTCCAGAACGTCGCGATCTGGACGCCGATCACTTTATTGATCGACACCGCTGGACCTCCATCTATTCGCGGCGTCATGAGACCTGCCTCGTCCGCATCGAGGCCGAAGACGGGACCGTCGGATGGGGAGAGGCGCAAGCCCCGGTCTCTCCACGCACCGTCGTTGCCATCATTGAGGACCTGTGTGCCCCGATGCTCGTCGGTCAGAACCCCGGGGACACCGAGTATCTGTGGTATCGGCTGTATTCGGCGATGCGCGAACGGGGTCATGCCACAGGCTTCTACGTAGATGCCCTGGCCGGTACCGATCTGGCGCTCTTCGATCTGCTGGGCAAGATGCGGAACCTACCAGCTCACCGGTTGATCGGTGGCCGGTTCCGTGACGAGATCCTCGTCTATGCCGGAATCGGTGGAGCTGAGCCCGGTCAGGCTAAGGAGGCGGCACAGCGTCACATCGAGGCTGGCTACCGTGCCCTGAAGCTTCATCTGCGCCAACCCAACCGTGAACTGCTCAGCATCGTCGGTGCCGTTCGGGAGGCCATCGGCAGCGACATCGAGCTTCTCGTCGATGTGCATGGAACACGCGACGCCTCCGAGGCCATTGCTCTGGGGCGCGGCCTTGAGGAACTCGGTGTCCGCTGGCTCGAAGCGCCGACCTTGGCCGAGGACATCCGGGGGCACGCCACGGTGGCGGCCGCCCTCGATCTGCAGATCGCCACGGGGGAGTGGCTGCGTACGGCCTGGGAATGGCGCTGGTGGATCGAAGCCGGTGCCTTCGACGTGGCAATGCCGGATATCGCCCGCACAGGACTCACCGAGGGCAAGCGCATCGCCGGATTGTGCGACATCCACAATCTGCCGATCGCGCCGCATGTCGGTGGCGGCGGCATCCTCTCGGTGGCCGCGTCCGTGCAGTTCAGCGCCGCGATCCCGAACTTCCAGATCCTCGAGCACTCGCATGGCGCTCACGAGAAGAAGGGCCAGGTCGCCCGATCGTATCCGGTGCCTCGGGATGGCGTGTTCGCCGTCGACGACACGCCCGGACTGGGTGTCGACATCGACGAAGAGGCCGTGCGCCGTCTGAGCGAGTGATCATTCCAACTGACATGTCGTCGCCTCCATCCAAGGCCGCCTGACCACCCCCGCTGCTGGTGGCGGTGGCAGAAGGCACCGCGATGCCCAGGCCACACCAGATCGACGTGGCCAGTCCGAATCAGACCGCTGGCGACACGATCCGACCCCGCACCAGGGCCATCGGCAGACCAGATGCATTGTGGATCAGGTCTGATGAATCGCCTTGTCATAGAGAATGACACATTGACAGTGGTCTATGCCGTGGTGCCGACTGATTCGGGCTTCGTCCATGAAGGCGAGTACCATATCCACTGCGACGAAGCCGGTCTCTTCAATACCAATAGGCGGGGTAGTGCTGCTTGGCGCTGGCGGCGAGGTTGTTGATCGCCAGTGCGACGAGAAGCATGATGACGGCGCCAGCCCCGACCGGACAGAGGACGTACCACCAACCAAGATCGTGAATGGCCGAACTGCCGATGACGGCGATAAGCGCCGAAGCGCCCCCGGGAGGATGAACGGTTCTTGTCAGGTGCATGGCGATGATCGCGAGGGCCACCGCCAGGGCCGGGGCGAACTGAAACGCAATCTCGATCCCAGCGGCAGCAGCCAGCTTTGTGATACCGACACCGACGATGGCTGAGATCAGATGACCACCCATGACGTTGCGCGGCTGACTGAAGGGCGCCATGGGAGCACCGTAGATGAGAACGGCTGTGGCCCCGAAAGAGCCGATCAGGAACAGCGCAGCCGCGAGTCCCATCGCCTGAGCGCCCAACTCAACAGCGTAGATGCCGCAGAAGGCGGCCAGACCAGACCAGCCGATACGGTCCCACGAAACGCGGGGTGGGCACTGTCGCGTGCCCTGCATGCGCCTCACGAATCCGGACACGATGCTCGATGCAGCTGTCGCAGGTTCGGTCGTGGACCGTCGCTGGGGCGAATCTGATTCAGTCTCAGAAATGGAGGTGTCTCCTCTGGCATGGCATGGCATGGCGTGGTGCCGGGAGAATAAGGAGAATCAGGGTGAATTGCCTAATGCATCCCGCCAAAGATCATCTGGCCCCTGCTCACGCGTGTCACGGCACGACAAGAATCGCTTGCACAGCGCACACCAGACGCACGACAATCCCACTTGTATGTCCTATCCTCACCAGATCCACGTGTGCAGAGCCTTCCCATCGAGAGGCCACTTGAGGTGAGCAACACGCCTGAACCGCGCCGGCTCGCAGCAGCTGTCGCCATCGGCGCAGCCGCATTCTTCCTGCTCTTCGGCTACGAGGCGGTGCGAGCTGCATCGACCGCACTGTTTCCCGAATACTATGGCGTCGAGGGCCTGCCATGGGTGATGGCCCTGTCCCCGGTGGGCACGGCAGCCATGCTCTACGGGTATGGTCTGTCCCTGACACGGCTCGGCGCGCGCCGTACGCTGGTCGCCACGTGTCTGGCGTCAGCCGTCGTCATGGTCTTGTGCTGGGCCGGACTGGCCGTAGCCGGTGGACCGTTCAGCGCGTTGCTGTATGTCGTACGCGAGGGCTACATCGTCCTCATCATCGAGCAATACTGGAGCTACATCAACAGCACGCTGAAGAGAGATGAGGCCAAGCGGGTCAACGGGCCGATTCTGGGTATCTCGTCGATTGGTGCCATACTGGGTGGGCTGACCGTCGGACGACTGGCCCCCTTGTTCGGCACGCAGTCCCTGGTCCTGATCACAGCGGTGTCCCTGCTGCCTGCCGCAGCTTTGGGTCTGTATGCGTGCCGTCTCGGCGGCACGCCACGTGGCGAGGAAGTGGGTGACGCCAGGCATGGGGCGCTGGCCCTGGATCTGTTCGCCCGGCACCGCACGCTGGTCCACGTGGGCCTGCTCATCGTCCTCACACAGACCGTATCGACCGTCCTCGACCTGTGCTTCAACGGCTTCCTCTTCGAGGCCATCCCGATCCTGAATGAGCGCGCATCCTACCTGGGGGACTTCTACGCCCTGCTCAATGGGAGCGCGTTCTTCATGCAATTCCTCGTGACGCCGCTGGTCCTGCAACACGTAAGGCTGCGATACGTACACATGGGAATCCCCCTCGTGCACGCCATGGCCGCGATCTTCGTGATCCTGGAGCCTCGCCTGTTCACGGCCGCGGCGGCTTACATCATCTTCAAGAGCTTCGATTATTCGCTGTTCCGGGCAGCCAAAGAGATCCTCTACATGCCGCTGCCCTACGATGCTCGCTATCGAGCCAAGGAGGTCATCGACGCCTTCGGCTATCGTGCCTCCAAAGGTGTGACCTCAGGCCTGGTCGGTATCGTCAGCTGGGGTGCCGGATCGCTACCCGTCGTCACGTACCCCGTGGTGGCCCTGCTGGCAACCTTTGGCTGGCATCACGTCGCCCACCGGGCCACGCGAGCCGACGATCAGGACACGCCTCAAGGGTAGTAAAGCCGGCAGGCATGGCTGTCCTCGTCATGGATACCAAACGCACGATACAGGAGATCCGCGAAGGCACGGTGACCGTATTCGTTGGGATGGAAGGCGTCACTCATCCAATACGGATGTTTGTCGGCATGCTCGTGCCACAGGTGGGTGTGATCCACCAGCGGCACCCCACGATCAACTGCGCAGGCCCGGATGGCATCCATGTAGGCATTCAGATGCGGCTCACGATCCGGCGCCAGCCCTGGTAGGATCGGACACGTCGTCTGCAACACAGGGACGGCCTCGATTTCTGCCAGGCGATCGATGAGTCGATCCAGATTTTCGCCGAATTGCGTGAGAGTGATATCGTTGCTCTCACTGCAATCATTCATCCCGATCATGATCAACACGACATCGGGACTGAGTTGGCCGACGCGCCAGTCGAAACTCTCCAGCAACCCCCGCGTATTGTCGCCACTGATCGCCGAGGTGATGACGAGATCCATCGTCCGCCCCAGTTCGAAGCGCAACCGCTCGGCAAAGAGCTCGACGTAGTCACGCTGGCCGAATGTGTGCAGCGCCCCGTGGGTGATGCTGTCACCGTAGAAGACCCATTTGGCCGGGGATGTTCGCTCCAGCACTTGTCGGACCCGTTCCATCTATTCTCTCTCTCGTGTGTTGCGGCAGACACCCATTCTGGGGTACCTCGTACAGACAAGCAACTCCTGCAGGAGACGGCACCCTATGACACGTTATCACGCAGTGGGACTGCTGGCCATCGCCGGCTTCATCGTTTTCGATCTGGCCTCTGCCCAGCGTCCAGTCGCCGACGAAGCACCCGATGCCTATATCGATCCCTTCGAGGGCATCGACGGCCTGGGGGCAGCCTCCGTCGTCTCGCAGGTGGCGATCATTCGTTCCGATAACGATGTGCTACCCCAGGCAGTCCCCACATCTGAACCTCTGACACGCACCCAGATCCGTGACATGGTGTACGCCGCCATCGATGTGGATCGTGACTGGGAGAGTGGCCGACCGCGTCTGGCGACGATGATTGCCGATAGGCGTCAGGCTCAGGGGACCTGCTGGGTCTCCGTGAAGAGCAATCTCATCGGCTATCCAGGTCGCGCCCTGTACACACAAGGCGACCAGACGGACATCCGGGTCACGGCGGCCGTCATGAGTTATCTGGCCGACTCGACCGACGCCACACGCATCAGCATGCTCGCCTGTGGTGGCTACAGGGACGACTACCGGCAACAGGACATCTTCCAGAAAAGCCTCTTCGCGTCCTCCGGATTGCGCTGGAACAGCTACTTCTGGGACCTGCCCGACGAATTCTCATTGCAGGATGTGCTCGACGAACTCGGCGCCCGTCATCCTGACAAGATCATCGAGGGCATCAATCTGAACTACGACGAGATCATGGCGGACGGGCAGCCCTACAGCGCCCACACCGTCTCCGACAATCGATCCCTGGGTACGCAGATCGTGCCGGTGCCCGTGGACAATGGCATTGGCGCACTGCCCACGACCAACACCCGCAGTGACTCGGGCTACGTACCGACGGCGGCCATCTGTTACAGCGATTTCATCGTCAACGTGCCGGTCATGAAGACGACGGGTAAAGTCGGCGTGAATGGTGTGCTGAAGAACTACGTGGGCTCCGTGTCGCGGGGCGTATACGCCTCGAGCCGAGGTGGTTCCCTGGGATCTCTGGACCACGGTCCGGCGACCGAGGATTTCACCCACACCCTGGAAAAGACCGTCGTCAACCTGTTCTCATACCATCCATCCGACTACGTCGTCTTTGATGCCCTCGTCGGCCTCGAAGGGGATGGTTCTCATCCCAAGACGGGCGGCCGAACCGGTTGGGTACGGCGCAACTTCATCATGGCCGGCGCCGATCCGATCGCCATGGATGCCGTCGCGGCCCGTAGCATGGGCCTGAATCCTCGCGATCTCGATATCCTGCTGTGGGGGCGCGCCAAGGGCTGGGGACAGATCGAACCCGAGCGGACCCGCATCGTCGGCAATCGCCTCGAAGACGTGCAGACCGATCTCATGCACCCGGTGGAATACACCAACTACACTGCAGGTTACTACTACGGTCGCGGCAACCGCCGCTGGTTGATCAATGGTCCCTTTGACGGGGCCGACCTGAATGTCGACCACCTGGGCAACGAGGCGCAGGCAAATCCCGCCGCCGGTGATGATGCCGGCGCTGGTGCACTCTGGCGTCCTCATCAGGCGGCAGCCAGCTACGTCGACCTGTGGCAGATGTACCAAGGCGACCTGGATGAAGCCACGGTCTACGCCTTCACTCGTGCCTACTCTGATCGTGACCAGCGTGGCGAACTCTGGGTTGGCGCGACCAAGGGCATTGCCGTCTACGTCAATGGCGAGCTGGTCGTCTCCGAGAGGACCACAGGCGGTCACGCCTGGAAGGGCGTCACCCATCCCATTCAACTGGTTGCTGGCGACAATCGCATCCTGGTGAAGGTGACCCATGTCATGGGTCGAGATTTCGGTTTCAGTCTCGCCCTCGTCGATGATGGCCTGAACAGTGAACGGACCCACTACATCCCTCACGCGGGCGCCCACGAGTTGGGCGAGCCCATTGCCTTCACGGATGAGACGCGCCGCAAATTCTTCGGAGGCGACACACTGCCCGGCCTCAGATACCACGTCTCGAAGGGGGTAGCCACGGCGATCGAGACCTCGCTGGCGACCCGGCCCGAACGCCCCGCTCTGCACCCGGCCTACCCCAATCCATTCAACGCCGCCACCGTACTCAGCTTCGACATGCCCACCACGGCCGATGCGCGGCTCATCATCTACGACACACTCGGCCGCATGGTTCGGACCCTGGCCGATGGCACACAGTCCGCCGGCACCCACACAGCCACGTGGGATGGGCGTGACGACGCCGGGCGAGCAGTGGCCTCGGGGATCTATATCGCCCGCATCACCATGGGCTCCATGGGACAGAGCCAGCGAATGGCGTTGGTACGCTGAGGCCCTGTCGGGCCATTGGACACAGGAAAGGCACCCCCCTTGAAGAGGATTTCCAGTTTCGTTTGGGCGATTCTACTCGTCTCTCTCGCATCGCCCCAGATCAATGCCCAGACGGCAGGTGATCTGCCATCACATCTCATCGATCGCGCCACACAGCGCATCACCATCGATGGGATTCTCGATGAGCCCGACTGGCAGAGGACAGCCACGGTTGACCCCTTCCTGTTTCCGTGGTGGGAAGCCGGCGAGCGGGAAACCACCCAGGCCCGCCTGCTGTGGGATGATGAAGCGCTCTACGTCTCCTTCCTCGCCCACGACCGGCACATCTGGGCCACCTACGTCAATCGGGATGACCCCGTCTCTCGTGACGATGCGGTCGAGGTCTTTGTGGCGCCCGATACGTCGAATGTCGAGAGCTACTTCAACTTCGAGTTCAATGCGATCGGCACGATTCTGGACCGATCACCACGCAATGGCCGCAGCAGCAGTTGGAATGCCAGCGATATCGAAGTGGCCATCACCATCGACGGTAGCCTCAATGACGACGGCGACACGGACAATCTCTGGACCACGGAGATCGCGATCCCCTTCAGCAGCTTCGAGGGCTATGCCCCGCAGTTACCACCTCAGGCGGGCAGTGTGTGGCGTCTGAATCTCTATCGGATCGGCGGTCGGACGAATCCGCAATTCAG
>JABHDC010000231.1 GCA_018673255.1 Gemmatimonadota bacterium
CATGTCGATCACGGCAAGACCACGCTGACCGCTGCCATCACACTGCGACTGGCCTCTAGGGGTCTGGCGGAGGCGAAGTCAGTGGACGATATCGACAATGCACCGGAAGAGAAGGCCCGAGGTGTAACGATTAACGTGTCTCATCAGGAGTATCAGACCGAGACACGTCACTATGCACACGTCGACTGTCCCGGCCATGCCGACTATGTGAAGAACATGATCACTGGTGCGGCCCAGATGGACGGTGCGATCCTGGTGGTGAGTGCGGCGGATGGTCCGATGATCCAGACGCGTGAGCACATCCTGCTGGCTCGTCAAGTCAACGTGCCGAAGATCGTCGTCTACATGAATAAGGTCGATCAGGTCGATGATCCTGAATTGCTTGACCTCGTCGAACTCGAGACGCGTGAGTTGCTGTCAGAGTATGGTTTCCCCGGTGACGATCTGCCGATCCTCCGTGGCTCGGCTCTCAAGGCCGTCGAGGGTGATGATGGCGAGGTCGGCAATCTGTCGATCGACGCCTTGATGGACGCAGTCGACGAGTATGTTGACCTGCCGGAGCGCCCTGTGGATCAGCCGTTCCTGATGCCGGTCGAAGACGTCTTTTCGATCACCGGCCGTGGAACAGTCGGTACGGGTCGCATCGAGCGTGGTGTCGTGAAGGTCGGCGAGGAAATCGAGATCGTCGGTATTCGTGAGACGCGTAAGACAACCTGCACTGGCGTCGAGATGTTCCGCAAGTTGCTCGACACGGGTGAGGCGGGCGACAACGTGGGTATCTTGGTTCGTGGCATCGACAAAGATGATCTGACGCGTGGCATGGTTCTCTGCAAGCCCGGCACGATCACACCCCACACGAAGTTCAAGGCAGAGGTCTACGTCCTGACCGCCAAAGAGGGTGGCCGTGAAAAGCCCTTCTTCACCGGTTATCGGCCGCAGTTCTTCTTCCGCACGACGGATGTGACTGGCAACATCGCGCTGCCCGAGGGCACCGAGATGGTTATGCCTGGTGACAATGTGACGATGGACGTCGATCTGATTCAGCCGATCGCCGTTGAGACCGGACTGCGTTTCGCTATCCGCGAGGGTGGTCGGACCATTGGCTCCGGCGTCGTTACTGAGATCACCGAGTAATTGAGTTTCCAGGTAGTTGAGTTTCTGAAGTTTCGAGTTTCTGGGATCCGAGGAGAGGGAATAGCCCGTGGCTGTTGATAGAATTCGCATTCGGTTGAAGGCATACGATCACGCGGCACTGGATCGGTCGGTGGATGAGATCGTCCAGACCGTCCGACGCAGTGGCGCGCGCATCGCCGGGCCGATCCCTCTGCCTACGGACCGTACGATCTATACGGTCCTGCGTGGTCCTCATGTAGACAAGAAGTCTCGCGAGCAGTTTGAGACCCGCGTGCACAAACGGCTGATCGATATCTATGAATCCACACCGCAGACGGTGGATTCACTGATGAAGCTCGATCTACCTGCCGGCATCGGCATCGATATCAAGGTCTGAGATAAGTCATGGCGTCCGTCGAAATCCTCAGTACTGCAGGTCAGAAGTCAGGGAACATCGATCTTCCGGCAGAGCTGTTCGAGGCGAAAGTCTCCGAGCACGCGATTCACAGTGCTGTGGTTGTATATGAGGCCAATCAGCGACAGGGCAATGCGTCGGTGAAAGGTCGTTCCGAGGTTGCGTACTCCAAGCGCAAGCACCATCGGCAGAAGGGTACGGGTGGGGCACGACGAGGTACAGTGGGTTCGCCCATCCTCCGAGGCGGCGGTGCCGCTTTCGGGCTTCCGAAGCCCCGATCCTATTCGAACCGTTTGCCGAAAAGCATACGTAAGCGTGCGCTCGCTTCTGCGCTGAGTGTAAAGGCAGCTGACGGCAAGATCATTGTCGTGGATGACCTGAAGTTGACCGCACCGAGCACCAAGGCTTTCGCGGCTATGCTGAGCGCGTGTGGCGCAACGGGTGGTAAGATTCTGTTCGTCCAGGCGACGGCAGATACAGCTGTGGTAAAATCGGGTCGCAATATCGCCGGCGTCACGATGACCACGGCTGGCACGGTGGGAACTTATGAGATCATGGCCAGCGACATCCTGGTGTTGACGTCATCCGGCGTCGAAACACTTGGTCAGGTCCACGGGGCCTGAGGAGAGATACGATGGCATCAGAGCGCTCAGTCTTGCGATCGCCGGTGATTACAGAGAAGGCGACGGCTCTACGAGACGGCAATACATATACCTTCCGCGTCGACGTGCGGGCCAACAAGATCCAGATTCGCCAGGCGGTGGAGTCGATCTTCAAGGTGAAAGTCGAAGCAGTGCGCACCTTGCCTGTACCGCGCAAGACGAAGCGACAGGGCCACCATGTGGGCACAACCTCAGCAGCGAAAAAGGCCTACGTGAAGTTGCGGGCCGGTGATTCGATCGAACTGGTGGAGAGCTAGAATACTCATGCCGATCAAACGGTTTCGGCCCGTTACGCCGATTCAGCGATACCGTACCGTCAATTCCTTCGATGAAGTGTCGACGGATGCACCGCACAAGGCTCTGACCGATACGGTCACGAAGTCGGGTGGGCGCAACAATCGTGGACGTATCACCTCGCGCCGTCGTGGTGGTGGGCACAAGCGCCGTTATCGCATTATCGATTTTAAGAGAGACAATGTGGGCGTGCCCGGACGCGTGGCGACGATTGAGTATGATCCCAATCGCTCCGCGTTCATCGCTCTCGTCTTCTACAAGAATGGCGACAAGCGATACATATTGGCCCCCAACCGCCTGGGCATCGGCGATGAGGTGATGGCCGGTCCTGATGCTCCGGTCACCGTCGGCAACGCACTGCCGTTGTCACGGATCCCGGTAGGCACTCTGGTTCACAATATCGAGTTGAATCCAGGACAGGGCGGCCGTATGGCTCGATCTGCCGGCGTCGAGGTGCAGATCATGGGTCGTGATGAGGATGAAGGCGGTCGCGTTCAGTTGCGTATGCCTTCCGGAGAAATCCGTGAAGTCCTGCGGACCTGCTATGCCACAGTCGGCCAGGTGGGTAACGTGGATCACGCCAATGTGGTCGGAGGCAAGGCTGGACGTAGTCGTTGGCTCGGTCGCCGGCCGAAGGTTCGTGGCGTGGTGATGAATCCTGTCGACCATCCGCATGGTGGTGGCGAAGGCAAGTCCTCTGGTGGGCGTCATCCAGTGACTCCATGGGGTAAGCCGACCAAGGGTTACAAGACACGCAAGCGCAAGAAGTTATCCAATGCTTGGATCTTGCGTCGACGCAATCGTAAGTAGTTGCGTGATCGCAATCGCAGATAGCCAGCGGTAGAGATCACGAATGGACATTCGTAAGTATCGAAATTGGGACGCTAGGAGAGAACTTGCCACGGTCAATTAAGAAGGGCCCCTTCATCGATGAGCATTTGGCGTTGAAGGTCGAAGCTCTGAACAAGTCGGGTGACAAGAAGGTCGTTCGCACATGGTCACGACGTTCGACGATCACACCTGATTTCGTCGGGCATACGTTGGCCGTCCACAACGGCAACAAGTTTATCCCCGTCTATATCACTGAGAACATGGTGGGTCACAAGCTCGGCGAGTTTGCGCCGACACGTACCTTCCGCGGACACGCGGGACGATCCACCGAACGCAGCGCCGGCATGCGCTAAGGCTGGAAGACGAGATGGAAGCGCGAGCCATACAACGACACGTAGGTATCCCCGCCACGAAAGTCCGCCAGGTCATTGACCTGATTCGCGGCAAGTCGGTGGAGGAAGCCTTGTCTATCTTGCAGTATACACCGCGGTTTTCAGCGCGGATCATCGAGAAGACGTTACGCTCTGCAATCGCGAATGCTGTAAATCGTGACGAAGAGGTATCCGTCGACGCTGATGAGCTGTTTGTGAGTCGTATTTTTGCTGACGAAGGACGGACCCTTAAACGGTTGCGTCCCCGGGCACGAGGTACCGCCAATCGTATCATGAAACGGCAAAGCCACGTGACCATTATCGTCTCCGATGGTCGTACCGACGAGGCGCCGGTCGCAGAAGCCGTCGTCGACACCGCAGAAGAATAAGCGAAGGAAACCCACGTGGGTCAGAAGACACATCCATACGGCTTTCGCCTTGGCGTCATCAAGGGTTGGAGCTCGAATTGGTTCGCAGAGAAAGACTTCGCTGAACTCCTGGCGGAGGACATTACACTCCGCCGCTACATCCGGCAGCGTCTGCAACGCGCTGGTGTAGCCAAGGTGCACATTGAGCGGCAGCCGAAGCGTGTGACGATAGAGGTACACTGCGCTCGCCCGGGCATCGCCATTGGTCGTCGTGGCGCCGAGGTTGACAAACTGCGTGACGAGTTGAAGACACTGACGCAGAAGGATGTGTCGCTCAATATCCAGGAAGTGAAGAAGCCGGAGTTGGACGCGCAGTTGGTGGCGGACAATCTCTCCAGACAGCTTGAGCAGCGCGTTGCATTCCGCCGGGCCATCAAGCGGTCCGTTGCCTCTGCCATGCGGATGGGCGCAGAGGGCATTCGTATAGAGGTCGCCGGACGAGTCGGTGGTTCAGAGATGTCACGCCGGGAGCGTTCGGAGCCCGCTGGTCGCGTGCCGCTGCACACGCTGCGCGCCGACATCGACTTTGCTCACTCCACGGCCTATACGATTTCGGGCACGGTGGGAGTGAAGGTGTGGATCTGCCACGGCGAGGTCGTGGATGAGGTCGTAGAAGAGCAGCAGCAGCCGCAACAGCAACAGCAGCAGCAGAAGCAATAGTCGGTCTGCAATAAAACGGTCTAGGGACAATAAGGGAAAGAATACAGCACCATGTTGATGCCCAAGAAGGTCGAGTGGCGCAAGCAGTCGAAGGGTCGGATGCGCGGACAGGCCAAGGGAGGCGCTCTCGTGGCCTTCGGGGAGTTCGGTCTGAAGGCGATGGAGCCAGGCTGGATTACCAGCCGGCAGATCGAAGCCGCCCGTATCGCGATCAGTCGCGCCATGAGTAGAAGTGGAAAAATGTGGATTCGTATTTTTCCGGACAAGCCGCGAACGAAGAAACCGGCTGAGACCCGAATGGGTAAAGGCAAAGGCGCACCCGAAGACTGGGTTGCCGTTGTGAAGCCTGGACGGATTATGTTTGAGTTGTCCGGTGTAGAATTAGAGATCGCCAAGGAGGCGCTGCGACTGGCTGGTCACAAGCTTCCCATCAAGACGAAGTTCGTGGAGCGCCTGGGCTAGGGCTGAGGAACGACCGATGAATGCCAGTGAAATGAGAGAGCAGAGCGTCGAGGAGCTGAAGGGGCGCCTCGACGAGTTGGAAGAGGAGAGTTTCAATCTTCGATTTCAGCACACGCTCGGACAGTTGAGCAGCCCCATCCGCATGCGTGACGTTCGGCGGGAGATTGCCCGCGTCAATACGCTGTTGCAGGAACACGAACAAGGGCTCCGCATGCTTCCCGGCGGTGTCGCGACCGAAGGTGCGGTTGCAACCAAAGGTGCGAAGGACGAATAGGTAATGGCAGAGAATAGTGATTTCGGCGGTCGGGTCATTGAGGGCCGCGTAGTCAAGGCCGGAAGTGAGAAGACCCGTGTCGTCGCGATCGAGTCACGCACGGCACACCGTCTATACGGTCGCCAGATTGCACAGACGACGAAGGCCGTCACACACGACGAGTCCAATCAGTCGGCTGTTGGAGACACCGTTCGTATTCGTGAGTGCCGCCCAATCAGCAAGACCAAGCGTTGGCGCCTGATTGAGATCGTCGCCCACGGCGAGGCTTGAGCCCGAGCGTAGACGAAGAAAGAATAGAGAACAGATGGTTCACGAATACACAATCTTGCGGATGGCAGACAATGCCGGTGCCCGCAGCGCCAAATGCATCCGCGTCCTTGGTGGCTCGAAGCGTCGTTACGCTGGCGTGGGGGATCTCATCGTCGTTGCCGTACACGACGTGTTGCCCAATGGCCCACTGAAGGAAGGCGAAGTGGCACGCGCCGTCGTGGTACGCACGAAGAAAGAGTTTCGTCGTCCAGATGGCTCCTACATCCGCTTCGACGAGAATGCGGCAGTCCTACTGGACGCCAACAATGAACCACGGGGTTCACGTATTTTTGGACCCGTTGCCCGCGAGCTCCGCGATCGTCAGTTCATGCGTATCGTCTCCCTCGCTCCTGAAGTGGTGTAGGAGGCTATAGCGATGAAGATCAAGCGTGATGACACCGTCCTGGTGATTAGTGGCAACGACAAAGGCAAGCGTGGCCGTGTTCTTCGGGTCGTCCCTGAGCAGGACCGAGTGCTCGTTGAAGGGGTGAGAATGATGAAGAAGCACACCAAGCCGACGCAGCGTGATCCGCAGGGAGGCATTGTCGAGCGCGAAGCGCCGATTCATGTCTCCAACATTATGGTCATCGATCCGCACAGCGATGAGCCGACTCGTGTCGGCAAGAAGCGACTCGATGACGGCCGCAACGTTCGGGTCGCCGCGCGCAGCGGCGAAATGATCGATTCGGAGTAGAGTGATGACGACCACCCGCCTTAGACAGAATTACGATACCGAGGTAGTCCCGGCTCTCCGTGAGCACTTCGAGTATGCGAATGCGATGCAGGTGCCGCGCTTACAGAAGATCGTCGTCAATGCTGGCGTCGGTGAGGCCGTACAAGAGCCGAAGGCGCTTGAGAATGTGCTGGCCGAACTGACCGCCATCACGGGGCAGAAACCTGCCGTTCGCCGAGCCAAGAAGGCGATCTCGAATTTCAAGTTGCGTGAGGGAATGCCGATCGGTGCGATGGTGACATTGCGCCAAGAGCGCATGTATGAGTTCCTCGACCGGCTTGTGAATTTTACGCTGCCGCAGGTGCGAGACTTCCGAGGGGTGCCATCGCGAGGCTTTGACGGCCGAGGGAACTACAATCTCGGCATTCGTGAGCAGATCATCTTTCCGGAAATCGAGTACGATCGTATCGACAAGATCCGTGGTATGAACATCACCTTCGTCACTTCAGCAAATACTGACGAAGAGGCCAAAGAGTTGTTGCGACTCTTCGGCATGCCTTTCAGCAACTGACGACGAGAGACGGGCGAATGCCAAAGAAGTGCCTGATCATCAAGGCCTCGCGCAAGCCGAAATTCAACGTGCGCAAGTACACCCGATGCCAGCGTTGTGGCCGGCCTCGCGCCGTATACCGCAAATTCGGCCTGTGCCGGATCTGCTTCCGTGAGCTCGCCCTGCGTGGTGAGATCCCCGGTGTCACGAAGGCCAGTTGGTAGGAGCCTAAACATATGAGCATGACCGACCCCATCGCCGATCTGCTGACGCGGATCCGCAATGCCAGCAGTGCCCAACATCGTAGTGTTGATATCCCTGCTTCCGGCATCAAGCGAGAGATTTCTCGCGTCTTGGCCGAGGAGCGTTTCATCGACAACTTCGCCTATTATGAAGATGGCAAGCAGGGCCAGTTGCGTCTGTATCTTCGGTATGACGACAAGAGCAGAGGACTCATTCGTGGGATCCGGCGCGCCAGTCGCCCGGGTCTTCGGCGTTACGCGTCGAAGAGTGAGTTGCCCCGCATTCGTCGTGGCCTGGGTATCGCCATCGTTTCCACATCTCGCGGCGTGATGACTGACCGAGATGCCCGCAAGATGGGTGTCGGCGGCGAAGTCCTCTGTAGCGTCTGGTAGTGAGAAAAAGGAGCTTCTGAACGTGTCGCGAGTAGGTAAGCAGCCCATCCCGATCCCAAGTGGTGTCGAGGTTTCTGTGTCGACTCCAGTGGTGAAGGTCAAGGGCCCCAAAGGTGAACTGCAGGTGAGTTACCGTGACGAACACATCGATGTTCGAGTCGATGGTTCCGAGGTGGTCGTCGGTCGCAAGGGCGATATCAAAGTGGCGATGGCTCTGCATGGCTTGACCCGGTCTCTGTTGGCGAATGCGGTTGAGGGTGTGACGGATGGATTCAGCAAGGTCCTCGAAGTCCACGGTGTCGGCTACCGAGCCGACGTACAGGGCGGCAAGCTGACACTTAACATCGGCTTCTCTCACACCGTCGTATATGATGCGCCTCCAGGTATTGAGATCGAGGCAGCGGACGGGACGGGCGGTGTGCAGGCTCGGATCACGGTGAAAGGGATCGACAAGCAGTCAGTGGGACAGGTTGCCGCTGAGATCCGCAGTTCGCGCAAGCCTGACCCCTACAAGGGTAAGGGAATCCGCT
The DNA here is from genome assembly GCA_018673255.1 of Gemmatimonadota bacterium. Next base: position 8,208 of record JABHDC010000231.1, read on the forward strand.
ACGTCGACGAAGTCATCCACTGGAAGGCCGGCAAGACGGCTACCGCTTAGATCGCATCGACCGGTCTATTCGACATTTACAACAGGGTTAACAGGACGTGGCTAACAGGCACCAGAAACAGAAGGCCGTCGCTCTCCGTCGACGCAGATTCCGAATTCGCAAGCGGATTTCGGGAACGGCGCAGCGCCCGAGGCTGGTCGTTCGTCGAACACTGCGCAATATAGAAGCGCAGCTCGTCGACGACGATGCAGGTCACTCGATCGTTGGAATCTCGACACAGGCCAAGGGATTCGACAAGAGTGTTCCTCGGACTGAGCAGGGACGTGAATTGGGCAAACTGATTGCGTCCAAGGCACAAGAACAAGGCGTGGAGAAGGTCGTTTTCGATCGCGCCGGATTGATCTACCACGGCGTCATCCGCGCCGTCGCCGAGGGTGCCCGCGAGGGCGGCCTCCAGTTCTGAAGTCATAATCGCGTTGATCTAGCGTTAAGCGTCCAGGAACAGGAAATACGTTGGCAAAAAACGATTCCAATTCGTCTGAACTCAACGAAGTCGTCGTCCAGAACAGCATTCGTCGTGTGTCCCACGTGCGTAAGGGCGGCCGGAACTTCTCTTTCACTGCGATGGTTGTCGTCGGTGATCGGGCCGGTAGCGTCGGTGTGGGCTCCGGTAAGGCCGGGGAAGTTGCCGAGGCGATTCGCAAGGCGACGGAAGACGCAAGAAAACGAGTATTCAAGGTGCCTGTCGTCGAAGGTACGATTCCCCACGAGATCATCGGCCGCTTCGGTGCCGCCCGTGTGTTGTTGAAGCCAGCATCGCCGGGAACCGGCGTGATCGCCAGTGGTGGTATCCGTATCGTCCTCGACCTGGCGGGCGTCAATGACATTCTGACCAAGTCGCTTGGGTCGGCAAATTCCCAGAACACGATCAAGGCGACCCTGGAAGGATTGCGCGAGTTGCGCGATGCTGAGACGATTTCGCGTGTTCGTGGTGTGCCGATGGAGAATTTGAGATGAAGCTGTCCATCACACAGACCCGTAGCGCGATCGGTCGCAGCCAGAAGCAGCAGGGTACAATCCGCGCGCTCGGAATTCGGCGACTCCATCACACGGTGGTCCACGATGACACACCACAGATTCGTGGGATGATCAATCGAGTCGTCCACCTGGTCAGCGTCAAGGAAGAGGCATAAGAGTATGAAGCTGGGAGACTTGAGTCCGGCGCCCGGATCGCGGCGTTCGGCCAAGCGTAAAGGAAAGGGCCCCGGGACCGGCAATGGTAAGACGGCTGGTCGTGGCCATGGGGGACAGCGTTCGCGTTCGGGCGGCATGCGCGGTTCGCGTGTCGGTTTCGAGGGTGGGCAGATGCCATTGCATCGTCGCCTCCCGAAAGTTGGCTTCTCAAATGCTAAGTTCCGCACGACGTATCAGGTCGTGAATGTTGGAGAGTTGCAGAAGGCCGGTCTCGAAGGTGAAGTAGGCCCCGAGGAGATGGCCAAGGCGGGTCTCATACGCAAGGCGACTTCGACGATCAAGGTCCTTGGAGATGGGGAATTGACGACGTCGTTGACGATCCGTGCACACGCGTTTTCCAAGTCCGCTCGTAGCAAGATCGAGGGCGCGGGTGGTTCGGTACAGGGCATTGAAGGCTAACCAGAAAGCGCCGGCAGAATAACGTGCTTCAAAGTATCCAAAATTGTTTCAAGATACCCGATCTGCGTCGGAAGATCCTGTTCACGATCGGCATCCTGATCGTCTACCGGATCGGCGGCCAGATCACCGTGCCTGGAATTCGTTCCAGCGTGCTGCAGGAGTTCTTTGCCAGCGCGGGGGGCACGATCTTCGGACTCTACGACATGTTCGTCGGTGGTGCCTTTACGCGGGCAACTGTTTTTGCCCTCGGCATCATGCCTTACATCTCGGCCTCCATCATTCTGCAGTTGATGGGTGCCGTCGTCCCCTTCTTCCAGAAGCTGCAAAAAGAAGGAGAAGAGGGGCGCAAGAAGATCAATCAGTTCACCCGGTATGGGACCGTCGTCCTGGCAGCTGCACAGTCACTCGGAGTCAGCTATTTCCTCGAGAGTATTCGAGGTCAGAGTTCAGGCATGGAAGCGGTGATTGACCCCGGATGGGGTTTCCGCCTGCTGACGATGGTGACGATCACGACGGGAACGATCTTCATCATGTGGCTGGGTGAACAGATCACCGAGCGTGGTATCGGCAACGGGATTTCCCTGATCATTTTTATCGGTATTGTTGCTGAGTTGCCCTACGCGATCAAGAGTGAGTGGAATCATTACCTCATCAATCGCGGCTTCAGCAAGAGCCTGATAGAGGAACTTTTCCTTCTGGCGTTGATCGTCGTCGTCGTTGCATTCGTTGTGCTGATGACTCAGGGCCAGAGAAGAATACCGGTGCAGTATGCCAAGCGAGTCGTCGGGCGCCGTGTTTACGGCGGGCAAACGACGCACATTCCGATGCGCATTAACGCCGCCGGGGTGATCCCAATTATCTTTGCGCAGTCGATCATGTTCCTGCCAGGGACGTTGACCCAATTCTGGCCGGAGAGCGAGCTCATGCAGAACATGGGCACCTATTTCTCTACGAACTCGCTCTTCTACTGGTTCGTCTATGGAATGATGATCGTCTTCTTTACCTACTTCTATACCGCCATTGTGATGGATCCAAATCAGTTGGCGGATAACATGAAGAGGCACGGTGGATTTATTCCGGGAGTGCGTCCCGGGAAGCGCACGGCCGCCTACATCGACAGCATCCTCACACGGATTACTCTACCCGGGTCTTTCGCCTTGGCTGCCGTCGCTATCTTCCCCTTCTTCGTGATTGAGCAGTTCAATGTGACACCATCATACAGTCAGTTTTTCGGTGGCACAGGTCTGCTGATCATCGTCGGTGTCGCACTCGATACACTTCAGCAGGTTGAATCCCAGCTGATGACGCGACACTACGAGGGCTTCATGAAGAAGGGCCGTATCCAGGGCCGCCGGTAACGGCAGGCTGGCAGTCGTCAAGAGCAAGAGAGACAAGAGACGTGAAAGTCAAAGCATCCGTCGGCAAGCGTTGTGCCGATTGCAAGATCATTCGTCGTCACGGTGTGGTGCGCGTGATCTGCAAGCGGAATCCACGACACAAGCAACGCCAGGGCTGATCGGCGACAAGCCGACCTAGGAGACTGAAATAGATGGCACGTATCGCCGGGGTCGATCTTCCCCGTGACAAGAGCATCCGCATCGGGCTGACCTACATTTATGGTATTGGCCGCACCTCGGCTGACGCCATTCTCGCAGAGTCGAGACTCGACCCGATGTCGAAGGTGCACTCCCTCACCGAGGAGCAGGTGACGCAGTTGCGCAATATTATCGAGCGCAACTACCGCGTTGAAGGCACACTGCGTGGTGAGGTCAACATGAATATCAAGCGGCTGATGGATATCGGCTGCTATCGTGGTCTACGTCATCGGCGTGGATTGCCGGTCCGTGGCCAGCGTACTAAGACCAATGCTCGCACACGCAAGGGTCCCCGGCGCTCGATCGCCGGGAAGAAGAAGGCGCCCCGGAAGTAGGGGCAGGTGCCCTGTTGTAGGGGCTGCATCGGAGGATTGGTTGTGTCAATACTCCGGGCATACATGGGGAACTGACGAACCGCATGTTCGTCGAAACGAACCGCAGGTTCGTCATGCGCGTTGCATACGGCGTCGCGCATCCTTACAGACTTTAGCAGGACATTAGAAGAGTTGCCAGCAGAGAGAGGCCGTCGCCGGCGCAAGAAGTCTAAGAAGGTAGAAGCCCTGGGTGTGGCGCACATCCTTTCTACTTTCAATAACACGATCATCACCCTCACTGACGTAGAGGGCAACGTGATTTCCTGGGCGACGCCGGGCAAGGTCGGTATCGGCGGCAGCCGAAAGTCGACGCCATTCGCCGGTCAGTTGGCAGCTGAACGTGCTGCCCAGGAAGCAGTCAGCATGGGGTTGCGCCGAGTCGAGGTCTGGGTCAAGGGCCCGGGAGTTGGCCGTGACTCTGCCATCCGCGCACTTCAGAATGCGGGTTTGGAGATTTCTGCAATCCGTGATGTCACGCCGGTGCCGCACAACGGTTGCCGTCCTCCTAAGCGTCGACGTGTCTGATCGCCATGTATAGGCGACGATACCAGAAAATCGAGACGACCAGAACATGAGCAGGTATACAGGTCCCAACTGTCGTTTTTGCCGCCGCGAGGGAGCCAAGCTTTTCCTCAAGGGCGAGCGCTGCAATCTCGAGAAGTGTGCCTTCGAGCGTCGTTCCTATGCGCCCGGACAGCATGGCCAGGGAATGCGTCGCAAGCAATCGGAATACAGTGTCCAGCTGCGGGCAAAGCAGAAGATGGCCCGCATCTACGGTATTCGCGAAGGCCAGTTCCGGAAGTATTACAAGGAATCCACGCGGATCCAGGGTGTCAGCGGTGAGAACCTGTTGCGCCTTCTTGAGGGGCGTCTGGACAACGTAGTTTTCCGTCTGGGCCTTGCACCCTCACGCAAGGCTGCGAGGCAATTGGTGCGCCACAATCACTTCACTGTGAATGGCCGCCGAGTGAACATTCCCTCCTACATGGCTTCACCTGGTGATGTGATTTCAGTTGCCGAGGGGAGCCGCCAGCTGGAGGTGATCCAGGAGTCGATGCGGCGCTCGCGTGAATTGGTCCCCTGGCTCACGGTAGATAAGGCAAATCTGGTCGGTACCGTGTCAGATCGCCCGAATCGTGGTGATATTCCGACACCGGTGGAAGAACAGCTCGTTATCGAGTTCTACAGCCGCGTCTAAGACAACATCTTTTCTCGGGCCATAAGTTGGCTCGTCCATGGTGATCTGAACATAGGTCTCCACATCAGCGTCTTCGACGCCGAAGCTTTTCGACGCCGAATGCCGGCGGCGGTGATCGTCGCCGGCCTACGGAACCCACAACCATTCACTCTCCTCAGCTCATTGGGGGATAGAGATCTATATGGCCCTTGAAGGTCTGCAGATGCCCAGGCTGCTCGAGATCGACCAGGACAGCCTCACCGATACCTACGGCCGCTTTGTATTGCAGCCGCTGGAACGTGGTTTTGGCGTCACTGTCGGTCATGCCCTGCGCCGCGTACTCGTTTCTTCGATTCAAGGAGCAGCAATCAAGTCCTTGAACATCGAAGGCGTGCAGCATGAGTTTTCCGTCGTCAAGGGGGTCCGCGAGGACATCCCCGAGATCGTCCTCAATTTGAAGGAAGTTGCGCTTCGGTACCATGGCGACGAGGATCGTACGATCCGCGTCCAGGCCACGGGCCCCTGCGTGGTGACAGCCAAAGATCTGGCCGTCGATGCTTCTGTGGACGTGATGAATCCAGATCTGCACATTGCGACGCTTGGCAAGGATGCGGAACTGAAGATGGACCTGACCGTCGGCACAGGTCGTGGTTATGTCTTCGCCGAAGACAATAAGATGCCGGACCAGCCAATCGGGACGGTTCCACTCGACGCCAATTTTTCGCCTGTGTTGAAGGTGAACTATGAGCTCGAAAATGCCCGCGTCGGCCGCCGTACCGATTACGATCGTCTGACCCTCGAGGTCACGACGGACGGTGCGCTGTCTCCGGAGGACGTGGTTGCTCAGGCAGCACGCATCCTCATCGACCACTTCGGTCTGGTTGCCAACTACGAGCAGGAACCGGCACCAGCTGAAGAGAAGGAAGTCGACGAAGAGACCAAGCGTGTGGCTCGGATGCTGGCCATGCCCGTTGACGAACTTGAGTTGTCCGTGCGTTCGGCAAACTGCCTGCGTGCTGCAGGGATCTCGACACTTCAGGAGTTGGTCTCAAAGAGTGAAGCCGAGATGCTGAAGTTCAGGAACTTTGGCCGCAAGTCGCTCAACGAACTTGGCGATATTCTCACTTCTCTCGACCTGATCTGGGGTATGGACATCTCGAAGTATGAGGATGTCGAGGTCGAGGACGAGCCCGCCAGTTCGCTGGCTGAGGACTTCTAGGAAATACAAGGACTGACCTACAATGCGACACGGAAAGAAAACGGCCAAGCTCGGTCTCGGTAGAAGTCATCGCAAAGCGATGATGGGAAATATGGCAGCCTCCCTGTTCGAGCACGAGGTCGTAACCACGACCAAGGCCCGGGCGCGCGCGCTGCGCAGTACGGCCGAGAGTCTGATCACTTTTGCCAAACGGGGTGACCTGCACGCGCGGCGCCAGGTCCTGCGTGTCATCGCCAACAAGGCAGTTGTGAAGAAGCTCTTTGATGATATCGGTCCTCGTTTCACAGAGCGGCCAGGTGGTTATACACGTATTGTGAAGACTGGGCCCCGCCGTGGTGATGGGGCGGAAATGTGTCTCGTCGAACTCGTTGAACGCGCCGGAGCGACAGTGGCTGAGGAACCGGCAGCCGCAGAAGCTGAGGAGAGCAAGGACGCCGAGGCGTAGTCGCCGCCACCGAACTTTGGACGGGACCGGTTGACTGGTCCTGCCGGGTTTGGCTGCGAATGCACGACACAGCGTGATTCTTACGAGACGGGAGCCCGAGTTGCTTCCGTCTCGTTTTTTTGTCAGAGGCGTGAGAAGGGACGATTCACAGCAGATGAAGCGTGGCGAGCACATCACTCTCGATATTGATCGGCTCAATGCCAAGGGCGATGGTGTCGGTATCTGCGACGGTCGTGAGGTGGTCGTTCCTCGCGCCGTCCCCGGCGACCGTGCCCTCGTTTACTTGCGGCGAAAGAGGAAGGGCAGGTTCGATGGTGTCATCGACGATCTGCTCGAGCCAGGGGTTCCCCGTATCGATCCCGCCTGTGCCCACTTCGGTGTGTGCGGCGGCTGTCGCTGGCAGGATGTGGCCTATCAAGACCAGTTGCAGCTGAAGCAGAATCTGGTTCGGAGCCTGCTCGATGCCCGCGACCTGTGTGTTGGGGAGTGGAGGGAAATTCTGCCAAGCCCCACGCAGGAATTCTATCGCAACAAGATGGAGTTTTCCTTCGGCAGCGATCGAGAAGGGACGCCACAACTCGGGCTGCACATGCGTGGGCGATTCAACCGCATCTTCGATCTGGAAACATGTCTGCTTCAGTCCGAGGTATCGAATCGGCTAGTCGACAGTGTGCGCAAGCACGCGACCCGCCTCCAGTTGCCGGTATATGACCTGCACAGTCACGAAGGACTCCTTCGTTTCCTCGTCGTGCGCGATGCCAAACGGACAGGCGAGGTGATGGTGAACCTCGTCGTTGCCACCTATCCCGATGCCCGGGTCGACGATCTGCTGTCGGGGGTGCTTGACGATGTGGGTGAGCAGATCACGTGCTGCCTCGTCACGCGTCACTCAGGTATGGCGCAGGTTGCCAAGGGCGAAGAGGAGTTCGTGATCCGTGGGCAGGGGCACATGTGGGAGAAGTGCGGCGATGTGGAATATGCCATTTCTTCACAATCGTTCTTCCAGACCAATACACTGGCAGCAGAGCGTCTCTATGCGACTATCTGCGATATGGCCGGCGACCTGTCTGACCGTGACGTGCTCGATGTCTATGCCGGCACGGGGGGGATCTCGCTGCATCTGGCAGAACATGCGCGTTCCGTCGTCGGTGTTGAATCGGTTCCAGAGGCCGTGGCAGACGCCATAGGGAACGCCGAACGCAATGGGATCGGTAATTGCACCTTTGTGAGCGCTCAGGCAGAGGATCTGCTGACCGAAGCTGCTGATCAGGGACGCAGATACGATCTGGTCGTCGTCGATCCGCCACGGGCAGGGCTGCACAAAAAGGCGCGCAGGGGTATCCTGGATCTGGGACCGGATCGTCTGCTCTACGTGTCCTGCAATGCCGATACCTTGGCAGATGATCTGAGTGAATTCGTCGCAGGCGGATACAAGCTCGGGATCGCCCAGCCCGTCGACATGTTCCCTCACACGCCCCACTGTGAAGTGATCGTCACGTTGAATCGTACGCCAGAATGGCAGCCCTCCGCCGTATTGTGAAGCGGATTCGGCGTGTTTGACGATTTGTAGAAGTTTGGCTATCGTTAATGGAATCAACAAGTTCGGCCAATTTGTTCTACTGTGAATTGACCCCAGAAAAGGTCTGATTGTGGGTAAGGTGAAGGTCAAGAAGAAGAAGGTCGTCAAGAAGAAGGCTGAAGCAGGAGAGGCGGCAGCCAAGGCCCCGGCTGAGAAGCCGGTCGTCAAGCCTTTCTCGCGACCTGAACTCTTCACCAAAGCAAAAGAGCTCCAGACTCTGTTTGCGCCATTCCGTGATGCAGAGGTCAACGCCGAGATCCTGCGCCCCCGCATGCAGACCGAGTCTGTCGAGCATGGTCGTGGCCAGGGACTCCTGCGTGGGTTCACATTCCGCAAGTTCAAGGAAGTGCCCAAGGCTGTCGTGTTTCTGAATGCACCTCGGTCCAAGGGTGGGGGGGCATTTGAGCCGACGGATCGTCTGCTCACACCTGGTGAGCAGGTTCGCCTGACCTACACGACCACGGTGGGTGAGTCAGATGGCCCTGTCTACTTCCTCGCCAAGGGGTTCTTTCTCCGTAAGTCCTTCTATATCAAGGAAGATCCGAACAACCCCGGCAAGCATTGGGCCGGTCCCCGCGAAGAGGCGGAGAAGAAGTTCACAAAGGATGTCCTCGTGCGTGGTGACGACATCATGGAAGTCCGTGTCGACACAGTGAACTCCTTTCCCGGTGGCCCGGGACGGACGGACAGACAGATCCTGGAAAGATACCTGTCAAGCGTTAAGCTCTACATCATTCCAGGTGGCGGTGCCTGGAATCAGAAGAGCACTCAGGGGAACTTCTTCGACAGCATTCGCGATCCTCTCGACAAGTACGTCGAGAAGGACAATCTGAAGATCATCGACAATATCGTCATCGACGAATTCGCCAATACGGGTGATGTTGCACTGATGATCAAAGAGCGGCTGGTCGAGGGGGTGGACCATGAGGTCGCCCGCCCGTCTGTCATCAAGAAGCCCAATGAGAATATTGGCGAAATCAACATAAAGCTCGGCTTCCTACTCTACTTCCGAATGGACGAGGGAATTGCCGAATCCCTTGCGCGTGGTTTTCCGAAGAAGGCGGGCAAGGAAGTTGATTGCTGGCTGCCATTGCTGCTTGAACAGGTCCAGGACGCTCGCGAACAATACCGCGTGACCTTCCGTGTGTTTCCGCGTGACATCGTAGAAGAGCGCGGCAAGTCCATGAAGCGGGGCATGCAGTTCATGCCGCCCTATGCCTTGCACCAGGGCGCTGAGAATCAGAACACCTACAGCAAGCTGTTGATCCTGCTCAATCAGCGATTCCGTGAGGACGAGAAGCCGGACGATGAGAAGCTGAAGAGTGAGAAGCTCAAGGCATCGGTCGACAAACGTATCGCCGATCGGAAGTCCCACTTCACTGATGACAAGGTGAAGTCAGCTTTCTCTGATCGCCAGTCGGCGAAGAAGCGCAAAGAAGAAGGCTAGATCGGCAGGAGCGTCAGGGGTCGCTGACCGACTCGACAGTAGGTTGGGTTGGGGTGCAAAAGAAAGAGGGGTAGCGGATCTGCAGATCCGCTACCCCTTTTCTATCTGTGTAGGTTGTTCTGTGCCCCGATCCTAAGCTGCTGAGTCACCCTCGCGACGAGGACGTGACCGCTGCAGGTCTTTGGCACGATTCTCGAGGTGGCCGATCAACTGACTCAGGTGCGTGTGACATTCACGAAGGTGCACGTTGTCTTTCATGAATCGCGTGTAACGCCAGTTGACGATCTCGTCCGCTTCCATCGGGACGCCCTGGGCATCATAGGCGAACTGAATACCGTGCTGGAGAACGCGACGCTCGCCGTAACGCGACATGTGTGTGCGAACCACCTGGCCGACAATGGAGAACTTTGAGGGCAGTTCGGGCTCGAATTTCTTGACCGTCTCTGGGAACGCCATCTTCGGATAGAAAGACAGGTGCAGCATAGGCACCTTGAGTTCCTCGAAAGCGCGTTGCCAGTAGTCGCCGTCGTAGTCGGCTTCGTCTTCGACATTTGGCGGACACTTGTCTCCCAGGGCCAGCTTCAGAAAACTGGGACTGGATTCGATCAGCAGTCCGCCAATCGAGTAGTCGAGAACGTTGAAGGACAGGCCGGTTTCCTCGCGTGCGTATTCGAGGGGGCGCACGACTTCATTCTGCGTCCGGGCCTCCATCACTTCAGAGAGCATCTCGTAGTGCTTCTCGTCATGGGAGAAACGAGTGATGATGCGCTCGCCAGGATGCAGATTGTACGGATTCTCGGCGCCCTTCTTGACGCCCGCTTTCTGTGACTTCTTCAGATAGAGAACATCGCGCAGGGACTCCATCTCCAAGCCGAGGATGTTGATGTCTCCCAACAACAACTCCTCGTCCGGTTTCTTCACCATGCTCGACGAGGTGTCCCGAATGACCTTGGTCACATTCACCGATCGGTCATGGGCCTGCTTCTTCAGCATCTGATCGCGGAACTCATTTATACTGTCGCGAGTGGTGAAGGTGCGATGACCAGGAGGATCGTGGTAGGGTGCGGCCTGCAGGTCGTTGAGCAGCACCGGGGGAGCGCCTTCAGCGTTGAAGTCGTGGTTCGTCCGCTTCACATACGTGTCGAAGGTGATGTGCGTCGTGAGCGGGATCCGCGTATCGCCGTAGTTCTGCACGGAATAGCGGTAGTACTGCCGTTTCTCTTTCTTGGAGATCTTGCCTACGGGTAGCAGCTTGTAGGCGGATTTGGCATTGAAATCGAGGGTCTCAACGACTTCTGGCAACAGGCGGAAGCGACCGATGATCCGGCATTCAAGTGTATGCGGAACGCGACGACTGAAGAACTGCAGGCGAACCACTTTGCTGTTGAGACTGTTGTCGGTGGTCCCCGACTTCAGATTGTCCGGCGAGGTGATATAGATGTTGGCACCCTCGCTGTAGATTTTCTTGTCCCGTCGAAGGAAGAAGGACTTACCGAGCTCATCCATCTCGTCGTCATCGCCAGGTATTGGCATGTAGACGAGCGTCGACGGCGGGCTCATCTGCCCCAACTGTGAAATCTCGACTCGAGGGTCGAAAGCCGGGCCTTTGCGCTTCTTTCGGGTCAGGAAATCGAACATATCAAGGCCGGGGAAGCTGGGTACTGACAACAAAAAGGACCCAAAGGCGACGTGTGCCAGATGGCACACACTGGGCGCAGGTTCGTGCACGAAAGGGCACAAAACGTGGCCCCGAAAACGACGGAAGTTAACATGGCTAAGATACTTACATCAGATTGACTGTCAAGAAGATCCTACTGCCTTCGGCTCCATAAGCGAGGCGAACGGGGCCCCTGTCGACACCCGGCAAGCAAATCGGATGAACTCACGAATGCGAGCAGTCGCTGCCATTGCAGTGCCAGATTGGCAGAGCTGATCCTTGGCAGGAGTGCCCACTCGAGAGGCTACGCGGATGGTACGGCAATTGCAATCCTTCGCGATCCGACCCGACGATGGCAGTCGGACCTGCCAATCCAGGAGAGCGACAAATGGTTGCCACCGCAGCACCGTCCATCCCGATCCCGTCCAATGTGCTGGCCCTTCCGGTGACGGAGCCAGTTCCTCTGCCGAACCAGCAACCCCGCCCGATGGCGATCACCGATCCGATTCTGGGCCGGGTACTGGAGGCGAAACTGTCAGAAGGCGAGAGACTCGTCGTTCTCGTGCCGACAGATGCCGATGGCGGGGTTCGGGCTGCAGTGGAGCTGGTCGGCGTGCTGGCCACCGTGCACCAGTCTATGCGCTCGGCAGAGGGTCACTTGCAGGTTCTCATTCGACCCATGCAGCGAGTCCTCGTCGAAGCCTGGTTGAGAACAGAGCCTCACGCTGTGGCACGAATCGAGTCGATCCCCGATGAAGACTGGCAGGATGACGAGACGCAGGCACTTGCCCGAACCCTCGCGCAACAATTTGATCGCTGGCTTGATCTGCAGCCACAGGTCCCCGATGAGATTCGGTCTCAGATCAGCGGGTTGACCCGTCATCCTGGCCTGTTGAGCGACGTCGTAGCCAGCAGTCTGGATCTGGATGCGACAGGCCAGGAGTCGATGCTCAACCTGCGCTCTGTTCGTCTGCGTCTGGATCTGCTTCTGCCGATCATGGAACGCGAGCTGCAGTTGCTGGAGATGGGTGAGAAGATCCAGCAGGAAGTGCGTCGCGAAATGGGCCAGAATCAGCGCGAGCACTATCTGCGTGAGCAGATGAAGGCGATCCAGAAAGAGCTGGGGGCGTCTGATGTCGACGGCCAGGACGAGCTTCGGCAGGCAGTGGAGAAGGCCAGGTTGTCGGTCGATGCACGCGCCGCAGTTGATCGAGAGCTTGTTCGGCTGGAGCAGATGCAACCCGGCACTGCCGAGGCGTCCGTTATCAGGACATACATCGAGACTCTCGTCGAGTTACCCTGGGAGCGACGGGGACGGGAGCGTCTGGACGTCGAGTATACCCGGAAGATCCTGGATCGGGATCACGAGGGCCTCGACAGCGTGAAGGAGCGCATCTTCGAATATGTTGCGGTTCGCAAGCTGGGCGGTGGGGCAGCCCGCGGCCAGATCCTGCTTTTCGTTGGTCCCCCGGGCGTGGGCAAGACGTCACTGGCGCGCAGTATCGCTCAGGCACTGGGACGCAAGTATCTGCGACTGTCTCTGGGCGGCGTGCGCGATGAAGCCGAGATCCGTGGACACCGCCGCACGTATGTTGGCGCCATGCCAGGGCGTCTGCTGCAGGGCTTGCGATCGGTGGGGCAGTGCAATCCAGTGATCGTCCTTGATGAGATCGACAAACTCGGTGCAGATTTCCGAGGTGATCCTGCTTCGGCACTGCTCGAGGTGTTGGATCCAGAGCAGAACCACGCTTTCCTCGATCACTATCTCGACGTGCCATTCGATCTGTCTCAGTCGATTTTCATCGCCACGGCCAATTCTCTGGACACGATTCCTGCTCCCCTGCTGGATCGCATGGAGGTGATCCAGTTGCCGGGGTATTCTGACGAGGACAAGGTCCGTATCGCGCGCAAGCACTTGCTGAGGCGTCAACTCAAATCCAATGGCCTCGGCCGTCGCCGTGTGGAGATATCCGACGAAGCCTTGCAGCAGATCATCCGCGGCTACACCCGCGAAGCCGGTCTGCGGAATCTCGAGCGAGAGCTGGGCAAAATCGGTCGTCGTCTCGCGCGACAGGTCGTGGAGGGTCGACGTGGCAGATTTGATATCCATGTCGATGACTTACCGGCGTATCTTGGCCCCCCCAGGAGCCACGATGGAGATGATGAGATCGATGGTGGATTGCCCGGTGTCGTCTCAGGGCTGGCCTGGACACCGGCCGGTGGAGAGGTGATGGTCGTCGAGGCGACCAGCATGCGTGGAAAGGGGTTGCAGTTGACCGGGCAACTTGGCGACGTCATGAAGGAATCTGCCCGAATCGCGCTCTCTTACGTGCAGGCCCATGCAGACCAATGGGGAATCGACGAGTCACGATTCGATGAGGAGGCCCTCCACATTCATCTCCCGGCTGGTGCTGTACCGAAAGACGGACCATCGGCAGGCGTGGCTCTGGCATTGTCGTTGTTGTCTCTCATGAGTGCTCGACCCGTGAGACCGGATCTGGCACTGACCGGCGAGCTGACCCTGCGTGGGCGTGTTCTGCCCGTGGGGGGCATCGAACAGAAAGTGTTGGCGGCCAGGCGAGCAGGGAAGAAGATGGTCATTTTGCCGCGGCGCAATGAGCGTGACCTGGACCAGCTGGCGACGGAAGTGCGAGAAGCTCTGAGTTTCGTTTTCGTTGATCGATTCGAGGATGTTGTGGAGCTTGCTCTCGAGGCTGCACCGGCGCGGAATCTCGCCAAGCCACGGGACGTGGCCTGAAAGAGGATGCATTGACCCCCACCGACCTGGCGTCGCCCCCACGTGTCCTGCTCGTGCTGCCCCAGGAAGAGGGTGTTGCGCAGTTGGAGTCGTACCTGCGCGAGCAAGGCTATGAAGTCTTGCGTGCCCATGAGGGCGCGGCCGGGTACGACGTGCTCGATCGTGAGCCCGTGGATGTGCTGATCTGCTATCTGCACACGGCACGCATTGATGGTCTTCGACTCATCCAGCTTGCCCGGCAACGCAATGCCGAGATCTGCGCCATCGTGCTGGCCTCCAGTGACGAGATCGAGCTGGGCACTGAAGCCATGAGACATGGCGCCTACGACTTCCAGGTCCGTCCGGTAAATCTGACAAAGATCGGCGCTGTCCTCGAACGCGGCCTGTCGTACCAGCGGTTGGTTGGCGAGGTGACCGATCTCCAGCGTCGTCTCGATGATCGCTACCGCATGGGTCGAATCCGCCGACGCTCATCAGCCTGGCATCGCATCTACGCTCAGGCTGAGCAGGTTGCCACATCACGCGCCACGGTACTGCTGATGGGGGAAACCGGTACGGGTAAGGGGGAGATGGCCAAGGCGATTCATCAACTGAGTCCGCGGCGCGATCAGCCCTTCGTGGAGACCAACTGTGGCGCCCTGCCAGACAGCATCGTCGAGAGCGAGTTGTTTGGGCACGAGCGGGGTGCGTTCACCGGTGCCAGTACGTCACGCAAGGGTCGGTTCGAGCTCGCCGACACGGGCACACTCTTCCTGGACGAAATCGGTGATCTGTCCGGGGCGACGCAGGTCAAGCTTCTGCGCGTGATACAGAATGGTGAGTTCGAGCGTGTGGGCGGAACGCAGACGCTGCGCGTCGACTCGCGACTGATCACCGCCACGAATCGCAATCTGGAGCAGATGGTGGAGGACGGTCACTACCGGCAGGATCTGTTCTACCGGCTGAATGTGGTGACCATCAAGATTCCGCCTCTACGGGAGTGCCGAGATGACATTCCTCTTCTCGTCAACGAGTTCCTGCGTGAATTCTGCGTGGAGAATGAGAAGGAACTCCGTGGTATCAGCGCAGAAGCGATGGATCTGCTGATGGACTATGACTGGCCGGGGAATGTGCGAGAGTTGAAGAACTGCCTGGAAGGCATGGTCGTTATGGCGAAGGCCGGAGTCGAGCTCCAGGAGGCCGACATCCCTGCCCCGATCCGTCAGGCACCCAGACCGACCCGCGCCGGCCTGCAGGCGGGGATGACGATGAAGGAGATCGAGCGCGAGGCTATCGTTTCGACCCTGCAGGCTGTCAACTACGATCGTCGTCGGGCGGCCAAGATGCTCGATATCGGTCTGAGCACGTTGTACCGGAAAGAGAAGGAATACGGTCTGCGCATCGATCCCAGGTAGGCGCCCCACGCACTGGCTGCGATCTCAACCTCGACTGGCGTAGTACTCGCGAATCATTCGGTCGAGGGTGTCAGCCGGCGCGCGCGCGATGGCATCGTCAATCTCGAGTTCATCGATCTCAAGCAGCTTGAGGCCGTGGCCATAATCGGCGAAGAGTTCTGAGCACAGCTCATCAGGCTGGCGTTGTTGCTGCGCAGCCGTTTCCACCAGCCAGGAACTTGCTCCGTCGGTGAAGTGCAGATTCACACCGTGGTCGGCCTGAAAACGACGACGGTAGCTCTCGATCGACTGCTCCTGTACGAAACTCTCGAGCATGCCCTCGGGGTCGGCGACGATCTGCTCGGTCACGCGGAAATGCTCAACGTCGAGCGATGGCAGACGGCACTCATAGCTGAGCAGGACCTTCTCCACCGCGGAGACCAGGCCGCGGGCACCGGTTCGTTCCTCCTGCGCCCGATCTGCAATACCTTGCAGGGCGCCGTCGGTGAACTCGAGTGCGATGTCGTACGCCTGGAAATCCCTGATCTTGGAGAGTACGACACTGCTGTTCGGGCTGCGCAGAATCTGTAACAGCTCCTCTCGGCCCAGGGGATCCAGGACCGCCATGACAGGCAGTCGTCCGATGAACTCAGACTCGAATCCGTATTCCATGAGATCCTCCGCCCTCACATGCCGCAGCAGATCCTCATCTTCCGTCGCCAACTCGTCTTCGTCGGTTGGCCGGAATCCCATCGTGCCACTGTGAAGACGATGGCGGACCAGTTCGTCGAGTCCGGAGAATGCGCCACTGACGACAAACAGGATGTCTCGTGTGTTGACCTTCTTGTGCTCCACCTTACCTGTGCGCTGCATCTGCATGACCGACTCCATTTGCGACGACAGGTCATGGGGTGAGCGCAGGTCGACTTCGGTCTCCTCCATCAACTTCAGGAGATTGCGCTGAACACCTGTACGCGAAACGTCGGGCCCGGAGGAACGGCCGCTGGCGGCAATCTTGTCGATCTCGTCGACGTAGATGATCCCGTGTTCGGCCAGCTCGATATGCCCGTCCGCCTCGCTGACCAGCTCTCGAACCAGGTCCTCTACGTCTCCGCCAACATATCCGGTTTCCGAGAATTTGGTCGCATCGGCTTTGACGAAGGGGACGCCCAGACGCCGGGCGATGAGTTTGATGAGGAAGGTCTTGCCGACGCCGGTTGGACCGATCATGAGTACATTGTTCTTGATCCGGCCGACGATATCCTCGTCCGTATCTTGTGGCAGGCGGAGTCGGTTGAAGTGAGTACAGATCTTCGTCGACAGCACCGCTTTTGTCCGTTGCTGGCCGACAACGTATTTGTCGAGATGCTCGATCAGTTCGCCAGGCTTGAGATGAAAGTCCATCTGCGGCACATCGGTCTCAGCCGGACCATCGCTGTGGGCACCGGAGGTTTCGCTGCCTGCATTCTCAGGTGGCTCTGATTCAGTTTCCTGGCCGGTCAGGATCCGACGCAGTTGTTCCGGGTCCAGACCCGGCTTCTCCATTCGAAAGGACATGGTTCGTTGACTCGCGATCAGGGGGGGATTCAATCGGCACCGTTGGCGCCACTGGGGATCAAAGCAGACGTGCGGCCGTCGGGTCTGGTTCCGGCCGGGTCGTGTTCGCACGGGCTCCTGCGCGAATGTAACCGTGCTCCCCGAACCCAACAAGGCAGAGCTGGATGGCATCGATGGCTTCTGCTCGGATGCATGATCCTGTGGGCGGTCCCGGTATTCGCCGCGCGACTGTCTCCACAGGCTGACCGCGACTTCGAGCGGGGCTTACGCGCCTACGAGGAAGAGGATCTGAAAGAGGCGCGAAAGCGTTTCGAGTCGATCGTCGAAGAGCCTGAAAACCAGCGTACAAGCGCGGCGTTGTTGATGCTGGCGCGCACGTTATTGCGCGGTGAGAAGTTCCGCCCGGGCCTGGATGCTGCCAAGCAGCTGGAACGCGACTTCCCCCGCAGTCGGTATGCCGCCGATGTGCAACTGCTGATCGGTGACAGCTATCTCGGACTGCAGCGCAATTACGAGGCAGCCGTCTACTACGCTCGTCTGCTCGACGACGCGACAGCTCCAATCGATCTGCGTGCCAGTGCCGCAGAGCGGATGACGATCCTCTTCTCCAATCACCTGATTTCCTTGGACGCTCAACGGGATCGAATTGCTCCCCGGGTGACCACCGAGGGCCTGCTGCAAGAGGCTCTCCTTTTTGGCGAGGGGCGCTGGTATGCCCGACTTGGTTGGGAGCCGCAGAGTCGGGATCGCCTGACGCGGTATCTGCGCCAGCATTCGGAAGGCGTGTTTGCCCCTTTGGCACGTAAGCGCCTGGGCAGCCTCGGAGGGGCCCTGATGCCCGCGGTTGTTCAGCGTGACACGACAACTGTCCAGGAGGGAGAGGAGTGGCAGACGGGACCCTCTCGACCCGGTGTGCCCCGAATCGGGGTTCTGCTGCCGCTGACCGGACAGAGCGAAGAAGATGCTGCCATCGCCTCAGTGGGGCGCGAGATCCTGGATGGGATACGCTTTGCCAATGAAGAGGCGGGCGAGCCATTCGATCTCTTCATCGTTGATACGGGTGCTAAGTTCGTCGATTTCGAGGGTGAAGTGTTGCCCGTGCGTCAGAGTGAGGGCAGCCGATTGATTCGTGTCGTGAGTGGTGCTCGACGTCTGATCGAAGAAGCCAGCGTCGAAGCGATCATCGGTCCCATCTACAGCACATCCTGCGTCGTGGCTGCTGCTGTGGCCGAAGCGGCAGGTGTTCCCTTGCTGGCGCCCCTCGCCCAGCAAAGCGGCCTGGACTCTCTGGGAAGCCACATCTTCCAGCTGAATACGATTGCCGAAGTGCAGGGCCAGGCTCTGGCCGAATACGCGACGCTCGTCCTCGGACTCGAGACCCTGGCGATCCTCTCGCCTCTGAGTGACTATGGAGCAGCTTTTGAGCGCAGTTTCACAACTGCGGCGACTCTGAATGGTGGGCGGATCGTGCTCAGCGATCAGTATTTCCCGCAGGAGACGAAGGATTTCCATCGGCAATTCGAGTCGCTTCGCCGCGTCGGATTTGATCTGTTGCCCGCCGTCGCGCGTCGAGATTCCCTGGCGACGCTCGATTCGCTGGCCGTGGCTCTTCTGGATACGACTCTGGAAGGGGAGTGGACCTTCATCGAGGTCGTCGAAGGTATCGTGGATGAGGAACCACCTGACTCCAGCGAGATCTTTCTCGGTACCGTCGATGGCTTTGCCGTCATCGTGGAGCACTTCGACGATGCGAAGACGATTGCGCCACAACTGCATTTCCATCGCCTCGAGACCCAGATGCTGGGGAATGACATCTGGTACGATCCTGAAGCGATCCACGCCATGGGCGCTACGGAGCGTGGCCATCTATCAGGGTGTATCTTCGTGACCCGTCGGCAGGGGGGGGTGGCGGAGCAGGACTTCCTCAATCGATACCGTGGGCAACGTCAACGCGACCCGGGTTATGCGGCAGACGGCTACGACGCGGCGAGCCTGCTGCTGGACGGCTGGCACGCCGGCAACGGCAATCGACGTCAGTTGCGAGAGTGGTTGTCACAGGTTCGTGCGTATGACGGTGCCTCCGGGCGCATCTCGTTTTCTGGTGAACGGCGCGTGAACAGCGCCCTCGCGTTGCTGCGAATCGACTCGGACGGATTGGCCCAGGCGCTGGATGAGAGCGAACTTCCCGAAGTTATCCGTGTTGCAGAGACGTCCGATCTGCCTTCCGCTGACCTGCTGCCGGAGGGAGAGGCGGCGTGGGAGTCGATGCCGATCGACGAGGACGTCATGCCTGGTGGAGATGAGTTTCGGCCTGCTGACAGGGACGAATGACGGGGACACTTTCTGCCCGCGCTCGGATTTGCTGCACCGAAAGCTGACGGCTACCTTTTACTGTTTCACCGCCGCCCGCACCGGGCGGTCAGGCAGCACGCGAAAATAGAGCAAATCATGCCGAATTACGATTACGAGTGCCCGAAGTGTGGCCACCAGTTTGAGACCTACCAACCCATCACTGATGATCCCCTTACGAAGTGTCCTGAGAAGGGGTGCCGCGGAAAGATTCGCCGGCTGATCGGTAGTGGGGGTGGTCTGCTGTTCAAGGGATCCGGTTTCTACATCACCGATTACCGGTCTGACAGCTACAAGAAGGCTGCCAAAGCCGATTCCACGAGTTCATCCTCGTCGTCATCGGGTGAGAGCAAGTCGTCATCGAGTGATAGTAAGTCGTCGTCCACTTCGTCGACGTCCGACTGACCTTGCCCATTCCGGGAACTGACTTGCCCGTTCTGGGAACCAGGCGTCGACTCGTGCGTCGACGTTCATCGAGAAGAGAACCAATCCAAACCTCTCACAACCGAACATTGCAGATGTCCTTTCGACCGATGACCCCCGCTTCGGAGACCGCCAGCCGACGCAGTTCGTTGACCAGCCGATGCAGTTCGTTGATTCCGGTTCTGTCTGTGTTTCTGCTGGCGCTGTCCGCCTGTTCCAGTCCTACACCTCAGCAGCAACTGGCCACTGCCGAAGCGGCCGCCCAGGAGGCGGCCCACGATGGTGGCAAAGTGGTCCAGGCAGTGGCGCTGCTCGAAGCTGTCGTCGCCGGCCACGCTGAGACGCCCGAAGCGCCCAGAGCTCTCAAGGCCCTGGCCATGCTCCGGCAGCAGCACGGCGAGATGGAGGGGGCGATCTCGACATATGACCGTCTCCTGGCATCCTATCCAGCCAGCGACGAGGCCGTAGAGGCCCAGTTCATGACGGCCTTCATCTACGAAGAGCATCTGGCAGACTTCGCTGCCGCCCGGCAAGCGTATCAGAAGGTCATCGACAACTACCCAGGTACTGAACTGGCGGCCAATGCGCAGATCCTGCTGCCGAACGTTGGTCGTGCTCCCGAAGAATACGTGAATTTTCAGGACGACCCACCCACCCACTGATTTCTTGTACCGGACCACGATGATCGATTGCCTGAGGAACCGTGGATGCAGGTTTGTCGCATCCATGAAGTCTTCGCGCGATCTGTGACATATCCGTATCTGTGAGGGATGAATAGAGAATGCAGACCAGTCCTGATATCACCGCACTGACCGCCAGGATACAGGAGGAAAGCCAGCTCGTGGAACGAGCACTGGCCGAGATGGATCGTGTGATCGTCGGTCAGCGACCGATGGTGGAACGCATCATGATCGGCTTCCTGTGCGGTGGCCACATTCTGCTCGAAGGAGTACCGGGGCTGGCCAAGACGCTGACCGTCAGCAGTCTCTCGCGCATCATCAAGGCAAGCTTCCATCGGCTTCAGTTCACGCCCGACCTCTTGCCGGCAGACCTGACAGGTACGCTGATCTACGAACAGAACTCGGGAGAATTCGTGGCCCGGAAGGGACCGATCTTCGCGAATCTGATCCTGGCTGATGAGATCAACCGCGCGCCGGCCAAGGTGCAAAGTGCGCTGCTGGAGGCGATGCAGGAACGGCAGGTGACGATCGGTGATGAGAGCTTCGCCCTCGACGATCCCTTCCTGGTCATGGCGACGCAGAATCCAATCGAGCAGGAGGGGACGTATCCGCTGCCTGAAGCACAGGTCGATCGCTTCATGCTCAAGGTCAAGGTTGACTATCCGACCAGAGACGAAGAGCGCCAGATCCTGGAGCGGATGATGGATGGTGGCGACGAGGAACTGGCTTCGATCATGGATGTTGACGATATACGTCGCCTGCGGGATGCGGTCCGCCTTGTGTATACGGACGACAAGATCAAGGACTATATCGTGGATCTGGTGCAGGCGACCCGCGACCCGGCTGCGGCCGGGCTGGAAGAACTGGCCCCGCTGATCGAATACGGTGCATCACCGCGGGCGACCCTCTTTCTGGCAAGGGCAGCAAGGGCTCACGCCTTCCTGCGTAAGCGCGGCTACGTCACGCCGGAGGATGTGAAGGCGATCGGTCTGGATGTCCTGCGCCATCGGGTTGCTATCAGCTATGAAGCTGAGGCAGAGCAGATGGACGCCGATCACATCGTCGAGCGGCTTTTCGATCACATCGAAGTTCCGTAAGAGCACGGTTCCGATGATCCCACGTGAGATTCTCGACAAGGTTCAGCAGATCGAGATTCAGACGGGTCGGTTGGTGAACAACCTGTTTGCCGGCGAATACCACTCGGTCTTCAAGGGACACGGGATGGAATTTGCGGAGGTCCGCGAATACCAGCCTGGTGATGACGTGAGGGCCATCGACTGGAATGTGACGGCCCGTGCCGGTGGGAAGCCCTTCGTGAAGGTCTATGACGAAGAGCGCGAACTGACCGTTGTCCTCGTCGTCGATGCGAGCGCCTCAGGCGCGTTTGGATCGGATGCGCGTCTCAAGGGGGAGATCGCCGTTGAGATCTCTGCCGTATTGGCATTTTCGGCTATCAAGAACAACGATCGCGTCGGTCTCCTGATCTTCACCGATGAGGTCGAGGTCTTCGTGCCACCAAAGAAGGGGAAGCGTCACGTCCTTCGTGTGATACGTGAACTGCTGTATCACGAGCCTCGGAATCGGCGAACGTCGATCGCCACCGCTGCCGACTATCTGGACCGGGTCGTACGTCGGCACAGTGTCGTCTTCCTGTTGTCTGATTTCCTCGACGAGGATTACGAGGGTGCGCTACGACGGTTGCGACGTCGCCATGACCTGGTGGCGGTGACGATGCAGGATCCTCGAGAGGCGCAGATGCCCGACGTGGGACTCCTCGAACTGGAAGATGCCGAGACGGGCACTTTCACCGTCGTCGACAGCCATCACGAACCCACTCGCAAGGCGTACGCGCAACGCTGGCGCCGTCAACAACGCGAGCGACAGAAGCTGTTTCGTCGCCATGATATCGATGAGATCGAGATCGATACGACACAACCATACGTGCGGCCTCTCGTCCGTTTCTTCGAGGGTCGGATGACCCGAAGTGGCTGACAATCCAACACGCTCTGAACTACACGCTGGGAGGTAGTGGACTGTGATCGAAGTAGATCAACTCTCCAAACACTACGGTGACGTGACGGCCGTCGATGCCGTCTCCTTTCGCGCCGATCGCGGCCAGATTCTCGGATTTCTCGGCCCCAATGGCGCGGGGAAGACGACGACCATGCGCATTCTGACATGTTATCTCCCGCCATCGTCCGGCACGGCCAGTGTTGATGGTCATGACGTGAACGAGGCCTCGATGGAGGTCCGTCGTTGTATTGGCTATCTGCCCGAGTCGCCACCGGTCTATATGGACATGACCGTCGATGCCTATCTGGGATTCGTGGCGCGTATCAAAGGCGTGGCTTCAGCCCAGATGCGTGGTCGGATCGATGAGACCATGGAGAAGACGGGGATCGCTCACGTTCGCAGCAGTGTCATCGGGCACCTGTCCAAGGGCTACCGGCAGCGTGTCGGGCTTGCCCAGGCACTGGTACACAATCCGAGCGTCCTCATCCTGGACGAACCGACAGTTGGTCTGGATCCGAAGCAGATTATCGAGATCCGTGAAGTGATCAAGTCATTACGGGGTGAGCACACGATCATCCTCAGTACGCATATCCTGCCCGAGGTCAGCATGACATGCGACAAGATCGTCATCATCAATCAGGGACGGATCGTGGGAGAAGGAAGTCCTGAGAGCCTCACAGCCCAGTTGCAGGAGGGAGACGTGTTGCGCGCCTTGGTAAGGGGGCCGTCGGACGCGGTTGGGGCAGCCCTGCGATCCATCGACGGCGTGCTCGAAGTGCAGCACGAGGATGGTGGTGGTGATCAGGACAGCTGGCGTGTCACATCCGTCCCCGGTCAGGATGTTCGCGAAGCGGTCGGTCGCGTCATCATCGATGGCGGGTTCAGTTTGCGTGAGTTGCGGTCTCTCGACATGACGCTGGAAGACATCTTCCTGCGTCTGACCACCGAAGACATCAGGGCTTAGGGGAGGCGAGAATGCGCAATCTGCTGGCTATCTACAACAAGGAACTTCGGTCCTACTTCGTCTCACCGGTGGCGTACGTCATCGCTGGTGTGTTCCTGTTCCTCTCCGGTTACCTGTTCCGCAACATCCTCATGCAGTTCAACTTCTGGTGTCAGCAGGTCAGCCAGAGTTCCCAGTACATGCAGGGGGGAATGCCGAACCTGAATCTCAACGAGATGGTGGTGACCCAATTTTTCGGTGTCATGGACTTCATCTGGCTTCTCGTCGTTCCCATGCTGACCATGCGCCTGCTGGCAGAAGAGAAGAAGAATGGGACGATGGAATTACTCATGACATCTCCCATTTCCACCGTCGAGATCCTGCTGGGCAAGTTCTTCGCCTGTCTCACCCTCTACATGACGATCGTGGCGCTGACGCTCGTGTATTGCCTCATCCTCGAGATGTATGGTGATCCCGACTGGGGGCCCATCTGGTCGGCGTATCTGGGGTATCTGCTGCTCGGTGGAACATTCATCAGTGTTGGTATGCTCGCTTCATCATTGACGGAGAACCAGATCGTCGCCGTCCTGTTGTCTTTTGGCGCTCTGCTGCTGCTGTGGCTCATCGACTGGTCGGCGAGTTTTGCTGGTCCCACGACGGCGAAGGTCCTCCAATACATGTCGATCATCGCACACCTGCAGGACTTTCAGCGCGGTGTCATCGACACGAGTGATGTCATCTTCTACCTCTCCTTCATCTTTTTCGCCCTGTTCGTGACGACGCGGGTCGTTGAGTCCCGGCGCTGGCGGCGCTGAGGAGGAAGAGGAGAGGGCGATGAACTTGCACGTCAAGAAATACAGTGCTGCCATCAGCGCCGTCGGAGCCGTCCTGCTGCTGGCCGGCTTCCTGTCGCTTGTACTGCGTTCCGGAGACAGCTCACTGCCATTCTACGTGGCAGGACTGGGCATCGCATGTCTGGTCCCGGCTGTACTCATCGATGCTGACCTGTTCAGACGTTATGGACGCTGGCTGAATGCATTCTGGGGCACCGCCATGGTACTGGCCATCGTGGGCATGCTCAATTTCCTCGGGCAGCGCTACAGCGAGCGTATCGATCTCACGGAGGGGCAACTTCACAGCCTTGCAGACCTCACGGTGCAGACGCTGGAGGGGCTGGACCGCGATGCTCAGGCTCTTGCATTCATGGAGGGGGGCGCTCATCCCGAATTGCGGTCGCTCCTCGAGCAATACGTCGTGCATGGTGGCGGCCGTTTTGGATTCGAGTTCATCGATCCAGATCGGGATCCGACCCGTGCCGATGCCTATGGCATCACGGCGTACAACACGCTCGTCATTGAAGTCGATGGGCGTCGCCAGAATGTGACAGAGTTGACGGAGAAGGAGATCACCAATCGTCTTCTCAAGGTCGTCCGTGACCGGCAGGAGGTCGTGTATGTAGCCGTCGGCCACGGTGAGGTGCCCCTGACTGGACAGGAGGGGGGCGCGCTGGGCCGCATGCGGCAGCGTCTGCAGGAAATCGACTATGTCGTAAGGGACTCCCTGTTCCTGGCTCGGGAAGGCAGAGTGCCCGACGACTGCCGCGTGCTCATTATCGCTGGTCCCCAATCTCCATTGTTGCCCATGGAAGCGGAGGCGGTCAGCAACTTCCTCGATGACGGGGGGGCTGTTCTGCTGCTGACCGATCCGGGTGCAATCACGGGGATGGAATCCCTCGTGGAGCGCTGGGGGGTGATTCTGGGTGATGATTTCGTCATCGACACCAGCGGCATCGGCAGCCTCTTTGGCCTCGACTTCACCATACCGGTAGCGACCCAGTACGATGACGGGCACCCGATCACGCGCAAACACCGATCCGGTACCGTCACGAGTTACGAATTTGTGCGCTCCGTGCAACTCGATTCCCAGGCGGTGGCCACGACGCAGATGGAGGCGGCAGCTCTGGTCTTCACCTCAGATCAGAGCTGGGGAGAGGTCGATCTGGAGGCTCTGCGCCCTGGCCGCGGTGAGGTTTCGGTCAGTTTTGACGAAGCGGATCTTCCAGGACCGGTGTCGCTGGCCGTAGCTGTCCGCGACAGTGCCCGGGCCGGGGGGCGACTGGTCGTGTTTGGCGATTCCGACTTTGCTACGGATGGCTATTTCGATCTGCAAGGGAATGGAGATCTTCTGCTCAACGCCATCAGCTGGCTGGCTGAAGACGAGCAGCTGATTGCCATCCGGCCGCGAGATCCGGGATTCCGTCCCATCGCCCTGAACGAATCTCAGTCTGAGTGGGTGTTCTGGCTCACCGTCGTGCTGCTGCCAGGTGTCGTGGCAGCTCTTGGGTTCTTTGTCGTTTCTCGGGGCGGGCGTTGGAGCCTGCGAGATCTGGTCACAGCTGCAGTCGGTGTTGCGCTCTCCCTGGGTGTGGTGGCACTGCTCAACGTAATCGGTGACCGGTACCACAAACGATTCGACGTTACCCAGGACAACCTGTTCACACTTTCGTCGCAGAGTCAGGATGTACTGACCCAACTCGACCAGAGCGGCAAACGGGCAACTCTGCGTGTGTTCATGAACGAACAGGAGGGCGGCAGATACCAGGAATTACTGCGCGAATTTGAGTACGGATCCGATGCCTTCGACTTCGAGGTCATCGACCCGCAGAAAGAAGCACTGCAGGTGCAGCAGTACGGTATCCGCGACCGCGGTTCATCCATTCTCGAAGTCAGCGGTGGCGGCCAACTCGCCAGCGAGCGTTTCAGTGAGCAAACCGAACAGGCTCTCAGCAATGCCCTGCTCAGGGCGATGGGGGCAGGGGAGCGACGTCTCAGATACACCACGGGGCACGCTGAGACAGATCTGACGCAGGTGGACGGTGAGGGCTTCAGTATCCTGAGTGGACGTCTCAAGGAGCTGAATGTGGAGATCTCGCCGATCGCCTCGATCACGGAACTCGGCGAAGGCGACACCGCCGATGGGCAGGTCCTCGCACTCCTGGGACCTCAATCGGCTCTGAGTGCCGCAGAACAGGTGGCCCTGCGTCGGTATCTGGAGCGTGGTGGTGATCTACTCCTGCTTGTGGATCCCGGAGTTGTCCTCGGCATCGAGGACCTTCTTGCTGAAGGATATGGCATCGATCTGGGTGATGACTTCATTGTAGATCTGTCTGGGTTGGGGCAACTGCTGGGAACCGATGTCTCGGTACCGGTCGTCATCTCATACGCCGATCATCCGGTGACAGAGCAGATGGGGCGCAGTGGCATGTCCTACTTCCCCCTGGCGCGAACCGTCACCTCGTCGCCTGGCGCGATGGGCGTGACGGAACTGGCTTTCACCGATCAGCGGGCCTGGGGAGAATCCGATCTCTCGCCTCTGTTCAGCTCTGATGGGGGAGGCGCCGTCGAATACAATGCCGATCGTGATCGCCCCGGCCCCTTGTCCCTGGCCGTCGCCGTTTCTGCGCAGGGCGACTCGGCTGCTGGTGAAAACCTGACACGGATCGTCGTGATCGGTGACAGCGATTTCGCCCGGAACCAGCATTTCTCTCAGCAAGGCAATGGCGAGTTACTCGTGCATGCGGGCCGCTGGCTCATCGAGGGTGAGGATGCGTTGAGTATTGCCGAGCGCATGCCTCGATTCAATCCTCTCATGCTTGAAGATGAGGCCAGTGACTGGATCCTGTGGCTCTCGGTTTTCCTTTTGCCCTTCGCCGTCGCGTTGTCTGGATTCGTCATCATGCTCCGACGTGGTTACGAAACCTATGCTTCCGGATTTGTTGCCTGGCTGGTTTATACCTTCGGGGCGGCTGGTCTTTTCTACTTCTGGGTTGGCGTTGTGGGTGCGACCGAGGGGGGGCTGATTCGAACGCCCGTGGGGCTTGGCCTTTCACTTCTCAGTGGCGCCATCGCCTACGGTCTGTATCGGCGCTCGACACTGAGTTGGCCGGTGGCACTATCGACAGCGATCGGCAATGTGGGCCTGGCCTTCGTACTCG
Source organism: Gemmatimonadota bacterium (assembly GCA_018673255.1). The sequence continues at coordinate 35,444 of JABHDC010000231.1, forward strand.
TGCCCAATGACGTGCTGCAACTGGTCGCGGCGGGGATCTTCGTCGCCAATGCCTGCATCCTGATCTGGATCCGCCATGATTTCCTGCCGAGCGACCACGACGGCATGCCAGGTGGGCAGTCGACATCAGCACCCGTGAACCCGGAGAAGTGAGGTCATGCGTCTGAAGACGAACTTTGTCATCAGTGTGGTCTTCGCGGCTCTACTCGCCTTCGTCTATTTCTACGAGATCAAGGGTGGCGATGAGCGTGAATTGGATGCCGAGAGAGCCCGTCAGGTCATCGATTTCAGTGATCACGAGGCACAGCGCCTGACGATCGCCGGGCCCGAAACGACCCTTGTGATCGAACGTCGCGAAACGGGTTGGGAGATCCGCCAACCGATTGAGACCCATGCTGATTCAGAATCGATCGATCGGTATCTGAGAAACCTGAAGGAGACCGAGATTGAAGGCGAGCCCGTGCAGGACTCTGCCGCCGTCGCCGGCGACTCGGGTCTGCTCGCCCCTTACGGGCTGGATAGTCCGCGGTTGAGTGTGCACGTGGCGTTGGCTCCCAGCGCAGGAACCGAACTCGACACACTTCAATTCGGAATCGACACACCGACCCAGCGCTTCACCTATGTGCAGCTATCGGGTAAGAATCCGGAAGTTCGCACGGTGCGGGCCTGGCGGTATGACAATCTCGAGAAAGGGTTGTTCGATCTTCGCGACCGGCAGGTGTTGCATCTGGATCGTGATCAGGTCACCGAGTTGCGGCTGCAGCGCGTGGGGATGGCTGAGGAGGAGCAGATTGTCGCCATGCGTCGGGGAGGCGGATGGGAGCTGACATCGCCTCTGAAGGTGGCGGCAGAGGATGCTGCAGTCGACGAAATCCTCAACCGGCTCGGCAATGCAAAGATCGAGTCCTTCATCCATGAGCAGCCATCTGAAGCCGATCTGGAGCAAGCAGGTCTCGCCCCGGATCAGCACTTCATCCATCTCACGTTGCTGGAAGGAGAGGCGCATTCGGAGAGACATCTGAGAGTTGGCTCACGTCAGCAGCGTGGGGACCACTACGCCATGGATGTCAGCCGAACCCCCGTCTTCGTCGTCGATTCGACCCTCGTGTCGCAGCTGTCGAAGTCCCTTCAGGAACTGCGCGACCACCGTCCTTTCCGGGTGACGCCGACGGTTGACGGCATACAGATGACGCGACAGGGTGAGAGTCTCTATCGAGCTGTTCGGGATAGCAGTGGCGGATGGCGATTTGCTTCGCACCCGGATCGTGAAGCCAAGGCATGGCGACTCAACGACTTGCTGACTGCTCTGGACGCAGTGCAGGTCGAAGAGTTCGTTGCCGATGCCGAGGATCTGAACAGCCTCGACGCTGGGGCCTACGGATTCGACAAGCCAGACCTGCAGCTTGGTCTGGAGCGCGATGATGGCGAACGCTTCCTGGTCGAGCTTGCCGAAGTGGATGGCATGGTGTACGCCCGACGGTCGGATGTGCCGAGCATCTATGCGGTAGCTCAACAGAGCCTGACGGACCTCTCGCCTGATCTCGAGGAAGTTGCACTGGCCGTCGCCACCACGACCGCCGACAGCACGGCGGCGGGAGATGGTCAGTCGGGGAGTCGCGGGCAGTGAGTCGTCGCGCAGTCATCCGCCGGCTGTGCATGGTGGCTGTCTGTGCCGTGCCCGGCTGGGTGTCCGCCGCTGCCATCGGGCAGCTCGGGATCGCCGCCACGGTCGATACGCACCAGGTCCACATTGCAGATCCGGTTCGGCTCCACCTGCGCGTCGAGGGACTTGAGGTGTCGCAGCGAGCCCACTTTCCCCAGGACCTGAGTGCACAGTTACCTGAGCATGTGGTGGCTCGTCGGCTCGGCCCCATCGCAGCAGCTGACAGCGTGGCCAGCTACGATCTTCGCCTCTTCGAAGTCGGAGATGTGACGATTGAAGCACTGGATGTGAGCATCATCGATGGGGGTGACACGCTCACGTTGCAGACCGCGCCCATCGATCTGCGTGTTGTCCCCCTGCGTGAAGAAGGGGAGACGGATCTGCGGCAGATCAAGCCGCCCTGGGCCATTGGTGGGGGCATCCCTATCTGGCTCGTCGTCCTCTTCGTCGTCTTGCTGATTGCGGCACTGGCCTGGGTCGCCTCGCGGTATCTGCTGAACCGTGCGCCTCCCGCTGTGAGGTTGCAACCATCGGCACCGACAGATTTCTCTCGCGAATTCTCTCGTATCGAGTCGATGGGATTGCTCGAACGGGGTGCCCTTAAGCTTTACTACACACACCTGGCTGATGTGCTGCGGCGATTGCTCGAAGAGCAGCTGCAGATCGAGGCGAGCGAGCGAACGACACAGGAGATCGCCACGGATGTGGCGCGACATTCATTGGCCTCCGAGGCTATCCATCGACAGATCCTGGAATTTCTGTCCGCAGCTGACCTGGTGAAATTCGCGCGTGCCGAGCCCCCGATCCAAGAGGCTCGAGCCATGCCGGCCCGTGGCCGACAGATCGTGATGGACCTCGCAGCACAACAGGCCGCCCGGGTTGC
>JABHDC010000232.1 GCA_018673255.1 Gemmatimonadota bacterium
CAAATAGCGCGAAAGGGACACAATGCAGACGATATCAGCCCATGAGGCGAAGGCCCGGTTCGGCCAATTGCTGGATGCTGCCCGGGTAGAGCCGGTAACGATCGAGAAGCACGGTCGCCCGGTGGCCGTGCTCGTCTCAAAGAAGGAATACGACGAAACCCAGGCGGCCAAGCTGGCACGCCTCCGGGCCGAGGTGCAACAAGGCCTGGACGCCATCGGGCGCGGTGACTCTACCGAGTATGAGGAAGCCGATCTGCAGAAACTGGCCGGCGTCCTCAAGTTGGAGGCCCGACAACGTGCAGCATCCTCTTGACCTATGTCCTCTCGTCGGTCGCCCGGGATGACCTGCTCTCGATATGGGCCTTCTCGGCTGACCGCTGGGACGAGGGCCAGGCCGACATCTACACCGATGCCCTCATTATCAGATTCGCCTGGTTGACGAGAAACACCAGACTCTGGCACGAGCGATCCGAACTCGGAGACGGCATCCACTCCTACCCCGAGGAGAGTCACGTCATCATCTTCCGTGAAGCCGACGGGAAACTTCAGATCATACGGGTCCTGCACGCTTCGATGGATCTCGATCAGCACGTTCCTTGAAGAGCCGGTGGCTCATGCCGTCTGCCCATTCTGCGTCTGCTGGGCCAGCGAACCGTTCTGCTCAGCGAAGTCCAGCGGGGCGTTGGTGCATGACTCCGTCATTTGACATCTGCGATGGGTCCGGGTGATCCTGTTCCCCTTGCACCGATACTCGGGGCGGCGAGGGCATGTCGGCGAAGCCGGGCTCGACGTCGCCGCCGATCTCAATGGCACGTTTGAGCTGGCGTGTCGTCCAGCCGTGCTGCTGCACCTGTTGGGCGAAGTGCCGGATCTGTTCAGGGGTCTGCAGATGGATGAGGGCCTGGAAGTGGGACCAGCCGCATTTTGTAAGCGCGTACAAACTTGAATTCTGGACAACCCGGCGAAAGCGCAGCGTTTCATACAGGGGTTGGCTGTCCTAACTATATGTTTTGGCTCAAGTTATGAACGAGTTCCTGGCCGTATTTGGGGCCGGGATGGGCGTCGATGTGGGCGGTCAGGACGTCACCGATCTGCCAGTATGTCTCCACTTTTTTCCCACTCGCTGGCCTGGCGGGACTGGAGGCCTTCGATCTGCTCGCGCAGGCAGTGATAGGCTCTAATCATGTGGCTTCTATCATTGATTGGATGTACAGAGCCCGGAGCTGACCGACCGGAACGAATCGACCGGAAAGATCGACCGGAGTGGATGGACGACCGTGTCAGGCGACGGTCATCGACCAACCTGAACCGCCATTTTCACCCTCCTAGCTCGCGCTGACCAGATACTGGAACTTCATGAACAAGGACTGATCCGTCCGGCTCAGACCGGCGTGACTGGGGTAGGGGTCATCGTAGCCGCCGATGGTACCACCGAAGTAGAAGACGGTGAAGGGATTGAGCTTGTAACTGAGCATCGGTTCCAGCGAGAAGTCCTGCGAGCTGTTGTAGCTGCCCACATCGATGGCGCGGCGGGTCATGTTGTATTCGCCGATGAAACGCACGAACAACTGCGGCGAGAACTGGTATTGCAGTGACTGCCGCAGAATCCGTTGACGCACGATCAGCTTGCGGGTGGCATCGGTCTGCAGGCGGGTCGAATTGAAGCTGCTCTCCATCCGCCATTGATCGCTGGGGCGCAGCCGGATATCGCCGTTGATCTCGAAGGTTGGCACCAGTTCAAGCGGATTGTGGGCAGAGCCCAGTAAGCCGAAACGATTGATCGACTTGCCTCGGTTGATGAAGACGCCACCACCGACGCGTTCGAAGGCACTGGTCCCCAGATATCCCCACAGGGTTCGGGCGTCATCGAAGGGGATGCCGCCAAACTTCTCCTGATTGTAGAGGAAACCGCCGAGGTTGAAGAAGGTCTGGTGCTGGAAGGCGACCAGCAGCCCGGGACGAATACCGGTGTCCTTCACGTCACCGGCGTAGTCGTATTTGCGCCACAGATACAGACCGGGGCGGATGAAATTGAGAAC
>JABHDC010000233.1 GCA_018673255.1 Gemmatimonadota bacterium
ATCAGGGTCGAAATCGGGCGTTCCATCGCTCCGTGACAGACTTCGTGCGCCGCACAGGTCAACAAGGGTGGGCGACGAAGTGGACTGTACTCGAACTCAGGTACAGAGACGACGGGACCGACGGCAGATCGTGTCTGTCAGCTTCGGAGCCATCGCCCAGTCGTCATCCTGGTGCTTCCCGGAGCCAAGGCAGCCCCTGAGACTCGATGCCCAGCGTAGGGCATGTGGGGGCGGTGGGAACGAAGGCAAGGCCGGGTCAATGGACGCGCGTCCGAGGGCTTTGGGCGGGAACTGTCTGGCCGCTGACAATGTCCGGCCACTGACAGGGACGCTCGAGGTGGCAGATGCACCCGAGATGGATCTGATATGATCACAGATATCGCAGAGAAGATCAGTGATGGGGAGCGGCTCAACGATGAGGATGCGGCGCGGCTTTTTGCGCATCCGAATGTGGCTGAACTCGGTCTGCTGGCGAATGCGGTAAGGATGCGGCACCATCCGGAGCCGGTCGTCACGTACAACGTGGGCCGCAATATCAACTACACCAATGTCTGTTGGGTGAAGTGCGATTTCTGCGCCTTCTACCGGCCGCCGGGTTCCGACGAGGGCTACACGCTGTCCAAGGACGAAATCTTCGCCAAGATCGATGAACTGGTTGCCTTTGGTGGCGATGAGCCGAAGTCGAATGAGATCCTCATGCAGGGGGGGCTCAATCCGAAGCTGCGACTCGACTACTACGAGGATCTGCTGTCTGATATCCGGGATCGGTATCCGTCAGTGCAACTGCACTGTCTGTCGGCGACGGAAATCATCTACATCGCCCACCTGTCAAAACTGTCACTGGCGGAGACGATCACACGTCTGCGTGATGCAGGGCTGGATTCGATTCCTGGCGCGGGCGCCGAGATCCTCAACGACGAGGTGCGGGACATCATCGGTTTCCGCAAGGATCGCACCCACGAGTGGCTCGAGGTGCATCGCATCGCCCACGGTCTGGGCATGAAGACGACTGCGACGATGATGTATGGGCACGTGGAGACGATCGATCATCGGATCGAGCACCTGCGTCACATCCGCGATCTGCAGGATGAAACCGGCGGCATGACGGCTTTCATTACGTGGAACTTCCAGCCCGATGATACGGACCTGGGCGCCGACAGTGAACGCTGGAATGGCATGAAGGCGACAGGATTCGATCACCTGCGCACGGTGGCCGTGGCGCGGTTGTATCTGGACAATATCCCTTCTTTCCAGGCGTCATGGGTGACCCAGGGGCCCCGGATCGCACAGGTCAGTCTGCGCTATGGGATCAACGACTTCGGCAGCACCATGCTGGAAGAGAATGTCGTTTCCGCCGCGGGGACGAGTCACACAGACGAGATGGGGCTCGACAACATGGAGCGCCTCATTCGTGATGCCGGTTACGAGCCGCGTCGGCGCAGTACGGCGTATGCGCCCGTAGCGACCCGTCCACGCCCGGAGGCTCTGGCGGCGGCCTCATGAGCGTGGCCAAGTGATGAGTTCGGACAAGGCCGCTTCACTCCGCGCGGGACCTGCAACCGGGCCCACCGTCCGTCTTGGCGCCGTCAGCTTCCTCAATGCTCGTCCTCTCACCACCGGCCTCGACGGCCCCGACAGCCCCTTCGACCTGCACTATGATCTGCCTTCCAAGTGCGCCGCTGATCTGGCGGCGGGCACGATCGATGTCGGTCTGATCCCGGCCGTCGAATACGCTCGAAATGAACCTGACTACTGGATCGTTCCCGGTATCTGCATCGCATCCCTTGGTGAAGTGCTGACCGTCCGGCTCTTCTATCGTGGCGAGCTCGACGAGATCAAGCGGATTGCCGTCGATACCAGTTCGCGGACGTCGGTGGCCTTGATGACGGTGATCCTGCGCGAGCGTTATGGCCTGAACCCCGAACAGGTTCCGGCGGCGCCCGATCTGGATGCCATGTTGCACGAGGCGGACGCGGCGCTGTTGATCGGCGATCCTGTCCTGCCGCTGGTCGCCGAGGGCGCAGGACGCCAGTGTCTCGACCTGGGGGAGGTCTGGACACAGATGACGGGCAAACCCTTCGTCTACGCGCTCTGGGCCGGTCGTGAAGGCACCTTGAGCGCCGGTCACGTGGCACGGTTGCAGCAGGCCAGGTCAGCCGGCTCGGCCAGTCTCCCGCAGATCGCCGCCGCCTTCCAGCGAGAGCGCGCCGGAGACGTCGAACTCTACGAACGATATCTGCGCGATCATATCCGGCATGATCTGGGACCCGCCGAACTGGAGGGCTTGCGAGAATTCTATCGGCTCGCTGCCGTCCATGGCGTCATCGAGGCCGAACCGGCGCTGCGGTTCTACCCGACGACAAGTGATGCCGCATGAGCTTTGCCGCTCCCGTCGTCACCTACGGACGGATGATCCGCTTTTCTCACTCGATCTTCGCCCTGCCTTTCGCCCTGAGTGGGGCAGCATTGGCTGCCGCCGCCAGCGGCATCAGTGTTGAACAGATCGGCTGGATCGTGCTGGCCATGGTAGCGGCCCGGTCGGCGGCGATGGGCTTCAATCGTTTAGTGGATCGAGAGATTGATGCGGCAAATCCGCGCACGGCGAAACGAGAGATGCCGGCCGGCGTCCTGTCGCCGCTGGCGGTCTGGCCCTTCGTCATCCTCTCGGCCTTATGCCTCGTCTTTGCTGCGTGGAAGTTGAATCCACTGTGCCTGGCCCTGTCGCCGGTGGCACTGTTCGTGGTCGGCGGCTACTCCTTTACCAAGCGTTTCACCTGGGCCTCCCATCTGGTTCTAGGTCTGGGGCTGGGACTGGCGCCATTGGGCGCCTGGGTCGCTGTGACGGGCAGATTCGACGTGGTGCCCGTGTTGTTGGGACTTGCAGTCCTGAGCTGGGTTGCCGGGTTCGATATCCTCTACAGTTGTCAGGATCACGAATACGATCAGGGTGCTGGCCTGCACTCCATCCCGGTCCGGTTTGGTCTCTCAGGGGCGATGAATCTGGCTCGGGTCCTGCATGTGGCCACGGTCGGTTTCATGGTTTGTGTGGGATTTGCGGCCATGCTCGGATGGATCTACTTCGCCGGCGTCGCCGCGATCACCCTGCTGCTGTTGTGGGAGCACCGCCTGGTGACCCCCGATGACCTGACAAAGGTCAACATGGCTTTCATGACGGCGAACAGCATCATCAGTGTCGCCTACTTCATCTTCACCCTGGCCGACCTGTGGCTGCTCTCAGATGCTACCCTGTGGGCACCACCGATCGGTACGCCCTGATTCGGATCGACGACATGTCGCACTTCGACGAAATCCTCAGCTCCGACGATTCCATCTACACCGTACGCACACAGGCGCCCGGCCCACCGGGCCAGCTGTCACTGGATGAGACCACCGTTATCGAGTCGCCGAGTGGTGACATCTTCGGCTACAGCCAGAATGCGGGCATGGGGTGGAATCCGTCCCACCTTGGCCGCAAGGAATTTCTGATTCTGAGCACGATGGGTGGTATCCGGGCCCCCGATGGCACACCCATCGCCCTGGGGTATCACACCGGTCATTGGGAGATCGGTCTATTGATGGAGGCGGCGGCGCAGGAAATCAGTCGTCTCGGTGGGATTCCCTTTGCCGCCTACTGCTCCGACCCATGTGATGGCCGCACGCAGGGCACGACGGGTATGTTCGATTCTCTGCCCTATCGCAATGACGCCGCCATCGTGATGGGGCGTCTGATCCGGTCATTACCGACGCGCCGCGGTGTGCTCGGTGTGGGGACCTGCGACAAGGGCCTGCCGGC
>JABHDC010000234.1 GCA_018673255.1 Gemmatimonadota bacterium
GCAACCAGGCCAGCAGCAAGGCGTCTTCCCGCAGGCTGTCGAGCGCACGATAGGCCTGCAGGTATGCCTCCTGAGCGACATCCTCTGCGTCGTGGGAATCATGGACGATCCGCCGCGCGGTCGCCTCGACGGCGGCACGCGTGTCCTCGACGATGTAGCCATAGGCTGCCACATCACCCCGTCGGGCACGGCGCGTCCACGCCGTCAGGCGGCTGCGATCTTGTTTGAGTTCTTCGTCCATGGCGCTTTCACCCCCATGACACCAGGACGGGCGAATCGTGACCGACTTATTTCAGCAGGATCATCTTCCGCGCCAGCCGCTGGGCGCCGGCTCGAACCTCGTAGAAGTAGGTGCCCGTTGCCTGACCGGTCGCATTCCACGTGAGCTGGTGAGCCCCCGCCTCCTGGAAACCGGAGTTGATCACCTCCAGCATCTGCCCCTTGGAGTTGAAGATCGCCACCTCGACATCGGTGCCCGCCGGCAGTTGATAACGAATCTGCGTGCTCGCATTGAAGGGATTCGGATAGTTGTAACCTGAATCGAATGCCTGCGGTCGCTCGCCCGTGCCACTGCTGATCGACGTACTCGTACCGGTTGCATCACCCAACGCCCGCACGAGCCGATCGATCTGCTCCTCGTCGTTGAAGATGTGCGTCGACAGACGAATCACCTTCTTGCCTTCGCGCTCAATGGCATTGTCACCATAGACCGCATTGTAACCGGTCTGCTTGATCGAGATCCCCCAGTCGTGCAACTGGTTGTAGATACTGCCCACCGTCCTCGTCTGGGGAATGTAGGAGAGCAGGGCTGACGACAGCTCCGGATCCTCCGGTGTCACCGGCACCAGTGTCGCCATCGGCCGCAATTTCTCGCGCAGATAACGATTCAGCTGCAGCACACGCGCCTCGACGCGATCACGACCGATTACATCGTGGAAATCCATCGCATCACCGTGGGCGATCATCAGCGGCGTATTGCGCGTGCCGCCATTGGCCATGTAGACGGCGTGTTGACTCCCATTGGGCGTGCTCGCCGAGATCGGCTTGATGTAGCGGCCCGACTCACCGCGAATGTAGAGGAGCCCTGTGCCCTTGGGGGCCAGCATCCACTTGTGGCTGCTGGAGGCGTAGGCGTCCACACCCAGATCACGGACATTCACATCCAGCATGCCCGGTACCTGAGCGCCATCCGCAACCAGCAGAATCCCGCGGGGACGGGTGATGGCGGCAATATCAGCCAGGGGCATACGTAGCCCCGTCGTCGTATTTACGTGACTGACACTCACGACACGCGTGCGATCCGTGATGCCATCCTCAATCAGCTGCAGGATCTGCGCCTTGGACTCCACCGGTGTCGGCAGGTGGATCTGCTTCACGCGGATGCCCGCCATCTTCTGCATATGCATCCAGCAATAGATGCCGCCGGCGTGCTCGTGATCGGTGGTGAGTACCTCGTCGCCGGTCTCCCACTGGATCCCCGTAGCGATCAGATTCATCGCTTCCGTCGTATTACGCGTCAGAAGCATCTCACCATTCTCACGAGCACCGATGAATCGCCTCGCCTTGGTGAGGGCCTCCTCGGACTTGGCGTCGTCCCATCCCGACCAGGTGAATGGATAGGGATCATCCTCCAGGCGATCGATATAGGCCTTGTGGGCCTCCACCACTGCTCGTGGTGTCAGGCCGATGCTGCCGCAGTTGAAATGGATGCGGCCCTGCCGCAGGATGAATTCCTCTCCCACACGCCGCCAATAGGCTTCCGGTTCGGATGCGGACGCCAGATCGGCCGCCAGATCCTGCAGGTAGCCGGTCAGCGCCGCCGCGATCTGTGGCATTGAGTGGGCAACGGCCAGACTGGCGGCCAACCCTTTGAGAAAAACCCTGCGCTCCATCCTCATCCCTTTTCTGACGTTGTGACACATCCATGTGGGGGATCACGTCCCTCTCAGGGTAACGTCCCAAATTGCTCAACCACGGGCCAGTAACACCCACTCAAGACTATAACGGCAGGCGCACACCAAGGCCGAGTTCGACAGCACGTGCAAAGACCGGCATGGCCGTAGCCATGTCTTCCAGAGCGAGTCCCAGATTGATGGCGATGGTCCGCTCGTCGTCTCGCTCTCTGCCGGGCTTCTGCCCCGCCACAATTTGCCCCAGATCGGCATAGGCCGCCGGCGTGTCACCGAAGTAACCTGCCTGCCGATAGTAGTCGAGTTGCCCCAGATCATCGGTGGCCAACTTGTCGGCCTGGTGCAGAGCGACTCCGGTCCAGTACGAGTCAAAATCGACGGGACAGGCAAAGGCGCCCGGTGCCAGCCAGTCGGCCTCGATCACCGGTGTCGGGTGTTTGAGAATCGGACCACTGGTGACAACCAGATCGGTGTCGACGACGGCCAATCTCGGATCCTCGACGGCCTCTACATCGATCTCGAGTTCCACCGACATCTCGGCGGCAAAGCGCTGGGCCACACTCGTGTGCAGGTCGAAAACCCGCACTCTGGTTAGTGGAAACGCGCAGGCCAACGCCTGGAGATTGCTGCGCCCCTGCACGCCACAGGCGATGATGCCCGCTGTGCTGCTGTCGGGTCGTGCCAGATACCGGGCGGCCACGGCGGTGGCGGCACCCGTGCGCTGCGCCGTGATCCACGTGGCGTCCATGATCGCCGTGGGGATTCCGGTGTCCGGGTCATTGAGGATCAGCAGCCCTGTGATGTAGGGCAGCCCCTTGGCCTGGTTGCCAGGGTACCCGGAGATCCACTTCACACCCGCCGCCTCGAGACTGGGGATGTAGGCCGGCATGGCGTGGATGAAAGCATCTTCCCGCGTGTGGATACCAGGCTTGGGCGGCATCTCGACGCGGCCTTCGCCCTTCTCCTTGAACATCTGCTCGAGGGCATCGATGATCGAGACCATGGGGAGACCGACAGCCTCGACATCCTGGCGGCTCAAGTAGAGGATGGACTCTGACTGCATGGGATTCTCCTGAATCGTGATCCTGTTGGCGCGAAATGGCCTCTCGCTGCGATCCTGGGGCAGATCAACCCTGGTTGTCTGGCATCCACCGGGTTCCCGCGCCATCGCGTAGCTCCACACCGAGGCCGTGAGGTGCTGCCTGAGACAGTTTGTGGAAGAACAGCGGAAAGGTCTTGGCCACACACCCCGGATCGTGGATGCGAATGCCGGGTATTCTGAGTCCCAGCATGGCGAAACACATGGCCACACGATGATCCTCGTGGGGGTCGATATCGGCGCCGTGCAGTTCACTCGGAGAGATCAAGAGGGTTTCTCCCTCTTCGACGACGCCCGCACCACACTTGCTCAACTCCTCGCGCATCACCTGGACTCTCTCACACTCCTGAACGCGCAGCCGGGTCAGATCGGCGAACAGCACCGGCTCATTTCCCAGCGGCGCCAGCATCATGGCTGTCAGAATGCTGTCGCCCAGATCGTCGCGACGCGACAACCGCGCAGGCAGGGGCAGGTGCCGTGGAAACTCCGCGTCGACCTGCCACCCGGACGCAGGCCAGTGGTCGACCTGGATATTCCCCTTCAGAGACAGATCGCGCTCACCTGACAGCGGCAGGGCATCGGCGCCCCAGAAGTAGCTGCCACTGGAAGCATCCGGTTCGACCACGACGGTTCCCCGGTCCGTCGGGAAGGCCGCGATCTGTTGACGCGTCATCTCGATATATGGATTTGCCGTCGGCTCTTCAGTTGTGATCTGCCAGCCACCAGTCCCCCCGATCAGCAGCAGGGCCGAGGCGAACTGGGAACTGTCGACGGTGCTCACCGTCGCTGTGGCGCCCTCTCGGGGACCGTCTCCGTGGATGAGAACGGGCAGGTGATCATCGTCGATCTCACCCTCTACCGTGTAGCCGAGTTGTCGCAGTGCCTTCAGTAGCGGGCCCTGTGGACGCTCGTGCATACGCTGCACCCCGTGCACCCGGTAGATGCCCTCGCCCAGACACAACATAGCCGTCAGGAATCGTGCTGCAGTTCCCGCCAATCCGACGAAGAGTTCCACGGGGCGCTCGCGCGTACCACCGGCCGGTATCTGGCCACCTCGACCGATGACCCGTAGATGACGATTGCCCGCCTCACCTGGATCGGGCTGCACGTCAATGTCGAAGCCGAGTTGTTGCAGGGCTGCCACCATGACCTGTGTGTCGTCGCTCCACAATGCGCCGCGAAGCTGTGTCTCGCCATCGGCCAGGGCAGCCAGCGCCAGCGCCCGATTGGTGATACTCTTGGACCCGGGCACGGTGATACGAGCCACCGGGGGCTGGTCCCAGGGCACGACTTCGAGGATGTCAGGAAGGGGCATGTTCGTCATCTTCGACCGGAGTATGGCATGGAGAATGATTCTGACTCTGTGTACGCAGGATCAAATCTCGTGCTTTGGGCTGATCGCTGCACGGCAAACCTCGCAACCAGCGGACCGGGATCCTTTATTGATGAACGTTCTGATCGGCGTCCTTGATCCCGAAACTTGGATTGTGAGATCTCCACACGCGACGATCACCCAACCACTTCCGGCCCTGGCCAACCCATGACGGGGTCGCCCTGGACGACTCACATCGGTAAAGCCGTCCGCGCCCACTGGCATCTGGCCCTCATCCTGATCGTAAGCGCCTGGCTCCTGTGGCCAACAGGGGGCGAGACGACGCGAACCGTGGCGGGTGTCAGCACGTCAGACGAGGATGTTCGTTTCACGATCAAGATCTCTCCCGGCGGTGCCTACCTGCCGGGCACACACCCTTACGGAATCGGCGAGCCACTGCAGGGCCTGACCGATGTGATCGCCGCCTTCGAGAATCGCTTCCCTGATACGCGCATTGATGTTCTCACCGTCCCAGCAGTGCGTGAGTATCTGGTCACTCAGCTGAGCAGTGGCCACGCGCCCGACATCCTCAATGTCAATGTCGAGAATGTCTGGACTGACGTGCACAAGGGCTGGTATGTCCCCCTCGACACATTCCTCGAACAACCGAATCCATTCGTTGTCGAGGCGGGCGATCCAGAAGCCCCCGGATATAAGCAGTGGTGGGACATGTTCCGCTATCAGGCGATCAGCCGGGGCAAGGCGGCGCCGGATGGTCTCAGCTATTGCCTCACCTATGACATGGTGGAGACGGGGATCTTCTACAACAAGACGCTCTTCAATCGTCTCGGCCTGATGCCGCCGACCGACTGGGAGCAGTTCATCGATATCATGGAACGAATCCAGCGCCAGCCGGTTGCCGAAGGCAGTGCGATTGTTCCCCTCCTGGTCAACATCGGTGCCTACAACGACTGGACGAAGGACCTGTTCTTCGACCAGGTCTACTACGATCTGCTGCCCGGCATCGACCTCTACCAGGATCCGATTCGCGAACCGTATCTGCAGGGGTATCTCGACTGGGATGAACTGGCCTTCCTGCGCCAGAAGGGATTCTTCGGTCGTGGAGACCCACGATACCGGGTGGTCTGGGAGCGTATGCGTGAACTGAAGAAATTCACGAATCGCAATCTGATGGCCGAAGATCTCGTGCGTGAGTTCGTGACACAGCGTGCTGCAATGATCTGGACAGTCTGCGCCCTCTCGTACCGATTGCAGATGGATCGTGATCTCGGTTTCGACTGGGGTGTCTTCTACGTCCCATCATTTACACGCCGGACCACAGAATTCGCCTCAGGGCAGCCCATGTGTGTCATCGGTGGCGCCGCCACGCAATTGGAAGTCACCAACAGCGCCATAGCCGACACTGACCCCTCTCTGCCGATGTCTGAGCGCATCGCCCGGTCCGAGCGACTTCAGCGAGTCATCGCCTTCCTGCAATTCCTCTGTCTGCCAGAGCAATACGCCAGGATCGTCAATGAGTATCCAAACTACCTGCCGAATATCGTCGACGTCGCCCCCCTGCCCGTGTTGGCGCCTTTCGAGGAGATCCTGTCCCGGCGGTATACGACGACGAAATGGGTCTACAGCTTCGACCTGAGATTCTCGGAGATCCAGCGTCGAATGTTGGAATTGTATCTCACCGGCGGCGCCGAACTGGATGACTTTCTGACCTGGCAGGAGAAGAACATCGATGTAGCGTCGGCAAGTATGATGCGCCGCAAACAGCCCGATGTGGAACGCATGGAGAGACGCTGGCGCGAACTTGCACCCGTCCGGGCCCGGATGACGGGATTGCCCGCTGCTGTCACCATGGCGGCGAACCAGTGATTTCCACCCGCCTGCAGTCGACCCTGGTGTGTTACGCGATCGTCGTGCCATCGTTGGCCCTGCTGACCCTCTTCGTTTACCTGCCCGTCACCTGGGCCTTTGTGGGCTCGCTGTATGAATTCGAGATCGGTTCAGAGGCCCACTTTGTGGGTCTGTCGAACTATGGCGAGTATCTGGTCCAGGACCCGACAGCATTGCCATCGCTGGCGAACATGATGGCCCTGACCCTGTTCGCCCTTGCCGCCCGCCTGAGTTTCCCCCTTGTCGTGGCTCGTCTGATCTATGCCCTGCCCACCGAGCGATGGCGCTACCTCTACCGCGTCATCTTCCTGGCACCGGTCGTCGTGCCAGGAGTGGCAGTGCAGTTGATCTGGTCGGGCATGATCTTCTCAGATGTGGGCTTGTTGAATGGCTTGCTCGAGGGCATCGGCCTGGCACACTGGACACGGGGCTGGCTCGCCGACCCGGATACAGCATTGCTGGCGGTCGCCTTTGTCGGCTTTCCCTTCGTTGGCGGCTTTGAGGTTCTGATCTACTACGCAGGCTTCAGCAGCATTCCCGAAAGCGTCAACGAGGCTTCGGCCATCGACGGCTGCTCGGGACTGCAGAAGTTCTTCCGCATCGACATCCCCATGGTCCTCAGTCAGCTGAAGCTGATCCTGATCCTGACCCTGATCGGCGGCGTGCAGGGCTTCGAGAATCTCTTCATCCTGACGCGCGGCGGACCGGGCTTCGAGACCACCGTGCCCGGTCTGTGGATGTACTACAACGCCTTCAGCTTCCAGCGTATGGGGTATGCCTGCGCCATTGGCGTGTTGCTCTTCATCGTGATCTTCGGCCTGACCATGCTGAATCTTCGATACTTCAAGTCAGCAGAAGACCTGCAGGGGGTCCGATGACGACACGACGGACCTGGCTCATCCATCTGATCCTGATGTCCTTCTCCGCATTGACGCTGCTGCCCTTCGTCTTCGTCATCAACAATGCCCTGCGTACGAATTCCGAATACTATCATGCCTTCTTTTCAGTGCCTGGTGCATTCACCGATGCCATCCATGCGACAGGCGCCCTGCTGACGGGTGATCCGCTGCAGGACGATCAGGTGTTGGACCATCACGAGCCAGACGCCGAACCATCGCACGATACCGACGTCGCTGATCCGACGGACCCCGGCCAGGTCCTGCGCCACAGTGCCGACCAGTTGACCCGTGGCACGCGACTGGCCTGGACGGTCATCCGTCCCTACATGCTCAACACCATCATTGTTGCCACCCTCACTGTGACCGGTGTTCTGCTGCTGGGTTCGGCCACGGCCTACGTGCTGGCGCGCTATCGTTTCACCGGTCACCGCGCGCTCTTTCTCTACATCATCAGCACCATGATGTTCCCCGGGGTGCTCACCCTGGTGCCGAGTTTCCTTCTGGTGAAGAATCTGGGCTTGCTCAACACCTATGGCGCCATGGTCCTGCCCTACATCGCCGGTGGACAGGTCTTCGCCATCTACGTCTTCAAGAGTTATTTCGAAGGCCTGCCCGAGGATCTCTTCGAGTCAGCGCGGATCGATGGTGCTGGCCATCTGCACATCTACTGGCAGTTGGTCCTGCCACTATCGCGGCCCGTCTTCTCCGTCGTGGCGATCATGAATATCCTCGGCACGTGGAACAACTTCCTCTGGCCATTCATCACCAATACCGATGGCAAGCACCACGTCGTCGCATCGGGAATCTTCGTGCTGGCCAACAGTGCACACGCGTCGAATTTCAGTACCCTGTACGCGGCCTATGCCATCTCCAGCATTCCTCTGCTGATCCTCTTCGCCTACGCCACCCGTCCCTTCATGCGAGGTGTGACGTCGGGAGCCTTCAAGGCATAGTCATCGGCCGCCGCAACACTGCTTGCTCTGTCTGAGCAAACCGGCCTTCTTCCAGTACAGCCATCGTATGCCCACCCGGAATCGGAGACTTGCAGATGTTATTCTTCGTCCGTCTTGCCCTGTCCGTCTCCGCTATCCTCCTGCTCGCACGGCCGGGTAGCACAGAACAGCAATCCGCCCCTGCACCGCGGCCCGCTCGTTCCGAACTGGGGCGCAGCGTCAAGATGCGGATCCTCGTCGACAAGGTGATGCAGCCAGAGGCTGACTGGCACACCGAAGAGTGGATGGTCGCTGAAGCTGCTGCAGCCGGGTTCAACGTGTGGTCGCCCCGGCTGGGCAATGACGATCTGGACGAGGTCCAACAGGTCTCTGCATGGTGTCGCGAGCAACAGATCTTCCACATCCCCTGGATGCGTGGGACCCTGGTCGCACCCGAAGGTCCCGAAGCCGATGGCAAGCGCGTGGTCTGGGGATCGGGTTCAGAGCAGCTATTGTGGAGCCCGAACAGCGACCAGTTGTGGGACTGGATGACGAAGCGCATCCTCGCCTACGCCCAGATGGCCGCCGACGACCCCACACTCATCGGTGTCTTCCTCGACTACGAGAATTACGCATCCGGTGCGCATGGTGGGCACCTCTACGATCTGTCCTATGATGATCTGATTCTGACGGCCTTTGCCGGGGACCGTGGCATCGCCCTGCCCACTCTGGCCCATGCCGATCGCAAGCAATGGCTCCAGGAACAGGGATTGCATGATGCCTTCGAGGCCTTCCAGGTCGACCACTGGCGCTGGCGATGCCGCCTGCTGCGCGAGGCCGTCGATGAGATCGCACCTGAATTCCAGTTCTGCATCTATCCCGCGCCCGACACCCATTTCATGACTGCTGCCACCTACCCGGAGTGGGCAACACCGCAGGCGCCACTGATTCTGGCTGACGCCAGCATCTACGGCCGTCCCGGCACCTGGGCAGCGCATGCACAGGCACTGAGTCTGAACTTCGACAAGCTCAGCGAGCGCCGTACGTGGGCCCTCGATCAACCCGGTGGTCCGTACATGTATGCGGGCGGACTCGACCCGGTGGTGAAGGGTGCCGATCCCGAGTTCACGGGACGCAATGCCGTGCTCAGTGCCGACGTCAGCGACGGGTACTGGGTCTTCTACGAGGGGCCAACCTACGAGGGCACACACCGACAGTATTTCGATTGGTTCACCCGTGCCAATCAAGCCATCGAGGCGGGAAATCTCGATTTCTGGCGCGAGCCCCGGGAAACACCGGACACCTTCGGATTGACGGAATTGGTCAGCCAGACCGATCGCCCGCAACTGGTGTTGTTCGACCAGCGCCCCCACCTGACGCAGACGATCCAGGCCATGGACCTGTTCGAAATCCATGAGATGGCGGGCAATGGTCTGAGTTACCTGTCCGGCGCCGATGTGGTGATCCTGCAGAATCTGAATGAGGAATTCGGCCCGGAACATCCTCTCGTCGAGACCCTCCGGCAGTATGTGGCCGACGGCGGCGGACTACTCCTGGGCCACGACACGGCCTGGTTCATGGCCAGCCCGGTGCCGGAAGTCGCCACGCGTGGCATCCCCACAGAAAATGTCGAAGCTGGCCGTCATGTAGTGAACACGGATCTGATCACTGGAGACCGGGATCGGGCCTTGGGTGAGGCGTCGGCACAGACTCAGTTCAGCACCGAATTCTACGACCACATGATCTTCACCCCCGGGCCCGAGGGCCGCGTGATCGTCCGCAACACGCTGGGCGATCCGGTGTATGTGGCCGGAACCTTCGGCAAGGGGCGGATCCTGTTCTCGGGATGCTACTACGGGTATGCCCGGCCCCTGGAAGGCATCGAGGCCCAGGTGCTCGACGGGGCACTGCGCTGGCTGGCCGGATCCGAGTAGGGCGCACTCCCTCCTCGTTACGCCTTCATCTCCACCACCAGCTCCGGGACGATCGTTTCATCCAGCGGATAGATCGGTCGAGCCACATTGGTGTAGGGCAACGACCGTAGATTGGCGCTCGTAGAGCCGGGGGCATCGACGGCGATGATGCGCTGGCAGATCGCCTCGTAGTGCGTGCGGAAGCCATTGGGACTCTTGCAGACGACGATGTCGAAATCTACAGGCTGCAACCCGCGCGATTCGAAGACACGCCGCCCCATGATCGACACCGGGTGTTCGGTGACCATGATCGTGCATTGGCCGTTGACGAGGACCGCCGTCTGACCGGCCCGGGCCGTCTCACCTGATTCCTCGGTGAACACCCCATCGTGAAGACTCTGCACGTAGACTTCGGCCTCCACCGGCTCATGCCGCTCGAGATCGACCGTGCCGCCCAGGGCCACGGTGAAGCGACTGCCCACACCACGTCGGAAGGCCTCGGCCGCCGCCGGCGCATCGACGAGTGGCACCAACGCGCGCTTGGAAAATTCGGCAGCCAGCAGTCCCTTCAGAATCCAATTGCTGTCCCCTGAGGCGCCACTGGAGGTGGCATCGGCGGCGTCGGAGAAGACGGTGAGTCCGTCCGTTTCTCCGGCCAGTCGAATCGCTTCGTCGATCGATGTCAGTGGTGCCTGGAGACGCTCGCGGTGAGTCCACATGAAGGTGGCCAGTTCGTCGGCCAGTTGTCGTGCAGCTTCGGCATCACCATCACTGGTCACGATGACATTGGTCCTCAACTCGGGCACATCCGTGAATGGATTGCCGATATTCACTATCGCCGAGAGTCCCTTCTCGGTGGCCTCGAATTGCTTGCAGCGATCGATCGCCTGCCCAAACAGACCCGTCGCGGTGATGAGTTCGTCCCCCCGCACCAGCAGGGGCAATTTCACCCGTGCCACGACCGGCTTCACGCCACCGCCAAGCAACTTCACCAGACCCCGTGCCGCCCGTTGGCCGGTCTGACGCTGATCGACGTGAGGATACGTGTGCAGGGCGTAGAGGATATCGGCATTCTCCACGAGTCGGTCGGCGAGGATGCCGTGCAGATCGAAGGAGCAGACGATGGGGCGATCCCCCAGTAGCTGCCGCACACGCTCCAGGATGCGCCCCTCTGGATCCGGCTCATGAATCCCGGCCATGGCGCCGTGGAATGCGATGTAGGCGCCATCCACCTCGTCGGCAACCGCTTCGACCGCCGCCAGAAGCTGTTCGGTCATCTCATCCAGATCTCCACTCACTACGGGACCACCCGACGTCACCGAACTGGCACCATACGTGGGAATGACCTCGATGCCTTCTTCAGCGAAGATATCCAGTCCCCCGGCGACATACGTGTGCGTGCCGGCCAGCGACTCGACCAGCTCGTCACCACGCAGGATGTCGAACCGATCCATGGGTGTCGCGTGGGGATTGAAGTGTGACGTCTCCTGTTCGAACTGGGCGAGCAAGACTTTCATGCGTGTTCCTTCTGTGTCCTTGTGTCGGGTAACTTGCCCCGGGCCTTCGATTGGCGAAGTTGTCGTATCAGAAACACCCCACAACATCTGAAAAGTGCCGGCCATGAACATACGACAGATTCGCCTCGTCCCTCTTCTCGCCCTCCACTTCGTGGTGACCGCTATGGCGCCACAACCCGTGACCGCCCTCGGCGGTGGATCGGGTGAAGTCGAGATCGACGGCTCACGACAGTGGCTGTCAGGCGATCATCACATTCACTCCCGCTTCAGCGTTGGCTGGGATCGGACCGTGGATCCGCCCAAACCCAGGATCGCGGGTGATGCCATCTACCCCACCCCGATGAATGCACTGATGGCCAAGTACTACGGCCTCGGCTGGATGGTGACCACCGACCACGGTGGCCCCTTCCACAGCAAGGTAAATCGGGATCTCGCCTACCCCGAGTTGCTCAGATCACGTGACGTCGTGCCGGAGGTCGTCCAGTTCTATGGCATGGAATTCGACACGCCCGGTGCCGACCACTCGAGTCTCATCATACCGCACACACACGATGAGGTCGACCGGCTCTTTGAGATCGAGTCCCGATTCAATCGGCAGGAGCCCCACCCGAATGATGGGAGTTGGGACACCGAACCGCGCATGCTCGAGGCACTGAAGGCGATGAATCGGTTCGAGACCAGGCCCGTCATCATCGCCAATCATCCTTCGCGGTCAGCCAGTGGCCTGGGTGTATACGGGCGCGACGATCCGGCCGAATTCCGCGACTGGAATGACACGGCGCCAGAGATCGCCGTGGGCATGGCCGGGGCACCCGGCCATCAGGCCAAAGCCCTGAACCGGGATGGCACGCTGAAGAAGGCCCCACGCGGCTCGTACCGAAACCATCCCACCATGGGTGGCTTCGACCAGATGACGGCCCGTGTGGGTGGTTTCTGGGATTCTATGCTGGGAGAGGGACGCCATTGGTGGATCACATCCAATTCCGATTCCCACATCAACTGGCGCGAGGGTGGATCCGATTTCTGGCCGGGCGAGTACTCGAAGACCTACGTGTGGGCTCAGCGCAACCACGATGACATCCTCGATGGCATTCGCCATGGACGGGTCTTCGTCACGCTCGGTGACCTGATCAGCCAGTTGCAGATCACCGCACGCGGTGGCAGGGACAGAGCGCAGATCGGCGGCGCCCTCAGCATGCCCGCCGGCACCGACGTGGACGTGACGATCCGTTTCCTCGACCCCGTCGGCCCCAACTGGGGTGGACGTGATCCATCCGTGGCACGAGTCGACCTCATCGTCGGACAGGTGACCGGTCCCGTTGCCGATCGCGACACGGACACGAACCCGACGACGCGCGTCATGAAACGCTTCACCAGCACCGACTGGAAGACCGACGGTGCCTACCGTGAGATCACCTATCGACTCAAGGACGTCGCGGCCGCCAGCTATCTGCGCGTTCGCGGTACGAATGGCGAGGAGATGGAGCCATCGAATGATCCTGAAGGCGAGGATCCGTGGTCCGATCTCTGGTTCTACTCCAACCCGATCTTCCTCGAGGTGGAGTAGTGACCAGCTCGCCCGATTCTGCCACTGGAGCTGGCGAGCACGCAATCCAGATCGTCGAGGAAGGTGTCGAATCTCTGACGGCGTACGGTGAAGTGCCGATTTCGTTCACCGTCACCTCCAGACTGCGGGTCGACCCGATCGATGCGGGACTGGGTGGCTTTCGCCTGACCCAGGAACCGATTGATCCGCCCTGGCTGAAGGACTACGACGCGATCAGAGGCGAGGGCCCCATCCGCTGGTCACGACGATGGGATCTGACCAACTGGGGAATCATCAGCGCACGGATCGATGATCGACGTGTCGGTGGTGTCGTAGTCGCCTGGAATACACCGGGTGTCACCATGCTCGAGGATCGGACGGATCTGGCCGTCGTGTGGGACCTTCGGGTTGCGCCCGATGTCCGCGGCCAGGGAGTGGGCCGCGCCCTCTTCTGTGCGGCCGAGCAGTGGGCCCGCGATCGTGCGCGCCGCACACTCAAGGTGGAGACGCAGAATATCAACGTCGCCGCCTGTCGCTTCTACGCCCGCATGGGTTGCACCCTTGGCGCCATCAACGTGCATGCATACGACGAATTGCCCGACGAAGTGCAGATGCTCTGGTACAAACAGCTCTGAGCCCGCTCAGGCCGGCGCCATGAGTTGCAGGACAAATTCGGCCGTATCCACGAGGCTCGACAACGACCGGACCCGCTCATAGGTCTCCGGATTCATGTGCCACTTGTAGGGTGTCATCTCGATCAGCTGCGCCACACTCTCCAGGGTATTCAGACTCAGCTCAAAGCGCACCGTCTCCTGCTCAATCAGGCGAAAGCCGTCAGGAATCTGTTTGTCCCCGTGCTGCTGGGCTTCGGTGTAGACCATCGACCTGAAGGCCGCCAGATGATCGGCGCCTGGTACGACGCGCATGAAGACAGCCTTCGGCTTCAGCACCCGCAGCGCCTCCACTTCATCACTGGGGGCCATCATCACGATCATCAGATCCACCACTTGGGGCATCACCGGCAACCGGAAACAATTCCCCACGGCGAAGGCGATGTCGGTGCTGGCTCGAGCCCCCAGGCTGACGCCGGTGCGGGACAGGTCAACCCCGTGGAATTGCGTTCGTGGCTCCCCGGCAACTGGCTCACCGGAAGCCGGTCCATCGATCTGTGACGTACCGAGTCCTGCCTGCAACTGGCGCAGGAGCCAGCCTTCACCACAACCCGCGTCCAGCACGTGCATCTGACCCGAATCCGGCACTAGGCCCTCCTCCTGGGTCGGGGTGTGGGTCTGGGAGCGGCAATGTGTACCAACCATGGCCACCACCTGCTGTGCCAGAGGGTCGTAGTGTCCCGCCTCGAGAAAGATGCGACGATTCCGCACACTGTCCGGTGGATCCCCGGGCTCGGCCGAGGATCGCTGATGGGCGAGGATCAGATTCACATATCCCTCGCGGGCGACGTCGAAATTGTGCCCCTTGTCGCAGACGAATTGACGGCCATTGGCGATCAACTGCCCCTGACAGACGGGACACATCCAGATGTGACAACTTTTCGGCAAGAGCTTCGTCGCAGCGGGTTTCTGGCCCCGGAGTGCGGGCACTGGTAGAGATGAAACGGCGGCTCGCTTATGTTATCGCAAAGAGACGGTACATGGTGACAACGTAACAAGATAGAGGCAATAGGATGTCCTATAAGACCCCCCTGTCCGATGCACAGATCGAGTCCAGCTATCAGCTGGCCAAAGAGCAGTATACGGCACTCGGTGTCGACACCGATGCCGCGATTGAGGCAGCGCTGGGTGTTCCCATCTCTCTGCATTGCTGGCAGGGAGACGACGTCGGCGGCTTCGAGATCAAGGACGAGGCCGTCGAGGGTGGCGGCATCATGGCGACGGGCAACTTTCCCGGCAAGGCGCGAACAGCGGATGAGTTGCGTCAGGATCTGAAGAAGGCCACCGATCTTCTGCCCGGCCCGCACCGAATCAACATCCACGCCTCCTACTGTGAGACCGGTGGCGAGGTCGTCGATCGCGACAAACTCGAGCCGCGCCACTTCGAAAACTGGATCGGTTGGGCGAAGGAGAACGGCCTCGGTCTGGATTTCAATCCCACCTACTTCGCTCATCCCAAGGCCAATGACGGCTACACCCTGTCCCATCCTGACAAAGGGATCCGCGACTTCTGGATCGAGCACGGGATCGTCAGCCGTCGTATTTCCGAAGCCATCGCTAAGGCCCTTGGCGACGACGTAGTCAACAACCACTGGATCCCTGACGGGGCCAAGGATCACCCTGCGGATCGGGCCACACCACGTCAGCGGCTGGTGGAATCCCTCGATGCCATGTTTGATGATTCACTGGGCATTGGCCCGGGTTGTGTCGATGCCGTGGAAGGAAAACTCTTCGGCCTCGGCATGGAAGACTACACAGTGGGCTCCAATGACTTCTACGCCAACTATGCCCTGTCCCGTGGCAAAGTTCTGTGCCTGGACATGGGCCACTTCCATCCCACCGAATCGATCGCCGACAAGATCACGTCGCACCTGCCATTCCATCCGAAGCTGCTCATCCATACGAGCCGGCCGATTCGCTGGGATTCGGATCACGTCGTCCTGCTCTCCGACGACGTGCGCAATGTCTTCCTCGAGGTGGCGCGATCCGGTGCCCTCGACAAGGTCTATGTGGCCCTCGACTTCTTCGATGCCAGCATCAATCGTGTCGGCGCGTATGTCATCGGCGCCCGGGCGACGCGCAAGGCCATCCTCTATGGTCTCGTGGATCCGACCAATCTCCTTCAGCAACTGGAAACCGAGGGGCGTCTGGCAGCAAAACTCGGCCTGATGGAAGATCTCAAGACCATGCCTTTCAGCGCCGTGTGGGATATGGCATGCCTGAAGGCCGGTGTCGCCGTCGCCGCCGGTTGGATCGACGAGATGGAGTCCTATGAGGCCAATGTCCTGGCCGCGCGAAGCTGACCGATGACTGCTGATCTGAGTCGCTTTCGCGGCATCTTCCCCGCCGTCGTCACGCCGATGACGGCGCAGGATGATCTGCATGAAGATCATCTGCGTGCCGTGTTCGATCTGAATGTGAAGGCAGGGGCACACGGCTTCTGGATCGCCGGCGGCAGTGGCGAGAGCGTCCTGCTCAGCGATGACGAGAATCGACGCATCGCCACGGTCGCCGCTCAACAGGTGGGCGACCGGGCGGTGACGATCATGCACGTCGGCGCCCCCACCACGACCCGCGCCGCCGATCTGGCGGCGCATGCCGCCGCTGCCGGTGTCCACGCCATCTGCTGCGTTCCGCCCTTCTTCTACCGCCGGTCCGACGAGGAGATCGTCGAACACTATCGGGCCGTGGGTGCAGCAGCCGATCTGCCCCTGTTCGTCTACAATCTGCCGGGCTCGACAGGTGTCGAGATCACCGTGGATCTGCTACGGAAGATCCAGGATGGCGTGCCGCAACTGGCGGGCCTGAAGCACTCCTCCATGAATCTGGTTGCAGCGCGTCAGTTCGCCGACATGGGCCTGTCCTGCTTCACCGGCTCGTCGCAACTGCTGCTGCCGGCCATGACCATGGGCGCTTGTGGTTGTGTGGATGGGCCGCCGTGTGTCGCCCCGGAGCCGTGGGTGGCCATGTGGAATGCTCTGGAGGCGGGCGACTCAGCCGCAGCCGAAGTGGCGCGGCGACGTTCGGTCGAAGTGATCGACCTCTGTGTGATGTTCACGGGGACGAAGTTCCACGCCGTCATGAAAGCCGCTGTGGGCCTGAGACTTGGACTGAATCTGGGCGATCCACGACGCCCTGCGCTGCCACTGACCGAGGCAGAGCGAGCCCAGGTCGCTGAGCGCCTGGCCGCACTGGGCCTGGACACTTTGGGCTGATGTCTTGATTTGTGACCCGGTTGCCGGTCTGCGGTGACCGGGTCGCAGCAACCTGCCACTGGAGACCGGGTGGCCTCCCGCACCGCTACTGTGTGGTCTTGGCCGCCAACGGCGACCGCTCGTCGCCCAGTTCGATGGCCAGAGCCACCCGCACCAGCACGGTGAAGACGAATAGTCCCATCGCCCAGATCCCCAGGGTCACGGTCAACTCGACCCAGCTGGGGAAGTATTCGACGATCTCGCCGAGTGGCGAGGGTACGAATCCGGGCACGATCAGACCGATCCCCTTCTCCATCCAGATCGCCACAAAGAGCAGACCGCAACCGACACGCAGGTAGCCGGCGCGTTTCCGCAATGGGTGCAGCGTGAGGATCGCCGTCGCCGCCAGATTCATCGTGATCGATGTCCAGATCCACGGCACCAGGCCATTGTGGCCGTGCAGACCGAAGAACAGGTAGAAGGCCGAGCGACTGTGATGCGTCGGGTAGTAGAATTCCTTGAAGATCTCCGACCCCAGCATGATCAGATTGATCTGGGCCGCCACGGTGGCGATC
Organism: Gemmatimonadota bacterium; assembly: GCA_018673255.1. Next base: position 17,477 of record JABHDC010000234.1, read on the forward strand.
ATCGCCAGCTTGGAGATCGCGTGATCAGGAATCTTGTAGCGCGTCTGTGACCGGATGTAGCTGAAGGTCAGGATCATCACCGCGGGACCGGCAGCAAAGGCAGAAGCGAGAAAGCGCGGCCCCATGAGCGAGGAATTCCAGAAAGGACGGGCGGGCAGGCCGGCCAGCAGGAAGGCGGTGACCATGTGGATGCTCACTGCCCAGAAGACCGACAGATAGACGAAAGGCACGTAGTAGCGTTCCTGCGCCTCACGACCATTGTAGTGGGAATACAGAATGTAGAATGGGATCAGCAGGTTGAGCGCCAGGTAACCATTGAGGACGAGGACGTCCCAGGCCAGCAGCGACTGGGGAAAGTTGAAGTAGCCCAGCTTTGGAATCAGATGCCAGGCCCTTAGTGGCCCACCGAGGTCAACGACGACGAAGCTCAGACACATGAGCAGAGCCGCCACGGCCACGCCCTCACCGATCAATACGGCACGGGAGAAATCCACGTCCTTCAGGACATAAGCTGGCAGGACGAGCATGACCGCCGCCGCTGCCAGACCGACGAGAAACGTGAAGTTGGAGATGTAGAGCCCCCAACTCACGTGATCATTCATGCCCGTGACGACGAGGCCTTCCTGGGCCTGCACCGAGTACCCGTAGGCACCGATCAGCATCAGGAACGTCAGAGACCCCATCCAGAGATGATAGGATCGACCGCCGCCGGTCGCGGCGCGGATGGCGCTGCGTAGAAAGTAATAGAGATTCATCGACGGCTCAGTCCATGAAGTACCAGAACTTGGGCTCAGTACCCAGGTCCTCTTTGAGGCGGAACACCTTCTTGTTGGCCAGCACGTAGCGGATCTCGCTGTCCGGATCCAGCAGATTGCCGAAGATCCGTGCACCCGTCGGACAGGCCTCAGCACAAGCCGGCAACTGCCCCTCACGGCTGCGCTGAACGCAGAAGGTGCACTTCTCCATCACCCCCTTCTGCCGCATTCTGTTACCCAGATAGTGCTGATTCGGATTGATCTGATCCGCCGGCACGACCGGCTCGCTCCAGTTGAAGCGTCGCGCCCAGTACGGGCAGGCTGCCTGACAGTAACGGCAACCGATGCACCAGTCATAGTCGACGACGGTGATGCCATCCGGCTCCTGCCAGGTGGCGCCCACAGGGCAGACCTTCGTGCAGGGCGGGTCAGCACACTGAAAACACTGCGTGCCGATGTAGAAGTGGCCTTCGGCGGGGACCTGATGGTGGAACTCGGTATCCCCCTCGTCCAGATCCATCTCGCCATTCTTCATCTCGAAGATCCGGATGTACTGCATCGCCGAATCACGATCGAGATTGTTCTCACGAACACAGGCTTCGACACACTGCCTGTAGCCCTGACACTTCGAGATATTGAAGGCGTATCCGTAGAGCACACCTTCCTGTGCCGGTGTGCCGCGCATGGCGACATGACGGCCGGTATTGATCTTGGTCAGGCGCACGAGGCGGTCGACGGTGTCCGCCTTCTCCTGATCGGTCATGAGCCGGAAGTTGCCTTTGAAGTATTCCTCCCACTCCAGCAGCTTGCGGTCCTTCTCATCTGTATCGTCGACGACACTCGCCTGCGCCGTCACCGCACTGGCCGCTGCCGTACCACCACCCAGGAGCAGACTGATAGCGCCTCGGCGTCCCACCGGCTTGTCGAGGACAGTCCCGGTCTCGGGCCCGCAGCCACAACCCGTGCCGCAGCCGCCTGACTGGCTCGACGGAGCATCAGCGGCTGCCGTGCCCCCTTCGGCTCCCAGCCAGCCCATCAGTCGCTGGCGGATCTTCTTGCGCTTCTCCTGCACCGTCGGCATTTCGTCTGGCATCCCTAGTGTCCGTTTCCGGTGCGTGGCACTCGCGGACCCGACACTGGAATCTGCGGCGGGAAAGCAGGTGCATGTGGATCGTGGCAGTCGGTGCAATTCATGATGACGCGCAAGCCCCGCCAGCCAGCCAGGCGTTTGCCGTGTGCCCCACCGGCCCAGTCCTGTCCCTGCTCGAAGTGACACTGCACGCAGAGACGATAGGCCTCATCGACGCTGACCAGCTCCCCTTCGCGCAGGCGCAATGTCTGCAGGTCGTCATAGTTGTGACACGTGGCGCAGGCTGCGGATGCCGGATGATCGAGACGGATGTTGGCGTGGGCCCAGCGCTGGCTGGCATCTGTGGCCACCGTCGCCACCTGAGGCGCATCGTGACAACGGGAGCACGGAAACTGGCCGATCTGGTCGGCCCGACGCGTCACCTCGAATGTTGTGCCCTGCGTGCCGGCTAAGGCACCCGCCACAGGGGCAGACTCGATGCCGCGCAGACCCCGCAGCATCTGCGAATCCGTGTGCAACGACGCCGCAGGTGGTGGCGCCTCTCTGTCTGAGGAGCCACACGCGACACAGCCCACCAGCAAAACAAGCAGTAGAGGCAGTCTTCGATGTCGAAGTTCCCAATCCATGTGCTTAGCGCTGCGCCATCCGCACGTACACGTCATTCACCGTGCGCGGCACATGACACTGGCGGCAGTTGAGACGCTCGGGGTGACTCGTCCTGACTTCGGCAACGGCTGCGGGACCGGCATGACAGGACAGGCACTCCTCGCGCAACTGCAGCGTATGCGGGATCGGCGGCGGATTGCCCGGCAAGGCCGGACGGCCGATGGCCGGACGACGAATACTCACCCAGTCACTGGGTGTCAGCAGGTCTGCCGTGCCGGGCAGGGCATGGCACTGCAGGCAGTTGCCATACGTGGGATGAGGTGTGACAGGCGCGTAGGCATTATAACGACGCACAAATCCACCCCGCTCGTGGCAGATATTGCAGCTCTGCGTCTTGAGCATTTCCGCGTCCACCTCGTGGGGAATCACGGGCGGCGCGCCGGCGTAGGCACGCAGATCGTAGTAGGCATTGAGTGTGCGAGCCTTGGTGCCCGTCGCCGGCTGCAGATCGGGTGCCAGCCCGGCCCGGCTGTGATAGTCTCCACCGGATCGTGCCACCGCCAGTTGCCGGCGTATGGATGGGCCCTGATCGTCGCTGCGCAGATTCTCACCTACGACCCATACAACCAGCGCCAGCACAACGACGGCGCCGAGGATCCGGACGACGCGGTAGCGGCTGGGAGCGCTCATACTTTCTCCACCCGCACCGCACACTTCTTGTAGTCGGGCTGCTTGGAGATCGGGCAGAAGGAATCCAGGGTCAGCTCATTGATCAGGAGCGCCTCGTCGAAGAAGGGCACGAAGACCTGGCCCCGCGTCGGTTCGCCGCGTCCACCCACGGAGGCCTCGATCTCGAGGACCCCGCGCGCCGACACGAGACGAACGAGATCGCCGTGCACGACGCCCATCTGAGCCGCATCATCGCGGTTGATCTCGGCATACGCCTTCGGCACCGCTCGGTGCAGCGTCGGTACTCGCCGCGTCATGCTACCCGTGTGCCAGTGCTCCAGAACACGTCCCGTGTTGAGCCAGAATGGGAAGGCCGTCGTCGGCGATTCAGCCGGCGGCTCATAGGGACGCAGCCAGATCCAGGCGCGGTGATCAGGCTTGCCGTAGAAGTCAAAGGCCCCCTGCCCGCTGTCAGTGGCGGGATCGTGCTCGGTATTGAAACGCCACTTCGTCTCCTTGCCATTGACGTAGGGCCACATGATCCCCGGTCGCTGCCGCAGTTCCTCGTAGGGAGCCATCTCGTGCTTCGGCCCGTGGTGGAACTTCCGGTATTCCGACCAGATCTCGCGCACGTGATTCTCGTACGTCCAGGGGAACAGCTTCTCGAATCCCATGCGGTGGGCAACTTCGATCAACTGCCACGTGTCGCTCATCGCCTCGCCGGGCGGATCCAGCAGTTGATCGAACTGCTGCGTGCGTCGTTCGGAGTTGCCATAGAGGCCTTCGCGCTCGATCCACATGGCCGAAGGCAGCACGACATCGGCAATATCCGTCGTCGGCGTGGGATACACGTCCGAGACGACGACGAAGCGACCCTCCTTCTCGGCGCCATCCCGGTAGCGATTCAGATTGGGCATGGTCACCATCGGATTGGTGACCTGCACCCACATGAAGCGGATGTCCCCTCGATCCAGCGCACGGAACATCGACACCGTATGGTGCGTTGGTTTGGGATCGATATTCTCGACGGGCACCTTCCAGATGTCGGCGGCGAACTGGCGATGTTTCGCATTCATCACCACACCCTTGGGCAGCTTGTGTGTCAGGGTGCCGACCTCACGCACAGTGCCACAGGCACTGGGCTGTCCGGTGAGGGAGAAGGGACCATTGCCGGGCTGTGAGATCTTGCCCACCAGCAGGTGGATGTTGTAGACGAGATTGTTGATCCACGTGCCGCGCGAATGCTGGTTCATCCCCATGCACCAGAAGCTGACGACCTTCTTCGAAGGATCGCCATACAAGGACGCCATGTACTTGATATCGCCGGCTGCGACGCCGGACAGACGCTCCACCTTCTCAGGCGTGTACTCTTCCAGGAATCCGACGAAGTCGTCCCAGTCGCTTGCCGTGGCCGCATCCTTGAAGGAGAAGTGCTCCTCCAGGCCGTAGCCGATATCGGTCTTGCCGCGCTTGAAGGAGATGTGGCGATTGACGAAGTCCCGGTCGATCCAGCCATTGCGTACCAGCTCGTAGCAGATGCTGTTGGCGATGGCCAGGTCCGTCTGCGGCGTGAACAGGAAGGAGTGATCGGCCGCTTGGCTGGTGCGGGTCGTGCGTGTCGCCAGATCGACAATCTTCGTGTCCGGGTGCTTCAGTCGCCGATCCAGAACCCGGGAAAACAGCACCGGGTGCATCTCGGCCATGTTGTTCCCCCACAGGATGAAGACATCGGCGTGGTCGATATCCTCGTAACACCCCATGGGTTCGTCGACGCCGAAACTCGTCAGGAAACCCGTAACGGCACTTGCCATGCACAACCTTGCATTGGCTTCGACATTGTTCGTGCCAATCGCTCCCTTGAACAACTTCGAAGCGACGTAGCCATCAGGGATCGTCCATTGACCGGAGCCGTAGATCGAGACGGCATCCTTACCGTGCTCGGCGATCGTCTCCTGCATCTTCGACGCCACCAGGTCCAGTGCTTCGGCGATCGGTACCTCGACCAGTTCGCCATTCCTGCGCACGAGGGCCTTCTTGAGTCGGTCCTTGCCGTACAGAGCCTGCACGGAGTGGTATCCCTTCACACAGCACAGGCCACGATTGACCGGTGAGGCAGGATCCCCCTTGACCGCTACGGCGCGTCCCTCGGCGATACCCACGAGCAGTCCGCAACCGACGCCGCAGAAACGGCACGGCGTCTTCTTCCACTGAATGTCAGATCCGTCGGCATCAATCTCCGTCCAGGCACCGAAGGAAACACCGGGGAGCATGACGGCCGCCGTCGTGGCCGCCGAGGCCAGAGCCAGCTTCCGCAGAAAGGCCCGACGATCAATGGTTGAGGCGCTGGTCGAGGCAATCGTGGTTGAGGCGCTGTCAGTTGGGACAACGGCGGCTGGGGTCGAGTTCTCAGTCGTTGAGCTCATGATTCCATCTCGTCGGGTGCGCCGAAGGTCATGACCATGCACTGGATGTCATTCATCTCTTGCAAGTCGGCCTGCAGGGCTTTCTCCTGCGCATCTGTCACGGTGTCTGTCACCAGCACCAGTACCTCGCCCTCCTGGGGTACTTCAGCACTGCAACCAGGCATACCCGCCAGTTGGGTCGCCAGGTGTCTCGTCTGGCCAGGTTTCGGAAATACGACATAGCTGCACACAGGCATGAGTGATCCTCTGGGTGTGTGATCCACGACGGTTGGGGTGGTAGATCGACTACCGTGTCATGGCCCCCAAAATCAGGACCAGGTATGAGCCGACAACCTTGACCGTCTCCTACAAATTCATCCTACATATTCAAGGGATAAACTAGTCCCTTTATGGATCCCGACAAGTGGGACCAAACCGTCGCTCTGCGCCATCATCGCCCCATGTGGTGGTAGAAAATGGGACAATTGTGTCTCATTCCAGAGAGCCACCAGTTCCCTGCCATTCTCCCTCCGCCAGCCTTGCGTACAACCGGCTCTGGAGTGTTCGTATCAGACCATCGGATTCACGTAGATTCCCGGGCACAACGACCGGGACTGTGATCGATTTGCAGCAGGTCGACACCCAACCACCAGGAGCCTCTCATGCGCCATCATCCCCTCGACGGTATCCCCCGGGAAGACGTGAAGATCACCGACGTGCGGGTGATCCCCCTGTCCTATGTCGATCCGGATGGGGACCTGTGGCGAACGGGCGGTTACCAGGTATGGAAGACGGACGGAGCCATCACACAGATTTTCACCGACAGCGGGCTGGTCGGCATTGGCGAGGGCACACCCTACGAGGGCCCCGAGGAGATCAAGCACTACACGGAAACCGTCATCCGTCCACTGCTGATCGGCAAGAATCCCTTCGATGTGGAACTGCTGGCCAATCGTGGCAACACGTCGCGCAAGGCGCGGGCTCCTTGGGCGGGGATCGACACGGCCTGCTGGGATCTGATCGGGAAGATCACCGGGAAACCCGTCTACGAGTTGCTCGCCGTCGATCACGAACCGCAGCGGCAGATCAAGATCTACGCCAGCGCCGGTGTCGAACATGAGTGGTACAATGATGGCGAAAGCTTCCTCATTGAGGAGGCCCTGCGCTACAAGGAAGAGGGCTACGACGCCTTCAAGTTCCGCTGTGGTACCGAATGGGCGGCAGCTGGAATGACCTACGATCGCTACTTCCCCATTCTGCGGCACCTGCGCGAAGCGGTGGGGCCGGACTTCCGCCTCATGCACGAAGGTGTCGGCACGCAGGGCGGCACGCTGGAATCGCTCATCACCGACTTCGCTCCCGTCCTCGAGGATCTCGGCTTCTACTGGTTCGAGGAGGCCTTCGGTGGCACGGCACTGGAACACATCGAGCTGTTCATCCAGCTACGCGAAGCGATGCCGACGGTGAAGGTGTCAGGTGGGGAACGCTTCATGGAACGATTCGAAGCACAGGAGTGGCTCGACCGCGGCGCCCTCGACATTGTCCAGACGGACTGCAATGTCACCGGTCTGACCGAGAACTGGCACATTGCCCGCATGGCCCATCTGCGCGGCGTAACCAGCATCCCCCACAGTTGGCACGGCGGTGGTACGACCATGGTGAATGCCCACTTCGTCGCCGGCATTCCCAATGGCGAATACTGCGAGCTGAATCAGACGAACAATCCGCTGAAAGAACAGATCTTCGTCGAGCCGCTGACGGTGGAAAATGGGATGATGACACTGCCCGACAAGCCGGGATTCGGCGTCGAGCTCGTCGAGGATGTGGAGAAGAAATTCCCGTATACACCGGGATCCTACTTGAAGCCGAACGAGCGGATCCCTCGCTGACGGACTAGTGCCCTGAGATCTCAAGTCTCAGGATCACGCGCGGGACACCCCGGGCCAGGCGGGCAGCGATCGACTACAGGTAGCCGAGATCCTTCAGGCGCTGTTCCAGTGCCTGCTTCTCCTGTGCCGTCTCCTGTTGTTCTTCCTGCTCTCCATACGCGGAGCCCTCGATGATCTGTCGGTAGATCTCTCGATAGGGGCCGGCGTCATCACAGGCCAGAGGCTCGCCCGTGTAGACGTTGCGCAGAAGATGCTGCGCATTCGTTTCATCATCACGGAAGAGCACCTCGCCATTGTTCAACGCCCACTGGCGCACGCCATCCGGATTGTTCGGCAACTGATCGCCATCGATGGACAGGCGTGATGTCACGCGACGATGTTCGGTCTCCAGATTGCCCTTGTGGAGGAATCCGACACCGAAGAGGCTGTCCAGTTCGGTGAGCACCCAGCGCTCCTTGTCCTCGCCCGGGTGCAGCAGGCTCTGGCCGTAGCCGCGGTAGTCGGTCTCGATTCCTGCCAGTTCGCAGATCGTTGGAAACAGATCGATCATCGACAGAGTCCGGTCGGGGAGCGTCCACCCCTCCTTCGGGATATGGGCCAGCAGGGGCACCCTCGCCACGCGCTCGTGGATCATATCCCCATGGGACATGATCTCAGAATTCAGTCCCTCGCCGTGATCGCCGAAAATGAAGACCGTCCACTCGGACAGATCGATTCTCTTGAGGATCTCGACGAGGAGAAACTCCTGCACGTGGACGGCGGCGGCATGGTAATAACGCACCGCCTCAGCCTCGCGCCCTGCAGCGATCAGTTCGCGCAGTGTGGGCTTGAGATCGATGCCGCCGAGCCCGTATCCGCCGTGGGCATACCAGAAATGCAGGAAGCGCAGTTGCCGCGCGTCACCACCGTCCTCGAACATGCGCAACGTGGGTTCGATGGAGGCCAGCGTCTGCTCCCTCGCTTCACTGTCGAGTGGCCCGATGAAGGACTCGTAGTCCAGGAAGCGGAAAACCTCAGGACGTTGCGACCGCCCACTGACCTCGAATCCATTCTCGGACATCAACTGCAGCAGATTGCTGACACCGGCGAACATCTTGAGATAGGTCTGGCCAAACACGCCGTGTTCGAAGGGATACAATCCGGTGAACAGTGACGTATGGGATGGACGGGTGGCCGGGGCGGTGACGAAGAAGCGTTCCGCCAGGGCGTAGTCCTTCGTCAACACGTCGAACTTCGGCGTGAGGAGCGAGGGATTCAGTCGGCTGATGGCATCACAACGCCAGCAATCGATGGAGATCAGCAGGAACTTCGAGCAATCCGTCATCGGTTAATACGCCCCAGATCAGGTGGCCAGTGGCGGACCACCGGGGATCGTCACGCGGGATCGTTTCGGTTTCGCAGCCCGCTTGGCTGTGAACTTCGCCGTCTGATACTCCCCCAGAAAGATTGACCCCGCCATCGTGTCACCGGTGACCGTCCCGTCGAACATGAAGGGAATCCAGTTTCCGGGACGACGCACGTGGCTCTCCAGTTTGATGCCATCTGCCTCCAGCACACCATGAATCGGCAGCGTATCGAACTCGGTCACATGGTAGCCGGAAAGCCAGTTGCCATCCTGTTCCAGTGTCCAGTGGTGCTGACTGGTGCTCGTTGCGTATTCGACCTCCACATCCCACCCACCGGCCACACTTGAGGTCGCCTGCTGCAATTCATCGGAGAGCGGCTCCCGCTTCGCCGTCAGGATAGCGTGAACCCGTTCGGCCACGACCTGCTCATTGCCCGGCTGCATCTGACTCGGCGTGATATTGATACTCGCCCGGCCATCCGCATCGCCACTGCCCACGGCGACGCGGGGCGCCTTACGGGCGAAGTCTTCGGCCACCTGCTCACCGGTGATGTGCAGGACCGCAGGATCCCACTCGATCACAAGACGTGGCGCCCTGTTGTTGAGCCCGTCCGGCACCTGAACCGAGGTTTCCACACCGTCGATCCCGCCTACCCGTGCCGAAATCACACCCAGCTTCTCCAGCCAGCTCTGCCACTCCGCCTCGTGATCACGGGTGATCCATGCTTCCACGGCGGCCAGCATGCCGAGGATCTCTTCCTTGCCACACTTATCATCCCGGCCCGGGCCATGATGCGGTGCACTGGCCTGCCACGCGGCCTGGAGCAGATCCTTCCGTCCCAGATTCAACCCCGCCGCCTGGGGACCACACAAGGCTTTACCACCTGAGTAGGAGACGACCGTGGCACCACGTTCGAGATGGATATTGGGGATCGTCAGATTCTCCGCCGCCGCATCGGCCAGAATCGGGATGCCGTGGGGTTTGGCAATGCGGGCCATCTCCTGCAGTGGCAACGAGGTGTTCTGGTCATTGCCGGTGACCATATAGATCATCGCCGTACGGTGATTGATCGCCCGCTCCATCTCCTCGGGCGAATCCACCATGACCATTTCGATGCCCACATTGCGCAGGGCGTGGTCGTAGTTGTTCCGCGACCACCTGGGAACGATGACCTGGGTCTTTTCCAGACCGGACAGATCGGGAATACGGATCAGTCGCTCCGGATTGCCACCGGTGACACAGGCCATGGTGATGTGTTTCATCCCCGCCGCACAGCCAGAGGAGACCATCCCCCACTCGGCGCCGGTGATGTCTGCAAGTCGCTGGCCGACCGCGGCAGCCAGTTCGTCATACTGGATGAAGAAGCCGGAAGCGGCCTCCATCGCCCCCAGCACCTCAGGAAGTTCGGCCGAGCCACCCAGGATCGTGAAGGTGCCGCGGCAATTGATGATCGTCTCGAGGCCGATCGCCTCATAGATACTGTCGGCCTTGGATTCATCCGACAGGAATGGGATCACTCTCAAGGCGTCGGTGGCTTTTGCAGGTGTCAATGGGTGCCTCTCTCAGGCGTTGGGCTGGGGGAGTTCCTTGAGTTCTTCACTGAGCCAGATCTTGCGCTGGAAACGTCGATTCTTCGACGACATGTCAATCTGGTAGATACTGGACGAATTCGGTCCGGGGGCGCCGAGAATCTCGCAGAGATTGCGCGCCAGCCACTTCTCGATCTTCAGCACCACCATCTTCTGCCGCAGTCGCCCCTGCACGTCACGATTGAGAATCGTCGGGATCGTGTTGAGGGAGAGGATCTCGTCGATGGAGGTATTGGCCATCTTCTCGCGACCCTCGTCGCTGGCATAGAAGTGCGTGACGGCGAAGACCGTCTTGCCAGGATTGATCTGCTTGAGGAACTGGCACGACTTCACCACCGTCGAGCCCGTGCGCACCATGTCGTCGAAGAGCACAATATCGTGCCCTTCGAGCTGCTCGAAGGTGGACTCACTCTCGGAGTGCAGTTTGATCGCCACGTCCCGCTCGCCGGTCCGCTCTTTATCGAGCAGGACGAATCGCGCCTTGGGCAGACCCAGCTGAGAGAAGACCTCCTTGACGAAGTCTCGCGCACCCTTGTCCGGGGCACACAAAGCCAGCCCGGCGCCACCCTCTCCGTAGCTCACGATGTTCGAGTGCAGCAGGTAGTCGATGTAGATCTCATAGGGGATCAGATTGTGAAATCCTCCCCCAAAAACGTGTGAGAATGTCTTCTGCACAGAGGCTGAATGGTTGTGCACGGTCACCACGTGATCGACACCCGCCAGCTTCAGCAGCTCAGCGTAGAGCTTCGCGGAGAAAGGCTGGCCATCGAACTTCTTCAGGTCGCTTGCAGGCCGTTCGGTGTCGATGAGTCCCAGATCGGTGCGGGGGCCACGATCCTGGGCGCTGTAGTAGAGATCCGGCTCCACCAGCACGACGGCGGCAGCACCATTCTCCTTGGCGGCCCGGGCCAGCAACAGATTGCGCATGGCCAGTTCCTGCCGACTCATCTGGTTGCTTGTACTGACGATGACGACACGTTTGCCGGCCAGCTTGTTGCCGATATCGAGAAAGTCCTGCTCGTCGGAGATGAAGCGGGGGCAGAATTCGGAGTTCGCGAAACTCTTCATGCTGATGACGTCGGCGATGTCCTCGCCCTGTCCCATGGCAAAGGCGACGTCGATGGCGAAGGGATCGTCGGAGGAGTTGCCGACGACAATCAGGTCAGAAACGAACTGGCCGGTTTGGCTCATCATTCTCTCTCTGGGTGCCAGACGCTGGGTGTGGCGGATGGACGAGCGGTCTCACAGCGATTGACGATGCATCCGGGGGACGATGTTGTCCAGCCCCGCCAGGATGTCTGTCGATCGGGCCGGGCAGGATATTAATCGATGAGTCGTGTGTTGTATTGCCGGGACGTGTGCCGATAGCCTGTAAAAAGAGACTCGTCCAGGGGTGCCGCCGTGTAGATATGGACCAGATCCTGATAGGGATCGTAGAGCAGAACCTCTTCCCGCACATCGCCGCAGACGTCGGCCGGAAAGCAGTGATACCACCCCATCTTGCCACCCGCCGGTGGGGGCAGATCCGGGAAACTGACCGCGCGTCGCCCCTCCCCATCCCAGAGCGCCGACGGCGTAAAAATGAGGTCGGCCTCCCCTGGACCATGATCTGGGCCACGCCAGTGGATCGTCTCCAGACCGGTGTTGTTCGGTGACTCATCCACCTGGAAACGTGTCCGAATCCGGCCATCGTGGCCGACCACCATCAGATCGGTGTGGTGGCCATTGTACCGGATGACCAGTTCGCGCCCCTCCGACTGGCCGTGATAGTACCCACAGCGGACCTCCTGCCCGTGAGGCACAGCCTCCATGCCCAGCTCGAGCAGAGACTGACCACCCGCATCCAGGATCTGCCCGCCAGCAGACAGGATCGCCTGCTGCTGGCCCGCAGCATCATCCGTCCAGGGCTCGATCAGGACAGAGTCCATGTTGTCACCCAGATAACGCGCCCACAGAACGCTGCCATCATGGTCGAGGCCAAAGTGCCCGCCAACGACCTCATCCAAGCCGTCGCCATCCAGATCGCCCACACTGGGGATGTAGGCGCTGTGTTTGGGATAGTGATTCCAGGGATTGTCGTAGGTCCACAGGACCTTGAGCTGGTGATCGAAGGCAACGAGGGTGGCTCCCACCTTGACCACGACATCCTTCGCAGGCCCCGGATGTGTTCCCAGGTCTGCCACCATCAGCCGCTGGTGCACGTAGTTGGAGATCTGGATCTCCCCATCCACATAGGCATCGCAGGCTCGCAGCGCCTCAGGCGCTGACTGCGCCTTGATCTGCCCCGTTCGCCCGTCGAGCAGGAGCAGACGCACATCCGCCAGATCCCACTTGCTGGTTCGACGCACCCCTTCATCGATGAAGAAACACAGAACCTCGGTGTGGCCATCGCCGTCGATATCGGCGATGACCACCGGACCGGGACGATCCGGTGAGATGGTGTGCAGCTGCCCGTCCCCTTCTGCATCCTCATCCGCATTCTCAACCGACATGTTGCGATCGCCGATCGACCACAGCGGTTGGCCGTCCAGGTCGAAGGCGCCGAGAAAGGAGGGCTTGAGCCCACCCAGGCACTGGTAGACGATGAAATCGACGCGGCCATCACCGGTCAGATCACCGATCCGGATATCGCCACCATATCGACGCCCTTGCGCGTCGATGGAGGTGAAGGCCTCGGGGACCTGGATCTGTCGGTATTTGATCGCCTCTTCCACCGCCATCCTCAATCACCACCCTTGAGGTGGATAACACGGGATCCTCCGCCGAAACCTGGGGCCGTCACATACTGATAACGGCCCTCGCGATAGGCATCCGTATGGGCGAAGTGCACGTGACCGCAGAAGATGCCCGCCAGATTTCCCGTGTTACCGGAAGTCAGCAGCTCGTGACACGCCAGCGTCGCCTCGTCGTTGCCAGGGACCTTCCACTGCTCGCGGGTCTCGTCGGTCCAGTCATCGCTGGGCCCCATCATGATCGGCGCCTTCCACATCTCAATGACCGCCGGCGTCAGCGATTCGATCCAGATCGGGATGTGGATGAACAGCAGGCAGGGCTGGCCGGATGCCAGTTCCTGCCGCAGGAACTCGACCTGGCGCTCACTCACCTGATAGTTGCTGTTGTCGAGGGCGATCAGCCGCACACCACCCACCTGAATCGACTGGCAGGCCGGGTCGCCACCAGTCAGATCGTGAAATCGGGGGTAGTGCGCCTGGCGGGTCTCGTCACTCCAGGGCAGATACGCGAAGTGCCAGTCGTGATTACCCAGCGTGTAGAGGGAGGGCACATCGAGACGCGCCAGATTCTCGCCAATCACCTCCAGCCCCTTCCAGGCCGGGAAGTGAATGATGTCGCCCGTGAGGATGGCCGCATCCAGGCCTTCCTGGCCACGCTGTGTCAGCGTCGCCTCGAACACCTCTCGTGGGGGCACATTCCCAGGTGTTCGCTCGGCAAAGCGGGCGCCGAAGTCGGTCACAAGTTCGGCTGCCTCCGGGTCGCGGTCGTCGCCCTCGGCCATGTGCGAATCGGTCACATGGAGGATGCGCAGGTCCCGTTCCAGACCTTCGATCCGGATGACGGTGGCAGATTCATCCTCGCTCAGCTGATGTTCGATCTGCATCGGTTGTTTCCTCTTCTGACAGTGCGGGTTCCCTGCATGACACTCAGGCGATTTCGTGACTCAGAGATCGATCCGTCGCCCCGTGCGGGATGACTCGAGGACGGCCTCGATCACTCGCATGGTGCCCGCTGCATTGGCGCCGGTGGCGATGGGCTCGACGTCATCCAGAATACAGTCGTGGAAGTGCTCGATCGCCGGCGCAAAGGAACGAACGCCGGCGTCGACTGCGACCACTTCCTTGCCGCCGTCGGCGTGAACGATGAAATGATCCTCCTCGTTCGGATGACACGGCTGGGGCACCTCGATATACCCACTCGACCCGTGGATGATCGCCCGCTGGCCGCCCGGTGCATCAAAGCCCTGCTGCAGCGATGCGTGACGTTGCCCGGAGAAGGTCAGGATGATGGAGGCGCGTGAGTCGACGTCGTAATCTGGATCGATGTGACATGCCGCCTGCACGGATTCGGGTTCTTCGCCAAAGATGAACCGGGCGTAGGTGATCGGGTAACAACCCACATCCATCAGAGAACCACCGGCCAGTTCCTTGTTCATGCGGATATTGTCCGTCGGCCGTTTCAGCGGGAAGGTGAAACTCGCCTGCATCTGCACCAGATCGCCGATCTGCCCGGCGTCGATGACCTCCCGCAACTCAAGGGACATGGGATGATACAGAAACACGAAGGCCTCGAAGAGCAGCACACCGCCGGCGTCGCAGGCGGCGACCATCTGGTCACACTCAGCAGACGTGGCCCCGAGTGGCTTCTCGCAGAAGACGTGTTTGCCGGCCGCTGCAGCCTTGGCCGTCCACTCGGCGTGCATCGAATTGGGCAGCGGATTGTAGATCGCATCGATCTGGTCGCTGGCCAGCAGCTCATCGTAGCTGCCGAAGCTCTGCTCGATCTCGTGTTCGGCAGCGAAGGCAGTCGCTCGTTCGCTGTCACGGGAGGCCACCCCGACCAGCTTGCCGCGCGTCGTCTGCCGCAGTGCCGGGATGAAGGCGGAAACAGCGATATTGGCGGTGCTCAGAATGCCCCAGCGGACGGATTCGCTCATCGGATTGCCTTGGGATACAGGTGATCGGTGACCGAGTAAATACGACCCTGACCGCGTGCCGTCCATAGGGGAGCTGTCCGCGACAGGATCGTGGGCGATCGCCGGCCCTTGTGTCGATCCAAGGGAACCGGCCATCTTGAGGACTCACACCAACACGCCACCCTCCCGCAGGCACCAGCCAAACATGCGCTCGGCCCATGCCGCCCCCTCGCCTGAATCTGAGCGCGCCCTGCTGAACAACCGGCAGATCTTCCTGCTGTGGTTCCCCCTGGCCATCAGCGCCATGATGATGACGGGCGAGATCGTGCTGGTGCAGGCTGCCGTCGGCCGCCTGCCCGACGCCAAACTCATGCTCGCCGCCCTGGGCGTCATGTTCTGGCTGGAAGTCCTGATCGAATCACCGCTGATCATGCTCCTCTCCACCAGCACGGCGCTGACCACTTCAGCACAGGCCTATCGCGTGCTGCGGCGATTCATGATCCATCTGAATCTCGGCGTCACCGTCATCGCCCTGGCCATCGCCTTCATCGATCCCGTCTTCGACCTGCTCCTGCGGAGCTGGATGGGGATCCCGGATGTCGTAGCCGGTCCCACCCAGACCGGCATGCAGATCATGTCCTTCTGGTCTGCCGCCATCGGCTGGCGTCGCTTCAACCAGGGCATCCTCATTCGTTACGGTCAGCCGCGCCAGGTGACCTTGGGTACCCTGGTCCGGCTGACCACCTCGGCCCTGACAGCGACATCTCTCGTCTACTACGGCGCTCTCTCCGGCATCGTCGTCGCCGCCACGACCTTCATGCTCGGTGTCGCATCGGAAGCCTTGTACGCCTGGTGGCGATCTCGCGCCATCATCCGCCGTCACCTGCTCCACGATGAAGTACCACCGGCCGAACCCCTGACCTACCGAGCCGTCGTCGACTTCCACGTGCCCCTGGCCGCCACCTCGATCCTCTCCTTCATCGTCATGCCCCTGATCAATGCGGGCCTGGCACGCATGCAGTCTCCCTACGAGTCGCTGGCCGCCTGGCCCATCATCTACTCGGTCATGTTGCTGTTCAGAGGGCCAGGAATCGCCTTGCCCGAAGCCGTCATCGCCCTGCTGCGCACCACCAGCGATCTGGCCCCCCTGCGGCGTTTCTGCTTCACCGTCGCCGGGGCCTCATCCGCCCTGCTAGCCGTCTTCGTGCTGACGCCACTGTTGCTGTTCTATCTGGAATTCGTCGTGGAAGCGCCGGCCGAACTGGAGGCCCTGATCAAGACGGGCCTGATCTGCGGCCTGGCCCTGCCCGGCCTGGCGGCGGCCAGCAACTACTACCGCGGCATGCTCATGGCCGGACGCGCCACGAGAATCGTCTACTGGGGCATGGCCGCCTATCTGGTGATCACCGCATCGGGCATCGCCGCCGGCGTGGGGTGGCAACTTCCAGGCATCACCACAACCGTGAGCGCCGTCATCATCGCCACCTTGGTGGAGACGATCTATCTCGCCTGGCGATCGAGGCCCGTTCGAATTGCACGATGGCCACAGGAAGTGACCGTCGCTGACACGAACGCCTGAGCCTGCCAGGTGAGCCAGCTCCGGGTGTCCTGATCCCTCAGACACGACCGCCTGAGTCTGACGACTGCAGATCCGGGTGAGACTGCAGATTCCGTGGCAGAACCAGCGTGAAACAGGTCCCCTGTCCCTCAACGCTCTCGGCGCGAATCTCGCCGCGGTGTTTCTCAATGATCTTGTAGCTGATCGACAGACCCAGGCCGGTGCCGACACCGACACCCTTGGTGGTAAATCCGGGATCGAAGATGCGGCGCAGGTTATCCTCCTTGATGCCATGGCCCGAATCCTCGATGGCGACATAGACCGCCTCATCATCGGACCAGGTGCGGATGCCAATCTGGCCGCGTTCGCCGTCGAGGGCGTGAATGGCATTCGACAGCAGATTCATGAACACCTGATTGAGCTCCTGTGGATAACACCGGAGGCTGGGCAGGTCACCATATTCGAGCTTCACCTCAACCGTGTTCTTCAGCTGGTGGTTCAACAGACTCAGCGTGCTGTCCAGACCCTCATGCAGGTCGGCGTCCTGCATCTGCGCCTCGTCGAGGCGCGCGAAGTTGCGCAGACTGCTGACGATGCGTTCAATGCGCTCGGTACCAGTGAGAGAGATCTCCGTGTTCTCCTCCAGCGTGCTCAGGGCTCGCAGGAAACGCTCATTGTCCAGAAGCGCCTCCAGCGTCGTGTTGCCGTGGATCATCTCGGTGATGCGTTCGATGCAGCGCCGCGAAGTATCGGCGGCACTGCTCACGGCCCCCATGGGGCTGTTGATCTCGTGGGCGACGCCGGCCACCAGCAGTCCCAGGGAGGCCATCTTCTCCTGCACGAGCATCTGCCCCTGTGTTTGGCGCAGTTCCTCGGTGCGTTCCTCCACCCGCGCCTCAAGTCCATCGCGGGCGCGACTCAGACTGCGATTGCGCCGAATGATGAGACCCGCCTGCCAGAGAATGAGACCGACAGAAATCGCCAGCGCCATCCACATGGCGATGCGGTAGCCGGGCAATCGGACGCTGAGTCGTACCTGGGCCGGCGCCTGTGAATAGGACAGATCACGGTCCACAGCCACGACCTCAAAGGTGAAATCCCCGCGCGGCAGATCGAGGAATTCAGCGCGCCCGACGTAGGTGCTGCGCCATTCGTCCTCGTATCCCACCAGTCGGTATCGGTAGCCCATCGCTTCGGGCCGCGTCTTGAAGCTGATGCCGGTGAATTCGAAAGTGACCAGGTCGTGGGCCGTTGTCAGTTCAAGTGCCGCGATGGGCCCGTGCCGCCCCTCATCAGAGACAACATCGGTGATCACGATCGGCGGCGGCGTGTGCGATCGCTGGTATCTCGTCAGTCCTGCCGTCGAACCGATCCAGACATTGTCGTTGCGATCCTGATACAGCTCACGCACGCTGTTGCCGATCAGCCCGTCCCGTCGCAACAGAGTCTGGAAGATCTGACCATCGAAGCGATTCACCCCGGCGTCGGTCCCCAGCCACAGATGGCCGGCGACATCCCGCATCAGGGCCTGCACCCGATTGCTGGCGAGGCCATCCTCGACACGATAGGTGGTGAAATGCTGTCCGTCGAAATGGCTCAGCCCATTGTGTGTCCCGAACCACATGCCATCTTCGTCGGCCAGGGCCACCCAGACACTGTCACTGGCCAACCCATCGATGGTGGTGTAATTGGTGAACACCTTCCCATCGAAGCTGCTGACGCCACCGCCCCAGGTGCACAGCCACAGGTTCCCAACCGAGTCCACCAGGCTGGAATACAGGAGATCGTGACCAAGGCCCTGCCGCGTAGTGAAGCGGGAGAAGTGCTGGCCATCCCAGCGGCTCAGCCCCCCACCCCAGGTGCCCAGCCAGAGGGCGTCATCGAAACCATCGATGATGAAACTCACCGGAAACTGCAGCATCCCCGGCGCCAGAGGGAAGCTCGACATGACACCGTTGCGATAGCGACTGACACCACGCGCCGTACCCACCCAGAGAGTTCCCGCCCGGTCTTCTGCCAGCGACCACACCTCGTTATCGGCGAGACCATCACTGGTGGTAAGGGTGCTCAGATGCTGACCGTCATACCGACTCAAGCCTCCCGAACGGCGCGCCCCGCTACCGACCCACAGATCACCATGTCGGTCCTGCAGGATCGACGAGACACCGCTGCCCGGCAGACCTTCGCGGGTCGAGAATGTGGCGAAGCGCTCGTCGTAGCGGCTCGCACCGTCGTCGGTGCCGACCCAAAGGACGCCCTCGCGATCCTCACCGAAGCCGAGCACGACGTCACTGGCCAGGCCGTCCCGCACCGAGTAGCTGACAAAACCATGCCCATCATAGACGCTGACGCCGCCACCGTAGGTGCCGACCCAGATCTTGCCCGACCGATCCTCGTGCAGAGCCCAGACATCGCCCGCGGCAAGGCCGTCGGTCACGGTGAAATGGGTGAAGGCTCCCCCGTCGTAACGGCTGATCCCGGCCTCGGTGCCAAACCAGATGCGCCCCTCACTGTCCTCAAGCACCGGCCGTACCTGGGTATCGCTCAGACCATCGGCGGAGGTGAAGGTGGTGAAGCCGCTGTCGTCGAGCCGACACAGACCGCGCCCCCAGATCCCCATCCAGACATCGCCCTGGCGGTCGACGATAACCGAGCGCACCTGATTGCCGGGCAGGCCGTCGGCGACGGAGTAGTTGGTGAACTCCCAGCCATCATAGCTCACCAGACCCGCATCGGTGGCGATCCACATTTTACCCGATGCCTCGATGGCAAGGCCACGGATCTGATTGCTGGGAAGCCCGTCCGCAGTGGTGAAACTGGTAATCTCGTCGTCGCCGACGCGGCTCAAGCCTCCATCGGTGCCCACCCACAGCGCGCCGCTGCTGTCGGCCACCATGCAGCGCACCTCGTCGGCGGCCAGCCCCTGTGCGTGGCCAACATTGAGCAGGTAGCGGCCATCGAACCTGCTCAGACCAGCCTCGGTGCCGATCCAGAGATAACCGCGCTTGTCCTGCAACAGGTCACGGACCCAGTTGCCGGGCAGTCCATCGGCAACGCCCATGCTTTGCCAGACATCTTTGCGGAATCCCTCACCCGCTTCAACCAGGGATCCCTTGCCGGTGGCGACGGTCACACCCCGGGCAGCCGGTACGATAAGCTTCAGATCGGTGGGCACCGCCGGCGACACGGTGGCCGTGACGGCTCGATGACGGGTCCTGGCCCCGATCACGTCCACTCGGTACGCACCGGCGGGCAGGCGCAGCGCTAAGCGACCGTCCCCGTCGGTCGCCTCAATGACTGTCAGGTCGGCGTGGTCGAGGGCCTGCAACTGCACGCGACGTCCAGCCACAGGCCCCGCCGCTTCCTCCCGCAGAACGAGACCACGCAACTGCCCGGTCCTGCCACCGCCGTCGGTGACCACCACATCGCCAAGGCGCTCACCATCCACGGTCTTGGCAATACCTTCCCCCCAGGTCATCCAGCTGAAAGAGCCATCGGCATCCTTGTCCGTGACGACGATATCGAGACCGATGCTGCGATTCCGGGCCTGCCCTATATCCACACTCCACTCATACCGGTGGAGTTGGTCACCCCGCTGCCAGCGCACCTGCGTTGCCGAGGAGGCCCGCTGTAGGGACGCTGACACCCGTGTACCGTAGACATAATGTTGCTCGGGCAGACCGGCGGCGACGTGGCCGGTGTCTATGTAGAGCTCGCAGCCGTCGTTGGTGTTCCAGAAGACGTTACTGCTGGTATCGATAACCACCGACTGATCCTCGACCCTGAGGGCGACATACAACCGGTGGCGATCTGCACTGTAGCCGACACGAAATGCCGCTGACAGATCCTGCTGATCCGTCGGCGCTTGACCGTATTCGACCATCCCGATCTCGTACCAGGGCGCCTCCTCTGGCCAATCGGCGAAATCACCATCAATGGCGATATCGCCCACCGGCACAGCGACGGCGACCGCGGCGTTATGTGCCGAGGCAGGTATCCCGGCACATAGAATCAGCAGACAGATGCAGTGGAAGGCGGCGTATCGCTGACCGGCTGGCATTAGGGGACCTGACGGGTGAAGTGGTACCGCGGGGCAAACGAGGCCGTGGCCATACACGAGATGGCGACGATAGAAGAACGCGGCATGCTCATGGCAGGACGCGCCACGCGAATCCACCGAATTCTGCTATGATGGTCAAGCTGGAGACCCCGGAGCCGAAACACCCCCATCACGACCCGATTCGCCGAGCCCGGATCGTCGCTCCACCATTGCAGTTGAAGACATCCCTCGCCCCAACTCCCCCCACGACGACCCAGTAGTTGATATCGGCTATGCCGAGATCGGCAGGGTCGTTGATATCGTAGACCGTCGCCTGCCAGGCGTTGCCCTTATCCGTCTGCTTCGGCCCGGCCTTCTCGATATTCAGCTGCTCGATGCAGAACCCGTGCTGGCCCGTCACCGTCACCATGTTCGGGCATCGATACGCACCCACCCGGCCAAAACGAGAGGCATGATGCGCCTGGACGAATTCCAGGCCATTCACGTTGCTCGCCACCACGATGTTGTCAGCGTCCGTGTGCTCGTTGACGACGATCCCCGTGTGATAACCCGTTACCACCAGATTCCGCAGAATCGTGAAGGCCGCATTGTTACAGGCCGGAGTGATCAGGCCCTTCGTGCCATGAGTCGGCATCGATGCCTGCACGTTGTAGACGCCTGTATTAACGACCACGCTCTCGACCCTGCATTGCTGCACGCATTGCAGGTCGATCCCCCCGATCTGCGGGTCATCATAGGTCCGGACCTCCAGGTCTCTGACGATCACGTGCAGCATCGAGAACTGGCCGTAGGGCGCGGTCGGATCAGGCGTGGCGGCGATCACTGCAGGACCTGACGTGGCGAGCCCCTTGATGATCGTGCCATTGTCCATGGGCATGCATGCCCCGATCGTCCCGAAGACCGGTGCAGGTTGCCCCTCGCCAACGATCTCTATGACGAGCCAGCTTTTCGCCCGGAAGGGCGGAATCGTGATGCGACCGCGATAGACCCCGGCAGGGATGTAGATCCTGCCGCCCCCCGCTTCGATGGCCGCCTCCACGCAGGCTGAAAAGGCAGAGGTGTTGTCCGTGTCGTCGTCACCGACGGCGCCAAAGTCGAGGACATTGAATGTCCGTGAGGGTTCTGAGGATCTCTCTTCGGTCACGCGGGTGCCTCCTTCGTGAAAGCCTTATCTGATGAATGACACCAAGATATGACCGGCCCGGACAGGCGTCCCTGATCTGCCGGCGACGCCCAGGCCGGCTTCCATATCTGCACGTATTGAAGGTGGCCGCCGCTTCAGACGCATCAAGCTGGCACATCAGCAAACAGGCGCCTCTTCGCTTCCTCAAGAACCGCCACCGCTGCATCGCGCGAAACAGACGGAAAGTCTTCCGCGAAGTCATCGAGAGAAGAACTCCCCTCGAGGTAGTCAAACAGGGTCTGAACCGTCACTCGGGTACCCGTGAAACAGAGCGTGCCACTCATAATCGCCGGGTTGCGACTCACGTGGATGACAGTCATCGGGACTCCTTGCAGGTAGCTCGCGGTCTTCCAAGGTATGATGTCCTGCTGCTCACCTCTGACCTGGACCCACTTCAGGTTTTCACCAACCAGCGATCGAGCCAGGCGAAAGCATCCTCCTGCATCTGGATCGTCAGTGAGTGCGGCTCATCATAGAACCCACAGTGATACCGATCCCCGGCGCCAACCTGCTCGTACACCTGCCCGATCTTCATATCCGCCGCCTCCATGCTCTCCATCGGATACAGACCATCCTGAGAACAGTTGAGGACCATCAGTGGGTTGGGTACGCTCAAGGTTGCCACGTCAGGCACATCGAGGAATTCGAGCATGCCGGGCACATAGACCATCCACGTGTGATTGCGGAACTTGTCGCGCATCTGCAGCGGATAACTGGGCATCCAGCCGGCGACAACGCCCACGCTCACCCGCGGATCGAGGGCAAACAGGTGGGCACTGCGGAATCCACCGATGGACAGACCCATCGACGCGACCCGGGTTGCATCCACTTCGGGTCGTGTCAGCAGGTAGGTGAGACTGGCTCGATCCCCCTGGAACAGCACACCCGGCCATGTGACGCCACTGGCAAACAGATACTTGGCGAGGATGTGCTCGTGGCCCTGAGCAAAGCGGTTGAAGGCCGCGATCTTCCGATCCAGGTCGTCCGACGCAAGACCCGGGAAGCCTTGAGTGAAATCCGGCGACACACGGGTGTGATCCAGGCGCTGCGAACCGAAGTAGAACGCGTCCGGACACAGCACCACGTATCCCCTGCGCGCCAGTTCATCGGCGTACGGTCGCCCCTCGTACGCCCTCTCGACGAAGTGCTCCAGCGCTTTCGGCGCGCCATCCCATGACGTCAGCTTCTCCTTCCCGTAGTAGTAGAAGGCCCCGTGGTCGTGCAGGGCAACCACCGCCGGCGCCGGCTCCACCAGTCCATCGGGAATCAACAGGAAGGCTTCCGCCTCGCGGCCAGGCGACGTCTGATATCGAACCGTGTGGCGCGTGAACCCGTCCGCCTGCTCGACTGCGAGCACCTCTGGCTGAAGATCCACCGGCTCAGGGTCGAAATGCAGAAGCTCCTGCATCTTGGCCCGACCACGTGTCCGCCATTCTTCCAGGTCGGGCCATTCCCGCGCCAGATAGGACAGCGACATGGCAGCGCCATCGGCCCGGCTCTGCAACCAGGGATAGAGATCCCCCGTATCGGCATGGTTCCCGCCCACGTCAGTGCCTCCGCTACCTCAGCGTCAGCGTCGTGAACCGAGCCGGCGCATGGAAACCGCCAAAGGTCGGCGACAACGCCGAGGCCTCACTTCGGCCAGCGACACTGACATTGCGATCACGAGTGATGTTGAAGCGAAACTGATCACCCGATTGTGGTGCCGACATCTCCAACGCCGCCCACGAGACCCTCATCTCCGCCGACCAACCATCCGCCGTACGTGCCACCGCGTACTCCAGTTCCTCTCCCAGCTCGGCGTCCCAGTCAGAGCTGAAAACACCATTCTCCTTGCGGCCATCCAGCAGCGCACCACCACTGGTGACGACAAACTGGTGGAAGTCCCGGCGACTGCTGCGGCCATCGATGAAGATCTCCACCGCATTGTCGAGCCAGGCGGGACCATCGCGCTCGGCCGTCTGCTCGATGACATCATCGATCAGTGGCTCAGAACAACTCAGCCCCACGTAGAGGCCCTCACGATCCCAGGCCACATACACATCCGTCGCTGCATCTGGCTTGGCGGCTGTGGCATTATTCACCATGTCCGCCAGCCTGCCAGCAGTCGACCAGATCCGCTCGTCGAGTAGACCATCGATCGTCGGCGCCTGAGACACAGCCTGAACCTCGAACGACTGCCGGGCCTTGATCCGCGGCTCCACGAGCAGTGCCGTGATCCCCGTCGCATCGCCCATCTGATGCTGCGTATTGAACAGCACACGCCAGTTCACGCGCAGGCTGTCGCGCACGGCATGACGGAACGCCAGCAAGGCCTCGGCCTTCGATCGACTGTCTGCCGTGTCCGCGCGATTCACGGCCTCCATGGCCTCGAAGGTGAGGCGATTATGACGGTTGCCGAGCTGCAATCGCTGCAGATTCCGTCGCTGCTCGTCACTCAGTTCGCGCTTTGCTGCCACCGCCAGCAGACTGTCCGTCTTGTCAAAATCAGACTCGTCGTAGAACTCACGCACGCGAGTGCTGATGCCACCGAGCCCATTCCAGCGCAGGAAGCCGCGTCCACCGTCGGACCGAGTATCCCCGTTGGCCGGCAGGATGACCTCCTCGAACTTGCGACGCCAGTGTGTGAACCACGCATCGACCTCGGGCTGGGCGGCGCCGAAGGTCGCCGTGTATTCCGCTACCCAGTCCTCAAAGGGCCGCGACGGATCGATATGAGATCGAGCCAGCACGTAGTAGGTGAGACCCGACATGCCCGTCCAGAAGCCGTAGACGCTGTCATGATCGGTGCCCTTCGCACCACGACTCACGGCGATCTGCTGATGCGCCCAGATGCGTTTCTCCAGCCCCAGGGGCAAACCCAACTCGACGCACAGATCATTCGGCCGGAACATGAACTGCGTCGCCCCCATCTCCTGCCAGCCATCGTAGATCCCCCGCACATCGTCGAAGGGATCGGCCATCGTCGTGACGAATTGCAGGACAACCCCATCCTCCAGCCGCTCACGACGTGGGGGCTGCTCCGTGACGGCATAGGCATACGCCGTGACCTGCGCATCGGGCACCTGCTGTCGTGCCGCACGCAGCGCCTGATTGGCCAGATACATGTAGCGATCGGACAGGTGGTCGCCGAAGGGTTCACCCTCCTTCGGTACATCAAGGGCCAGACAAGCGTCGCAATGACAGTATTCC
>JABHDC010000235.1 GCA_018673255.1 Gemmatimonadota bacterium
TCTGCGCCATTGGTGTGGACGGAGAAGAAATTCCAGAAGTCGAATTCCTCCTGCAGCCACGACTCGATGATCGTCAGTTTCCGTACCCAGGGCACCGCGTCGCGTACGTAGGGATTCCAGTCCGGGGCGAGTGGTTGGGCGACCTGCTTCGGCAGTAGCTTGCGCAGTGTCTGGTCGAAGATGCGAAAATCCCATACTGGGGCATTGTCGTAGGTCTGCCCCCCGTGCAGCTTGCCGACGAGAGATGGCCGTCGTCGGCGGAATAGCTCACGGATCGTGGATTGAATGGCCGCAATCTCCGGCAGGGGGTCTGCGTCGAGCCAGCGGCGTGCCATGACGTCGTACGGACCACCATAGGGTGAGCCGATCACGACGGCATCGATGGCGACCATGGGCACGAATTTCAGCACACAACCATCCAGCATCGCCGTGACCGCCGCATCCTGCCCGGCAATGAGTCGATCGATGAGCCCCTCCAGGGCGACATTGGATGTGGGCTCGTCGCCATCCTCACGACACACGAAGAACAGTACGTCCTCGGCATCCGGATTCGGGCCTACTGTGACGATGGGAGTGTCGTGGCCATCCCGCGTGGGGCCGAGTGACTCGACCTGTACCAGCGGATGCTCAGCGATTCGGCCAAGGAAGCTCTGCAGATGCGAATACGTGTAGGGGATGGTGTAGCAGATGAAGACTTCGTCCGCCTCGAATCTGTGCCGGAAGGAGACGGTATTGGGCACGGTGATATAGGTCTGGGCATCGTCGAAGTGGTGCCACGTCTCTCCATCGCAGCTGAAATACGGATTGCGACAGGTGTAGTCGGGATCCTCAGGGTTCCCACTGTCGCGCACGCCCCATCGGTTGGCGTGGGTCCGGGACACGAATGTCAGATTGAAGGTGATCTTGCGTCCCTTGCAGCCCCGAACGCGGAAGTGAGTCCAGTACGTCGTGTCCGGCCGCAGGCCGATCTGATACCAATCCTCGGCCAGGCGGGTGACCTGCCCGAGACTGGCATTCTCAAAGTCGCCATCAAACTGGATCATCCTGTCACCGATTCCTTCCGGATAGGAGAGACCATCAACCTAGATGCCCAGGCAGTGCAGCGGCAAGCCTCTGACTTCGCTGCGTGAGGTTTGTGACCTATCTTCTCCTCCACGCGGACTCACCATTCGCAGGTCGCCATCAACTGGCCGGGTCCAGCCCGAACCCGCCCCGAAACAGAATACATGGACGATACAGAAACCAAATCAGCAGAGGACGAGCCGACGGCATTGCTGATTGTGCCGGGCTCCGGCGGGAAGTCCGAGCGCGTTCTGACGAAATTCCTGCAGATGACCCTGGAATATCGCTACGGTCTCGAGGTCGAGTTGATCACGAATGTGCGACACGTGGTGAAGGCCCTGAAAGAAAAGAAGGCGCTGCACTCGGTCTATCTCATACAGGGCCAGCCCGTCAGCGTAAACAGCACCATACCGATTCTTACGGCGAAGGGCACGCTGCCTCTGTTCATCCTGCTGCCCCTGCGGATCGCTACAGAGCAGCGCCAGCAGTGCGAGGGAGTCGAAGGCGTCTACGTCTGTGACTGGGAGTCGGCCTTTGGCCAGGACGATACCTGTCTGGCCCAGACCATATCGCGTGGTCTCACGCAGTCGCAGGTCGGCTCCGCCTCACTCGGCGAGAATCCCGAGGAGCGCATGCGGCAGCGCTTGGAAAAGCTCGACACCCTTCCCAGTCTGCCCACCGTGCTTGGTCGCTTGATGAAACTGATCGGCGATCCCGAATCGACCATGTCTGATCTCGAGGTCTTGCTCAACTCCGAGCCTTCTATTGCCCTGAAGCTGACGCAGGTCGCCAATTCGGCGGCCAATGCCGGCGCCTCCGGCCAGGGCGTGGCGTCCCTCAAGGATGCGATCACAAGACTGGGTATGAAGAAGGTCGGTGCCATTGCGCAACAGATCGCACTGATCAACTCGATGGTGCGACCGGAGACCAGCGAATTCGATCTGCGTCGATTCTGGGGGCACTCTCTAGCGTGTGCGATCGTGGCCGACAAGGTGCACGGCAGTGAGTTCGTCACACTCGAAGAGAAGATCCCTTTCAACGATTACTGGATCGCGGCGCTTCTGCACGACTGCGGCAAGGCGGTGCAGGGTTTCTTCTTCTACGACTGGTTCGAGCGCATCGTGGAAACGATGGAAGACAACGAGATCACGTTCTACGAAGCGGAGAACGAACTCGGTGGTATGGTGACGCACGATCAGATCAGCGAGATGATGATGCAGAAGGCGGAGATGACCAAAGAACTGGTCGAAGCGGTCGCTCTTCATCACACACCGGGCGAGTCACCTTCGCCGCTCGTGGCGCTCGTCCACGTGGCCAACAATCTGTGTAGCGAGATGGGCTTCGGCTACAATGATGCGGAGATCAAATACGACAGGGCAGCGCTCAAGGTGCTGGGGCTGAAGCGGCAGGCGGTGCGAGATATGGCTGAGGCCCTGCAGGAGCCGGTGGCCAAAGAGGTCATGGACGTCGTGAGTCAGTGTCTGGGCGACTGAGCTTTTACTACGTCAGCCATACGTGATTGGCTCGGAAGCCGCCGCTGGCCAGGATCTGAGAAATGGTCCGATCCTCCGCGTAGTAGTCCCCACCCCCCGGGTATTCATTGGTGCCATCGAAGTAGAGGACCTGCGGACGTCGATCTGCGGGAACTGTGTTCGCCCCCGCGGGGCGTTCCAGACTCGGGCAATTGCAAGACGATCCCGGCTCAAAGAAGCTGGAAACGTCGAAGGACGCCCCACCGTCCTTTGTGGTCAGCCAGATGAGCCGCTGGTCTGACCGTTCCCCAAGATTCATGGCCCGCGTCGGGCGGCCATCGATCCATTCTTCATTGAGCGGCGCCAGCAGCACGAGGGCGAAGATGGTGTCATCCGCGCGGATCGACGACCAGCAGCCCAGGGCCCGCATGTTGGGCCACTCCGCTTCCCAATGGTGGGAGACGACCTGCTCCCTGATGACGCCCTCCTCATCGACGGTCCCGAAACTCACATGCCCTGGTGCCAGGGTGTGGTGGAGGTAGAAGAAGAAGGGCTGCCCTGAAGCCGAGACCACGATGCCACCGTGTTTGATCTCGGGTGGTGGCAGTGGTTCGTGACGCGAGAATGCGTTGCGTGCCAGCGTGTCCATATCCTCGGGACGTGCCGGCAGTTGGATCGATGACCCGTCGGCCTTCTGCCAGTGAATGCCGCCATCGCGACTGCAGGCGTAGCAGACTGCCTGGTGCA
>JABHDC010000021.1 GCA_018673255.1 Gemmatimonadota bacterium
ATCGCTGAATCGCCGCATCCCGAACAATGGCGTCCGGCGCGTCCTCTCCCACCAATTCCGCAAATGTGGTAAACGCCTTGCGAGCCACATCAAGACGTTGCGTCAGTCGGTCCATTCCTCACCATCACCAATCACGGCATTCCTGAACGACGTATCCGTCTGTCCCAAATCGACCAGTTCCACAACTTGGGGGACAGTGCTGTCCTCAAGAGCCTCGCGCACCTGGCTGAGCGTCCCGATAGGCAGAGGCTGCGACGACAGGACGGCGACGTCGACATCCGATCCCAGATGGGCATTACCCTTGATCTGAGAACCGAACAGAAACACGCGGACATCAAATCCTTTGAAGCCCTCGATGACAATACGCCGGATCTGATCGCGGTCCTGATCCGGGATCGTCAGCGGTCTCTTATTTCCCATCAGGTGATCCTCACCAGAGGCTGTATAGTGTTTCGGGCCATCAGGAAGTCGCTCTTCGTTCAGGTCGCGAATGGCCTGCTGATCATCTCCGCTGAGTCTCATGTCTCAAAGGTAGCCATTGCCGAAGAAC
Source organism: Gemmatimonadota bacterium (assembly GCA_018673255.1). Next base: position 551 of record JABHDC010000021.1, read on the forward strand.
CTGTGCCAGCGACCCACCCAACATGGACGCCCACCACGACAGGATTACAACGTCTCGTCCAGCTTCTCCGGATGGGCCCCCGCCCATCCCACGTAGGCGTCACGAATCCGCGCCAGATCACCCAATTTCTCCGAGCAGAGGATGAACAACTCCTCTGACGCCACCTCGTGGTAGAAATGCACGAGGCGGTTCCGGTATCCGGCCAGAATCCGCAACAGCGCGGCGTCATCAGCCGACAGGACTTCGCAACGCCGCAACTCGTCAGCGATTCCCTTGTATTCCGAGACTCCAACACCATACCCCTTGGCCAGAATGTGCCTGCCCAGGTCCAGCAACGCTTCCAGACTCCGCCACAGACTGGACTCGGCCGCCGCGGCATTGCGCGCATCGGAAAAGAACAGATCACGATCTGCAAGAGGCAGCGCACGGATCTGATCAAGCAATCGCACGACGATCTCAAGGCGATCCGCAATCGCCCTGCGGGATGCCTTTCCTGCCGTCATGTCTGGCTCCTCAACAGCAGATTCAGACGCTCCCGCTCCAGCGGAATCAGGTCCCCCGCCCGGCGAAGCACGTAGAGATCGTACTCATCGGCTGCCCATTCATCCCGTGCGTACAAACGCTCGCCACGAATGATCTCGGCCGCCACAAAGGGATCGGCTTCCGGCAGAACCACCAGGTCAACGCGCCGACAACCCATCAGGTCTTCCAGTGCGATCGCCATACGGACCTTGTCATCCAGCGTCCAGGCCTGTGCGGACTCGGGACGAACGCCCACATCCACGTCGGACTCGCCAGGCATTCCCCCCACACGACCGTGCTTCCACTCGAGGGCCTCGCGGCCTCGACTGCCGAAAGCATAGAGCGTCGCGATACCAAAGCGACCACACAACGCCACCAACCCTTCGGCTGCCATGTGTGACGGGTTTCTCTCGGACATGGCTTCACGTGCTCCTCAACGCTGAAAGGTATCAATTGCACACCAGCCTGTGCCACCGCCCAGACCTTATGGCGTGATCGCTGCCACGATGGCGATCACTCGTAGATCCGGGCGGACCTCGAGAATCGCCCGACCACACGCATCGACTGTGGCGCCCGTGGTCAACACATCATCGACGACTCCCGCAATCCCCCCGCTGCGGATCGCCTCCAGCTCCCTCCCACGAGCCACGAAGGCCCCCGCCAGATTGTGGGCCCTCTCCTCGGCACTGGCCGTCTGAGCCTGCTGAGCAGTCGCCCGGGCCCTGACCAGAGCCCCGGAGATGAGTGACGTTTCCTTGGCCTGCTGGAATCCGCGGCCGATCAATTCGGCCTGATTGTAGCCCCTATCACGCTGCCGGGAAGGGTGTAGCGGCACAGGGATCAGGGCATCGAGTTCCTCGAACTCGGACTCCGATGCGCCCAGCCATTGCCCAAGTACCCGACCGATCTTCCTGTTCCCCTTGAATTTCAGCGCATGGACCGCATCGCGTAGAGGACCATCGAATGACCCGAGACTGATGGCCCGTTCATATCCGCAATCCACAGGCCAGGAAGCGCAGGTCGGGCAACCTGAGGGCACAGTGCTCTTGGTGCCCAACGGCGACGAACAACGAAGGCACCGCTCCCTCGGCTGCTCTCGAATCGCCGTAACACAGGCGGGGCAAATCCCGGCCTCAGCCTGAGCCCACG
>JABHDC010000236.1 GCA_018673255.1 Gemmatimonadota bacterium
GGCTCTGGCTCTGGCTCACCGGGTTGCAGAACAATGCGAGCGGCCAGGGTCTGACCTGGTACCAGATTGTGAGTTGCCGATCCCTGAAATGTGAGTTGTCCCACTGCATCATATGCCATCAGATTGATCATGCGACTTGGGCCGGCAGGAACGTTGGCGATCGAGACACGACCGACGCCGTCGGTTCCGAAGACCAGCTCACCACGCAACGTATCCATGTCCACAGCGCTGATTTCGTACGCCACCCGTGATACACTGGCAGACAAGGAATCAGGAACTTGCAGTGCCACCTTGAAGGCTGCCATGGGCACGACGGGACCCGACACACTGCTTCGATCCTGGTCTCCACACGACAGCAGACACACCGTCAACAGCAGTAGGGGCAGGGCGCGCATCATCCATCCACCCCACTGCCGAATACGGCCTCAATGTCGATACGCCCCGTCGCGGGTCGCGCCGTGATCTGAACTTCAGCCGTTGAACTGGCCCCCAGACCATCGGCAACAGTCAGTCGGAAGAGGTAGACTCCCGGTTCTGGTGGCGTGACCTGCGCCACGGCCTGGGCGGCTTCCAGGATAGGCACCGGTGCCGGCCCCTGGAGTTGGATCCAGGAAAAACTCAGTCGATCACCTTCCGGGTCGCTGCTGGCACTGGCATCCAGTATTGCCGTTTCACCTACAAAGATGATCACGTCACTGCCGGCATCGGCAGATGGTTTGCCATTCGGATCGATGGGCTGAGCCGCCGTCACATGGACGACGTCCTGTGCGCTACCGCCCTGGGCATCGATCACGGTGAGGCGGAAGGCGTAGTCACCGGCATCCAGGGGCGTGACCCGCGCACGGCTCTGCTCCCCTTCGACGATCGCCACGGCAGGGCCGGAGATCTGCACCCAGGCGAAGAGGAGTTCGTCGCCATCCGGGTCAGCACTGCTGCTTCCGTCGAGTACGATCTCAAGGCCGACCGATGTCTGACCGTCACTGCCGGCATCCGCGCTGGGTGCCGCGTTGATGGGTCCCGAGGACTGGCTGGTCACCAGTACATGCACTTCATCACGTCCGCTGGCCCCTTCCGCATCCGAGACTGTGAGGCGAAAGACATATTCACCAGGAACCACCGGTGTCACCTCAGCCTGCGGACCGTCCGCGTCATGGACCGCCACCCAAGCGGGACCACTGACAAGAGACCAGGCATAGTCGAGGTCTACCCCGTCCTCGTCGGTGCTCTTGCTACCATCCAGATGCGACGGCTCGCCAGCTTCAACGAGCCGATCCGACCCTGCGTCAGCTGTCGGGGGGGCGTTTGCAGGGAACAGGGGGGAATCGTCACTGCAGCCGCTCCACAACAGTGCCAGAGCTGCGAGCAGAACGAGCACTGACCTTGAGGGGAGAGGGAGGATGGTCACAACGCGCCGATTGTAATGATGAGCTATCAGGTGGTCGAAGGGCGGAGAGTCCAGTGACGCAGGCGCCAGACAGCGGGACGAACGACGCTCACCGTTGATGGCACCGGTTGGGCATTGGCGACAATCCACATCAGAACACACAGACCATACCGACCCCACAGATTCCACGTGCGCAAAACATCTAAGTAGAGCTGGCCCCGGCTCGCCGGAAGCCATGGAGCCAACGGCTGTGCCAGGGATAGAGCCTGTGGCCCGCTCTGGGCGAACTGCCACAAGGCGACATGGCCACCAACATAGAAGCTCGAGATGTGGGTCATCCACAGCAAGCCAAGGGCCACCCCAGCCCAGCCGAGACGCCAGGAAGCAGACCGACCCGGGATGGCGGCAAATACTGCCCCAAAAGGGACCAGATTGAGATAGATCGACTCCTGTCCTGTCGCCATCACCCTGAATGATCGGCCCTCTACCGGGTAATAGGCGTAGAGCACCCGCTCCCCCTCCAGCATCAGTTGAAAGGGCGCGTCCAACCACAGGGCCAAGATGTTGACGGCGGGTGTCACCAACCCCAGATAGTCTACCCCACACCAGAGCCAGAGTCCCATCCCGAGGCTGGAGGCAGCGACGAATCGAAGCAGGAAGTGGAGGGACGCGGTCACGGCAGGCGCGCCTCAACGGCCGACTGAAGCCAGTAGAGCCACAATGCCAGCACAAAGCCGACATTGGCGACGACCATGATATACAAGTGGAACAGGTCGATGTGCTGCGGAGACCAGTGTGCGACGAGACCGAGGATGATGAGACGCATGACGCTGTAAGCGAGGAAAGCCGGAATGACCAGTGCCAGGCCCTGAAATCGAATCTGGCGTTGAGTCGGGAAGGCGAGGATACAGGCCATGCAGAGAAACAGGGCGAAGATCCCCGTGCACTCAAAAGTGACGCGATACACGATACCTTCCACTTGCAGCAGACAGAACGCGGTCGCCGCCTCCGTCTCCACTATGCGTGCGGGCAGCCCGAACAGGACCAGCGCCAGGCGCGCTAGCCGGGTCAGGGGCACCATGTACAGGTTCACCCAGGCGTCGCGACTGAATTCGAACACAATGGCAAACCCCGCCAGCCAGGCAACGAAACTGGCGACGAAACGCACAACGGCGCGACCTTGCAGAGCTGTGAGTGCCGGTGTCATCATCGTCCCATCTCCACCCGCGCGAATCAGCCCAGGACGTAGGCGACGACGAGTTGGCCGATGGCACCACCGACGACGAGTCCCGTCGCGGCGATTCCGAAGATGAGACCACGTCCCATCCACGTCAGACCACGCCGTACGACAGCCGACATGATCGAGCCGGTAGACATCCTTGACTCCTGCTGCTTTCGGAGCACTCGAGGCACACGTGTCCGGACGCATACATCCCGTGCCCTTGGTGACCCATCTGGATCACGGGGAGAAAACACAAAGGTTTCTCTTCGGTATATCGGCGTTTCGGGGGGTGAGCTTTAGTGTCTCTGGCCAGATTGCTTGGGCACTGGGAGACTACTTCAGAAGAAGGAGTTGCCGCGCGATGCGCTGGCCATCACTCTCAAGGACATACACATACGTACCGCTGGCCACGGTATGTCCGTCGTCGGTCCTGCTGTCCCACACGATCTGGTGGTTCCCGGCGCGACGTATCTCATCACTTAGTGTACGGATGTGCTGACCCACGCTGTTATATACTGACAGCCTAACAGGACTTTCCTGTGGAAGGTCGAAACGGATCGTGGTTTCGGCGTTGAATGGGTTCGGATGATTTTGATGTAGTTGCAGCACACGAGGCCGGGAAGTCGAGCCCAATGACGCGACCTGGGTCCGTAACCCGAGCAGACCGCCGTTGAATTGGCCTTCCAGGATCACCTGAGACGTCTCTGGCAGGATCATGCCGGGTCTGGGACCGATGCGGAGCAACTCCCCCGGCCCTTGTGCAGGTTGGGGTATCGCCAGGGCGATCATCAATCGGCCTTCGTCGCGGTGGTGGACGAGTTGGGCGTCCAGCAGGTCCGCCGCGGGAAGGACGGCTGCGACATCCGGCAGGCCTTCAATCTGCAGATCACCTGCCAACAGGCCCTGACGTTCGTCGGCCTTCAGCACGAGATCTACCCCGTCCATTTCCCAGGTGAGGACCACGACTTCCGGCAGGATCTTGGGGGCCGGCAGACCGAGCTGGAGCTGGGGATGGTTGGCCGCACTGTCAGCCTGGACAGGAAAGCGATCGATCAGCCCGAGCGCTCGCTGGATCACCAGCATGGCGTCGAAGGAGTCGATTGACCCGAACGGGGCCAGTTCATCGACATTGGCAGCCAATGAATCACGACCACTCAGGTTGAGCCGGCCCACGGCGTGGGCGAGAATGCGACTGGCATCAAAAGCCTGCAAAGCGTCGTTGTCATCCACATCACCCAGGGGATCGATGACAAGATGATCCTTCTGACGCAGGGTCTCGGCGCCAGCCGCGTCGAGTGTGTCGGTGACGCTCACCAGTAGGCTGTCGTCATCGGCAACGTGCATGACGCCATCCTCATCGCTGCCAGCAGCCGGTGCACCCAGAGTGAACAATTCTCCAAAAAAGACACTGTCATCGACGCTCGATTCGACCAGTTGCAGGGTCTCAGTCTCACCGGTGCGTGGGTTCGTGGTCGTGGCCACGAAGCTTTCAATCGCGTTTGCGTCGAGGTTGACATCCCGGTCGATCGCTCTCACGCGCACCGTGTCGCCCGGCGTCGATATCACCGTCACTGCCAGATCCGTGTCGGTCCCAACAACAACGAGTTGGCCCGCCGTGAGGTCATTCCACTCGGGTCTGCCCCCATTGAACAACAGATAATCGATCCCCAAGGCAGCCGAATCAGGCGCGCGAATCGTTGTCACATCGAAGGATAGGTCGAGAAAACTGCCGCTCGTCGTGGACGATGCACCCAGCGTACGGCCGTGCACTCTTATGGTATCTGGATCCTCGGGGGCCCCACCCGGTATGGGGGTGACGATGAGCGTGTCCCAGCCAGCAACCAGGGCGCCTGTCGTATCGTGTTCGATGAAGGTGACGATATCCCCGTCGTAGACGACATCGAGGTCGACCTCAACCATCCTCAGGCCCGTCGTCTGATCGACTTGCAGGGGCACAGAGACCGACGTGTCGTAGAAACCCGTCGTATCGTGGAATGACATGTCGACATTGGGCAAGGGGCTATGGATCACGATCACCTGGCCAGAGGCCGCAGCGGTTCCCGTTGCCGAGGGAGCCGCGATGATCAGATCGTCGACCCCGTCACCATTGATGTCACCACCAGCGACATCGAAGCCAGTATTGTCGCCTCCCATGGCGCCAATGATCGTTCGATCAGCTCCAACGACACTCAGGTCGATGGTCCCGGGAAGCTGCTGATCACCTGCGATGAGGTAGACGCTGCCTGTGACCGGACCGTGTACCGCTGCCGAGGTCTCTCCGATCAGGAGGTCTTCCATGCCATCGCCGTTGGCATTCAGGATCTCGAGCGAACTACCCAAACGCCACCCAGGATTGCTTCCCCAGATTTCAGTCAGTACGCTGGTACTGTCAGCGAGGCTGATCGTGCCGGTCAGATCGTCGCCGTCGAGGAGATAGACGATACCACATGCTGCGCGACTCGGGTCGGGTGCAGCTCGGCTGGCGCCGATCGCAAGATCCGGCACGCCGTCGTAGTTCATGTCACCTGCAGCGACCGAGTAGCCGGCCTGATCAAAAGCAGCACTTCCTGCCACCGTCGCCCGGGGTGTCACAACAGCCAGGTCGAAGGCCGTATGGGCGAAATCTGGGCTGCCCTTCAGGACATAGACCTCACCAGCTCTCAGCAAGAGACCGGCGTCGGCTTCGAAAGCGGCCATGATGACATCAGCGAAACCATCGCCATCGAAATCGGCGACTTCGAGATCCGTGCCAAGATCCTCATTTGCTGCCTTACCCAGAACGACGAGGTCTGCTGAAGAGTACGAATCGAGGTCATACGTGGTATTCAACGGACCATAAATGATGTGAACGCGTCCTGCCTGGGTCAGGCCGTAGGACGGCGCCTGAGACGCGGAGATTACTAGATCGTCCAGACCATCCCCATCGACATCGCCTGTGGCGATGGCAGAGCCGAGTTCGTGATCAATACCACCGGTCAGCGTCACATCAGCTGGCGTGGAACGGAGGTCAATCGTGTCGGCCAGAGTGGCACCACCGTGAATGATATACGCTCGGCCCGCCTTGATTATTCCCGGAGGGCTGGCCTTGGTCGCCGCGGCGATGATATCGTCAAACCCATCCCCATTGACATCCCCAGTTTCGACGGGCCATCCCAACTGGCCTCCGTCGAGATCACCGTGGATGACGAGGAGTCCAGCAGCGATGGACAGATCGAGACTTGGTGCCTGGTTGGAGTCGCCGTAGACGACGTAGACTTCGCCCGCCTGCGGCCGCCCCGAAGGTGAGGCAAAGGGGACACCCACGACCAGGTCGCCCAAGCCGTCGCCATTGATGTCTCCCTGCGTTACGGAAGCCCCGATAAATGCGTTGGCGGCCGGCCCCAACACGTGGAGGTCTCCGGAGGTCACACTCAGATCGATGGTATCTGCTGACAACACCAGTGGGAGAAGCACACCACAGACCATTGCGAGGAATCGACGTCTCATTTTGCTAACACCATCTTCCCCGTCGCCGACCGGTCCCCAGAAACTAGTTGATGAAAGTAGATCCCTGCCGCCAGGAGCCGACCCGCCTCGTCCCGGCCATCCCAGACAACGCTGTGAGAACCGGCCGTCTGGACCGCATCCACGAGACGGCGTACTTGCTGGCCAAGGGCGTTGACAATGACGAGTTGTGTGTGCGCCACAGCATCCAGGTCGTAGCGAATGTGGGTGGTCGGATTGAACGGATTCGGCACGGCCGGGTGGAGGATAAAGGCGACCGGCGTCGTGGCCGCAATAGAAACCTCCTCTTGGATGACTCCAAGTATCTGGCCGCCGTTGAAGACGACGTGATGCAGCCGGGGTCTCTCATCCCCGATCAGCTGGAGGACCACCTCGTCCTGCGGTACCGGCTGGGCCGAGGCAAAGGCGAGCCGCGATGTCTCGCCATTGTCGTGACGTGTCAGCATCGATCCCTGCAGCGCTGGACCGGCAAGGATCTCACCTTCGTATTCGTCTAACTCCAACTGGCCAGACCAGATCTCAGCGTCGCCTGTGATGGCCAGGAGCCAGCCGTTCGGCATCCGTTGCAGTGCCACGGGCAGGTATCGTGGCGCCACTTTGCTACTGGATCCGGTTTCGGGCTGAGGGTGATTGTCGGCCTCCTTCTGCTGAACAGGAAACTGGGCGATCAGGCCGACGCGATACTGCAGCACCAGACTGGCGTCAAAGGCAGTGATCGGGCCGAAGGGCGCCTGCAGATCGAGGTTGGCCGCTAAGGAGTCCAAGCCAACCAAGGTGATGGCGCCAACGGAGTGATCCAGGATCCGGGCTGCGTCGTAGCCGCGCACGTTGCCATTGCCGCTGGCATCTCCCAGCGGGTCGACAGCCATGGTGAAGGTGGTGACCGTGGCGGTGTCACCGAGGGCGGTGTAGTCGTCAGAGTAGTTGACGAAGAGACTGTCGCCTTTCTGGGCTGACATTACGCCGTCGTTGTTGGCACCGGTTGTGGCACCAAAACTGCTGAGCAGAATCGCGTAGAAAACACCACCACCGTCGTCGGTTTGGGGCAGTCTGACCGCTTCGCTCTCGGCGGTGCGGCCATTGACGATGGTGACATCCGCCGTGTCCAGCGTGACCAGGTCCGTGTCTTCGAGACGCACGTGCAGTGCGTCACCCGGTTGCAGGACGACGGTCGAAGTCAGTTCTCCATCGTCACCGCCGAACACCTGGACTGCAGCACAGCGTTCGATGGTCGCCCCAACGGCATCGATGGAGTCCGTGAAACAGACATTGATGGTCACATTGGCGAAGGCCTGAATCTGGCCGTCTTCAACGATCGGCGTCACCCCGAGGACAACGTCGATGGCGGCGTTGAAGACACCGGTCGCGACACCTGACTCGGTTGCCAGCAGTGTTTCCGTGTCACCATTGCCCGTCACACGAATCTCAACCGCATCGGCGACGCCACTGGTATCAGCGTCCGTGTCGGTAACCTGAATATTGATGGTCCCGTCGAGGCTGACCGGTTCTGGCGTAGCAGCCACAACCGCATCCGCACCGAGCAGCGTGATGGAGCCTTCATCAACAACCGTCGGCGGCGAACCGTCGTTCAGAACGACATGTGGTAGGGCCAGAGGTGTCGTCGTGGAAACGCGTCGATCGACAACGTGGCCGTACAGCCAGAGGACGACGCCATCGGTACTGATGGTGAGGGTATCCGTCGCCGCCAACCAGCGAAGCGTATCACCACTGGCCCCGCCGGTGCGCACACTGTCGGCATACCAGCTACTCAGCCCGGTGCCGACCGTGCTCAGACTGTCGAGGATGAAAACCTGAGGATCGAAGGCGATATCGAATTCGACAGCGACAATACCTTCCGGGGCGACGTTGGTGAGGCGCAGAGGCAGTACCACCGCGGTGCCGTAGCCGACAGAGGTATCCGGCAACGACACATCGACCGCCATGGCGGGCAGGGCACACAGGACCCAGAGGCTCAGAAGGAGTCGTTGTGCAGTCGAGATTCGGTGCCAGCCACCCATCATCATCTGCCTTGGCTATCGCAGCAGTAGAAGCTTGCCGACCTCATGTCGACCGGCCGCATCCAGGACCAGGAAGTAGACGCCACTGCCGACGGGTCGACCCGCCTGGTTCTGACCGTGCCAGGTCATCTGGTGAAACCCGGCAGCGTACTCCTCACCGTTCAACAAGGTGACCACTCGCTGGCCTATGGCATCGTAGATCGACAGTCGTACTTTGGCTGCTGTCGGCAGTTGGAAACGCAGGCTCGTGCTCGGATTGAACGGATTGGGCAGATTGGTCAGCAACGCCACGCGCGAGGGCTGCAGATGCAGTTCGCTGACCTGTGATGCGGCCCAGCGACGCCCGTCGATGGCCGTGCCGCGGGCCTGTACGATTCGGATGGCGCCGAGTCTCGCTCCAGGCCAAGTCTCAAAATGCATGGCCGTCGGCCGCAAGACATCGGTCCGACCCGCCATCAGCAGGCGACCGTCATCGGCGGTCAGTGTGAGAATGTCCGAATCATCCGTACCCGCAAACCGCACAGCGTCAGGGTCGAAGCGAAGATCGAGAGCGAACGAGGTGGACGGTACGGGCCATTCCATGATCACGCGGTAGGCCGTCGAGTTCGCCGTCGATGGGGCTTCCGATGTCAGCACCACGCCCGGCAGCATCAGAGCAGGTTGCGTCGGTACGCGACGAGCGCTGCCATATCGTTTGCCAAAGAGTTCAGCGAACAGGAAGAAGTCTTCGAGACCTACTTGGCCGTCTGCATCCAGATCGATGCGAGCATCGAATGCAGGCTCGCCCGCCCTTCGGCCCAGTGCGTCGACAAAAAGGAAGAAATCCTCAAAGCCGACGAAACCATCCCCATCAAAATCACCCGCCGTCAGCACCACATCCACATCGATGCTCTGCGAGGGCGTCGACTCGGTGCCGGCGACATTCACCGACGTGAGACGATACCGATACAATCCTTCGTCGATCATCCCATGATCAGTGTAGGTCTGGCCGACCACGGGACCCGCTACCAGCTCAAATCCATCCGCGCCGGTCGCCCGGTAGACATTCGTCCCTGCATCCGTGTCCTGTGCATCCCAATGGAGCCGCACACTGCCTGCGCCAATCGAGGCCGACAAGCCTGCCGGCGCTGCCGACGCAGAGGCGGCAACCGGGGTGATGAAGGAAGACACACCGCCCTGGGTCGGCCCATTCCCCCACGAATCAACGGACGAGACCTGGTAGAAATACTGAGTCTCTGGCTCTAGACCGGTGAGTCTCACCTGGTGGTCTCGTTCGCTGTCACCAAGACCGAAACTTCGATTCAGATCATCGACGCTGATACCCATCGCCACGAAACCGTCCGCGCCCTCATCCGTCGACCACTTGATCGTCGCCGCTTCAGGAGACAAGGCCTCCACACGAGGCAGAATGGTGAAGGACGGCGGCGACAGGTCCGCGACGCCGGAAGTGGTGAATGAGATGACCGAAGATGAAAAGGGACCATTGCCCGGGCCGTCGTCCAGAGCGATCTGCACACGGTACGCAGTAGCCGGTGTCAGATTCGTCAGCTGGATCTGTCCCTCCACCGCCGGATCGACCAAGGCCAGGGATTGATCAAGTTCATCGGTGCCGAAATGCACAACCGCCGTGGCCGCCTCATTGGAAGCCCATGCCAGGGTCGCAGCCTGGTCGGTCAAGCCAAGGATGGCAGGAGGGGTCGTGAACCTGGGTGCGTCCGTGTCCGCATTCGTGCGGGTCGTGAAGGTGTAGAGCGCACTGCGAGTTGGGCCATTGCCACTGGGATCAGTGGAGGTGGCGATCAACTGATATGTGGTGGCAGGCGACAGACCGGTGATCAGGCCCTGGTGGTCGAAGTCGTGTCCGGCGACAAACTCCACCAGCGTCTCTTCGCCATCCCCACCTACGAGGAACAGACGCGTATCGCTGACTTCGTCTGTCTGCCACCCGATCAACACATCGCTGTCGCTGCGAGACAGTTCACGTGGCCCATCCACGAAGGACGGGGCCGTCACATCCTGCGTGGTGGCCGTCGTGAAACCGAAGTCATCACCGTCGGGCCGCACGACGCGCGCAGCACCTCGACGACGTTCACCGAATACGGAAGTATGGCCAGCGACGTCGGTGGAGAGCACGGCGAACAGATATCGTATCCCGGCCTGCAGGCCTGTGACCGTGACCCGGTGTTCATTGCCGAGTCGTTCAACCTCGAACAACTCCTCGGCCGCTGTGCCCAACGTGGCCTGCGTGCCCAGTGCAACGGCACCGAAGCAGGGCTCATCAGTGCGCCAGATGAATGTTGCGGATGCATCGGAGGTTACCACGACGGGACGCTCGACATAATGAGGTGGCTGCTCGTCCCGATTCTTGCCCGACCGTACGCGTCGGTCGTCGCTCACATGTCCGTTGCCGGTGGCATCACTGACGCGAAGCCGGTAGTGATACTGCGTGTCCGTATCGAGTCCCGTGATCAGTACCTGGTGGCGTCGTTTGAGTCGTTCGTCACCAAAATCCCGGTCGTAGTCTCCTTCACGGTCACCAACCTCGACCCATCCACCGGCCGGTTCGTCGGTGCGCCAACTAAGCAGGACCGAACCTGCCGTAACCCGCTCAACCTGCACGTGCCGCCATCGCGGTGGCTGGTTGTCCGTTTCGGCCCGTGTGGTGACAGCCAGCACGCGGCTGCTGACCGTCCCGTCATCACGATCATCCCCGGAGGCAGCCTGCAGGAAGTAGGTCGTGGCGGCGTCCAGGCCAGTGAGCATCACACGGTGATTGCGCCGGTAACCGGTCAGGACCGCCTCGCGATCGAGATTGACCGTCGTGCCGTAGTCGATCGTGCTCGTTGCCGGTCGATCCGTCAGCCATTCGACCAGCAATGCAGTGGAGGTACGTGTCACGACATCCGGACCCGACAGAATGCGCACGGCCAGCCGGTCATCATCATTGCGAGTCGTCACCGTCAACAGATCGGCGTTCGCCTCATTGCCATCTGAATCGGTGGAAAAGACCTGGACATAGTACGTCGTGCCCGGCAGCAGGTGGGTCAGGGTCAGACGGTGGCGACGCGTTGGCTCATCATCGCTGACCTGCAGGTCGAGGGCCTCAGCCGACAATCCGTATTCGATACGACTGTCACTGACCTCGTCCGTCGACCACTCGAGACTGATCTGGGTATCCGTGCGCCGTGCGACGCGGGGCTGGCCAATGATTTCCGGTGCCCGTGTATCGATGATGCTGGCCGTGCGGAAGGTGAATTCTTCGGAAGCCGTCGGGCCATTGCCCGACAGGTCGGTCATCAACACGCGACAGTGGTAGAGGGTGCCGGGGGCCAGCCCGGTCAGCGTGTGCTGGTGGGCGCGGCGCGGCTCAGCGACTTCAAAGATGTCGCCGAAGTCTGGGTCCTGCCCCCACTCGATAACGGCCCGGGCCTCCTCGTTGCCCTCCCATCCCATGATTACGCGATCGTGCAGCGTCTTGAGGACATAGGGCAACAGCCGGAACCGCGGTCGCTCGTGATCATCCTCGGCGGCGGTGATGAAACTCAGGTCACGACTGGTGGCTTCGTTGCCGTTGGCGTCCGTCGACTGTACGCGGTAGTGATAGACCGTCCGGGGCGTGAGGTCGCTGAGCACCAATTGGTGGTGGTGGTGGAGACGCTCATCGCCGACGGAGGAGCCGTAGTCTTCGGTGATTCCATACTCGACGCGAGAAGTAGCCGCTTCCTGCGTGTTCCAAACGATGACGGCCTGGGAAGCCGTGCGGCGCGTGACGATGGGCACGCCGATGAAGGAGGGCGGGTCGTCATCTTCCTTGGGCGTGCGGAATCGGGTCTTCTTCAGCGCGGAGCTGTTGCCCGAAGCATCGGTGGAGCGGATTCGGACGTAGTAGCGTGTTCCCGGCTGGGCGTCGACCCAGACCTCGTGCGTCGTGACCAGTTCGTCGATGAGGACGCGCTCGTCGTCGCTGTAGTCAGCATTTGTCGACAATTGCACGAAGCTGTTGCTGATCTCATCCGTCGTCCACCGGATCTGTGCTCGTTCCGGCGTCGCCGTGACATGGGGCCCTTGAATGATGCGCGGTGGATCATCATCCGGTCGCAGCCGGGTAACGAAGAATCCACCCTTCCAGGCGGAGGGATTGCCAGAGGCATCCATCGAGCGGACCCGGTAGATATAGAAGGTCGCCGTGCGCAGGCCTTCGAGAGGGACACCGTGGTTCAGCGTCAGCGTATCCACGACGATACGTTCGCAGTTGATGGGCAGCTGACTGTTCGTAGTGAAGTGGCTCAACTCACCCCGCTGCAAACGCTCAGCGACGCCATCTTCATCGCCATCGTCCAGGTCGTCGGAGAGACCACCGACGATCTCGCTGACGCTGCCAATGAGGGGACGGAAACGCAGGCCGCAATAGTCGACCTCGCTGGTGCCCTCTTCATTCGTCACCCAACCAGCATGGGCACTGTTGTGAGAAATGCTGGTGATCACCGGCCCTTCGACGATCGCTGGTGGCTGCAGATCAGGCGTGGCGGTGATATAGTCGGTCTTCACCTCCGTGTCGGTGCCGCTGGCACTGGTCACTGTCAGGCTGACGCTGTATGTGCCGTCCGTCTCGTAGACATACCGTGGGCCGGCCGTCGTTGCCGTGCCGCCGTCGCCAAAATCCCAGGCGAAGGTCTCGGCATCTTCTGAGGAGAGGTTTTCGAAGCGGACCTCAAGCGGCGCCGGGCCCTGCAGAGGATGGCCGGTGAAGTCAGCCTTCACCCGGGGACCAACGATGGTGACCAAACCATCAACGGTAGTTACTGCCGGTTCACCATTATTGAAAAACAGGCTGGCGATCTGCAGCGGCGAACTCGTTCCCGGTGTCGCACCCTCCGGGACCGTGATGTCGATGAAGAGAACTGTACCGTCGCCGGTGATGGCCGCCGAAGCCGTCGCCCCGGCCATCAGCAACTGGCCATCAGCTGCCTCACCGTCCGGTGCAAGCCGGGCGTTGGCGGCCAGGCTCCACGATGATGTCAGACTTGAACGTCGATCAGCACTGAAACCGGTCGTGGGCAGTACCGTCGCGTCAAAACGGATATCGGCATTGAGTGAGAAGATCTCAGTGCCTGCTTCGACACCGCTGAGCGTCAACGGCACGAGGGCCGTCTCACCGGCGGCGATCTCTATCGCCGGCAGGGACACCTCGACCGCATCGGTCGCACCGATGGCAAGTGCTTGAAGGACGAGAACGGCGCACAGCGAGAGAGGGCGCTTGATGGCCTCTCTCGCTGTGCGCCAGGTCCCGGACTGGGCCGAGATCTTTTTCACGGCGTTCCTCTCTCGCCGCACCGCAGGGTGCGGGCCCGCCTCATCGCAAGAGCGACATCTTGCGCGTCATGGTAATGGACCCCGCGTCAAGACGATAGAAGTAGATGCCTGATGCCACTGACTGACCGGCATCATTGCGAGCGTTCCAGCGAATGGTGTAGTCGCCACTGGCCTGGTGATCTTGAACGAGGGTGGCCACGGTCTGACCGGCCACGTCGTAAATCGTCAACGTCACCTGGCTGGCCTGCGAGAGACTGTAACTGATCTGCGTCTCCGGGTTGAACGGGTTCGGCCAGTTCTGGCTCAGGCCGAAGGCCTTGGGCAACGACAGGGCGGCCGGCGAACTCACCACTTCGACCGGCGACAGGCCACCGTTGAGGCTGGCCGAATCGATCCGCAGGGCCGACGTCAACGCCACGTCTGCCAGGGGTTCGATAGTGATGTGGAGGATGCTGCCCTGGCCCGTGCCTCGGCTTTCGGTGCCGGCAAAGGCGATACGCAACTTCCCGTCGACGACGTTGCTTGCAACCTCGAAGGCACCGGTCAGTTCTGAGCCTGTAACACCGGCGATGCGGATCTGAGCCGGGTCAAAACCGAGGATCAGATTGCCTGCCACCAGGTCTTCTGCTTCAGAGACCAGCAACGACAGTTGGACACGTCCATCGATCAGCTCCGGCTCACCAAGAGCGAGGCGGCGGCCTGTGGCTGCACGCTTGTAGGGATGAACCGGATTACCCGATTCGACGTCGGGGAAGCTGGTTTCAAGACCGACGACGTAGCGGAGAATCAGCACGGCATCGAAGCCATTCAGAGGAATGCCACCCACACCGGGCTCACTGACGTCACCGACCAGCGTCTGATAGGCACTGAAAGTGACGGCACCGACGTTCTCCTGCAGGATCAGACCAGCATCGAGAGCTCGCACGGTGCCATTCCCCGAGGTATCACCCCAGAGGGCGCCATAGACGTTCTCAATCAATGTCGCCGTGGCGCCGGAGTTGGTCAGCACGTCGACGTATTCGACCTCGATGTCATCCTGAGGGCTGACCTGCAGCACGCCGTCACCTGGTGTGCTGGAAGTGCTGGTTGCCAGACCACCGGCGATCTGGAAGATCCCGGTGTTGGTGCCCGTTTCCGTCAGGGTAACCGACTCGATTTCACCGGCCACATCGAGATTGCGCACCGTCACCAGCACGGTCTCAGCGACGCCAGCGTTGTCGTTCAGGTCTGGGTCCGCGACCTGGATTCTTAACGTGCCACCTGCCTGAACGCCGTCACTGGCAGTCAAGGTGCCATCGTTACCGCCGGTGATCGTCAGATCGTTGCCCGGTGGCGGATTGATGGTCTCGCTGCCGCCTTCTGCATTGAAGTTGTCAAGATACTCGGCGGTGATCGTCGCGCCCGGGGCGATGCCGAACAAGGGGCTGCTCGGGCTGCCACCAGTGGCGAAGACGGTCGTGATCGTGCCGATAAAGGTTCCGGCTGCGGCTGGCGGCGAGGGTGCCTCAGTCAGCGTCACCGTCTTGGTGTCACCCGTGGACGAGGTGATCGTTGCCGTCAAAGGTCCCTGGCCGATCTCGTCCAGATCGACGACGGAAACGGTGATGTCGTCACCCGGGCTCAGCGTCGTCGGTCCGAGCGACATCGTCGCCGTCGTACCACCACCGATGGTCAGGCTTCCTGGTGTCGTCCCGATCGTCTGTGGGCCACCGTCGACGTCGAAGAGATCTTCGAAAGAAGCACTGACGTCGTCGCCAGCCTGCACGTCCAGCTTGCTGTTGCTGCTGCTGGCGGCAGTACCAAAGACGGTCGTGATCGTGCCTTCAAAGACGCCGGCGCCCTGTTCGGTCAGGGTCACGGTTTCCGTATCAAAGTTGTCATCATTGCTGATCGTCGCCGTCAGCGGCCCCTGACCGGCCAGGCCTGCGTCGGTGACGGTGATGGTGATACCCTCACCCGGATCAATGCCGGGAGGGGACAGTGCGATCGTTGCCGTAACGCCACCGTTGATCGTCAGGCCACCGGGAGTAGTGCCAACCGTCAGCGGCCCACCGGTGGAGGAGTACGGATCATCGAAGGAGGCGGAGACATCGTCACCCGCTTTAACATCGAGTTCGTTGTTGCTGCTGCTGGCAGCCGTGCCGAAGGCCGTCGTGATCGTGCCTTCAAAGACGCCGGCGCCCTGCTCAACCAGGGTCACGGTCTCTGTGTCGCTATTGTCGTCATTGCTGATCGTCGCCGCCAGCGGTCCAAGGCCGGCCTGGTCCGCGTCAATGACCGTGATCGTGAGGACCTCACCAGGATCGACGTCGGAGGGCGTGAAGCCGATCGTCGCCGTTGAGCCGCCGGTGATGTTCATGTCGCCCGGTGTCGTCGTAATCGTCTGGGGAACGCCGCTGGCATTGAAGGGGTCATCGAAGCTGGCCGTGACGTCGTCACCTGCCTGCACATCCAGCTTGCTGTTGCTGCTGGCGGCGGTGCCGTAGAGGGTCACGATGGTGCCCTCGAAGACGCCGGCGCCCTGCTCGGTCAGGATTACCGTCTCAGAATCTGTGTTGTCTGTATTGGTAACAGTCGCCGTGATCGGGCCCCCGCCCGCCAGGTCGGCATCTTCAACGGTCACCGTGACCACGCCACCCACTGCGACGCTGGAGGACAGGCTGACCTGTGACGTGCTGCCACCGATCGCGATCGATCCGGCGGTTGCCGTGACGGAGGTCTCGTTCAACTCCGATAGAGTGAACGTCAGTGGGGTGTTGGTCGGCGCTGATGCACTCACCACGGAGAAGGCGATCTGGATCAACGTCCCCGAACCCGGGACAGCCAGGGGCGACCCATTGGCCATGGAGATCCGGATTTCGTCGATGTTCCCGGCCGCCACATCCTCTACGATGTTGTAGGCGAGATTCCACCCGTCCGTCGCGGTACCATTGGCCACTACGTCCGTGGCGTTGGCCACGTCGCTGTCATAGCGCAGGAACAAGTCGACACCGGTGATGTTATCGCCGGCGGGCGCGTTGCTGACGCTGATGTCGACCAGACCAGTACCGCCCGTCGAGAAAACCACATCGGGTGCGGTCAGCGACGGCTGAGCGTAGGCGCTGGCAGCCAGCAACAGCGCCATGGTCGTCATCAGGTTACGAAAGCGAGTCATCAATGAATCTCCAAGCGAAAGGCTCTGATCGCCTTTCGGGTTGTGTTTCCAGGACAGTATCGGAGGGATCCGATCTGCCCCTAATTGTCTTATCGGCTCGGAACGGGCTAACAATATGTTAAACGACCCGTAAATAGCCAACTTCTTTTCTGTGTCTTCTCGATAGCCAAGATGATGACGCTTCCTGCCGCGCGATCTTTGGCGATTCGATGGTGCTGTTACACATTCAACGCAACGATCGTGCCGTCTGGTGATCTGCATCACAACTATGTAGTATCACGCACAAATCTATTAAAAACAGTTACTTAGGGAGGGTGCTTATATGTCTCGTCAGAGCGCCTGCTGAGGGGCAGGAAATCGGTGGGGCATATCCCCACATTGTGGGGCATTTCCCCCGAGCTCAATCTCCCAACTCGAATTTCTGGATTCTGTAGCGCAAGGTGTCTCGACTCATCTGCAGCAGCTGGGCTGCCTTGGTCACATTGCCCTTGGCCCGGCGCAGAGCGGCGCGAATAACCTCTCTTTCAACGGCTTCCAGCGACATGCCATTGGCCGGCAACCGCACCGTGAGGTCTCCCTCTTCGCTGATGGTGATCCCCGCCCCGCCCGGCGCTGAACGATAGATTCGGCGATCGATGACCAGATCGTCTGCCCGGATGATCTCACGATCCGTCATCAGCACGGCTCGTTCGATCACATTGCGCAGCTCTCGGACGTTGCCTGGCCAGGCGTAGGCACTCAACAACAGGATCGCACTCTGTCCCAGCGTACGGGCATCCACGCCATGTCGTTGTGTGTATTCACCCAGGAAGTGGTCGGCGATCCGCAGGACATCGTCACCGCGGTCCCTCAGGGGCGGGATCTCCATAGGTACGACATTCAGTCGATGGTAGAGATCCTCGCGGAAACGACCCTCTTCCACCGCCTGCATCAGGTCTTCATTTGTGGCGGCCAGGAACCGCGTGTCAGTTTCGTGCTCATCTGTACCACCGAGTCGCCGGAATCGCCGCGTCTCCAGCACGCCGAGCAACTTCGCCTGCAGCTCGACGGGCAAGACGCTGATCTCATCGAGCAGGACCGTGCCGCCCGCACCCAGTTCGATCAGCCCTTGCTTTCGTTGGCGAGCATCAGTGAAGGCCCCCGGCTCATGGCCGAAGACCTCGGACTCCATGAGGTTTGCCGGGATATTCGTGCAGTCCACCGTGACGAAGGGCCCTGCCGCCCACGGACTGGCGCGGTGGATCGCTTCGGCCAGCAAGGCCTTGCCAGTACCACTCTCGCCGCAGAGCATGACCGTCGCACGCGTCGGTGCGATCCGTTCCAGCAACCGCAGCAGTTGCTGCATCGGCTGGCTATTGCCGATGAGGCCGTAAGATTCGTGGTTTTTCGCCATCTATCTACTTGGATATCTACCCGGTGGCCCCCACATGAGGGGCGTCACACGAAGAGGGGTCCGTCGGTCAGATCCGACTCGAAAGGAGTAAGATCGAGGGCCTGAGCTATCAGGTTGCAGATGGTAAGCAACTCCTGCTTGCCCTCAGGCGCCAGCGTCGTCAGCAGAAGCCTCGGGACGTGATTGCGCAGCCACTGCGCGACAAAGATCGGTGGAATACCCAGGCGGCGGCAGGGCCAGATCATCTTGTCCGCCACCAGACGGTCGCGTTGCAGCTGACCGAAAGTCGACACGGGTTGTTCGTTGAACGTCGTGCGCTGCACAGATACCAGCTGCGCCCCCGCCTCCATAGCCTCGAGTGTCATCACCGCCTCGCAGCCGTGACGGTAGTAGGCGTCTTCATCGACATCGCACAGCTGCGGCGCGCGCCGAAAGACCGCATCGGCCACGTTACGGGTGAAGAGCTTGAAGCCGGAGTGGAAGTCCGGAAACTCCTCGATGCTCGTCACTGCCTCCAGGCGCAGGGGACGTCCCGTGGTTGCCGCTGCATAGGTCAGCGCATCGAGGAGCACTCGATCGGCCAGTTCTTCCAGTTCGCCACGCAACCAGCCCATCGGGCGGTGCCGACTCGTGCGGCGACCGATGACGAGAATGTCATGGATCTGACACCGCTGCTGTGTCGCCAACCCCGCCCGCGTGAGATTGGCCAATTCGTTGGCGAAGTGATCACCATCCGCGTCGATGACAGCCAACCACTTCAGATCGGCGCGATCCCACAACCGATCAACCCCGTGTCGCAGCGCACTGAGTTTGCCGCGATTCCGATCTCCTACCGTCGATGACACACCATATGTACAGGCCAGCTGGGAAACCTCTTCACCGCCACAGTCGGGGCCGTCAGCAGCCAGACAGATCACCTGCGGATCGTCGACGGCGGCCACGCAGGCTTCGACATTGTCTGCCAGCAATTCCAGCTGCAGGCGATGATCGGCGCCCGGCGGCAGATAGACGGGGATGACGATTCCCGTCGACTGACGGGTCGTTCGGCGCGCTTGGCGAGCGCTGTATTCAGATCCGTCGCTCAACAGGGGTTTGCCTTTCCGGGGAGTGCGCTGCTCCGGGTCTGGTTACGTGTGAGAGCGCAACCCGATCCATGGCGGTTCATGATCAGAAGGATGGTGTGTGATCGGCAACACGTCGATTCGGCTGACTCTACGCGACATTTACCTGAATGTCCCGATGCGAGCACAGCAGGCAACCCCGGGATCTGCCGGTTGACGCTGTTCGTAGCGGCGTGTTTCTTGGTACGCATGCTAACCGGGATATACCCCTCAAGATGACGCAGATTAGCGACCAACAACAGACCATGGCTAACGATTCTCTCGACGACGGCCCCATCCTCGTTGTAGACGACGACGACTCGCTCCGCGAGTTGTGCTCCCGCGTTCTACAGACGCTGGGATACGAGGTCCACACAGCCGGTCTCGCGGAAGAAGCCCTGATTCTGGCCGCGCAGAGCAACTATCGCGTTGTCCTGCTCGATCTCAAAATGCCTGGCATGGATGGCATCGAATGCCTGCGCCAGCTCAAGGCGCAGGGTTGCCGGGCCGACGTTGTCATGATCACCGGCTATGGCAACGTACCGACCGCCGTCGAAGCCATGAAGGTCGGCGCCCTCGACTTTATCGAGAAACCCTTCCGACCCGATGACCTGCAAGCGATGCTGCAAGATATTCTGGCTCGCCGGCGGCGGACGGTCTCCGAGGATCCGATCGTCGCTTTCATCCAGACCCACGCGACCGAGATCGGCTCTCGCAAGGATGTTGCCAACCGGCTGGGTATCAGCCTCGAACGGGTCTCCTCCTGCGTGCAGGAACAGACGAGCATGTCCTTCCGCCAATTCCTCCACACCTGCCGCCTCGATCTTGCCAAGCGCCTGCTGGAAAGCACCGAGCTCGACGTCACCGAAGTCGCAGTACGCGCCGGCTTCCAGACGGTCCAGCATTTCAGCCGCGTCTTCAGCAAACGTGAAGGCCTGTCACCGAAGATCTATCGACTCAAGAGTCGCGCCGAGAACTGAGTCATTCGTCCGGAAGACAAAAAGCCCCATCACCTGCATCCAGGTGATGGGGCTCTTTTTTTGTCCGATCCGGGAATGCTTCAGCCGATCGTGGCCTCGGTCCAGGTGCCATCGACACAGCGCTGGACCTTTGTCGGATTCTCGTCCTGCAACAACGGCGGGAGTCGATTCGGTCGCACATTGTCGAAACACTGCAGCATGGTGAAACGACGCAGACTGGCAGGGATGCCGACCGCCGTGAAACCAGGATGTCCCGTCGCCGGGAAAGGCCCCCCGTGGTTCATCGACCCCACGACGGCGACGCCCGTAGGCATCTTGTCATTCAGCAGGCGGCCGACCTTACGACGCAGCAGCGGCGCAATCCGATCGTAGGCCGCCTCATCCGAGTTTTTCGTATCGGAGTAGATGGAGCCTGTCAGATTGCCTTCGAAGTGACGGGCCAGCTCCACTGCCTCATCCAGGTCGGCTGCCACAACAAGGAGGGATTCGTTGCCGAAAGCCTCCGTTTGCAGCGCCTCGGGCTGGGCAAGGAATCGCTGTCCGGACACCTTGAGCAAGGTATTGGCAAAGCTGTAGCCCTCACCTCCCCCGGGTGTACCACCAACAAGCAACTC
This sequence comes from Gemmatimonadota bacterium, assembly GCA_018673255.1. The sequence continues at coordinate 20,683 of JABHDC010000236.1, forward strand.
AGCACCGGCTGCTGTCAGGGTCTGTACACTGTCAGCCATTCCCGACTCGACACCGGCGGCCAGCATCGTACCCACCTTCGCATTACGGAAATGGGCACTGACCGCATCGATGAAGGCATCTGTCTCGGCACCAGCCACGAGGACGACGATCCCCGGATTGGTGCAGAACTGGCCGGTACCCATCAGACAGGATGTCGAGAAGTCCTCGGCAATGGCATCACCCCGTTCCGAGAGTGCACCCGGAAGGACATACACGGGATTGATCGAGCTGAGCTCCAGGTAGATCGGCTTGCCAGCCTGATCGGCTGCAGCCTTGAGCGTCAGACCCGCGTGGCGCGATCCCGTATATCCCGTTGCACCGATCAGGGGATGACTGACCAGCCGCTTGCCGACCTCATGGTCGGTGCGATAGATCAGCTGCACGGTCGCACTCGGCAAGCCGGTGTCAGTGATCGCAGCCAGGGCCTCTTCGGCCAGCAATCGCGACGTTCCCGGATGCGAAGAATTGGCCTTGCCAATCACGGGGCAACCGGCAGCGATGGCGGCAACGAAATCACCACCGGCCACGCTGTTGAACGCGAGAGGGAAGTTGTTCGGTCCGAAGACGGCGACCCCTCCTTCGAGGGGAGCCAGCATGGAACGGATTCCACTGGCTGTATCGATCGTCGGCATCGCCCAGGCGCGCGACCGTGCGGCGGCCGCTGCCTGCCGGATCTGATCGGTCGTACGGGGCAACTCGATTCCATCCAACCGGGGCGAGGCGGGCAAGCCGGACTCGGTCTGGGCCATGGCCACGATCTCATCACGCCGAGCCTCTATCCGGTCGGCGAAGACCTCCAGGAAGCGGGCCACATCCTCAGGATCGCGTTGCTGCAGTTGCTCGGAGGCGGCTGCCGCTGCGCGAATCGCTTCTTCCACTTCCGATTGACTGCTGACCGGATACGTCTCACCCGTGGGCTGTTTGGTCACCGGATTGTTCGGCTCGAACGTGCTGACCGCATCCGCATCTCGCCACTGGCCGGCAATCAGAACCGGCTGTGTCTTCGACATAAGCGTTGTACTCCTACTGGTAGGGATCTGCTCCCGGGCACACCTCTCCCGTCAGGGCGAGGGAAGCACCGCAGCAGAATCCGATGATCAGATATTCTTGAGTAGTTCCTGGCCGTCCAGACGCAGTCGATATCCCTGCACCATCAACCCCGGGCGGTCGAGAGACTGACCAGCCGTCTGCCGATTGTGCGGATCGCGATACCCGACACGGACCATGCGGCGTGCCCGTTCGGTCTGGTTGATGTGGGAACCATGAATCGTGTGAATGCAGAACAGGACGACATCGCCGCGTTTGGCGGGAACGGCGACGGTATCCTCAAGGCGGTATTCGTCGGTGGGCAGGTGCGGCGTGCAGGGCCCTTCATCGGTCTGTGTGATGTGGACGAGTGCGCCTTGTTTGTGTGAACCGTCGAGGAAACGGATTTCACCATTCTCGTGGGATGTGTCATCGAGATGAACCAGCACATCGACGAAGCTCCCATTGTCATGCATGTAGAACGGGTGGTCCTGGTGCATGGGAAAGGGGTGGCCCGTCGACGACGGCTTGATGTGCATCGTCGAATGATGCAGTTCCACATTCGGCCCGATGAGTTGGGCGATGGATCCGGTCAGCCCCGGATGTGTGACGGCATGCATCCAGGCCCTGGAGTAGAGATGGAGATCGTGCATGGCCGTCAGCTTCGACGACTTCTCTGTTGCCTCGTCCATGTAGGCGCGACGCCAGGGACCGGTCCAGCCCTGATTCGTCATGGCCCACTCGGCCACAAGGCGCTCCATGTCCTGATCGAGAGCGTCAATCTCCTGGGTATTGAACATGTTCGGAATATGGAGGAAGCCGTGTTCGTGATAGAACGCGACCTGCTCGGTACTCAGCATCTGCGGTCTCCTGGGTGAAGGACAGAGCGGGGTAACATAACAACTCGCCCCCCTGTCACAAGGCAGACCGAGAGTGCATTGTCAGGGGCGTGAAGAGGACAGCTTGATCGGCGTCGGCCGCCAGCCAGGGACACCGAGGGAGTCGGCATTTACGTGATACAGTTGCGCACCCAGTGCCCGGGCGACACGTCCTGCCGACACGGTGTCAGGCCACACACGACTGAGCAGAGGCCGCTGTGTGGATCGCTCTGGCCCGTCCAGCGCTTCGTACACATAAACCAGTGCAAGCCACTGCAATCGACGATCAGGTGGCTGGCGGCGATCTTGGCGCAGGAGGAATCGTTCATACGCGTCTGCCATACCATAAGGGGCGTCGGCAGCAGGGTTCACCGATTCAGCCGCCGGCACGGTGACACGAATCGGACCGGTGATCGATGGCGGATTCCCCAGATACGCCCAGCGCAGCATCGAGGCACCCGGCACTGGCGGCAGGAGATGGGGTCGTTGTCCGGTGATGGGGTCGATGAGTTCTCCACCTGCAGTTTCCCCCACAGCCACCCACCAACCGGTGAAACGCCACGGTTCGGGTGCATACATCCACCACACCGGTTCTGCAGCCAGGAACGTGTGACCTCGACGCAACCAGCGAGCCAACGTCGTGTCCGGGTCGACAGGCCATCTCCTCTGCCGTTCGTCGTCGGCCGCCAGCAGAAGATTGAGGCTGAACAGCAGGGCAATCATGCGGGGGAGCCAGCGTCCCGGGTCGAAACCGACCAGCGCCCGGCCGATCGGTGACATGGCGATCGGCGACGCGGTGCTGGGTTTGGGGACCGGCAGCCACAGCGCGGTGGCGGCAGCCATCATCGTCAACGGGAAGGTGCCCAGATCCATCAGCAACCACATGCCGCCGTGCAGAATCCAGAGCCCGGCTGCAGCCACACGACGTGCACCGACGCGGCCACTGAACAGGAGGATGGGGACCGCCAACTCTATTGCCAGCGTCACCCAACTCAGCACGGCAAAGACGACACCGGGAAGATGTTGGGCACACCAGGCACCAACCTCGCGCATGGCCGCACGATCCGCGATGGCCAGACGCACCGCATGGCCCTCGACCCACCAGGCGGCACCATCTTTGACAACGAATGTGGTCAGATAGATCCAGGCGATCGTCGCCAGCAGACCTGTGGCTGCGGCCCTGGACAACCAGTCCGGCCAGACGCGTTCGACTCGCCCCTGCCACGCATCGACCGACCAACGCCGACTCAGGGGCAACACCACGCTCCATAGCAGCAACTGGCAGACGACAGCATCGTGGTAGTCGACGGTGTGACGCGAGGCATACTGATAGCCGCAGGCGGCAAGCCAGACCAGTGGCGTGGTGATGCGCGTGCGCCAGCCAATGAGGAAGGCGAAACTGGCCAGGCCAAAGAGCACGAGGGCAAGACGCAGACTCGTCTCAGCATCGCCCACGACCAGAGGCAGGGGCCATTGGTCGTAGCCCTGCAGGGCGAGCCAGTCGTCGGCCAGAATCCAGCCCCGGCGGATATCCAGCAACAGGACACACCCCAAGCCGATTCGCATCGCCGCCAACGATCGATCGTCGAGTCGGCTGAATCGCCGCACCGCAGCCCGGGCCCACTTCCATCGCTGGTCGGTATTGCTGATCCGGTCTGGCCCTGACATGGGAATCACACGCTCTTAGAAGGTGCTGTCCTTCGATGTGATCGGACACCAGCGAGCGACATTCAGAAAATCGTACAAGGCGCCCATTGCCGCCGGCGTGCCGATCCGCTGCAGGGCTTGAGCACTGTGGTTGCGTACGTATCGATTCTCATCATCCAGTGCCGTCACCAGTGCATCAAGCGCCGGCGCCGCCTGTGCACCGTGTCGCGCCAGAGAGTAGGCCGCGTTGAATCGGGTCTGGCCATCGTCGTCGGCCAGCAATTTCGTCAACGCCGGCACGGCCACGCCCGAGTGCGCCGTCATCGTACCGAGCGCCTCGGCCGTGTTGCATCGTGTCGCGACCTCGTCATCCGTCACCAGATCGGCGACGGCGCCAGCCGTTGCAGGATTGACCAGGGCGCCCAGCTCACCTGAGGCGAAGGCGGCCAGGGTCCGGGCCTGAGCTGTCTGGGCGCCACAGGCCTGGGCCAGATGCGGCAAGGCCTTGATGCCGGCCGCCGTCAGTCCGTAGCCGGCAGCCAGTGCACAGCCTTCCTCTTCCTCATCAAGTGAATCGGTCAGGGCGTCGAGGGCCTTGCCACCGATCAACCCCAGGGCGTAGGCCGCATTGAGCCGCACCGGTTCGTAGTCGTCGTGCAGTGCGCTCACCAGAGCATCGACATGCGCCAGGCCTGCCGGACCATGGGTGCCGATCGCATCCGCTGCCCATACCCGTTGCTGCGGATCTTCATCGCCCAGACGAGCCACCGCCTCGGCGAGTTGTCCATCCGCCACGGGGGTCGTCTTGGCACCCCGGTGCCAGTCCCAGACCTGAGTCCAGAGATTGCGATGTCGAACACCGGCACCATTGCCACCGGGGAATTCGGCGCTCTGATGATTCCAGCTCGGCGCCACGGGGTCTGCCATGCGCGTGAACTGAAACTTCATCATGAAGCGGGTCTTGTCCGTGAGATTCGGGAAGGCCCGATGCCACAGGTCGAAGTGGACGAGGACCAGAGTTCCTGCATCACCGGTGAGAGGATGGGGATCTCGAATCGGCTCCCAGGCGGCCTTGGACTCGTAGGTATGCGTGCCATCCACGACACCGGTGGGACCAATCTGCGCAGGGCAGTCCTGCGGATAGTAGAAGATCATGGCCCAGCGATTGCGATGGGACCGGGTCTTGCGATATCCCCAGTAGCTGTCCTTGTGGATGCCACCGCCCTCGCTCTTGCCCTGGTTGATGTGGCAGTGCCGGTGGGAGTGCATGATGTAGTCCGGGCCCAACACGCTGGTGAGCGCACCACGCACGGACGGATCGTCGAAGACGTGTCGCAACTGCGGGACCCGGGGCAGAATGTTGTTCCCCGGATTGCCTTCGTCCTCGAATACCTGAAGCGTGCGGTCGTAGATCTGCTGATGGAATGAGGCGGGCAGACTCGAACGAAGCACGACATAGCCATCGACGATGAAGTCGCGCATCTGTTCGTCGGTGAGCAGGTATTGCGGATCGATCAAGGAGTGTCTCCTATTCGAATTGCTGGCGAAAGGTGTCCAGTTGCTGCTGCAATTGTTCGACCTGTGCCTGTAGTTGCTCGACCTGGGCTTCGAGCCGCTGAAGGCGATCCGTCTCGGCCCGTGCGACCACAACGGCCGCCTCGACGCCCGACGTGCCGGATGGCGTGGGCGACGCCGGTTCACCGGCGAGGCGGTGAGCATAACGTGGTTCCTTGCGACCCGGTTGGCGCTCCAGTTGCGTCGCCAGAGCAACCGTACGGTCACACAGGCTTTGCATAGCCGACTCGACCTGCGCCAGATCCTCGAAGGCGTGCATACGACCGGCACGTGTGCGCAGTTCGCCCAGGGTCTGCGGACCCCGCAGCATCAGTTCACACATCAGGGCCGTTTCCGCGGGCTGCAGACCATACACTTCCCCGAAGACGTGCCGGTATTTCGGCACGCGCTGGTCGGCACCGGTGACCACCCGCGTCAGACTTGCATCCTGCAGACGACCCAGGGCGGCGGCCACCGTCTGATCATCCACGTCGACGACGGGATCTCGATTCGACTTCTGCCGGCAAGCCGCAGTGAGCGAGTTGAGCGTCAGTGGATAGTAGTCGGGTGTCGTGATCGCCTTCTCGATGAGGCTGGCGAGCACGCGTTCCTCGACGCGATCCAGTTGAGGTTCCGGCAAGGCAGGTCCCTCTGGCGCGTCGACCGTCGCATCGGTTATCTCGCCGGTCGCTGCATCGGCCGTTGCGTCTGGGGGCGTAGGGGTCGATTCGGTCATCGGGCGTGACTCTCGGGTTGTGAGCTGTCCTGCGGGATCTCGGTGTCAGCCGGTAAGCGCGGGGGCATCCGACCAGAACTGCCGGGCCAGTTGCACGTGTAGCGACACACCGGAGGCGATCGCTGCATCTGGAAAGTCGTAGTCCGGTTGGTGCAGCGACGGGTAGTCGGCGCGATCCGGTGGCCGCACGCCAAGAGCAAAGAATGCGGCCGGCACTTGCTGCGCGTAGAAGGCGAAGTCCTCACCTCCCATCACCGGATCGATGTCGACCGCTGTCAGTTCGGCATCGGCGGCAACGTGGCGACCGAAGGCCACCGCATCCGCGTCGTTCTCTAGTACGGGTGTGCCTTCGAGGATCTCTACATGGGCCCGCGCGCCGGAGGCGGCAGCCATGCCCGTCGCGATCTGCTCGATCTGCGCCATGGCTGCGGTGCGCGTTGCCCCTCGCAGGGAGCGCAGCGTGCCCCGCAACTCTACGTGAGTGGGGATGATGTTGTCGGCGGTGCCACCGTGGATCTGGGCCACGGTCACCACCACCGCATCCAGCGGATCCGTCTGGCGCGAAGCGATGGTCTGCAACCCGAGCACGATCTGTGCAGCCACCGGAATCGGGTCGATGCCCTGATGGGGGAAAGCGGCGTGAGCGCCTTGCCCTTCGACGAGGATCTTGAATCGATCCGAAAAAGCCAGGAAAGGTCCAACGCGCATACCGACGTCGCCCTGGTTCAAATCGGGCCAGCCATGGAGACCGAAGATCGCCGTCACCCCGTCCAGCACCCCTTCTTCGCACATTCGTCCTCCACCGCCGGCGCCCTCTTCGGCGGGTTGGAAGAGAAAGCGGACAGGCCCCGGCAACTGGTCGCGCAGGGAAGCCAGAACACGCACGGCGCCGACCAGGCACGTGGTGTGTCCATCGTGACCGCAGGCGTGCATCTTCCCCGGCGTCTGGGATGCCCAGGGCAGGCCCGAGGTCTCCTGAATTGCCAAGGCATCCATGTCGGCACGCAGGGCGATCATCGGTCCCGGTTTGTCGGCGTTGAGGGTCAGCACGAGGCCGGTTTCAGCGACACCCGTACGAATGTCGAGTCCATCGATTCCCTCCAGGGCCCCCAGCACTCGAGCTGCCGTGCCATGTTCCTCGAATGCCACTTCGGGATGCTGATGAATCTCGTGACGCAATCGCACCAGGTCGGGCAGTTGATCCTGTATCAGGCCGCTCACATCCCGCATCAATTGCTCCGTGCCTATGTCTTTGCCACAGCACCGCCGGATTGCGGCCATTCCCTCGGGCGCGAGAATCTATCGCCCTCGTGCTGCTGACTCAATCTCCTGATGTGGCCGGCAGCAATTGGACCAGCGTCGCCCCCCAACCACCACCGCCTGCACCGGCCAGCTGAAAGTGTTCGACCATCGGCAGGCGGCCCAGGATCGCATGCACCGATCGCCGCAATGAACCGGTGCCCTTCCCATGAATGACCCGTACATCGAGCAGACCTCGTTGCTGACATTCGGCCAGGTAATCGGGTAGGAGCGTTTTCAGGTCACGGGGTAGAAAGGTGTGCAGGTCGAGGGTCCCGTCGATGGGCAGCCGGACCGCGTCATCGTCGATGTTGTCTGCCATGTGCTGCCATCCCGTAATCTTGTAGCGAAGGGCTCGATGATCTGCTCGATTCGATGCAGGGACACGGTCTGGTGCGCGTCAATGATGATACGGCCGTCCATATCGTCGAGATATTCGCCGCCTAGGAAGCCACGGCACCGGTACGTATGTCTCGATCCGGAGCTGACAAGCCGCCCGTGAGTGGGTCAGGTGCGATGCGGATCGGTTGACGTAACGCCAGCAAGCGACAGTCATCGAGATCTCCCAGGGCCACGTCGACTTCGCACAGACCCAGGTTGATCTCGGGAATCAGATCATTGGCCATGCGCAGCTTGAGCTCAGCCGCCTCGTACACTGTGCTGTCCCCATCGGCATACCCTTCCATCACCAGTCGGTAGGCATCCAGACGCAGAACGATGAGTCGACGGATCTGCCCGTGCAGATCCAATAGTTGATCTGGTGGCGTCAGCCGATCAAAATCGACCAGCGTTTCCAACAACAGCGGTCGAACATCGGTATAGACTGCAGAGAGATTGGCTGCCGTCGCCACGTCGGAGGAACCCACTGCGCGCTGCTGCACGTCAATCTCAATGGCTGAGACGGCATCGGCAATGGGATTGAGCGTGTCACGATAGACACGCAGGGCCGTCAGATCGCCGAAGCGACCTCTATCATCGTCATCGTCGCCACAGCCGACCGCGATCAGCAGGGCCAGAAACATCCACCAGGGCCGATCTGTCACCAGCCGCCAGCCCCGGCCTGACACAGGTGCCCGTCCAGTCACCAGATCTGGGCCGGGCGGCCATCGCCTTCGAGAAGCCGGTCCAGCACCAACAGGGAGCGCATCACACACCGCGGGTGATGGTAATTCTCCTTGCGCGTCACATGAGGTGTGAAGGTGACGTGGCGATCGCCTGAGGTCTGATAGAGAGGGAACCCGTGACGCGTCAGACGGAAGTGATCCTCCACGTAGTCGAAGATGCGCTCGTACCAGAAACGCGCCCAATCCGCCTCGACGCCATGTTCGATCATCAACAGACAACCGATCAGGCCTTCCTCCTGCAGCCACAACACCTTGTCGAGGGTGTAGCTGTGCTCCCTGATATGCAGGGCGCGAAACAGACCCCCCTCCACATCATCCCAGGCGATTTCGACGTGCCGTCGGAAGCGGTCAGCACACAGCTCCAGAAGTGGCCGATCGCGCCGTCGCACGGCCTCATCCATCGCCATCCACAGGGTCTCGATGGCGTGGCCGAGATAGGAGAAATCCTCGTTGATGTCGTCCGGGCGGCTATAGTCATGCGCCAGGGCTTCGCACATCAGACCATAGTTGCCATTCCAGAACCGCTGGGTGATCGCCTGCATGGTCGTGTCAGCCAGCGCTTGCAGCGTTGCATCTTCTGGCCGCTGGTGCAACATCTGGGTCAGGGTCAGAATCGTTACCATGTGCCCACCCAGAACTCGCATGCCGGGGTAGCTGTGTGGGACATAACCGTCCTCCCCGGGACGGTCCGCCTCTTCGTATAACGCCAGCACCCGTTGCAGAGACTCGACGGCCAGATCGAAGGCTTGGGTATCGCCAGTCGCGTGGGCATACGCCTGCAGACCTTCAGCGACAAACAGGCCTTCGTATCCGCGGGTTGAGGGTGGGTCCAGCACTTGTCCAACCTTGGACAGCGTGGTCACCCAGAGGCCATCCTCTGCCCGCCCGTGACGCAGAAGGAAGTCTTTCGTCTTGCGGGCGATCTCGAGATTCTCTTCGCCGCCGAAATTCCGATAGAGGTAGGAATAGGTCCACAGACCGCGGCCTTGATACCACATGTTCTTGTTGTCCGAGACACAGGTGCCATCGTGATCGAGGCCACAAATGAATCCGCCGCGCTCGTGGTCGACTCCGTGGCGTGACCAGAAGGGCAGATACTCATCGAAGAGATAGTTGTGGTAGTGATCACGCAGATGCTGAACGCTGTGGTCACCGATTCGTAGACGGGACAAGGCGGCCGGCTCCTCGGTCAGCGTGGTACGCTCGAATTCTTCTGCAATCGCACATTTTCGGCAAGTGCATCGATGACATCTTCCGCCGGTTCCTTGCCCACGGCCCATTCACCGATCGCGAACTTGTAACTAAGGCCTTCGCGATGGGCCGAAGCGGCCAACTCTTCCATCTTGCGATCCGCGCCTTCACGATCCGAATCGAAGAGGATGACGATCTCGTCGCCAGAATACCAGCGCGCTACGACGTCGGATCGGCGGAAATTCATCGAGAAGGTTGCCTTGATGCGGCGATCGACCTCCGTATACCCTAACTCCTGATCCAGGGTGTGGATGTGATCGAGATCGATGAAGGTGACGAATCGAGTACCACGTGGCATGACCTGGGCAAACTGCAGAAACGCGGGCCGCGTATACATGCCGTAGGCCGAATCCCAACTCAGTTCGCGCACACGCTCATGCAAGGCGTTGATCTCACGATCAAAACCGAAGATGCGGGCGACAAGATGACGAAGGCTCAGCATGAGTGACTTTTCTGGGCGCTCGAGAAGAGGAATCCGTGATGATGGGTCATGCAAATATACGATGCGACCCGGGGGTGCGGGAGCCTCACGAGTCCATGGCGATCTCGAATGCGGCAGGCCCCGCGCCGGTCGTGAAGAACTCACTCAGAGGTGCTCGCGCCGGGTAACAGGCGGCATAGCTGTCACGCCAGCGCTGGCACAGAGCGGCCGCCTCCTCGCGTCGGGCCAGCGCCCACACGCTGCCTCCGAATCCGGCGCCAAAAGCCGACGCCGCCAGCGCGCCCTGCTCTCTGGCCAGGCGAGCCAGATCCCGGGTCTCGGGCACCTGATTGCCCAGCAGTGTATCGGTCAGTTCCTGCGAGCGATCGACGCAGCGACCAAATCCCGCCAGATCACCTGCGGCCAAGGATGCGGCTGCTTCCTGTAGCAAGGCTTCCTCTGAAAGGAAATGTTCGAGTCGGACACGCAACTCCTCAGCCTCGAAGTTGTCGCTGCCCGTGGTGATCAACCCTCGCAGTGCAGTGATCGCCGCGTCCCCCCCATCGGCGATCTGCGACAGATAGGTGACCGGCGCATTCGAAAGGCCGTCGTCATCGGCGGCGCCTCGCGCCTGCCAGGCATGCACCAGGGCCTGCACCCGCAGAGAGGCTCGATTGTAGAGCTCCTGGGCCGCCCCCGTCTTCTCTGCCACCACACCACTGGCGCCGATGACGAAGACGACGTCATCCGGCACGCGGATCTGTTGCTTCATCCGGGTCGGGCAATAGCGATACAGACCCAGGTGTCCGGGGCGCGAGCACAGGATGGCCGTGTGATCTTCACTGCCCCCAAAGGTGCCCACACCCTTGTCACCGGCCAGTTCGCCAAAGCTCTGGCCATTCTCGTGCGTGCCCAGGTACTCGGCCCGGGTCAGCGCATCGGTGATCTGCCGCCGGAAGCGCGGTCTCGACTCCAGTTCGTTGACGGCGGCCAGCACCAGGTAGGTGGCGATGATGAGGGCTGATGAGCTGCTCATTCCCGACGCCGAGGGCAAGTCGCTGCTGAAGGCGATCTCAACCCCGCGACGACAGCCGTCGAAGTTGCGCGCCAGGCGGCGAGCGACCGTCATGGGGTAGTTCGTCCAGGTGCCATGGGCAACGTCGAGTTCGGGGTCGAGCCGAAACTCCACGTGTTCCTCTTCGTCGAGGGCGTGGACACGGACCCTGTCGTCTGCACGGGGCGAGGCGACGACGCAGAAACCCCGTTCCACAGCCGTCACCAGCGAGTGACCACCGCAGTAGTCAGTGTGTTTGCCAAGCACCTCGATGCGGCCCGGGACGAAGAACGCCAGACCCTGGTTCGAGTCCGAAACCAGGATGTCTGCCGCCGCGGCAAATCGTTGCGGTTTGTCGCCGACGGCGTCGGCATCCAAACCGGCTGCGATCAACGCCTGCCGTACCTGATCGGCATCCTGGAGGTTCGCCAGATCGATCACAGATTCACCTTCAACCCCCGCAATCGTTCACCGACGGCATCGATGTCGGTTCGACTGGTCAGGTCCAGAACGGGGGCTCGCAGCGGCAACGCCCGGAAACGCACGCCAAGCGTGTCGATCGCATACTGCACGGCTGTGGTGATCTCCAACTCACCGCGCGGCGAGGGTTCGATCGCGGCACAGGCATCGAAGATGTGATCACCGCCGAATCGCCAGCAGTTCATGCTCACACCTAATGGTTGGGGCAGACGGGCGACCAACTCGGGCTCTGGTTTCTCGTGCACGCGCAGCATGTAGCCGTCGTCGTCGACTTCGACGATGGCGAAGCGCTCGATCCGTTCGGCGGGGATGTTGCTCATCTCGACCAGTGCATCACGATCAAAAGATGCCAACCCGGGCCCATCGAGGGCTCGCAATCCGGCCAGGGCTTCCAACGGGTAGTGGTTGTCGGAATTGACCATCAGGAATGGATCGTCGCCGACAAATTCACTCGCCGCCAGCACCGCGTCGGCCGTGCCCTTCGGTTCGTGCTGAATGGTGAATGACATCTCAAGACGCGGAGTCGACAGATCCTGGTAGTAGTTGCGGATCTCGTCATGTTCGGGTCCGATGACGAGACAGACCTGTCTGTACCCTGCATCGGCAGCAACACTCAGGATATAGTCGAGGAAAGGGCGTTCGAAAGGCACCAGCGCCTTGACCCCGGTATCTGCTACCTGCTGCTGATCCGCCGAAAGCTCGGCAGCATCATCCTCGTGCCGCATGCGGGTGCCCAATCCCCGGGCCAGTACCACCACTTTGTCCACCGATTCGCCTCCCTGTACTGTGCGTTGTATTGGCTCGGACGAATACCTGGCGCCATTGCCGAGATCGAATGTAAAGGCGATTGACGGCGTGAGACAGCGACGTACGTTGCGGCCATGGCTATTACATGTGATCAGACCCTGCTGCCGCCGAGCGATGGATCCTTCGTCGTGGTCGCCGACACCCATTACTTCGCCGATGCGGACCGCGCTGATGCGGATGCCATCGCCGAGTTCCCCTCTCGTGGCGTACAGGGCGAACGCGCCGCCGCCGTGTGGGAGACGATCGCCGATCTGGATCCGGCCTTCGTCGTACACATGGGCGACCTGGTGCAGGAATACCCAGGACGCAGCGATTTCCACGAGGCCCAGGAGGAAGCCCTGGCGCAGATCGAGGCCGTCGGCCTGCGCTCGCGCATGCATTTCGTGGCCGGCAATCACGACGTGGGCGACAAGCCGGATCCCACCATGCCCACCCACGCCGCCGGCGACGCTGATCTGAAAGATCACCAGACACGTTTCGGGGATTCCTACGAGCAGTGGTCCTTCGGCGGATTCCGATTCCTGACGATCAATTCGCAGATCCTCAATACCCCACTGGCCGCCGCAACACGTCAGCGGGAGTGGTTGAATCAGCAGTTGGCCAGTCATGACCAGCAGGTGGGTGATGAGAATCTCGTCGTCTTCCTCCATTTGCCCCTGTATCTGCGCGATGCCGCCGATCCACATCTGGGTCACTACGACACCGTCGCCGAGCCCGATCGGGGATGGCTCCTTAGGCGGTTGCAGCAGGCGCGGCTGCGCCACCTGTTTGCCGCCCACGTGCATTTCCGTTTCTACGACCAGCTGCCTTCGGCCGCAGGCTCAGCCGAGTCGTGGATCTGTGCTTCCTCCTGTTTCACGCGTCCTGGATTTGGCCAGCTCTTCGCTGCCGGCCCTGCCCCGGAGCGGGGACGCAACGATGTGCCAAAGCTGGGTTTCTATCACTGCCGCATCCGGCAGGGGAACATCGACATCCACTTCGTGCCCACCGGCGATGGGCGGGCCCGGCATCGTCGGGTCCTGACACCGGTGACGGCACGGCAGCCTCGATTGGGTGTGACACTGACCCATCCCCTGGTGACCGAGTCTCAGGTGCCGCTGGCCTACCCCTCATTGGTGCGTCAGCCTGTGCGCAACGACTACCCCTTGTTGCTGATTCGTGAGATGGGTACCGGTTGCCTGCGCGTGCCGGGGAGCGATCTGGATGACCCACTGCAGCAATCGCGACTGGCCTGGCTACGCCGCGCCGGTTGCCACCTGCAGGCCACGGCCCTGGGCATCGGCGCCGCCCTGCGTGTGGCCGGTGATCATGCGAACCGGTTCGATCGGCTCGAAGTGCAACTGGCGGATGGACCCACACCGACCCCACGGCAATTGTCACAGTTGGCTGATGTGGCCTGTCCACTAGCACTGTGTGCGATCGTGCCAGGTGATCGTGTGGGCGGCAAACAGCATCCCCGTACGCGGATCGGATATCGCGTCGAGGAGATTCAGCCGCTGTCCCAGAGACTGGCGGACCTCGGTCTGGCAGGCCAGGATCTGGCCTTCGTCGTGTGCGCCCAGAGTCACCAACCCCTGTCACCGATGTCGCTGCATCGACCTGACACGGACTTCGCGTTGCAGCTGCGCCTAGCACTGGATGATGAACCGTCGGCGCCACAGGCCGTAGTACGGGGACTGGTTCTGTCGGCTGCCTGGAACGCGCCCGTCTTCCTCGAGCCGCTCATCGATCTGGACCGGACGATGGATGCCGCATCAGGCCTCCTGGATCCGCTGTGCAATCCTGGCCGCGCCTACGAAACCGCTCGCCTGCTCTCGGCGCTGCTGGAACAGGTGGCACCGACAACCGTCTGTGTCGACGCAACAGAGTGTTACGATCTGGTCGGCCCGGGAGGCCACCTGCGAATCTGGCCCTCCGCCCCTGTGGCGTCTGCCGCCCTGGCAGCCACTGCGGCACCCGGACGCTGGGTCAACCTGAGCCTGGGCGCCGTCGCCGAGCCGGAAGAGCCACTGGAAGATGCGACCGGCCCGGTCGCCTGGTGGCATTCCACCTTGCCATTGTGAGCGTGCCACTCCCAGCTTGCCTGTGGGAGGAACAACACGATGCATCTTCAACGATATGACGATGGGGTTGGCTTCCTCGAAGCGGCAGGAGAATACCTCTACCGCGACGAAGTCATTCATGGCGTTCTGATCGGTGTCGCCGGCCGGGCAGAAGACCACACGGCCGAGGGACAGACACCCTATCTGGCCACGATCAGCGACCACGACCAGATCCGCGCCGTGGCCGTCATGACGCCACCGCACCGGCTGCTGATCGGTGCCGATCCTCAGGACCAGGGAGTCCTGGATGTGCTGGTCGAGGATCTGCGGCAGGCCGGCCGAATGGTGCCCGGAGTCACCGGGCCGGTTGCCGTGGCCGACGCCTTTGCCACCACCTGGAGCCGCGGGGCCGCCTTCGACCTGCGGCGAGGCATGGCGATGATGGTGTTCGAGTTACGGCAGGTTCGCCGACCGACCGGCGTCAGTGGTCAGCCGCGCTGGGCTCGCCCGGAGGAGGTGGATCTGCTGGCCGATTGGGTGGACGCCTTCAACGTCGAGGTCCATCAGACGCCTCGCCCCAGCCTGGAGCAGGTGCGCGAAAGGGTCCTGGAGCGGATCCATTCTCAGAACGTGTTGGTGTGGGAGGACGAGGGCCGCCCGGTCAGCCTGGCGAGTCGCTCACGACCATCACCACGGGGCACAGCCATCAACTGCGTGCGAACACCACCGGCGTATCGCCGCCGGGGATACGCCAGTGCCTGCGTGGCGGAATTGAGTCAGCGCATCCTCGATGACGGCAAGCTCTTCTGCACGCTGTTCACGGATCTGGCCAATCCGACATCGAATCACATCTACGGTGAGATCGGCTTCGAATCGAGGGGGGAGTTCGTCGAATTGCATTTCGACTGATTCTCCCTTGAGCGGGATCTTGTGGCACCTCAACCCACAAGGGGTTGTGTCAGCGCTGTGAGCACACCACATTATGCGGAAGTGAGCCTCCCCGCTTAACGAAACACCCTCGCTTCCCCGCGAGGGACAGCGATCTACTCCCTCCGGTAGGTCGAGAGTTGACGGATGATGTGATGTCGATGTCCCGCAAAACCCCTGCGGATGTGTCCTCCACCCGCGTCCCGGCCCCCGTGTCACTGCTGCTGTTTACCGGTGCCCTGATTCTCTGCGGTCGGATTCTGCCAGCGCTGTTCTAGGCGGAGGCGCCGGCGTAATGCCGCACGCCCACGCGCCAGAAGAGCCGGGAGACCACCAGCAGGACCAGCGCCAAGCCGATTGTCAGTGCCAGATACTCTGGTCTCAGACGCCCGACCAGTGCTTCAGCCGGTACGGTGACAGCAAAAGTCACCGGCACGAGAAATGTCAGGGCCGCCTGCAACCAACCCGGATAGATGGTCACCGGCCAGCGCGCCGCATCGTAGAGACTGTGGAAGATCATGAAGATGTTCTCGATGCGGATGAACCAGAATGAGATCGTCGCCAGGATGAGCCAGAAGCTGTAGAGGATGGCGGTTCCCGCCACCAGCGTGAGGGCGAAGATCGCTGCCTGCGGCAGGCTCACCCCTCGGCCCAGCCAGGTCAGGGCCGCAATCGAGACAGCCGGTCCAAGAAACACATCGATCATCTGCCACACGCGAACCTGAGAGATGCTGACCAGCACCTGCGCCTCCTCAGGTTTGGTCAGCGTGAAATCGAGATTCCCATCCCTGACATCCTCGATGAGTTTCTCCATGCTCGGTCGCACGACCACCCCCAGTACCCCCGTCATCAGCACAAAGATCCCGAGCAGGCACACCAGTTCGGCCGGCTCCCAGCCATTGAGATCTTCCGTGTGTCCGTAGATGACGGCGACCCCGGCCAGGGCGACGACGAGATTGAGCCCGGACTTGCCGAGCTGGATCCAGAAATTGGCCCGGTACTGCAACTCGTAGAGCAGGCCGATGCGCAGGTAGATGAGGAAGAGTTGCAGGAATCGCATCCGCGTCAGGCCCCCACGGCCGAGTACCGTGCCGAGGCACGCGACCAGACCAGATGCACGGTCAACCAACCCAACCCGATCCACAGGGCCTGAATGCCGAATCCCTCCACGACCTGATCCGGTGTCAGTCGCCCCATCAGCAATTCGACAGGGAAGGCGAGCATCACACGAAAGGGGAGGACGTTGGCGATCGCCTGGCCCCAATCAGGCAGCAGCGAGATGGGTGCCATGCGACCGGCGAGAAAGAAGAAGATGGCCATGTAGAGGTTGTTGAGTCCGGACGTGTCCGTGATCCAGAAAGCCAGCAGCGCCAGTGCCCATTCGAAGAAGAATCGCACGAGGAAGGCGAGCAGAACAGCGGGCACAAAGACGAGCATCATCCACGGTTCGGTGGACATGCTCGGTTCGAAATACCACCACAGCAGACCGGTCACCGGCAACACGACAACCATCGAGAGCACTTTGTACGACATATTCTGAATGATGTCGCGATGGAAGGGGTGCAGGGGCTGTACCAGCAAGGCATTGAAAGTACCCGAACGCACGCGGTAACCCATCTCCCACATGTGCCAGGAGAAGGTGATGTGGTTGACGACCATCATCACCAGGAAATAGGCCGCCAACGAACCGGCATCGAAGTCTCCCACCATGCCATCATCGCGGGCGCGGGCCACCGTCAGCCACACGACCAGATAGATGACCGGTTGCAGCACCAGCCCGATGAGCCAGATCACGACGGAGGCCCGATACTGGAACATGATCGCCAGTTCGAGGCGGAACAGCGTGCGGTAGATGTCGCCGAAGAGTGCTCTCACCACGTATCTGCCAGGTCGTTGCCATCCAGTTCCTGGGCAAAGACCTGTTCGATGACATCCTCGATGGACGTCTCCTCGACGGTCAGATCGATCACCGGCAGATCCCCCAGCAGGCGCGACGTCGTCAATGCCGCCTGCTTCTTGGGCACCGTCAGCGTAATCCGCGAACCCTCGGCGCTCACGACATCACCATAGTCGGACAGATCGGCACCTTCCGTCTCCAGATCTACGACGATCGTCTTGTGAGGCGAGAAGCGGCGCACGAGCTCGGCCAACTGACCATCGAACAGCAACTGACCGTGGTGGATGACGACGACACGTTCGCACAGGGCCTCCACATCGGCCATGTAGTGAGACGTGAGCAGAACGGTGGCACCGGACTGGGCATTGTAGTCGGCGATGAAGGAGCGAATCCGTCGTTGCATCGTGACATCCAGCCCCAGCGTCGGCTCATCCAGAAACAGGATCTGCGGCCGATGGAGCAGGGCGGCGGCGACCTCACATTTCATCCGCTCACCCAGGGACAGATTGCGCACCGGTTTGTCGAGCAGGCTGGACAGATCGAGCAATTCCGTCAGCATGTCCACCGTATCGGTGAACGCCGGACGCTCAAGACGATAGATGGCTCGATTCCGCTCGAAAGAATCAGCCACCGGAATGTCCCAGACGAGCTGATTGCGATTGCCCATCACCAGCGTGATCTGCCGCAGGAAATCCCGCTGGCGGCGAAAGGGCTGGAAACCGAGCACCTGCGCCTCGCCATCCGTCGGCTGCAGCAGACCCGACAGCATTTTCAGTGTCGTCGTCTTGCCCGCCCCATTGGGGCCGAGGAAACCGACAACCTCGCCGGCCTCGACGCTGAAGCTGACATCCTTCACCGCTTCCACATCACGATGGCGTCGATGGATGAGACTCTTGGCCGCATTCCACAGCCCCGGATCGCGGACCGGAACCTGGTAGGTCTTGGACAGGTGCGAGCAGGTCAGTGCGGCCATGGGCTCTCGGCAGTCCAACGGGATGACGACGGGTATCGTTCACGTGTACTACGAATACAGTGGGGAATCAGACTACGCGCCCGGTCGCAACCCTGTCAACGCGACACACTCGCGCCGCGCCTTGCATCTGCAGCTTTGCCAGACTGTAGGCAACGAAGGCCATTCGGCCGTCAACCGGTCGCGGGTCCTTCGACGCCCAGATCTGCGCACAACACCTGCGCCGCATTGTAGCCGGGCAGGCCCGTGATGTTGCCACTGGGGTGGCAGCATGACCCACACAGATACAGCCGGTCCAGGTGACCGCGATAGTGACCGGCACCCGGGAAGGGTCGGTCGAAGCCGATCTGGCCATGCGACAGGGCACCCACCAGCAGATCGCCATCCTGCATGTTGGGCAATTGCCGCGGGATGTCGGCAGCGGTACGGATGAAGCGTTCCAGGATCTGACCTTCCAGCCCGGGGGCATACTGTGCCCAGGTCTCCAGCATGCGCCGGCCGTGTTCTTCACCCTGCGTATCCCAGTTGGTGGCATCACCCTGCAGCCGGTAGGGGACCTTCTCCCACATGAAGGCAGTGTGCCGTCCGGCAGGTGCCTGCGTGGGATCGAATTGTGTCGGGCAGGATCCCCACATCACCGTTGGCGGAATCTCCCCCGACTCGTGGGCCGTCACCATCGCGTCAAAGTCGGTCGGTGACTCGAGTCCCAGGATGACCATGAAGGCATCGGCCAGGTGGGGCAACCTGTCGGCGGCTGCATAGTGCGGCGGCGCCTCCAGATTCAGATACAACCCGAACAGGGGGGCCAGCAGATTGTACCGAAACCCGGCGGCGCGATCCCGCCACGCGGTTGGCAGAGCGTCTGGATCGATCAGTTCGAGGAAGGTCTGTTGGGGATTCAGACCCGAGGCCACGAAGTGGCGCGCACCGATGCGTTCACCCGCCGCCGTCTCGACGCCCGTCACCCGCGCCGCCTCACCCGTGCCCTCTACCAGGATCTGCCGCAGGTGGGTCGAGGTGCGTACGACACCGCCGGCCGCCTCGATGGAGGCCACCAACGCCCGGGCCAGACCGGCTGAGCCACCGCGGCACATCTGCGCCTTGCCGCGCGAGGCCAGCAGGGCCGGGATGTGATGACCGAATCCAGGGGCACGCAGATCGACTTCACGCAGACCATTGAAGAACAGCAACCCCGCCTGCACAGCCGGGTGTTCGAATTCCTGCTCGACGAACTGACGCGGCGACAACCGGGAGATCTCCAGCAATCGCCGCCCGGCGGCGCTGCCCTGCAAGGCGCGGTGGCGCAGGTGCGGCTCCTGTGGTGGCCGCTGGGCTTCAGGAATGAGAATGTCATCGACGATCTGACGAAAGTCCTGCGCCCACACCTGCAGTCGATCCGCATCCACCGGTGATACATGGGCAAAGGCGGCTACCGTGCGATCCAGGTCCGTCCACCATTCCAGCGCCGACCCATCACGCAGCAACATGGCCACATTGAGTTCAGGTTCGATGTAGTGGGCCCCATGGTTGGCCAGATCCAGCTCATCGAACCAGGGCATCTGCGTGAGCGCCCGGTGGTAGAAAGAATGCGTGTTGTGGAGGAAGCCGGAGCCGGCGGGCCAATCCTCTGTCCGCAATCCCCCCCCGGCGACGGACGAATTCTCCAGACAGATCACGCGCAGGCCGGCCCGGCACAGATACGACTGCAGGACGAGGCTGTTGTGACCGGCGCCGAGGATGATTCCGTCGTATTCAGCGTCCCACATGGATGATCTATCGTTCTTTTTAGGGGTCTGACCCGTCCAGGCGTCCAGCGGCATCTAATGGGAGGCGGGAGCCGAATCACTATATTTCCAGGCCGCGAGGTCAAGCCGATGAGGTCGAGTGGTCAGTCGGTATCCAGTTCTTGATTGGTTTTCCAAGCGTAGGGTAGGCGCCAGATGATGCGATCACATTTCCTGATCTGTTGCGTGTGGCTGACGGCCACGGCCGGGTTGGCGCAGGATACGCCCAGTGCAGAGGTCTATCCATTCGGCACCATCGACCTGCGTTTCCACGAAACCGGCGGCCGCGGACTCGAGATCAACAAACAGCGACGCGGGGACGGACCCTTCTCGCATCTGCAGGTCAATCTGTTCACCGACATCGCCGTCGGCGACGATCTGATCATCTTCAACCAGATCACCCTCGACCCTTCCTCGCGTTCCTCTCCCAGCTCTTTCCTGCGCACGTGGGCCCAGTGGCGCCTGTACAGCAGTCGGCACGGCGATGTGCAATTGCAGTTGGGGAAGATTCCAACGCCCTTCGGCAACTATACAGAGCGCGCCTACACCGACAAGAACCCCCTGATCGGTCACCCGCTGATGTATCACTACTTCACCTCCCTGCGTTCCAACCAGCTGCCGGCGGACAATGGCGACTTGCTCGATCACCGGGGTAGTGGCAGTGGAGACTTCGGCGGCTACGAAGGGGGCGGCGCATCAAGCCCGCGCAGTGGCCTGCCCCTGATCTATGACACGTGCTGGGATTTTGGTGGCGGACTGATCGGCTCGCTCTGGCGCCTGGAATACCTGTTCGCCATCACGCAAGGCACACTGTCTGATCCGCGCTCTGGTACCGTGGACACCAATGACGGGCAGCAAATCGCCGCTCGTATCGGGCTGGTTCCCTTTACCGGTGCCATGCTACGCCTCTCGTGGGCCCGCGGACCGTATCTGGATCGCGTCGTGGCCTCCTCGCTGCCAACCGGGGCCCAGGTCGAAGACTACGAGCAGGAGATCGTCGGACTTGCCGCCGAATACGAAATTCGACACCTGGTCATCGTCGCCGAGGCGGCCCGCAATCGCTGGACTTCTCCCTATATCACCAATGCCGGTGGGCACGACCAGGATCTGGAAGTCGACGGGGCCTATGTCGAGGTACGGCAGAAACTGGGACCAGGATTTCATGCCGCCGCGCGCTGGTCGGCTCTGCGCTTTGCGCGTATCGATGACGGCACGGGCCGCAATCGGCAAGTTCGGTGGGATCGATCAGTCGATCGTCTGGAGATGAGCCTGACGTACTGGCTCAATGAGATGACCCTGATCAAGAGCGGGGTGCAACTGAATGATCTCCACGCGCAGGATGGTGACGACCATCTGGCTACCACTCAACTGACAGTGCGCTTCTGATGTGTCGGCGACCCATCCCGAATCTGATCCTGAACCTCAGCATGGTTGTGGCCTGCTGGTTGTCTCCCCCCCCGACGGCGGGTCAGGGCGCGGAAGTGGCCGCCAAGGCGGTGGTGGAGGGCCACGTCACACTGCAGGAGGGCCGCGAACGGCAACGGCCACCACGGTACTACCGGGGACCCTACCGCTCGACCCGCGACACGGTCACCGCCGACTCGCCCCTGCTCCATGTCGTGGTGTTTCTGGAGAATGTGCCTCCCCCGTCGGGCGGATGGGCTGCCACACCGACACAGGAGATGGCGCAGCGCCATGACACCTTTATCCCCCACGTACTACCGATTCTGGCCGGCACAGCAGTCGAGTTCCCGAACCGCGACGACTACTACCACAACGTGTTCTCCGTGGTCTCCGGTGATCGTTTTGACCTGGGTCGATATGGCGAAGGGGTCGCTGAACTGCAGACCTTCGTGCACCCTGCCGTGGTGGTCGTGCGCTGTGAGATCCACGCCGGCATGAAGGCGTATATCGTCGTACGTGACAATCCGTACTTCACCACCGTCGGTGAGGATGGTCGCTACCAGCTGCAGATCCCGGCAGGCACCCATCGACTCGTCGGCTGGCATCCGACGCGGGGCCGCGTCGAACGTCTCATCCAGGTCCGGGCCGGTGATTCACTCCAGGTCGACCTGAGCCTGTGAGCCAGAGCCTGTGAGCCTACCAGTGGATCTGACCCGGTGAGTCCAGACACGAACCCCGGTCCAGCCAGCTACCGGCGGCAACTCGGTTTCACACTACGCGACCGTCTCCTGGCTCTCAATCTGGGCACCGTGCTGGTCCTGGTCCTGTTGTCCCTTCTCGTCGTCGACATGTTTGCCCGGCAACAGATCCGAGCCAGTGTGGCCCAGGATCTGATCCGGACGGGGACCGTCTTCACTCGACTGATGCAGGATCGCGCCCAGTCGTTGCGTACGCAAAGTCTGGTCGTAGCCGACGATCCACGTTTCTCCGCCACATTGGATGTTCCGGATCCGGATCTGGACGCCCACGCGCGGACCGTGGGCAGTGAAGCCAAACACTTTCAGGGCATCCTGCGCAGCGATCTGTTCATCGTCACCAATCGGGATGGCACCGTACTTTCACGCCTCGAATCGCTGCGACCGGACCGGGTCGTGGAGCAGGTGCAGACCGATGGCCTGCAGCGGTGGCGAGTGGGAGACGTGCAACTGCAGGTCGTCGTCGCGCCCGTTATGGCCCAGACGGGGCCGACGTCTGAGTCCCTGGGCCAGCTGGCCGTCGGTTTCACTTCCACCTTCGATCCCGCCCCAGTACGGGAGCTTCTGCAGGACCTGGCAGCGCAACCGGACCTGGGCAAGCGGCTGCAGACAGAGTTGGCCGATGGCATCTTGTGGGATCTGCAGCTGGCTTTCACGCCGGGTGTGGCCGCCGTACTGTCGGCGGACGGATCCGTCGTGGATCTGCTGTTGTGTCACACAAGCTATGGACAGGATCTGCACGACGAACCCGTCATCGCCCTGGCCCTCACGGGACGCGGATCCGTGGGATTGCGCACCGAGGCAGGGCGCCTGTTCCAGACCGCGATCGTACCGGTGTGGTCGCCGGATGGTCTGGTCGGATCCCTGCTGACGGGATTCCTGATCGACGATGATCTGGCCGCGGACCTGCGGAGCATGACACGTTCGCACGTCAGCTTCTTCACCGATGGGGGACAGCTGGTCGCCTCGACCTGGGGACCCACCGCCCGGTCGGGTCTGCAACTGCCAGACCGTCGAGATGAGCCCTTTGAAAGCGAGCTGGGTGACGAGACGTTCCTGACCCTGTCCGGTGGTTTCGGCTCTGAGGATGGCGCCGCCGGCACCTTCGTCATTCAGCGTTCCTTGGATGAGGCCTACAGTTTCCTCTACATCCTGGAAGAGTTGCTGTTGCTGGTCGCCCTCGTCGTCATCATCCTGGCAGCCGGTGCCAGTTTCATCGGTGCCCGCCGATTGTCGCGACCGGTGGAAGCCCTCGTCGATGGCACGCGGATTCTGGGCGCAGGGGATCTCGACCATCGGATCCAGGTGTCGTCGAGATCAGAGCTGGGTGAGCTGGCCACCTCGTTCAACGAGATGGCCAGCGATATGCAGCGTTCACGCCAGACGCTGGTCGAGTCGGAGAAATTGCGCGCCCTGGGGGAGATGGCCGCCGGCGTGGCGCACAACTTCAACAACCTGCTCACCGTCGTGGTGGGCAACGCCGAACTCATCAATCTGCGTGAGGACATCCCAGAGGAAATTCGTCAGGAGACGACGGGGATCCTTGACTCGGCCCGCCGCTGCTCGGCCATCGTGCGTCGCATCCAGACCTTTGGTCGACCGATCGATCTGGACGTGCGCCACATGGTCGATCTGTCGGATCTGTGCCGTGAGGTCGTCGAACTCACACGGCCCAAGTGGAAGGCTGAGCCGGAACGAGATGGCCGCCGCATTCGGATCGACACAAACCTGGCGACGGTGCCCGAGATCCACACCCAGGGCTCGGCATGGGAGGAGATGCTGTCCAATCTCATCTTCAATGCCGTGGATGCCATGCCTGATGGCGGCCTGATCACGCTGACCACCCACGTGGCGGAGGGGCACGTCGTGGTAGGGGTGCGTGATACGGGTACGGGAATGGATCAGACCACACAGCAACGGATCTTCGAACCCTTCTACACGACCAAGGGACAGGAGAGTGGCACCGGGCTGGGTCTGAGTACGGTCTGGGGTCTGATTCAACAGTTGGGCGGACGCATCGATGTGAAGAGTGAACCCGGAGAGGGAACCCTCTTCCGTCTGTGGGCGCCCCTGGATGCGGACACGCCAACTGAGACGGCCAAACCGGCGGCCAGTCGGAAACCACCGCCGGAGGTCCTCGACATCCTCGTCGTCGACGACGAGGCGCAGGTGCTCGAGTTGATCCCAGCCCTGCTGGAAGGTCACCGGGTCACGGCGGTCCGTGGTGGATCACGGGGACTGGCCCTGGCATCGCAGCAGGATTTCGATGTCGTGTTGAGCGACTGGGTGATGGACGAAGCCTCCGGTCTGGAGATCGCCGCCGCCGCACGTCAAAGGGATGAGAATGTCGTCATCGTGCTGATGACCGGCTGGGCCTTCGACGCCGACACCGTACAGGGTGGGCAGTGCGTGGATCAGGTGTTGCCCAAACCCTTTGAACGCGACGGGGTAATCGAGCAGGTGCGCTCGGCGCAGGAGCTGTTACATACGCGTCGAGGCGGTCCACCCCTCGCCAGTTCGTAAAGCTGCCGTCCTCACGATGTGGTGTCTCCTTCGCCGGACATGATCTGCTGATCTTCAGCTGCATCCTGGGCCAGCGGCATGGACCGAGGCAACACGCGCTGGCGTATTTCATCCAACGGAAAGGCCGGACCCGGATCGATCTTGCGTTGCGGGGCCACTTCCTCGTGACCGAGGATGAGACCCACGGGATAGGTGTCCACCAGCAGACGGCACAACTTTTCCACAACCGCCAGTTGCGGATCGGGGAATCGGTGCCACCAACACGTTTCGGTCTCGTTCCGATGCACACCCTGTACCGCTTCGGCCGAGTCAATCTCACGCTCGAACCAGGTAAACAGACGCCCGTCGCGTTCGTGTAGACGGCCGGCATTATCGATCTCGACTCCCACGCTGCATGCATTGAACTCGGTCCGGTCCCCCCAACGCGACCGGCCCGCGTGCCAGCCGATCGTGTCAAAAGGCAACAGCTGGGTGATTGAGCCGTCGCGATCCACCACGAGATGGGCGGAAACCTTGCGCTTGGTATCGGTCAGGATGCGTACCGCCGACGCCGCACTGGCGCAGGCCGTGTAATGGAGGATGATCGTGTCCGGGACACCGGCCGCATACACACCAGAATGATTGGGCGACCACTGATGCGCGATGCGGTCACCCGCGAGACGATGCCCTTCGATCTTCATACCTGGTGATCCTGACGGTGCGACGCGGCCGGAATCGGCGCATACCAGTCGCGGCGATTCAACGGTACGCCGGCGTGGCCGGTGACGGATGGTTTGACAAACAGATTCTGGAATACGCTGATGTATCCGGCTTCGAACCATCCCGCCACGCCAGCCAGATACAGTCGCCAGACTCGATAGGTACTCTCATCAACCTGCTCCAGTGCTTCGTGGTGACGTGTGGCCAGCCGGCTGGCCCAGTGGCGCAGGGTCCGTACGTAGTGCTCCCGCAGAGACTCCGTATCACGTAACTCGAACTTCTGACCTTCAGCAGCCGTGATCAACCGGGTCTGCGAAACCAGATCGCTGTCAGGGAAGACGTAGGAGCGAATGAATCCCCGCGTGCGCTTGGCAGGTCGACCGGGCAGATCGGCGATTCCGTGCAGCAGGAATGCACCGCAGGGTCTGAGCAGACGATGCATGATGGCGAAGAACGCATCGAGCCGTTCGCCACCCACGTGTTCGATCATGCCCACACTGACGATCTTGTCGAAGACGGCTTCCCCTTCCAGACCTCGGTAGTCGAGAACCTGTGCCTGGCACCGAGCAGCGATTCCGGCGGCCGCGAAACGAGCATTGGCCTCATCGGCCTGGGGCTGGCTGAGAGTAATTCCGATGCCCTCCACACCATAGGTTTCGACGGCGTGTTGCAGCAGACCACCCCACCCGCAACCCACATCCAGGAGTCGCTCACCGGGCTGCAATCGCAGCTTGCGGCAGATCATGTCGAGTTTGCGAACCTGAGCCCGATCCAGGTCGTCATCCTCTTCGGTGAAACAGGCGCAGGAATAGATCATGCGCTCATCCAGCCACAACCGGTAGAAATCGTTGGACACATCGTAGTGATGCGTCACGGCCTGCCGATCTCGAGAGGCCGAGTGGGCGTCACCCGCCAGCTGTTCGGCAGGCAATGTGGTGGCCGCCTTCCTGGGTGCGGGCAGCGCCAGCAGCCGTGTCATGAATCGTAACTTTGTAGCCATCGAGAGCTCGAGACCGATCAGTCGCTGCGCCACGGGGACCATCGCCTCCAGTTCGCCCTCCAGATCGATATCCCCTTCGATGTAGCATCGAGCCAGATTTGCCTCCGTCGGCCGCAGCAGCATCCGCCGAAGTGCACCTGGATCTCGCAATACCAGTGTGAAGCGAGACGTGGTGCCGGGCATCGACCCCCAAGTCGTACCATCCCACAGACGGATGGAAAAGTCGACCGGCTCGATGCGACCGAACAGATCATCGAGGATCGACATGACATTATCGGTCATGGGCGTGGAAGAAGGGTGTGGCGTCATCCGGTGCCTGTGATCTGTGGCAAGTGTCTGGATGTCCTGAGAGCCTGCCGGCGCCTTTGATGACGAACCGGGGCAGCCAGACACGTCCGCGCTGCGTACTATAGATGAACTATGAATCTGCCCACTGCACCACCTCAACACCACCTCCCGATCGAGGTCTGCCTGCGAGGTCACGACTTCGCCTGCCAGACAACCTGGGGCCTGTTCCACCCCAAAGGCATTGATGCAGGTACGCGGCTGCTGCTGGATCTGATCGAGGTCGCCCCCGATGCCGACTGCCTCGACCTGGGGTGCGGGTGGGGGCCCATCGGTCTGTGTCTGACACGGCTGGCGCCGGAAGGAACGGTACAGCTGGTCGACAAAGACTTCGTCGCCATCGACTTCGCCCAGCAGAATCTGGTCTCCAATGGGTGCTCGAATGGACGCGCCTACTTGTCCAATGGT
This sequence comes from Gemmatimonadota bacterium, assembly GCA_018673255.1. Next base: position 47,754 of record JABHDC010000236.1, read on the forward strand.
CTCCACCACGTACCACAGGATGCGACCTTCGACCTGATCGCGTCGAACATCCCGGCCAAGGTCGGCAGCCAGTTGCTGGACTATTGGATGTCCCAGACCCATGCCCGGCTTCGACCCGGGGGTCAGTTGTGGGTGGTCACCGTGGCGGGGCTCAAGGACTACATCAAGCGCGTCTTCCGCCAGCACTTTGGCAACTACCGCAAAGTGAAGCAGAGCCGGACCCACATCGTGGCGTGTGCCCAGCGTTAACGCCCGAGGAGAGGGTCAGTCGAAGTCATCGCTCTCGACTTCGATGAGTTCGATCTCCGCCAGCAGGGCACTGACCTCCTCGAACAGGGTACCAAACAGACGGCTGCCGAGATGCATCAGGTCACCGGCCATCGGGGCGGCTGCCTGACCGAAGGTCCCGGCAAAGCAACGACCGACCGTCGAGGCCAGGTCTGCTGCATCCTGAGCATCCACGACACTGGCGTAGGTCTCCAGGCGGTCCTGCATCAGGTCCCAGGCGTCGACATCCGGATCGGCATCGGCCGCGCGCAAGCGTGCCGCATATTGGTCTCGCAACTGGTCCGCCTCGCGTCCCTCCCCGAGACTCACTTTCAGTGCCATGTCGATGGCAAAGGCCCGGGCGTGCAGCATTTCCAGTTGCACCATGCCGGCCGGCACGCCCAGTTCCTGGGCCAGGGATTGCACCACTTCTGCTTCACCGGCACCGGGCTCGACCACAATCTGGACCAGGACAGCACTCAGTTCGATCGCCGTCGCCTGTCGTCTGGATGGGATCTTCATCTCTGATTCTCGCCGTTGCCGGAGCCCGAATCGGTGCCTATCCTACCACCCCCCCTGGCATCGGGGCCACACTCCTCCTCCGGCGTCATTCGCATGCTCGACTTCCTACAGCGACGTGAAGTCCTCGAGATCATCCTCTCGGCTGAGGTCATCTTTACGGTCGTATTCACGCTGGCCCTCTTCATCGTTGTGCATGCAGTGCTGATGTTCATGCGACTCAGTGGTGACTTGTATATGCGTCTGGCGCAGATCGATGCCGATCTCAGCGTCCTCCACGCCAGCATCCCCGGCAAGTTGGAACGCATCACCCAGAAGCGTCGGGAACTGGAACCTCTGCAGGCAGATTTCCGCCAGATCCAGGCCTACTTCACGCGGCTGCAGCAGTTGGAGCGGCGGTCGTTACGGGAACAGGAAAAGGCCGATCAGGAGGAAGAAGACGAGAAGGGCAAACAGATCCAGCGTCAGAAGCTGGGCCTAGACCGTTTTATCTAGCCACTTCATCTAGAAAATCAGACCGGTCCCCATGTCGGCGACGATCTCTCCCGCCTGCTGATCGACATACCCGTCGGGTGTGATCCGCGATTCCAGGTAGTAGATCCGCTCCCAACCCATCGGTGTGTAGACGAGGAATCGCACGCGACCGGAGCCATCCGGGTCGGTGCGGGCCGTGGGGGCATAGTCAGTGGGCCGTTGCAGATCGCTCACGTTCTTGGCCCTCGACAGCACCTCGTCGAATGCCGCCTCGTTGAATATCGGCGTGGATTCGAGCCATTCGGCCGCATATCGGCTGACACGCAGCGACCACATCTCGATGATGAAGTAGGCGTATTCGAAGGCACCGGCCGGCGACCGTTCGAAGGTCAGGTACTTGTAGAGTTGTTCGACCAACTCATCCCGCTCTGGCACTTCGCCCTCGTAAAAGGGCACCCATGAGTCATCATCGGCAGGGCGTGCAAAGGGACGGATCGGCAATTCCACACCTTCAGGAGACGCCTCGACCATGTAATCGAGAATGTAGTTCTCGCGGAGATACACCCTGGGAAACAGCGCAAGCAGGGCGTTGACGTCGTCGGGGGGCCGCGACGGCTCAGGGCGATCGTGGAAGAGCCGAACCTGGTCACTCAGGTGTTGGGCTGCTTCGATGGGAATAGATTCGATCATCATCTGTCTTCGTCGTCAGAGTGTCGGAAGATAGCCCCGCATCGCTTTGACAACAAGAAGCCGCACGGCTACTGTTGCGCCTTCGCGCACAGGTAGTTGGAGCTATCGATTCCGGGGGCGTCACAGACGTGGACGGCAACGACGAACTTGAGATGCTACGTCGACGCGTGGCCGAGCTGGAGCGCTCAGAGGCGGCGCAACGTGATGCGAGCGAGCAATTGCGTCGACACGTCGAGGAACGTGCCGCCGAGCTGCGCAGCATCGATGAATCGCTGCAGAAGGAAGCGGCTCAACGGCGTCGCTCCGAAGAACGTTTCCGCAACATCTTCGAATACTCCAACGACGCCATTGTCGTGTTTGATCCGGATCACGATGAGATCCTGGATGCCAATCCCCGCGCCTGCCAACTGCTGGGTTATACACATCAGGAGTTGGGCAACCTGAGTCTGGGCGGGCTGTTCCCCGACGATCTGGCCCGCCTGCAGTCCTTCGCCCTGTCTGTCGTGGCGGAAGGGTATGGCTGGATCGATGAGATCAGTTGTCAGACGCGCACCGGGGACCGTCGGGATGTGGAATTGTCGGCTTCAGAGATTCCCCACGGTCCGCAGCACAGTTGCGTGCTGGCCCTGATGCGGGACATCACCGACCGCAAGCAGGTCGAAGCACAGGTGTTGGCTTCACTGCAGGAGAAGGAAGTCCTGCTGCGTGAGATCCATCACCGGGTCAAGAACAACCTGCAGGTCGTATCCAGCCTCTTTGATCTGCAGACACCCCAGACCCAGGATCCGGCCGTGCAGGACATGCTGCGCGAATGCCGCAACCGGGTGCGCACGATGGCCGCCATTCACGAAGCCCTCTATCGGGATGCGGATCTGGCGCGACTCGACTTTGGCAGCTACGCAGAGCGGCTGACCAATCAGTTGATTCGGTCCTTTGGGTTGGGTGCTCGCGTGCGACTGGCCATGGAGACCCAAGGCATCCATCTGGACATCGACCGGGCAATTCCCTGCGGCCTGATCGTCAACGAATTGGTGACCAATGCCCTGAAGTATGCCTTCCCGGATCCTCGTCAGGGCAAGATCACCATCTCATTTGGTGTCGATGCAGAGCAGGAGGGATGGCTCCGACTGCAGGTCAGTGATGACGGAATCGGGCTGCCGGATGGATTCGATATCGACCACGTATCCAGTCTCGGCTTGCGTCTGGTGCTGTCGCTGGTCAGCCAACTGCGTGGGCGCCTGCAATGGGAGACAGCCTCCAGCGGCGCGATACTGGGCGTCAGCTTTCCGGCGCCGGACTCGACCGCAAGATAGACTCGACCGCAAGATAGACTCGACCGCAGGATAGGCCCTACAGCAGCGTCAGGACCTGGCGCGAATTGGCGAAGGCTTGTGTGAGCATCGCTTGTGAGGAGCCTGACAGAATTTGCGCGCGCGCCAGGCGCGAAGATTCATAGGCGATGTCGGCATCGCGGACGGTCTCTTCCGATGCCTGCATATTCTCGATTTCGTTTTCCGAGAACTCGATCCCGTGTCCGAGGCGATTGACCAGCGCCCCGATTCGACCCCGTTCACCGGACAACATGTTGATCGCCTGGTCGATCTTGTCCATTGCCAGGCGTGCACTGGCCTGCGAGGAGAGCGATGTCTTATCGAGATCAAGCAGATTTCCGGAGGCGCGCAGGTCAGGCAGGTTGAAGCCGATCCGATCAGCCGCAGCATCGGAGGGCCCCACCTGGAAACTGCCACCGTCAGAGGCCTCGATCACCAGTGACTTGCCATCGAGATCTCCCGAAACGTAGTCACCGACACCGGTCAGATTCGCCGCACCGGAACCGGCCAGGGTCACCTGCACACCAAGGCGATCAAAGTTGGCAACGATCTTTGTACCTTCAGAGACGCGGTCACCATTGAGCAGGATACCCATGTCCACAGTCTGTGTGGCCACACCATTTCCAAGGGTGATGGTCGCGTCCCCGGCACCATCGATGAATCGATACACCATGGCTTCGGCACCCGACAGATTCACACTGGCCACACCCGTCTCGACTGCATCGGTGATGGCCGAGGAAGCATTGGCGTCCACCTCGGCGAATCCGGCCAGCAGAACACGCCCATTGTACACCGTCGCCTGAGCAATTCGGTCGATGCCAGCCATTGCCTGGTCGAATTCGGAAGTGAGGACTTCCCGCTGTTTGTCGGTGAGATGACCATTGGCCGATTGCGTCGCCAGGGAACGCATCCGATGCAACATGGAGGCCGAGGCACCCAGCGACCCCTCCGCGACTCGCAAGAGATCTGCCGCCTGCTCGGCGTTCTTCACATTCTGGCCCAGGCGCGTGATCTGCGACCGAAAGCCCTCCGAGATCGACAGACCCGCCGCATCATCGGACGCCCGCTTAATCCGCAGTCCAGAGCCGATCGTCTCCATCCGCCGAACCTGGGCGGACTGGTTGTGACCGATCTGGTGACTGACGTTGACCGCCGACACATTGTTGTTGAGTGACAGAGGCATTTGTCACACCCTCCACAGGGGGAACAGCACCGCACGCCCCGACTGTGCTCGCGATTGTGACCGCGACGCACAACTTGGTATGAAACGGTGCTATGAGATATCTCTTAAGTCCTTGTGAATACAGAGGTTACGCAACCTGGGGCCGGCTTCCTCATCCCTGTCATCGGGCGATCTGTCAGATGCTTTAGCTTTTTTCCACCCACTGTGGCTCATGGCCGGGCAACAACAGATAAGGGCCCCGCAATTTGGACTGCGGGACCCTTCAATCTGTGAAACTTTCTCTTCGGAGTGAGTTGGATCAGTCGCCGGCACCCAAAAGTTGATCGATGCCACTGGCCTCGTCGGTGGGCGGATCCTCTTCCGATTCAGGCCGAATCCCCGTCCGCTCCGCCACGCGGTCCGACCAGGACACCTCCAGACTCTGCAGGTATCGCGTGGCAGCCGTCAGTTCGTGGCCCTTCTGCGAGATCATGCGCTGATAGAGTGCCTCGCTGACCAGTCCGTCCTCACGTCCCTGCCGTAGCAGCTCGGCATCTTGACGCAACTCCGCGACGCGGCGCAACTGCACCATCACGTCATCTTCGAGGCGCCGCAGCGAACCATCGACCTTGACGCCCGCCGCCATCCGTTTGGCCTGCTCGAGGTCGTATTCGTGTTCGAATCGCAAGTGCCCATTGAGGCCGCGCAATGACACACGCTTGCCGCATTCCGGGCACACCACCTTCAGATCTGCCATGTCACTTGTGTGCGTAAGGGTTTGTTTTCCTTCCAAATATACAGATCACGCCCATTCTCGCTGCCGACATCTTGACCACGATCCCGAGCCCGGGTACGTTGCTCGATATGCTTGCGATTCAACATCCCTATCTCCTGTTCCTCGGCGATGCGGCCGATCAACTGGCGGCCAAGACGGCCAATGGCGTTGCCCGGTGGCGTCCTGAGTGGTGCCTCGGCCAGTTGCGTTTGCCCGGATGTCAGGCCGATGTAGACCTGGAAGACCTGACCCTGGCTCAAGCCTGGGAACGTGGTGCCCGCACCCTGGTGGTGGGCGTGGCCAATCGGGGCGGGATCATCTCCGATGCCTGGCTGGACACCCTGCTGGCAGCCCTGGATACCGGCTTCGACATTGCCAACGGCCTGCACAACCGCCTCGCCCACATCCCGGCCCTGGCTGAACGCGCTGATCGACTCGGGCGCCAGCTGGTCGACGTGCGATACCCGGAGGTCGAGCTGGAAGTGGGTCACGCTCACCCGCGTACCGGCCAGCGATTGCTCACGGTGGGCACCGATTGTTCGTGCGGCAAGATGTTCACCTCCCTGGCCATGGAACGCGAGATGCACGCCCGGGAGCGCAAGGCCACGTTCCGCGCCACGGGCCAGACGGGCATCCTCATCGCCGGCACGGGGATCTCGGTGGATGCCGTCATCGCCGATTTCATCGCGGGCGCAACCGAACAGTTGGCCCCGGCCAATGCGGCCAATCACTGGGACATGATCGAAGGACAGGGATCGTTGTTCCATGCGTCCTATGCCGGCGTGTCGATGGGGCTGTTGCATGGAGCCCAGGCGCATGCATTGATCCTGTGTCACGAGCCCACCCGAACACATATGCGCGGGCTACCCGAGGCCGCACTGCCCTCGTTGAGCGAGTGCATCCAGCTCAACGAACACTGCGGGCGGCTGACCAACCCGGCATGCCGCGTCATCGGGATTTCCCTCAACACCTCTGCTGTGCCCGACGCCGAAGTGGAATCCACCTGTCGAGCCATCGAAGATGAGACGGGGCTGCCGACCATCGACGCCTACCGCCAGGGTGCCGGCCGGCTCGTCGACGCGTTGCCAGGTTAGGGAAGCCGATGCAGTTGCGGGTCTGCGAACAATCCTGGCCACTTGCGGCAGCCTTCACCATATCGCGCGGTACGAAGACGAAGGCGGATGTCGTCGTCGTCGAGGTCGAGGCCGAGGGCCACATCGGCCGGGGCGAGTGTGTACCGTACCCGCGCTATGATGAAACCGTCGAAGGTGTGCTGACGACGATCCAACAACTGCGACCGGCCATGGCCGACGGCCTGACACGCGAAGATCTGCAACAGGCTCTGCCCGCGGGTGCGGCCCGCAATGCCGTGGACTGCGCCCTGTGGTCGTGGGAAGCAGCGCGCGCCGGTTGCCGTGTCCATGAGCTGCTGGGGCTGCCCGCCCTCAGGCCGGTGACGACCGCCTACACTCTGAGTCTGGCTGAACCGGCCTCGATGGAAGCCGCCGCCGCCGCACAGCGCCATCGTCCGCTGCTGAAGCTCAAGCTGGCCGGTGATGGACTCGACGCCGATCGTGTGGCGGGCGTGAGACGTGGTGCACCGCAGGCGCGGATCATCGTGGACGCCAATGAAGGGGGCCAGGCGCAGACCCTGGGCTCACTGTTGGAGCAGCTGGCGAGTCTGGGCGTAGAGTTGGTCGAACAGCCATTGCCTGCCGCGCAGGATGAGTCACTCTCCACCCTCACCCATCCCGTGCCGGTCTGCGCCGATGAATCCTGTCACACGCACAGCGATGTACCACAACTTCGAGATCGATACGACCTGATCAACATCAAGCTCGACAAAGCCGGTGGCCTCACCGAAGCCCTGCTGCTACGAGATGCCGCGCGCGCCGCCGGCTTGGGGATCATGGTGGGCTGCATGGTCGGCACATCGCTGTCGATGGCGCCCGCCGTGCTGCTGGCCCAGGAGGCTGAGGTGGTGGATCTGGATGGTCCCCTGCTGTTGGCTCAGGATCGCGATCCGGGTCTGCAATTCGAGAACTCTACGCTGTTGCCGACGCCGGCAGGTCTGTGGGACGGATGAAAGGGATCTGCCTGACCGCCGGCCTGCTGCTGGTGACCTTCTGTTTTCTGGCGACCCAGGCGGTGGCCCAGGACACGCCGGCTTCGACCATCGTGCCCGGCTCGACGACCGAACATGTCACCGATGCGCCTCTCGTGTTTCTGGATTGTGGTTTCTGTGATGTGAGCTTCATCCGTCGCCAGGTCCCCTTCGTCAATTGGGTTCGAGATCGGGAGGATGCTGTCGTCCACGTCCTGATCACGCGCCAGGGCACCGCCGCCGGTGGAAGCGACTATGCCCTCGACTTCATCGGGCTGAAGGGCCGTTCGGGTACCGAGCAATCGCTGCAATACGTCTCGCCCCCCTCCTACACTCGTGATGAAGTTCGCCAGGGCATGACCGGTATTCTCAAGATTGGCTTGCTGCCTTTCATGGATTCCCCGGCGCTGGCCCGCTTGCGCGTTGATGTCGACGAGTCCGAACAGGCGACGGTACCTGCCACGCCAGACCAGGATCCGTGGGACAGCTGGGTCTTCGAGGTGGAGGCCAGTGGCGATATGGAGAAGGAGACGCAACGCACCGAGTTGGCCTTGGATGGCGGCTTGTCCGCCAATCGTGTCACCGAGGCGTGGCGAATCCGCAACTATTTCCGCATCGAGTACGACGAGGATCGATTCGAGGCGGGCGGCGTCGAATCGAAGAGCAGCTCTCATGAATGGCGCCAGTATTCGGCGATGACCCGATCTCTGGGACCTCACATGTCGGCGGGCGTGTCGGTGCGGGCCTGGTCAGCCACCTATGACAACGTCGACTTCGGCCTGCAGATCGCGCCGGCCATCGAATACAGCTACTGGCCCTACGACCTGGACCAGAAGGCGGTACTCACCGTCGCCTACTACCTGGGTCGGCGCCAGATGAACTATGCGAAGCGCACGGTGTACGGCGAGTTGGCCGAGGCACGTTACAATCAGACCCTCGACATCGATCTGCGGCTGACGCAGCCCTGGGGATCGGTGCGCACCAGTCTGGAAGGATCCCACTACCTCCACGACCTGGAACGGTATCGCCTTGAGTTCTTCAGCCGGTTGTCCCTGCGTCTCTTCCGGGGCCTGTCGCTGAACCTGGTGACAGGGGTCGATCGGATCAACGACCAGTTGAGTCTGGAAGCCGGCGAAGCCTCGCTGGAAGAGATCTTGCTCCGACGGCGCGAGCTGGCCACCAACTACGAAGTGTGGGGACGGATCGGTTTCTCTTACACCTTCGGATCGATTTACAACAATGTCGTCAACACGCGCTTGTAGATGGTGTCAAAGGGAGCCTTGCTCATGAGACCTGCACGAACCGTGACCGGATCCCTGGCAGCACTCATGGCCCTCATCATCTCATGGGCCCTGCCGGTCCCGGCCCAGACCCGATCAACGGATGTCTCGCTCCGGATCCTCGTCGACAAGGTGTTGATGGAGCACAACGACTGGGTGCTGACCGAGCAACACGTGGCCGAAGTGGCCGCGGCCGGATTCAATGCGCTGTCGCCGCGTCGAGGCAACGACGATGAGGATACGGTGCGCCAGGTTGCCCAGTGGTGCCAGGCGCACGACCTGGTGTATCTGCCATGGATGCGTGGCACCCTCAGTGCTGAGCCCGCAGAAGGTGCAACGGATCGATTGGTCTGGGCCGATGGTCGGCCCCAGGATCTGTTCGCGCCGAACAGCGACACGCTGTGGTCGTGGTTGGAAGAGCGACTCAGTGCCCATGCCCGTCTTGGCCTCGAACAGGAATCCCTCGTCGGTGCCTTCCTCGATTTCGAGAATTATGCCCCGGGACGCCAGGGCAATGCCTATCCGGTATCCTTCGATTCGCAGGCCCTGGCACGCTTTGCCGATGCCTATCGCCTCGATATCCCGGCACTGCCGGCCAATCAGCGATCCACATGGCTGCGCACCCATGGACACCTGGCCGCCTTCGAAGCCTTTTCGATCGAACAGTGGCGATTGCGATGCCGGGAATTACGGCGGCATCTGGATCAGATCGACCCGACCTTCCGCCTGTGCGTCTACCCCTCAGGTGGCACGCGTTTCATCGAAGAAGCGGTCTGGAAGGAGTGGTCGACACTTCAGGCTCCACTGATCCTTGCCGATGCCTCAACCTACGGCCGGCCCGCAGGTTTGCTGCCTCAACCCGAGTCTCTGGCGTTCCAGCAAGAGCGACTCATGCGCCGCCACTCGCGTGCTGCCGAGGTCGTAGAGAATCTCACCTACCTGGGAGGCATCGACCCGGTCGTGCGTGGTGCCGATCCCGAGTATAGCGGCAAGAATGCGGTGATGATCGACGCCGCCGTCGATGGGTACTGGGTGTTCTACGAGGGCCCCGATTACGAGGGCGAACACAAGCAGTATTTCGCCTGGTTCGACTGGGCCAACGACGCCATCACCACCGGTCGCCCGGGTGCCTGGCGTGAACCGCGCACCACCCCGGATCCCTGGGATGCGGCCCGGGTCGAGATGCACACCACACTGCCACAAGTCGGTGTCTACGGTCTGAAGCCGGCCATGGTGGAGTTGCTGGATGCAGCCGGTGAATTCGAGGTACACGAACTGCACGGTATGTCACCGACGTATCTGAAGCAGTTCGATGTTGTGGTGCTGCAGAATTTCAACGTCGCCGGCGACCGAGATCATCCTTTCGTGGTGGCCCTGCGTGATTTCGTCACCCAAGGGGGCGGCCTCATGCTCGCCCATGACACCGCCTGGTTTCTGGCCAGTCCCATCCCGGAGGTCGCCAGTCGCGGCCTGCCGGAGAACAATGTGGAAGCGACACGGCATGTCGTGGATACACAACTGAACATCGTCGTGTCCCACCCGGCCACCGGTGTTGCAGAAGGAACCGATTTCACGACCGAGTTTCGCGACCATATGATCTTTCGCCCCGGTCCGCAGGGGCGTGTGGTCGTGGAGAATCGCTTCGGCGAACCTGTCTATGTGGTGGGCGAATTTGGTAAGGGCCATGTGCTGTTTTCCGGATCATATTACGGCTATACGCGCCCCATCACCGGACACGAACGAACCGTCTTCCTGGCGGGCATGCGATGGTTGGCAACGCCTTAGTGCCTTGTCACAGTTCCGAGTCAGATGCAATCCTCGACATTGGGGGACGCGCAGCCAGTGCCGCAAAGGAAGCCAGCGCCCCAAATGCGGCCAGCGTCAGGAATGCGTCACGATACGAGCCGGTGACATCGCGGATGACGCCGGCGAAGAGGGGTCCTGACGTCATGCCGATCATGATCAGCAGCGAGCTGAAACCGGAGACCTTGGCGTAGGCGCGTCGCCCGAAGTATTCAGCGCGAATCGAGTTGATGATGGTGCCGCGCGCGCCCCAGGCGATGCCGTGCAAGACGGCAAAGAGGATCGCTCCGGTCAGTGTCGTCGCATAGGCGAGGATGACCATCGCCGCCGCGTGCATCCACATGGCGACGAAGATGATGAGCCGTTTGTCGACCCGCTCACCCAACAGCCCGCCCAGCAACTGCCCCCCGATCACGACCACGACCAGCAACGCCACGACGCTGCCTGCGACAGGTTGCGACAGGCCCATACTTTCCACCATGTGCGGAATCTGGTGGACGAGGACGGTGCCCACGATGAGCAGGGCACTGGCATGCACCAGCGACAGAAACCAGAATGTGGGCGTACGCAGCGCCTGACTCGCCGTGAAGTTCGGCTCTCGGTTCGCCCCTTGCGTTTCATGCCCTGGTGAAATGGGATCACCATCCGGCCGCTGCCCGTAGTCTTCGGGTCGACGGCGCATCAGTTGCGAGGCCGGGATCGCGATGACCGCAATCAGGATGGCGGACAAGACAGCCATCCATCGCCAACCTTGATGCTGAATGAGGTAGACGACAACGGGAATGAGCAATCCACCGGTCCCCATCCCCGCCAAGGTGAGGCCCAGTGCCGTAGAACGCCGACGAGCAAACCACTGCGTCACCGTCGTGGCAATGGGCATGAAGCCACCCAGGCTCGATCCCAGGGCGATGATGGCCAGAGCAACATAGAAGCTGGTGAGCGAATCGACGCGACTGAAGAGAAGGAAGCCGATGGCGAACAGCGTGTTGCCCACGCTCATCACAGGCCGGGGCCCGAATCGATCGATCAGCCAGCCCTGTAGCGGCCCCAGGATGCCACTCTCCATCCGCAGCAGTGCAAAGGCACTGGCCAGGATGGTCCGACTCCAGCCGAATTCCGCCTGCAGGGGCAGCACGTAGGCTGAGAACGCGTGAAAGAGCAGGCCGCCATTGAGCAACTGAATGGCGAAGCCCGCAGCGACGATGATCCAGCCGTAGAACAAGCCAGAGACCCCGATCGGTGGATATGGGCGGAACAACGGATGTGGTAGAGAGGACAACCAACACCAGGATCGCCGGCAGGACCAGTTGATGAATTCGTCGTGTGATTAAACGCGAGGCGTCCGGTGCGCATCCAAAGGGCACAACAATGCCGGGAGACATCGTCGTGGAACAGACCGGGGTCATCGACGGCTGACCCATGCACGGCAACGCCGTCACAGCATAGGAGATTAACAATGAGAAGTGTCGTCCAACTGAGTATTGTGGGGGCTGCTGCCCTGTGCCTGATGCTGGCGGATGCGGCCGACGCGGGCGGACGCGGTGGCCAGGGCCGAGGCGGCCAAGGTCGAGGCGCTCGCAATGGATCGGGCCTGACCGTGGACCGAGAGCAGAGGCAGGCCCGTCGCGACCAGCAGCAAGCCCGTCTGACAGAAGCGCTGGAACTGACCCAGGAGCAGCAGGGACAGTGGGAACAGTTGCGCGAAGAAGGGCAGGCTGAGATGAAAGCCCTTCACGCCGGTGGCGAGGTGAGTCGCGAGGATGCAGAGGCGTTGCGCGCAACCCATCGCGAAGCCTTCAGAGCGATTCTCACCGACACGCAACGCGAGACGCTGGAGCAACTGCACCAGGAACGCGCTGAACGGGGGGCCGGTGACCGAGGTCGCGGTAGAGGTCGCGGGCCACGACAGGGCGCGCGCCTGGATGGACATGGCCAGGCCGACCCGGAGAAGATGGAGGCACGCCGTGCCGAACGCCGCGAAGCCGTGGCGCAGGCACTGGGGTTGACCGAAGAACAGCAGGGCCAGATGGATCAGATCCGCCAGGATCATCGCGCCGCCATGGACGCTCTTCGTGCCAGTGGGGATGTCGATCGAGAGGATGTCCAAGCCCTGCGCACCCAGCAGCGGACGGATCTGGATGCGATTCTGACACCTGAACAGCTGGCCACACTGGCACAACTGCATGAGCAACGCCCAGCTCGTGGCCGCAGGGGTCCCAGGGGACACGGCCCTGATGGTGACATGGCTGGCGATGCAGTAGAAGAAGCGGTCGAGGGGGCGGGAAAAGCCGCCACCATCTCCACCACCTGGTCCGACGTGAAGAAGCAGGACCGGTAGTCGCAGGTCTCGCTGCCCCGGCAACCGCAGGCTCACCAGTGCAGGTAGTTTTCTCGCCCGAACGATCAGTTACTTCTGATGGACAAGGGACCATCACCCTTCCCAGGGTGATGGTCCCTTTTCGTTTCAAACGGGTCTGCGAATCGTATCGAAGACGACGACCGGCGTGGTCTGCCAGGGCCGCCGTCATCACACCACCACCACCGTGCGCTTCGATGTCTAGCGTGACAGGTCTTGCGCCTGGAGATTTACACAGTCACCCTGGGCGGCCACCTGCGCCGGTGTCATCACCTCGTCAGATGCCACAAAAAGATCCACACGCGTCGGCGGGCCCGGGTCTTGGACGGTGACGACCAGTCGCCGATCACCCACCAACTGCTGGAGTTGTGCCGCGTTCTGCTCAGCCAGAGCTGGGGCCCGGTCGATGCGGGGGACCCCCGTGAGTTGCAGTCGCCGCCTCTGGTGCAGATGTGGACCCAGGACGAGGGTGGCATCCAATTCATGGCCGGAGCAGAATTGGGGTCGGCGCAGTTCATATGTGTAGAGCCGCTGATCGGCAGCCCCCCAGACCGGCCGTAGATCGGCACCCTGATCCGTCACGACCCATTCGACCACGACAGGAGCGTCGGCCGTCTCCACCAGACGCTGCGCCCGTTCGGTGAGGGCACCCAGTGCCGAGGCCTGCAGCTGCAGGCCAAAACCCAGGTCCAGACTGGGGGCCGAGCTGTTGGCCAGATCGGGCACTAGTCGGTACGTCATGAGTCGCCCACGGCGAGGCGTCCATTCATTCTGTGACTGGTGCGCTCGGATCTGCTCCTGCAGTCGTCGCACACTCCAGCCTTCGTCGCGCGTCTGCTGTAGCAGACGCGCCATGGTGTCCTCGTCTTCGAGGGTGACCAGCGCACGGCAGTGGCTCCAGGAGAGGCCAGACCACGTGGTCAAATTCGGCAGCCGTTGATAGAAGCGTCGCGCCCGATAGAGGGTCCGGGGCAGAAGACCCAGCTGCCGGGCCAGGGAATCGATGCTCTGTTCGCCGTAGGTGGCACGGTCACCGAGTTGTTCGTGCAACAGACGACCCAGCTCCCAATACGCCCGCGCCTTGTCCTGCCCCAGGTCAGTCTCCCGCGACACCGTCCGGGCCGCATCGGCCAGTTCCTGCGCCCACGCGGTCATCCTTCGCCTCCATCTGACGGGGAACCGCCCAGCGCCAGATGCAGGACTTTGAGCAGACGATCTGTCGAAATGGGCTTGCGCAGCACACCGGCCACCTGCTGACCCGTCTGTTTGAACTCGGTGCTGGCCGACTCGGTGCAGACGATCACCTTCACCTCCGGATCCAATTGCTGCAACTTGGCCAATACCGCCTGCCCCGGGACATCGGTGAGAACCAGATCGAGGATGACGATGGCAATTTCCCGCTTCTTTTCCAGAAACAGCTTGAGCCCGGAGATCCCCGCATCCGCTTCGATCACCTCGAAACCATAATATTCCAGATTCTTGGTCAGTGTCTTGCGAGCGATGGCAGAGTCGTCGATGAGGAGGACCGCCTGCTTGCCGCCCTGCGTCGCCAGGACCTTGCTGATATCGATATTGAGCTTGCCCACCGGCGCCTGCTCTCTGATCACAGTTATCTGAGACACACATGCTCTGGATCGTTCGGGCCCAATCTGGTATCTGACTACCGATCCTGCAAGCCAGACCCGGGTGACCCACCCGGATCAGGGAGAAGATCGTAGATTAAGAGGCTCTCGAAGTGTTGCCGAAATCCAATCCATGAAGATCCATGACACCCATCCCTGATCCGACCTATACCACGACCTTGGCGGACGACGTCGTCCAGCACCTGCGCAGCTCCCTGGCCAAGGACCGCAGATCCGCGACACGGCGCGATCGTTTTGTCAGTCTGGCCCTGTCTGTACGGGATCGGCTGATCGATCGCTGGATCCAGACCCAATCGACCTACTATGATGAAGATGCCCGCCGCGTCTACTACCTGTCTCTCGAATTTCTCACCGGTCGCCTGCTGTCCAATGCCCTGAGCAACTTGCACCTGCGTGATGAGGCAGCCGAAACCATGCGGGAATTCGGCGCCGAGTTGTCTTCACTGTGCGAGGAAGAAGCCGAACCGGGGCTGGGCAATGGCGGGCTGGGCCGACTCGCCGCCTGTTTCCTGGATTCTGCCGCCACACTCGAACTACCCGTCTATGGATATGGACTGCGCTATGAATACGGCATGTTCCACCAGCGGATCTTCGATGGCTTCCAGGTAGAGGCCCCGGACAACTGGCTTCGATATGGCAATCCCTGGGAGATTCCGCGCCCCGAGTACTTGTATCCGGTCCGCTTCTACGGGCGGGTCGAAGAAGGAACCGATGCGCGCGGCCGTCCGCGCTTTTCGTGGATCGGCGGCGAACAGGTCCTGGCTCTGGCGTACGACACGCCGGTACCCGGTTACGGCAATGGCACCGTCAATACCCTGCGCCTGTGGTCGGCCAAGTCGACGCGCGAATTTGATCTGGAACACTTCAACTACGGCGACTACGAGCGCGCTGTGGAAGACAAGAATCGCACCGAGACACTGACGCGAATTCTCTACCCGAATGACAATTTCTTCGTCGGTCGGGAATTGCGCCTCAAACAACAGTATTTCCTCGTGTGCGCCACCCTGCAGGATGCGTTGCGGCGCTGGCTTAAACACCACTCCGGCTTCGACGGCTTTGCCGACAAACACGTCTTCCACCTCAACGACACGCACCCGTCCCTGGCGGTTGCCGAGTTGATGCGCATTCTCGTCGACGAGGCAGCACTGCAGTGGGATCAGGCCTGGGAGATCACCCAGAATTGCTTCGCCTATACCAATCACACGGTGTTGCCCGAGGCGATGGAGAAGTGGCGGGTGGCCCTGCTGCAGCAAGTGCTGCCACGCCATATGCAGATCATCTTCGAAATCAATCAGCGATTTCTAGACCGGGTCGCCATTCGATTCCCCGGCGATGCCGAGCGACTGCAGCGGATGTCACTGATCGAGGAGGGTGACGAGCAGCGCGTTCAGATGGCACACCTGGCGATCGTGGGAAGTCGCGCGGTGAATGGTGTCGCCGAACTGCACAGCCAGATCCTCAAGAAGGAACTGTTCAGCGACTTCGAGCAGATGTGGCCGGAGCGCTTCCAGAATGTCACCAACGGCGTCACCCAGCGACGTTGGTTGTTGCAGAGCAATCCGCAGCTGGCCTCCCTCATCAGTGCCCGCATCGGCGAAGGGTGGATCACGGATCTTCGCCAGCTGTCGGGTCTGGAGGCCTACATCGACGATGATGCCTTCCGCAGCGACTGGCGTCGGATCAAGCGCGACAACAAGGTCGCCCTGGCCTCCTACATTGCGACGCACAATCGCCTGCACGTGAGCGCCGACTCTCTCTTCGATTGCCAGGTGAAGCGGATTCACGAGTACAAACGTCAGCTGCTCAATATCCTTCATGTGCTGACACTCTATCGACGTCTCAAGGCCGGAAGCGGGGGTCGGATGCCGATACGGCGCACGGTGATCATGGCCGGTAAGGCCGCCCCGGCCTATTACACGGCGAAGATGGTGATCAAACTCGTGCATTGCCTCGCCGATCTGATCAACTCCGACCCGGAAGTGTCGCGTCAACTGCGTGTCGTCTTCCTGGGCAACTATGATGTCGGTCTCGCCGAACGCATCTTCCCGGCCGCCGATCTGTCGGAGCAGATTTCGACAGCAGGCATGGAAGCCTCCGGCACGGGGAATATGAAGTTTGCCCTCAATGGCGCCCTGACCATCGGTACGATGGACGGCGCCAATGTCGAAATGGCCGAGGAGATCGGCGCCCAGAACATGTTCATCTTCGGTCTCGATGCCGAACAGGTGAAGCAGCGCCGTGCCGACTACGATCCCGGCAGCATCTACGACAATCATCGTGAGTTGCGGGCTGTCGTCGATATGATCGCCAGCGGCGAGTTGTGCCCGGCCCGCCCCGACGTCTTCGAACCCCTGGTCGATTCTCTCCTTCACCGGGGCGATCCCTTCATGGTACTGGCTGACTACGACGCCTATGTGGCGGCCCAGAATCAGGTCGACACGGCCTTTCGTGATCCCGATGCATGGACGCGGACCTCGATCATCAACTGTGCCCGAATCGGCAAGTTTTCCGCCGACCGCGCCGTCGACGAATACGCTCGCAACATCTGGCGGGCCAAAGCCATCCCCAACCAGCACAGCCAGTAGCTATCACACACACCGACTCGCGGGCGAGGACGCCGCGTATCGATGGATGAGGTACCGACCGGTGCTCCACTGAATCCGAAGAAAGGTCTGTCAATGCGTTTCACCATTGCCCTCGGGCTGGCCACCCTGCTGACAGCCGGGTGCTCAGGGTCGATCACTTCCAGTACGGAGATGGTCTTCGACCCACCGCAGGATCAGCAGCCGCCCGACCAGGACGTGGTCGCCACGTTCTCTATGATACAGGAACAGATCCTTGGTCCTTCCTGTGCGCTGAGCGGCTGTCATGCCGACTTCGAGTTTCCCCGCCTGAGTTCCTCACAGGCCTACGAGAGCATTGTCGGCGTGATGAGCAGTTCGGGGCAGCCCCTCATCGATCCGGGGGAACCAACCACCAGCTACCTCTATCTGAAGGTGATCGGTGACGAGAGCATCGGCGGGGGGATCATGCCACGAGGCGGTCCACGACTTTCGGCCGCGCGGATCGAGTTGCTGCGATCCTGGATCGTGGCGGGAGCTCTCAATGACTAAGACAGGCACCGCATGTCTGACGTGGATCCTGTGCGCCCTGCTCCACACCACCACCAGTGTCGGGGCAGATGAGTGGCACATCGACAAGAAGTCCGACAATGCCGTCACCTTCACCTCCGAAGTGGTCACCTTCAGTTTCGAGGGCACCACCGACAAAGTCGATGGCTACATCTACTGGGAGGGTCCCGGCCTGTTCGAGGGCAAACCACAGGTCTTCTTCCAGGTCGAGGTGAATGGTTTCGACACAGGGGTCGGCAAACGCGATCACGATCTACGCGACGTGCTGGCCACCAAGAAACATCCCTTCACATCCTACAAGGGTATCATCACCTCACACGTGGCCATCACCGACAGCCAGGGCGTGGTGACCGGCCATCGTGTGGCCACCCGTGGCACCCTTGCCCTGCACGGCGTAGAGCGATCGGTGGAGATTCCGGGCCTCATCCGTCTCGCCGACTCATCTGCCACCCTCCACGCCGAATTCAGCCTGCAACTGGCTGACCACGACATCGAAGCACCGAGTCTGGTCGCCTTCGTCAAAGTGAGTGAACAGATCGACATCGCCGTCGACCTGTCACTTCATCGAATCAAGTAAGGGGATCTACACGATGATGATTCTGAAGCCGTCCCGCTTGCTTGTTGGCCTGCTCCTGGTCGGCCCCATCCTCATGGGCCAACCCGTGGACGCGCAGCCCTCGTGGCAGGCGTCGGCTGCCACGGTGGTGACCCCACTGGCGTTGTTCACGAATGTGCAGATGGCATCGCTGCCGACGACGCAGACGCTCAGTCGTGGGGATTTTTTCTATGAGATCTCCCATCGCTTCCACCCAACCCTCGATGAGGGGTATGATGCCAACTTCGGTCTCGACGGACCGGTGAGTATGCGCACGGCGCTCAGCTATGGCCTCACCGATCGGTGGATGCTGAGCATCGGTCGCAGCAATCTGCTCGACAATCTGGACGTGATCACGAAGTGGCGATTCTACGAGCGCGATGGCAATCTGCCACTGGCGCTGGCGGTCACGGCAGGCATCGCCTTCAACACCGATATGCCAGCCATCGTCGATCGCGGCGCGGGCGACGCAGACAATATCCAGCTCATGGCACAGGTCGTAGCCAATACGCAGGTATTGGATGGCCGACTCGGTCTGGGCCTGGTGCCATCCTACGTCCATAACAGCGCCATCTTTGCGGTGGATCGGCAACATACGATCACTCTGGGAACCTATGCGCATTTCGAACTGAATCCCATGTGGGGTCTGTTCGTCGAATACGCGCCGACACTAGAGGGCTACCAGGGCATCCTGTTGCCAGGAGAGAGCGGCCGGTCCCACGACTCGTTGTCGCTGGGTGCGACGCTCTCCACCGGGGGACACGACTTCTACCTGTTCGCCACGAACAACACCCGGCTGAATGCGGCACAGTATCTGGTCGGGGCACCCACTGATGCAGCGCCAGACAACTGGCACCTGGCCTTCGGCATTACCCGCCACCTGTAACCGATACGCCTACCGGCCGATTCGGCTGCGAGGCTCACCGGCTACCGCCGATGACGAGTGAATATGGGAGGGGGCGCGACGTGCGCTCCCTCCCATTCATGTAGCCACGGTGTCACCGGTTGCGCGACGGCCAACGCCACCCCTTCTTCATCACCGCCACGCGCCGCTTCCGGTCGCATGCGCCCCGTCCTGACAGCCTGGAGATCGATTCCCATGTCGCCTCGTCGCGCCCCTCTCGTGTGCATCAACAACACCCTCGCCCCACCGCGCTGGGCACTTCTGCAGCGCCACCTTCTGGCCACTCAGACGGATGCCTGCCGCGCTTTCTACGACAAGTATTTCGATTCAGCCACCGGCCATCTTCTGTGTGTACCTCGCTGGGGCGGCGACGACGGGCCGGATGACGCTGCCGAGAACCAGCTCAACTGGACGATCCTGCACGCCCTGGGCGCCTCTGACGAGATTCTGGATCTGTTCCGTGTGGGCTTCGAGGGTCACATCGATCAATACACGAAGGAGAAGACCGTCGAGGTGCCCATGGGACGGGAGGGCATGTACTACAAGGAGTTTCCCGTCAGTCTGGATTGGTTCCACCATGGGGAGGGTCTCTCCTCCTACCTCCTCTACGGCCTGTCCGATCCGTACGATGCCAACTACGAACGACGCTTCCGACGCTGGGCGGCCATGTATGACGGCACCGATGAATACACGCCGAACTACGATCCAAAGCATCGGCTGATTCGGTCCATGTTCAATGGCTCCCGCGGTCCCCTGATGCGAAAGGCCACAGGCCTGGACTGGGCCGGAGACCCGATCCAGATCGAAGGCCGTTTCCGCCTGGGCCACGGCGAGAACAACTTTGCCGAGATGCTCGCCCACTTCGAGGAATACACCGATATCGTCGGCGATTGTCCGCTGAATCTGGAAGCGACCCATCTGGGTCTGGTGGCGTATCTGATCACCGGTGAAGAAGCCTATCGCAACTGGGCCGTCGACTACATCGATGCGTGGATGCAGCGCACGGATGAGAATGGCGGCATCATCCCTTCCAACATCGGGCTGGATGGAACCATCGGGGGAGCCGCAGGGGGCCGCTGGTGGGGGGGCTGTTATGGTTGGGGTTTCACGGTGACCGTGCCACAGACCGGCGAGAAAGCGAATCGGCCGGCCTGTTATTCGCGCGCCCACTACGGCTTCGGCCACGGCCTGCTGCTCACCGGTCAACAGTCCTATGTCGACACCTGGCGCGGCGTGCTGGACAAAGTGAATGAGAATGCCAAGCAGGAGAACGGACAGACCGTCTACCCGCACATGCATGGCGATGATGGCTGGTACGACTTCCGGCCCCATCCCTTCTCGCCAGGCGCCAGCGATATCTGGTACTGGTCTCAGAAGGAATCCGATCGCCAGCGCGTGTCCGGAGATGGTTGGGTGCAGTATCTGTCGGGCGACAATCCAGGCTACGCCGAAGCAGAACTGGAGCGCGGTCTGGAGCAAGTGCGCTCCAAGATGCAGCGGATGGCCGAAGATGAGACCGCGCCGGATACGCGGTTATCCGATGACATGAACCCGATCAATCCCGCCGTCACGGAGGGGCTCGTGCGACTGATGCTCGGCGGCATTCCCGTCGGCCGCTCCGCCCACACCCTCCACTGCCGGCTGCGATACTTCGATCCGGATGCGGGCCGCGCTGGCGTGCCTGAAGGCGTCGCAGCGCTGGTTGAGGAAATGAGCGACGACTCGGTGACGGTGCAGTTGGTGAATCTCGACACGATCCACACGCGACGTGTCGTGGTACAGGGCGGCGCCTATGCCGAGCATGTGCTGGAGCGGGTGAGTGTCGATGGGTCCACGCACGATGTGCCGGGCGATGGGTCGCACTTCACCGTCGAATTGGCGCCGGGATCAGGCCAGACGCTGAAGATCGCACAGAAGCGCTTCGCGCGGCAGCCGACCTATACCTTCCCCTGGGACCGGTAGAGGGACCGACGCAGACGATCGAGCTGACCGCGCCGCCTCACTGGGCCTTGCGGCAACGTCAGCTCATCGACGCCCAGGCTGAGGCGTGCCGGGTCGTCTACGCCAGGCATTTCGACTCGACCCAGGTGCCAGATCAGGCTGCCAGTCTCAGGTAGCCAGGCGCAGGCGCAGTGACTTCAACTCGAAGGGCGTGAAGTCGAGGCGCAGCGGGGCCTCGACCTGCAGTGATTCCAGCGACTGCTCCATCAGATCCACCTGTTCGATGCCTGCCACCGGCAGATCGATGTAGAGGCTGACCGTCACCGCACGGCCGTTTGCTTCGCAGAGGCGCACGATCCAGTCATCGCCTTCTTCGGCTTTCTTCACCGCTTCCAGAATGATCGCGCCACCAGCTGCACCAGAGGCACTGGTGTGCGTACCGGTCGCGCCACGGTCACCGCCCGCATCACCATCTTCCGTCTCGATGCGTAGCCAACTCAAGCCTGGCACCGACGTACCGCTGGACGGTGCCGATCCGGGACCCGTCGGCGCGGCCACCCATTGCACAGGACTGTTGAGCTCGTGGCCCGCCCGGTCGACGCCACCTTCCACGACATCCCCCTCATGGGGCCACAGGGCATAGGTGAAGGTGTGATCGCGCTGGTCGGTGTAGTGTCCGTGGGGTTCACCGGGTTGCACCTGATCATCCTCGATGCGCCGTGGTCCCGGATGGGGGACCGAGCGGATGAGATTCAAGTCCAGCGTGTGATCCTTTACCCGGTGGCCATACTTGCAGTCGTTGAGCAGCGCCACACCATGGGTCGACGTCGACAGATCCGCCCAGTGGTGGGCGGCCACTTCATCGCGCGCCAGATCCCAGGTGGTGTTGCCATGGGTTGGCCGGAACAGATGGCCGATCTGCAGGTCGTAACTCGCCTCCTGGGCGCGCACGTCGACGGGGAATCTCACCCGCAGCATGGTGGAGGTCTCCCGCCATTGCGCCTGGCAGTGGAAGTCGAGTCGTGGTGATCCTGCCGTGAGAACGATCCTCTGCGTCAGCCAGGAGTGGCCGAACTCGAATCTCTGCTCGAGGATGGCCCGGTCGCCTTCCACACGTGCTTCGGCATGGATTCTGCGAAGGTGCTGCGTCGGCAGATCGTGGTAGTCCATGGGAAAATCCCAGGCATCTCCCAGATCAGGGAACATGACCAGATCATTGCCGACGGACTCCGGTGCCAGAATCTGCCGATCACTTTGTTTGTGAACGAGACGAGTGAGACGACCCCCGTCATCGAAACTGGCCAGAATGCAGTCATTCTCCAGCGACGTCGGTGATGCCTTCAGGGCCGGGTGTGCCGATGTCGGCTGCCCCGAAACGACGGCGTAACCGCAGGATGGCACCGACACGGACACAACGCCGGCTGCAGTCCGGATGCTTTCTGTCCTGGCCCAGGGCAGGGAATTGAAGACCAGGACCGGCTCGATGATGTTCCCTGAGTCCACATGTGCTGCCAGGGCCTCCAGGCACTTCTTGATCTGTGCTTTGACCTGGGACAACATCTGCTCGTAACGGGGAATGCATTCGTCATAGACCCGCTTGATCGATGAACCGGGCAGGATGTCGTGGAACTGGTACAGGAGGGTTTCCTCCCACCACGCCTGCAGATCCTGACGTGGGTAGGGCCGGCCCAGCTGGCACTCGACAATCAGGGCAAGCATCTCCAATTCGCGCAGGGCCTTCTCCATCTTGCGATTGCCGCGCTTCACCGCTGCCTGCGTGGTCAGCGTGCCCTGGTGACGCTCCAGGTACAGTTCGCCAACCCAGCGGGCGAAGTTGGGTGCATCTTCACGCCAGCGTTGGAAGAAGTCAGCGGCCGAGGAGGGGCGGACCGGACTGAGTCCGGCCAGGTCACGAATCCGATGCAGACGTTCCAGGTGTTCCGATCCCGGACCACCACCACCATCACCGATCCCAAACACCATCAGCGCGTGATCGGAGACGTCCGCATCGGCGTAGTCCGTCTCGATCTTGCGCACCGATCGGGGCAGTGCCGGGCCATTGTAGGTGTCTTCCGGGAACATGTGAGCGATGACGACGGAGCCATCCACGCCTTCCCACTGGAAGGAGTGATGGGGAAAACGGTTGATGAGACTCCACGACAACTTCTGCGTGGCAAAGGTGTCGATACCGGCTTGTCGCATGATCTGCGGCAGGGCCGCGCTATAGCCGAAAACATCCGGCAGCCACAGATGATCCACATCGACATTGAATTCTGCCTGCCAGAACCGGCGGCCCAGCAGAATCTGTCGGACGAGGGCCTCGCCGCCGGAGATATTCGTGTCCGCCTCTACCCACATCGCCCCCTGAGGCTCGATGCGCCCGTCAGCCACGGCCGCACGAATCCGCTCATAGAGCACCGGATACTCCGACTTCATCCACGCGAAATACTGCGGCTGACTGGCGCCGAACACATACCCCGGATACCGATCGATGAGATCCAGGGCCGTCGAAAAGGTTCGGGCGCCCTTGCGAATCGTCTCACGCAGTGGCCAGAGCCAGGCCAGATCCATATGCGCGTGACCGACGGCACTGATGTGGAGTGCCGGATCTCCTCCGTGTCGCTGAAGGTGCGGGGCCAGAAGGGCGCGCGACTCGAGAATCGCCGCCTCACTGATCATCTGCGGATCGGCAGCCACCACGAGGTGGGCCACCTCGGTGAGTGCGGCGCGCAGTTGCCGATACGTGGGTGAATCCTGGGGCAAGCAGCGCAACAGATCGAGCAGCACTTCCATGTCGTAGTACAACGCTCGCACTTCGGATCGCACAGTCACGATCCGGGCCTCTTTCAGCGTGCCATTGCCTTGCAGATTCCCGAACAGGTCGTTGCAACCTGCATCAGCCCAGACATCAATCGCGTCGCCCCCTGCAGCCGGGTCGTGGAGACTGAGCATCCGCTTGCCAGGCGCCCCGAGACTCATGTCGAAGACCGAAGTGACCGTCGTCAGGCCACGATGCGGATTCCCCTCGTCATCGACGATGAGCATCTCACCATGTACATCCAGCAGCAATGCCACATGCTCACCGGCAGCCGCAGCGGGGACGATGCCGGTGAAGTGAAACCAGGCGCAATCAAACAACTCACCCCACGTGTCACCCGGTCCCAGACGCAGGTGCTCTCCTGTGCGGCGGTGAGCATAGGAGACTGGCTCACTGGTGAGCCAGGCCTCCACATCCAGCCCGACCAGGGGCCGGTAACGGGCCTCACCGAGACGGGCGAGAGTGGCGTCGAGTTGTCCAGTAGTGTAGGCTGCGATACGTGGCATGGTTTCCTCTTGGTTGGAATCCTTGGAAGATAACCTGCCGCTGATTCCCCAACAGACCCCATCCAGACGAGTCGATCTCTTGCGACCCAACATCCTCTTCATCCTCGTCGACCAACATCGGGGAGATTGTCTGCCCGCCTACGGCAACCCCGATCTGCGCACGCCCTGCCTGGATGCCCTGGGTGAGGATGGTGTCATCTACGATCGTGCCTATTGCGTGTATCCCGTGTGCACGCCCTCTCGCTACTCGCTGCTGAGTGGCCTGCACGTGCATCAACATCTGGGCTGGTCCAATCACTGCACCCTGCCACCGGGGTTACCCACATGGCCACGCCTGTTGCGAGATCAGGGATACCGTACCGGTGCCATCGGCAAGATGCACTTCACCCCGACCTATCTGGATGTCGGCTTTGACCAGATGTGCCTGGCCGAACAGAATGGTCCCGGCCGGTATGAGGACGACTACCATCGGTGGCTGCACGATCAGGGACTGGTCGATGCAACCGATCTGATCGACCAGGAGTGGGAATATCGTCAGCACGCCGGGGCCGAATACTGGGACACATGTGGTGCACAGCGTTCGAATCTGGATGAGGCCCACCATTCCACAACGTGGATCGGCGATCGTGCCATCGAGACCTTGCAGACTTGGGAGGCCGGCGGCTCACAGGCGATGATGGTGAGCTTTATTAAGCCCCATCATCCCTTCGATCCACCGGCGCCCTGGGACAGCATGTACGATCCTGCCCGAATCCAGTTGCCAGCCGGATGGACGGATACAGTCGATCCCGACGACCTGTCCTACCAGGCCGGATATTTCCCACACGAAGAGCTCACGCCCGAGCGCGTGCGCCGCGCCACCGCCTACTACTATGCGACACTCTCGCAGATCGATCATCATGTGGGCCGCTGCGTGGACGTGCTCAAGCAACGTGGCCTCTACGACGACACGCTCATCATCTATCACTCCGACCATGGCGACTACCTCGGATACCGCCATCTCCTGCTCAAGGGCAACCGCATGTACGAACCCCTGATGCGCGTGCCCCTGATACTCAAGTGGCCACAGCAATTGCAGGCCGGGACGCGTTGTGGAGAATTGGTGTGCGGCGTAGACCTGGCCCCAACGTTGGTATCGGCCGCCGGTGGGGACATTCCGGACAGCTGGCCCGGCATTGATCTGGCGAGCGGCGAAACACGGCAAGTCGTGTTCGCGGAGGTCGACAGGGGAAGGGAGTACATGGTGCGCGGTGAGCGATACAAGCTGTTGCTGTGCCGTGATCGTTCACAATCTCGGCTCTTCGATCTGACCCTGGATCCTCATGAGCGGGTGAATCTCTTTGATCAGTCCGAACACGCCCAGGCACAGGCAGAGATGGAGACGGCCCTGTGGCAGTGGCTGGCCTTCGAGACCCCCACGCCCGTACACCTGGATGAACACGCACCGGTATTGGATGGCACCAATGTGCCAACCGATGACGGTCACTGGCAGCGCAACTACGACGACTTTGCCACCGCTATGCGTCAACACATTGATGAATCAGTGGAAGGCGGGTCTGGCACCAGATCCTGAACTGATGCGTGTTGGAAGAGTCTGGGTTACACACACCCGGTGGTTGGGTGGGTTATGACCCTGGGGGCCAGCAGACAGACGCGCCCAGCAGCAAGGGAATGCCATCGACACAGATCGCGTAGCGCAGCCGTGAACTGACCGGTGTCAGCCCAATGGCGCACAGTGCGGTCGCCGCAGTGGCCAGTTGCAGCGGCAGGAGCACCATCGGTTCGAGGTCGCCGATGGATGCCAACCAGGGGAGCGCAATCTCCAGGGCCAGACATGCCGCCATCACGCCCATGCGCGTCTGTCGGTTGCCGAACAGGACGGGCAAGGTCAGCAGGCCACGCCGGGCGTCGGCGACTCGATCACGAAGATCGAACAGCGTCACATTGCACAGCAACAACACCCAGAGACCTCCGGCCAGCGCTCCGATTTTCGTCATCGGTATCACCAGTGTCGTCGCCACAGACCAGAGCAAGGGCACGCCGAACACGGCGACCATCAGTGCACTGGTCACGAAGAGCGGCTTCACGACGGGCACTTCACGCAGGCACCGGTAGCGACGGATCGATCCAGGCCACCGCACGCCATAGAGCAGGCAGGGCACCGCACCCAGTGCGACGAGCCAGAGGACAGCGGCCGGCGCTTGTCGTGCGCTCCATACGAGCAGAGCCATGGCCAGAACGGCCGGCATCGTCCCCATCGACGGGCGGTCTGCATCAACCCAGCCATCGAAACGATAGATGAGGAGCGTCGCGGCGCCGACCATCACGACCGGTTCCATCATCCGGGGCAGACCCAGGGCCTGGGAACAGAACAAGACCAGGCCCGCCGCCGCCGACGCGACCCACAGATGCGTGTCCACCAGCAGACGTTCGACGAGCCCTCTCATCTGGTGAAAACCCAACTGGCGAACCATGCCGGCCCGACTCGGGCCACGCGGAAAGACCGTGTCTCGACGAGGCGAGCCCCGAGCGTGTGGGCCGTGGTCGAAATGTCGTGGATCAAATGGGGTTGGCTGTCGGTCCAGGCAGCGAACAGGTGCATCGGCAGATTGTGATACCCTCGCTGCCATCGACTACCCGACGCGGTGGCAAAGTCGCCGATGATGAGCTGACCCTGTGGTCGCAGTTGTGACAGCAGGTGACCGAGAATGCCGGGCATCGTTGTCGCATCGAAGATATTAAGAAAGAAGTGCGCCACGATGGCGTCATAGGGGTCCAGCCGCAGATCCCGCACGTCCGCTGCGTGACAGGTCACCTGCTGCAGCAGGCCGCACCGATCCAACCGGTCGCGCGCCCGATCGAGCATGGCACACGACGTGTCGACGAGTTCACATGTGACGCCGCCCCGTGCAGGCTCCACCACGTCAGCCGCCGAACCGGCGCCGGCAAACAGAGCTCGTGACCCCGCTTGGAGATGGTCGACACCCCACCGTTTGCAGGCCCCGATCGCGCCCCCTGAATAGAGGGCAGCCATGGGATCATAGGTGGCGGCCAGCAAGCGACCATAGGGGTCGGTAGATCGGTGGGATCCCGTCTGGTGGAAGCCAGACGGCCGTGGTGGAGTGGGGGCGACACATTGCATGTCGGGGGAAGATCGACGACCTGTTGATCTCGGACCAGCCATCCGTATCATTGATCATCCCGATGTACACTCACGGACCCGGTCACTCCACCACAGACTGAAAGACTCGATCCATGGCATTTCACGTCTCTGACGAACAAGTGCAGCAATTTCAGCGGGACGGATATCTCCTCGTCCCCAATCTGTACAGTGCACCGGAGATGGATCTGCTGTTGCAGGTGGCCAAGTCCGACATGGAGAAGACCCAGAATGTGGGTGGCCCTGTTGATGCCGCCGGCCGTGTCAGCAAGTTGTGGCTGACCTCCGATACCGAGCGTGACGACATCTACAACGCCGTGTGCCATGGTCGTCGGATGGTCGAGGCGATGGATCGACTCATGGAGGACGAGGTCTATCTCTATCACTACAAGATGATGGTGAAGGAGCCGCGTGTCGGTGGTGCCTGGGAGTGGCATCAGGACTACGGTTATTGGTACAACAATGGCTGCCTGTATCCGGACATGGCCAGTTGCATGATCGCGGTGGATCGAGCCTACAAGGGCAATGGCTGTCTGCAGGTGCTGCGGGGCTCGCACAAGCTGGGTCGTATCGAGCACGGCAAGTCCGGCACACAGACCGGTGCCGATCCGGAGCGTGTCGAGTTAGCCAGCAAGCACCTGGAGCACGTGCATTGCGAAATGGAACCGGGCAGTGCCCTCTTCTTCCACGCGAATCTGCTGCATGCCTCGGCGCCGAATGAGTCTGACGATCCGCGCTGGGCGCTGATCTGCTGCTACAACACCCGCCACAACCCGTGCGAGGATCGAACGGGTCATCCCAGTTATCGGCCCCTGGAGAAGTGGGACGACGATCGTGTCCTGGCCCTGGGCCAGCAGCACCTGGGGTCGTGACCGTCAGCCACCGGCGCGCTTCGCCTGGAAGCCGCGGTTGATCAGTTCCTGCACCAGTGTGTCACGGTGTTCGCCCTGAATCTCGATCACGCCGTCCTTCACCGTACCGCCGGCACCGCAGCGCGCCTTCAGATCCTTGGCCAGTTGCTGCAACTGATCTCCCGCCAGACTCAGACCGGTGATGAGGGTGACACCCTTCCCCTTGCGCCCCTTGGTCTCCCGGGAAACGCGGACCACGCCGTCACCCGTTGCCTTGCTCCCATCCTTCTTCTTGCAGCGACACTGACCGGTGGGTTGGCCACACGAGGGACACATCTTCCCCGCATCGGAGGAGTACACCAGACCAGAATTGTTGTTGCGTCGCTGTTTCACGGACCTGTTCGCTGGAAGTAGAGTCGATCTGCCGTGGCGCCGAGGATCGACACTCTGTCTTGTTCAGTGAAGAAGGGGATGATGTCACGCATGATCAGATACTCGTAGAAGTTTGCCCACAACAGTCGCTGGGGCCCGAAGGCATCGTAGAGCCGGCGCAGATAGGGCCACACATCCTGGAAGGGCAGGGCCTGCTTCGAGGAATTGTGCAGGGACGTGCGCGCGAAAACATTGGGCAGGCGGGCCAGATCCGTGAGGGGCCCGATCCCTTCTTCATCAGGTCGTGTGATGTCAATCATCGCCATGTGATCGACGACGACGGCCACGCCCGGGTGACGTTCGGCCATGCGCGCCAGTTGCGGAATCTGCTGCGGCGACAGGAAGACATTGAAAACACACCTGAGATCGGCCGCCTTCTTCCACAGGGCGTCACAGACCGGATCGTCGAGCCACGTCGCGTCACGATCATAGATCGGGCTTAGCCGCAGACCCGCCAATCCTCCTTCCACGACCAGACGCTCCAGGCGATCGACATTCTCCTCGCTCTGCTGCGGCGGGAAAAGTCGGTGACCGACCAGCAGGCCGATGCCGGCGAATCGATCTGGCCAGGTCTGCACACAGTGACTGGTGTAGTCGTTGTTACGTCCGTAGTAGCAGACGTGACTGATGACGGTGCGATCGACACCGTGATCTTTCATGCTGGCCAACAGGTCATATCCGGATTGCTCCCGCTCAGGGAAGCTGTTCGGACACGTGGCGATCTCCTTGTCGAGGGGAAAACGCTCGTCTCCCAACACCCAGGCGTGTTCTGCAGCATTGACGATCACGATGCGGCCCCTGTGGCCCAGTCGGTGAGGCGGGGCATGAGTGGTCTCCCTGATCGCGCCAGAGGCATTCCGGCCAGGGCACATCGATTGTTCCACTGGTCGATGGCACCCGCCGTCTTGTATTCGTTGATGATGGCATTGCGACTGCGCGCCGTCTTGTTGTGCCCGGCCCGATGCACGACCAGGACGTGGATGATGACGACATCACCCGCCTCCGCCTTGCAGACGACGGCCCTGGACTCATCGACCTCTTCCTGCACCAGAGTTGAGGCGCCCTGCGCCGTAGGCAACGCTTGCAGGTGACTGCCGGGGATCACCTCGGTAGCTCCCGCCATCGTATCGGTCGGGTCCAGATAGGTGATGGCGGCGGCCAGTTCAGGTCGCGAGTGTAACTCGTAGGGCCAGTCCTGGTGCCAGCCCTGGGTCGCATCGAATCCGGGCGGCTTGTTGCGGACCTTGCCATTGTGGAAATCCAGATCCGGTCCCAGACAATCCACCAGGGCACCCACGATACCCGGTTCAGTGAGGTGATCGATCCAGAAATCACCCCCCATGGCCTGGTCCATCATGCCTTCCACGTTCTTCGGATTGTACTGGTCCGGTGAGTACCCTTCGGGTGGTTCCATGTAGCTGTAGGACATGTTCGCCGGTCGGTGGTCAGTACGTGTGACCAGTTCGTGATATTCCTGTCGCAGGCGTTCCAACGCGGCGCCTTTGTAGAATCCCGGCAGGTGCACAAAGCCATTCTCATCAAAGAACCGCTTCTGCTCCGATGTCAGGGTGAGCAGACCATCACTCGTCATCTTCTTCCTCATAGGTGTACGGTGTAGCGCGCCAGCACGTCGCGATCGATCTCGATGCCCAGGCCGGGACCATCGGGTACGAGAACGACCCCATCCACGGCGCGGAAGGGGTCACAAGCCAGCTGTGTTCCCCGTCCCACCACATGGGTCTCCATGGCCGCGGCGGGTACACTTGCTGTACCTTCACCCCAGCCGACAGGCCCATTGTCAGGGTGGGTATCCGGCACCCCGGGCCAGCCCCGGTGGGTGCTGCAGCAAAGTAAACGATCGAGACCCACTACGCGTCTAATCCGTGCACCGGATCTGTCTGTTTCCCATGTCGGCCGAAGGAGAGATTGGCCAGAAGTGCTGCTGACACTGCTCGTGCGCGAACTGAGCGCCCATCTGTTGACCTACCGGTTTGCCCTGTCCTCGGGACTGCTCTTCATCCTGCTGGTGGGGTCGGCGATGATTCTGGGGGTCAACTACGACCGGCGTCTGGATGCCTTTACCGAGGCCCAGCTTGCCCGCGATCAGAAGCTGGCCGAGGCGACCGACTTCCGTACGCTGCAGTGGCAGGGCATGCAGCAGGAAAAGCCGCCGAATCCACTGTCTGTGTTCACTGTAGGTCTGGAACGGGAGTTGTCGCGCTCCGTGACCATCGCCAGTCGGGAAGAGCCGACTCTGGGGCGCAGCAAGTTCTCCAATCCCCTCTTCGTGTTGTTCCCCGCACCCGACTTCCTCTACATCGTGAACATCGTCGGATCCCTGCTGGCGATTCTCTTCGCCTTCAATGCCGTGTCCGGCGAACATGAAGATGGCACGCTGAGACTGGTCATGTCCCACCCGGTTCCGCGGCACCTCCTGCTGCTGTCCAAATGGATCGGGGGATATCTGGCGCTTGTGCTGCCACTGCTGCTGTGGACGATCTGCGGGTTGGGCCTGGCAAGTCTGACCACCTCCTTCACCCTGCGCGGGGCAGACGTTGCAGCCTTTGCAGGGATGCTGGCGATCGCGGCGCTGTATCTGTCCATGTTCTTCACCCTTGCACTGGCCATTTCCGTCCTCACCCATCGCTCCTCCACGTCGCTGGTCGTGTCCTTCCTGATCTGGGTTCTGTGGGTCCTGGCGATTCCGAATGTGGCCCCCATCGCCGCCCGCGCACTGGTACCGGTGCCAACAGCCGGCGCCATCGCCAGCGAACGGTCAGCGATTCGTCGTGCCGCCTTCGATGGCCTGCGCCAGCGCGGCCGGGGAATGGATCGCGATCAGCGCGACGCGCTGCGCGAGGAGGCCGAAGAGCGCCAGACACAACAGACTCAATCTCTGATGGCCGACTTCTCACGCCGTCTGCAGGCTCAAGTGGATGCGGGAACGGCCCTCGCTCGCCTGTCCCCGTCGGCCAGTTACGTCTATGCCACCGCCTCTCTTGCCGGTTCGGGGCTGGCTCAGTTCTCCGCCATCCGTGTCTACATCAATCGATATCGGGCAGACTACGTCGACGCCTTGGATCGAATCGAATCGGATCGTCGCCGGCAGACGCAGGCGATCACCGATCGTGAAGAGCGCGATGAGATCATGGAGGCGCCCATCGACCCCGACGACCTGCCTGCTTTCGTACCCCCGCGGGTACCGATCGCGCGGATCATGGCCGATGGACAGACCGACATCCTGCTCCTCGTCATTCTCAATGGCGTGTTTTTTCTGGCTGCTTACGTCGGCTTCCTGCGATACGACCTGGCTTCGTAGACGGATGAAGATGTCATGCTGCGCGCACTGATCATCAAAGAGTGGCTCATCAGTCTGATGGAACTCAGGTTCCTCGTGTGTGCCTCGTTGTGTGTCGTGTTGGGTGTGGTCAGCGTCTTCGTCTTGCGGGCAGACCTGGACGCGCGGCGGGCGGAATTCACGCACAATCAGAGCGAGTATCGAGACCAGGCGCGCGAGTATGGATCCTACCGACAGCTGCAGCGGCAGGGGATGCGGGTGGACCGGCCCCCGCAGAGCTTTCAAGTCCTGTTCTACGGTGTGGAGAAGACGCTGGATCGGACCGCCGTCGTCACCGATGACTACATGCCCGGTTTTGCCGGCGATCTGAATACGAATCCGGCCGTGATGCTGTTCCCCGTGGCGGACATGCTCTTCATCGTGGCCGTGGTGCTGAGCCTGTTGGCCTTCTTCATCTCCTACGACACGGTGGCCGGTGAACGCGAATCGGGAACGCTGAAGCTGTTGTTGTCATTTCCCGTGCCCCGCGATCTGGTCATCCTCGCCAAGTGGATCGGTGGCTACCTGAGTCTGGCGCTACCCTTCATCATCGCCCTGCTCACAGGAGCGCTGTTGATCTCGACCTCTGCCGAGATCCCCTTCACGAGCACGGACTGGCAGGCCTTTGTGATGGCGGGGGTCATTTCCTTGTTGTTGCTGGCCGTCATGTTCTCGATCGGCCTGCTGGTTTCGGTGCGGTCGCGGTCCTCTTCCACGGCCATCCTGACCTTGCTGTCACTGTGGGTATTGCTGGCACTGGTGATCCCCAATCTGGGACCCTATGTGGCCGAGGTCGTCGCACCGGTCCCGGATGTGGGACAGGTCGAAAGGGAGATCGCCCTGCGAACCCAGCAGATCTCGGAGCAATACCGGTCTGGTTGGGGGGGCATGCGGCGGCGGATGCGGGGAATGAGTCGGGAAGAGCGCAGTGCCTTCTTCCGACAGATGCGTGAACAGCGGGACAAGCTGCAAGCTGAAGTGAATGAGGCCACTTCCGACGTGATCGGTGACTTCGAGATTCAGCTGCGCCGGCAGACCGACATCGCGCGTCAGCTCACGCGGATCTCGCCTGTCGCCTCTTTCGTCTATGCCAGCACCGATGTGGGAGCCACCGGCGTGCGCCACGAGGAACGTCTGATCAATTCGTTGCGCGCCTACCAGCGACAGTTTGCTCGCTTCGTCACAGAACAGGCGGGAGAGGGTGGGAGTTTCTTCGGCGGCGATGAGGACTACGATATCAGCGCCCTGCCGAGCTTCGACTACCGCGCTGAGAGTCTGGGCGAACGCTTCGAATCGAGGATGGTCGACACACTCCTGCTGCTGCTGTTCGCGGTGGCCTTCTTCATGGCCGCCTTTGTGTCCTTCCTGCGATCAGACATTTCCTGACCGGTACACAGAAAACGGGGCCCCGCCCGTTTGGCTGAACCCCTTGTTTCTCTGATCTCTTCTCGTGCACCTGTCTTGCTGTCAGCCGATGAGCTTCTCCACCTCTTCGGCAAGTCGCGTCCCGAGCTGATCATCGAGCACAACGAAGGCGTGAACATTTTCACCCTTGAGCATCTGCACATCCTGGGGTGTGAATTTCTCTGATACGACCACGGCCGGCGTATCGATTTTCGCCTCCCGGCGCAGGCGCCGCAACGACTCACCGCGACCAGCATCGGCCTGATCGATATTGGCGATGATCATGTCCGCCTTGCTGTCTTTCAACATCTGCTGAGCGCGTGGATAGGTGCTGGCAATCTTCACCTGGAATTGCTTGCCCAGCAGACTCAGAGACATGGCCTGCGAATAGTTTGAGTCATCGATCAGAAGAATCGAGGCCTTGCCCACTGGTTGTTCGACTGCAGCATCCTCGATGCCCAGTGCCTTGTTGATGGTATCCCGGAGGCGTTCGCGATTGAAGGGCTTGACCAGATAACCAGCCGGTGAGATCCCCTGGGCGCGCGCCACGGTGGCCTTGTCCGTGTGAGCCGTAAGGAAGACGATGGGCGTCTGGGTGCGCTCGTCAATGATCTGCGCTGCCTCTACCCCATCCCGCTTGCCCTGCAGACTGATGTCCATCAGCACGAGGTCGGGTTTGTGTTCAGCCACTTTAGCCACCGCTTCGTTGGCGAACTGGGCGGTGCCCACCACGTCGAAACCAAGACGAGTCAGCGTCTGCTCGATATCTCGGGCGACGACGGCCTCGTCTTCGACAATCAGGATCTTATGCTTGTCTGCCATCAATTAGCCACGGGGAATTGTATCGAGAAATGGGTGCCCTGGTCACGATCGATCTGTAGTGTGCCACGCAACTGACGGGCCAGATCGGTTACCAGACGCAGACCAAGCGACGCAGAAGAGCCGATGTCGAAAGACTCGGGCAACCCGATCCCATCGTCTCCCACACTCAACGTGGCCTGGTGTGCCGCCGTAACCAAGGATAGATGGACCGTGCCGGCCCTGCCATCGGGGAATGCGTATTTCAGACTATTCGACAACAACTCATGCACCAGCAGTCCGCAATGGATGGCGGTATCCACATCGACGATCAGAGGTGCAACATCGATGTGAAGGGCGATGGGGCGGTTCTCAGCCCCATATGATGACACAACATGTTCTGCCAGGCTCACAATGTAGTCACCACAATCGATGTGGCCCAGATCCGGCGATTCGTAGAGTCGCTCGTGGATGAAGGCCATGGATTCGATCTGCGCGCGTGATTCACTGAAACTGGCCCGTGCTGTGGCGTCCTGGAGACTGTCGGCTCGTAGACTCAACAGGCTCGAAACCACCTGCAGGTTGTTCTTCACCCGATGGTGGACCTCTTTGAGGAGGACATCCTTCTCTGCCAGTGAACTGGCGAGCTTGACCTCGGCACGGGTGCGTTCAGCCACCTCGCGCTGCAGATCGAGATTGTGTTGTTCCAGCACTCTCAAGTCATCGACCCGACGGAATCCTTCCTCCAGTCCTTCGGCAAGATAGACCAGCCACTCTATCTGATCCTCATCGAAAGCGTGCGGCCGATCGGAGTTCAGAGCCAGTGTGCCATGTGAGAAGGGCACGTCGATCACCGACCGGATCGACTTCTCATAGTACGTGGTGATATCCGTCCGCTCGTTGAAGAGGTCTTCAACGGCCACGTCGGGGCGGTATACCGGCTTGCCCCCCCTCCACAGTCGCATGATCAACGGTTGGGGACTCTCCTCGAGGGAGATCCAGGCCCCTCCACGCTGCATATTGTGCACCTGCACCTGATCATCGTGGACGAGGTTGATGGCGCTGTTGCTGTGATGGATCCCCAATTCATTCAGGCTTTCGCGCAGTGTGACCATCACCTGCTCGATGTCGGCTGTCCCTCGCATTCGCCAGACCTGCTCCCGCAACTGGCGACGAGCGGCCACAGCCCGCAGTTGTGCGATCCGGCGGAATCCATCTTCGAGCAGATCCGCCATATCCTGCAGCCATTCGACATGCATGTCGCTGAAGGCATTCACCTCACGACTGGAGGCGGCCAGCGTCCCCTGGGCAAAGGGAACATCAATGATGCAGGCGACGTCTGGGAAAAGGTCGTGTTCTGCGTAGGGATCGCAGTGAGCCAGATCACGCCTGTAGACGACCTCGCCTGAATTCCAGAAGCCGTAGACGGTGGCCGCACCCACGCTCTGCAGCTTGTGCCACTCGCCCTGCGGATTCATGGAATGGCTGATCACTTCAGGAGGATCGGAGACATTGTCAACGACATTCACACCACAGTAGAGTAGGGGAACGCCAAGGTCGAGCAGTCCCTGACGAATGGTGGTGAGCAGATCTCCCGTGCCATCCTGATCCTGCATGGCCCACATGGCATCGCGCACCTGTCGCGTCACACGACGACGCAGGGCAGCAGGGGTTTCAGTCAGGTTGGGCATCTGGTGGCACCGGACAGGATTCAGGTTCGCAGACGATGGGAGAAGCGCTGGCGGAACTTGGCGACCTTCGGACCGACCACCATCATGCAATATGGCTGTTGCGGATTGCGGCGGAAATAGTCGTCGTGGTCGGCCCCGGCCGGCCAGAAGCGTTCCAGGGGCTGTACCTGCGTTACAATGGGCGCCGCAAAGACGGCCTCGTCCGTCAGTCGCGTCACCAACCTCGTCGCCCCCACCGCCTGCGCCTCATCCTCGGTGAAGATCGCCGATCGATATTGAGGTCCCACGTCGTTGCCCTGCCGATCGATGGTCGTGGGATCATGGATCCCGAAGAAGATCTCGAGGATGTCCGTATAGGTGATCGACGTCGTGTCGAATTCCACCTGCACCACCTCGGCGTGTCCCGTGGTGCCGCTGCAGACAGCTTCGTAGGTCGGCGACTCCATCTGGCCCCCGGCATACCCTGAGCCCGTACGGACCACGCCCTCCACCTGCTCATAGACCGCCTCCAGGCACCAGAAGCAACCACCGCCCAGTGTCGCTCGTTCCATCGTCACGCTTCAACTCCCGCGATATTGCAGCTATACAGATGGGATCCGCTGCCAAAATAGATTCTGCCATTCAATAGATCACCCCCACACTGAATGGGGATCGGTGCTTCGCTCAACAACTCGATCTTGTAGTCGGGACCACCGGAAATTCGGGCGATCCCTTTCTGGAACAGCAGATACATCTCTCCTGAGTCCGGATCACGAATGAACAGGCGGGGGCCCTGGTGGTACGCCGTGAGGCCGAACTGTTCCTCGGTGGCATGCTCCTTCAGAATGACCCGCGCCACCGGATCAAAGACGAAGAACCGCGAACGGTCAGCGATGCCGTAGATGAGCCCGCCCGCCGCGACCGCCAGATCCGTGTATTCACTCACACCGTCCAGGGCGGGAGCATGCCACGTGATCTCTTTGCTGTCCAGATCCAGTTCCACAAGGGTTGCGAGATCTGCCAGCCGTTCGCCGCCGGTTCCGGGTGCCACCGTGGTGCCGGCGAGAATTCGGCGTCCTTCCAGTGGCACCAGACTCATGACAGCGTGATGTTCGATCAGATCAGTGTGCTCCCGGAGCACACCTGTTTCCGTCGCTCGGTCCCAGAACAGGACCCCACCACCCGTCAGACCGTACCCGGGACCCCCGGCGAGGACGACATCACGACCATTCTCGTGAGCCAGCAAGGCGTGGGGGCGATTGATCGCCGGCGCTGTCTGTATCAGGAAGCGGGGGTTGGTCTGGCTCGCCGCTGGATCCGTCGCCACCCAGGGGGCGGCAGGATCCCACTCGAGCAGGAATCCCCCCGTGTAGCCACCGACGAAGAAATGGTCGCCCTGGGGAGCCACGGTATTCCATTGTCCGTGACAGGCACGGTTCGTCCACTCATCTTCAACCGGGTCGTAGCGGAAGAAGCGCATGGGGAAGGCCGTTCCACCACAGACCGTGCTCCCCGGTGCCACCGCGACACCCATCAGGTGCGCCCCCTCGCTGCTGTAGCCGAAGGTACTGCGCCAGGTACGGTGGGTGGTCGGGTCTTCGACGACGAGCTCCCGCTCCACCGTGTCACAGCGTGTCATCACCCGCCCGGAGGGGAACTGCGTGTGGAAGAGGCCCTGACTTGAGGTGATGATCTGTTTGAGCTGCCGATCTGTCCGAGCCCCTATGTCTGTTCGTTGGCCCTGATGCAACTTGATCCAGACATCTTCCTGTTGGGCACCCGAGTCTGCCACCGCATAGACACAGCCATCCTCGTCCCGCTCAAGGTAGGCGGTGGCGCCAGACACTCGTTCGTCTTCTTCAAACATGGGCGTCGCCGTGGCCGTTGCCGGATCAAAGGCGATCACCTGCGTCGAGGTGTTGCCGACGGCAAAGTAGATCCAGCCCGCATCATCGGCGGCGATGAATCGCTGGTATTGTGGCCAGTTCTGCAAGTACACGTGGCCGAAGTCCGTGAACTGGCCCGTCGACGGATCATAACGAACCAGACCACTGTCGGGATAACTCACCGACCAGATGCAACCCTCATCATCCTCTGTCATGCCCATCGTCATCTTGGGGACGGTAGACTGGCAGAATGTGAAAGAGCGGGACGTAGGATCGAATTCGACAAAGTGGCTGTTGAAGTGCGTGTAGAACCGATTGCGGCTCGATAGAACCGATGCATAGGGGCAATCGTGACCCGGATCGAATGGCATGGGGACCTCCGTCGCCTCGCCAGTCAGGGCATCGAGGACGAGACAGGCATACCCACCACGATGATCGAAGAGCCAGATGAGAACCACATCGCGGCCCTCACCGTCGATGGTGGCCACCGTACCGCGGTGGTTGCTGACCGGTGTCGCTACACCGTGGTCGCAGTAGCCATGGCCCAGGTCGGTCGTGCCAAATGAGCTCGAGTCGGTATCAGGCATCGTCAACAGGATTCTTGTCGTTGGAGGTGGAGGCAGATTGCTTGAATTGCGAAGATCGGCTTCGAAGCACGGCGGCGACAGGTCGTGGCTACTATCGGTTCCTTCAGCCTCGGCATATACTCACGCCGTGATATTCTTTGGAGAAGGTACAGAATGGGAGGAACCTCTGTGAAAACCTATCGCGTCGCCATCGTGGGTCTGGGTCGAATGGGATCGACCATCGATGACGAGGGCCATACAACGCTGCCCTATTCGGTGGCCGCCGCCGCACAAGCTTCGTCGCAACTGGAGCTGGTGGCAGGTTGTGATCTGGTCGCAGAGAAGTGCCAACGTTTTGCAGAGCGTTGGGGCGTGTCGGCAGTCTATGAGAGCGTGCAAGAGATGGTTGAGGCACAGCAGCCCGATCTGGTGGCGGTATGCACTCGCGCGGCGGGCACCGATCAGCGGGAGGCGCCATCGGCCGACTATCGGGTGGATCTGCATGCCGACCTGACCGTGATGTTGTGCGAATTGGGCGTACCCATGTTGTATGTCGAGAAAGCAATGGCCTGCTCCATGACTCGGGCCGATGACATCCTTCACGCGGTACAGAAGAGCGGCGCTCTGCTCAACACAGGGGTCCTGCGTCGATTCGACAACCGGTACGATCCAGTTCGTGATGCAGTGCTGGCAGGACGGATTGGCGAGCCCAAGGCTGCCATTCATTATGCAGCGTCAAGTCTGATGCACGGACACATCCACTCGATCGACACCCTGTCATGGATACTGGGAGACCCTGCCATCGAAGCTGTGCGCGGGCAATTCGACGACACAGGGTACAAGGTCGAAAACTCGCACGTGCCCTTTGATCCGCGCTCGACCTATCAGCTACGGCTGGCGGGTGGGATCGAGGCGTCTTCCGTGGCAGCCGGATTCTGGGAGTTCGAAGTGCTGGGCAGTGAAGGCAGTATTCGCTCACTGAACAATGGCGCAGGTGCCCAACTGAGAGTCGCAACAGAGGAACGCGGCTGGGAGGAGATGGCGATGGAACCGGTGACGCCGACCAGCACCGTCGTGTCTTGCCTGGAAGATCTGGTTCGGGCCCACGAGACGGGACAAGTGACGCGGGGACATGTAGAGATCACTCACCAGATCACCTCTGCGTGCCTGTCGATTGCCGAGAGTCATCGTCAAGGTGGAGGCTGGCTGGCCCCCGATGAAGTGGATCGTGACCTCTATGTGTTCCACATCTGAGGATGGGTAGCGGCCCTCGGGCCTAGACAGGCCGAGGCGCCGTGTCGTGGCCTGGAACGCAGTTGCTGATGCATGGTGACGGGAAGCCGCACGCCAGAAAGAACACACGACGACCCGCCACCGGGTTATCCGGCGGCGGGTCGTGGAATTTCGGGTACAGCTGTAGTTTTCCGCGGCCTCAGCCTTCGAGGGAGCTGAGTTCCTCGTGGCGCGAGGGATGACGCAGCTTGCCGAAAGCGCGCTCCTTCAACTGCCGAATGCGCTCGCGGGTCAGCCCCATGCGATCACCGATCTGCTCCAACGTCATCGGCTCCGAACCATCCAGGCCAAAATACAACTGGATGATCTCGTGCTCACGCTCGTCGAGGCCAGTCAGCACCTTTTCCAGCTGACGCTGACTCGACATGCGCGTGACGGTTTCATCGGGCTGCAACTGACCCTGATCGGCCAGTCGCTTCAACAGCGTTGTATCCTCGTCTTCATCGAAAACGGCGCGATCGAGTGAAACCGTGCGACGTCCGCTGAGCATGGTGTCCCGCACTTCCGTGACGGGAATCTCCAGGACGTTGGCGATTTCAGAATCGTCGGCTGTGCCTTCGTTGGCGTTACCCAGTTGCTGGGCGGTGCGAGCAATCTTGCGTAGCAGGTTCAGGCGATTCAGGGGTAGTCGTACAGTTCGACTGTCCTCAGCCAGCGTCTGCTGGATGGCCTGGCGAATCCACCAGACCGCGTAGGAGATGAACTTGAAGCCGCGGGTTGCATCGAAGCGATCGACGGCTGTCATGAGACCGAGATTTCCGGCGCTGATCAACTCAGAAAAGGAAAGGCCTCGATTGCGGTATTGCTTGGCCACGGTGACGACGAAGAGGAGGTTGGCCTCGGCCAACTCTTCCCGGGCTCGATCGTCACCCGCGGCGATGCGCTCCGCCAATTCGGCTTCCTTCGCACGGGACAGCGGGGTGGAACTGGCGATCTCACTGAAGTACGTCTGCAGACTGACATCCTCGTCGGTCCAGCTTTCGTAATTCACTCAGCAATTTCTCCTTGTACCACAGTGGGGAGGGGATAGAACCCTGCCCATAAAGACGCAGGGATTGTGGAATGTAAAGGATTTTTGCGGCGATAACCACCACCAATTTCCGATCCTTCTGCTGGGGTCCCGGTGGCATCCAATACCATCTCGTAGACCTCTTCGCTACCGTGCTGCCCGCCATCGTGAGGGAGACCTACCCAACTTGTGTGTTTCCTGCCCAGTCTCATGTTGTCTCGTCGGCGGGTCCAGGCCCTGTGTTGCTGGAATTGTGAGATGGACCCAGCTGTCACCTTGGTTGCAGGCCACGTTGCCGGATATGAGACTGACGACACATTCAGAAAGCACTCGGGGCCGTCTCACCCGCATTCGGTCTCATCATGATCTCGCGTTGAGTTTGAGCCCGGGGTATAGG
The DNA here is from genome assembly GCA_018673255.1 of Gemmatimonadota bacterium. The sequence continues at coordinate 88,856 of JABHDC010000236.1, forward strand.
CATCCTTGGATTGACTCAGATCGCGCCCGCTTGGTCTGTCGGTGCGGCCGTTATGTTGTCGATTTCAGCAGGGAGCCAGGCTCCAAAGAGTTCAGTTGCATGAGGAACTTGCAGCCCGCGCACCAGGTGTGCCGTGCAGGAATCGGGCCCGCTCATTCACGTCATGCTCTGACAGGATGCCGCTGTATTCGTGACAATTCACGCTATCGCTGACAAGGCGATCTCTCTGCGCACCCCTCCGCAGCGCTACTGCCCATTGCTCAGATCATGGTTTGATGAGATGACCGGGCCTCGGCTGGGTTCCTCGACTTGCTGCCCCAGTGAACCCTTCTTCTTTCGGTTTCAAGCGCGCGAGATCTTCCGCGGAGCATGCCAGAGGGATGCTACCCGCTGTTACTCGCTTGCCTAGGTCCAAAGTCTGGGGGGAACGTCCAAGGGTTTTTGTCGACTCTTATGCGTGTTCACAGCCCGTGACGCACATAGTGCTTCCCCAGCCCGCGCGAGGGCCCCTATCACAGCGGACTCGAGAGACCCTCTCCAAGCACATCGATCAGGCCTGGTGCGACGTAACGCCGATTCCTCCTGCGTCCAGTGATTTCCTGCAGAAGCCCGATCTCGACCAGACGCTGCATCAGGATGTTTGCATTCGCGAAATTCCGCCCGCACCGCTCAGCCACTGTCGATACATCAACGATCGGCTGGGCCGGGAGGAACCGGAAGAGGTGGCCACCAACCTTGCGTTGGCCCGGCAAGTCCTCCAACAGCTTCTGGTCCGCCTCGTCCTGCCAGCGTGTCACACTTCCCAGTAGGCTGATCGCCTCCAACGCGCTCTGTTTGATGCTCCCGGCAAATGCAGCAATCCAGGTCTCGTAGTCTCCGTGCTCCCGAAGAGACTGAAGCTGGCGGAAGTGCTCCGCCGTGCTTCGCTGCCACAGTCTCGAAGGCCGCAGCAGCAACGTGGCCATGCGGTCTCGGCCACCGCCCAGAATGTGGATCATCACACTTCGTGCGAGTCGACCGCTGCCATCGAGGAAGGGATGGAGGGTCTCGATCTGATAGTAGAGAAGACCTGCGAGCACGAGTCGAGGCCAGTGAGAGGCCGTTTTCTGGAAGACCTCCAGTTGACGAATGTGGTCTGGCAGACCGGCCGGCGCGGGCGGCACGTAGGGAGCATCTTGCGCCGTCGTTCCTCGGGGACCGAGCCAGATGAGGGAGGACCTGAGTTGCCCTGCCTGAGCCTCCCTTCCCTGCACCGTGCGATAGAGACGGGCGTGGAGCTCACGCAGGTCCTGCCTATCGGGTGCCTGCAGCGTCTCCATCAGCAGATCAGCATGCTGGTGGGTGAGGCGAAGTGCTCCCGCTCTGCTTCGGAGCTCGTCGACAGAGCCATCCAACTGCCACCACAGTGCATCGCGCAGCGACAGGTCCCAGCCTTCCAACTGCGAGGAGGCGACAGCCTCCTGCAGCGCAGCCAGGCGGATCAGCCCCTGTGGCCAGTCGCTTTGGTCCAGGTGGCCTTGCAACTGCCCCAGGGTGAACTCCGCGTCCGCAACCTGCCGCCACTGTTCTGGATTCAGGGACAGGTCCGGGGGCAGCGGTGTGGGTTCAAAGGAGTGGGCGTTGCCCGCACATGGCGCAAGATGTCCGCTGCGCTCGGAGACGGTCGTGAACACAGCTCAAGCATACGCGCGTTGGGTGCGCGTTGCAATAACAAACACGTGTGGTCTCGGTGATACTGAGGTTGTGGTAGGGACCACAGTCTGTGTTCCCCTCGGCCCTTCTGATACCGCTCGAGCATCTGGCCAGGAAATGTCCGAGGTCCGGCACGGCCAGGCGAACCAAGCCTTCGGTGTCTTGCCCGGTTGTCCCCCGGGGACTCACCCACTCGCGGACCGGCGGGGTCGCCGGATCTCGAGAGACCAACCTTGGACCTTCGCGCGACGCTGTGTCAGGATTCAAAAGAGCGCCCATAGTAGCAATTTGGCGCATTTGCGCGAATAGCGGCCTTCAGAAGCAGACAGTGCCGCGATTTCGTCTCGGCAGGTCGAGACTCGCTTGGGAGACCCCTGCAAGGCATGATGGAACTCAGGAGACAGGATTCGCGGCGGATGGAACCTGCGCAGGATTGTGTGCGAGGCCTGGCGGCTGCTGGTCCCTGCACCCAGTACCTATGCGGTCTGTGACAGCGTCGACTGGCGTCCAGGTCAGTTGCCAGTCGGTGGAGATCCTTGGCCTAGGCCCAGACGGTCTCATCACGATAGTAGTTCACACCCAGGGCTTCCATGCGGGGTCCGTGCGAGCGAAGCCGTTCAACAAAGTCAGCAAAATCCCGGTCGGCCTGGGGTGACCAGACCATCTCGGCCACCGCACACATGCGAGGCCAGACCAGCTGCTGAACGGCAGGCCAGTCTGACATGCCCTCGGACCAGACATTGCCCTGTGCGCCCAGGATGTGGACAGATTGCTCTGCCGTGAGATCTGGGGGAAGCGGGTCGAAGGCGTAACAGGTTTCCAGCGAATTGATCCCGAGTCGGCCCGGTTCCTGTTCGCCATCCTTGTGTTTGTAGTCGAAATACACATGCCTGTGAGGTGTCATCACCACGTCGTGCCCCGCCTGGGCCGCCGCGATGCCGCCTTCCGTACCACGCCACGACATCACTGCCGCACCCGGAGCAAGTCCGCCTTCCAGGATTTCATCCCAGCCGATCAGGCGACGGCCTTTCTCGGTCAGATACTGGTCGAATTGACGGACAAACCAACTCTGCAATTCGTGTTCGTTTGTCAGGCCTTCATCGCGGATTCGCTGCTGGCAGGCCGGGCACTTGGCCCAACGGGTCTTGGGACATTCGTCACCCCCAACATGGATGAAGCGGCTGGGAAAGATGTCGATGACCTCATCGAACACATCCCTCAGCAGACCCAGGGCTTTGTCATTGCCGGCACAATACACGTCCTCGAAGACCCCCCACTCGCCCGTCACCTGGAAGGGGCCACCTGTGCAGGACAACTCGGGGTAGGCGGTCAGGGCCGCCAGGGCGTGGCCTGGCAACTCGATCTCGGGGACGACCGTGACGGAACGTGCCTGCCCATAGGCGACGATCTCGCGCGCCTGCGCCTGCGTGTAGAATCCACCGTATCGGCTGCCATCTTGTTTCGTGCGCCAGGCGCCCTGGTCGGTCAGGCCCGGGTGCTTCTCAATCTGCAAGCGCCAACCTTGATCTTCGGTGAGATGCCAGTGGAAGACATTCTGCTTGTACAGGGCGAGCAGGTCGATGTACTGCTTCACCTCTTCGACACCGAAGAAGTGGCGACACACATCCAAGTGTGCCCCCCGCCACGAGAAGCGAGGGCGGTCCACGATGTGGCAACACGGCACCGACCAACCTTTCTTGTCGGCGTCTGCAGAGGATTCGACTGCAGCCGGCAGCAACTGCCGGAATGTCTGCACGGCCCAGAACAATCCCGTCGATGTAGCCGCCACACCACGCACGCCGGTGGTCTCGACGCGCAGTTCATACCCTTCTTCCCCCAACGCCTCGCGGCGCGAACCATCGATCGACAGGGTGATACCCCCAGCCCCGTTGCCCGACACCGGCTCGGCACGCAAGCCGCGCACACCCACCGACGGACCAAGCAGGCGCAGCAGGGCTTCGGCCACATGAGGTGCGGCCGGGTCGACGAAGATGCATACCTGGGCGCTGAACTCGTACTGCCCTTCGACACGCGTCAGCTGCGCCGGTCGGGGAATCACCTGGATCGCATCGCTCAACGTATCACTCCTAGAGATTGATCTTCTTGAACTGGGGCAACCACTTCTGATTCTTGCGGAACATCTCCTTCACCATCTGACGCGTCTCGCCCAGAGACAACTTGGCTGCCGTCAGCGGATCGTGCGCAATCGCCTGGTAGACAAGCTCTGCATCACCTTTCAGGCAGCCATCGACAGCCATCGTTTCGATCTGTGCGCTCAGGCCGGTGAGCATCGCCACCGAGGGGGGCAACGCGCCGACGCGGATCGGTTCCAGTCCCTTGCTGCTGGCTACGATGGGCACCTCGACACAGCATCCGGCCGGCAGATTGTCGATCAGACCATCGTTGGTCAGATTGCCATTGAACCGGAACAGGTCGCCACCCATGTAGGCGTTGATGATCGAGGCGGCATACTCGTGCCCGCGCTTCAGATCGATCTGGTCCTGATCGAGCCAGTCCCGCACGGACTTCTGCCAACCACCGCCCTCCCGGTCCTGATACGCCTTGAGGATGTAGGCGTATTGTCCAGGATTCCAGCCCGTACCATCCTTGCAGTACTTCTTGATCAGGTCCGGGCGTTTGCGGAACCACCAGTTGTATTCCGAGTTGTGCCCGCTCGACTCGGTCACGTAGTAACCGAGGGCCAGGAACATCTCGTTGCGCACCTGTTCATGATTGTACACGGCCTTGTCCGCCATGGCTTTCTTCAGCCGTGGATACATGTCGCGGCCCTTGTGCTCCAACTTCAGATACCACGCCATGTGGTTGATCCCGGCACAGGTGTATTCCATCGATCCCGGCTTCAGCTTCAGCCAGCCCTCGATCATCGCCGCCGTCCCCTGCACGCTGTGACACAGACCCGTCAGCTGGATTGACGTCTCTTTCTGCATCGCGTGGCAGAGCATCGCCATCGGGTTGGTATAGTTGAGCATCATCGCCCGCGGACACAATTCTTCCATGTCCCTGGCAATGGCCACCATCTCTGGAATTGTGCGCAGGGCGCGAAAAATGCCGCTGGGGCCGCGCGTGTCACCGACGTTGGTGTCGATCCCGTATTTCTTCGGGATCAGAATATCGTGCTGCCAGACACTCGTGCTGCCGCACAAGATGGTGACGCACACCGCGTCGGCCCCCTTGAGGACCTGCCGGCGATCGGTCGTGGCTGTGATCTTGGCCTTATAGCCACCCTGGTCGACGATCTTCTGGCAGGCACGCCGCGCAAAGTCGAGTCGCTGTTTATTGATGTCGACGAGAGCGATCTCGGCATTGCTGAGTCGATCGAAGGTCAACAGATCGCGGACCAAGCCGCGCGTGAAGCCGAAGCTGCCGGCGCCGATGAAGACGACCTTTGCCATGGGAATCTGCTTCCTGATGAGGGAGAGGGGGTTGGGTACCGCTGCCGTGACTCGACCTTACGCCACGATGTCGGCGGCCGTCCAGCGGACGACACCCATGTGATAACGTTCGTGTTGATTGGTTCGTTTGCTGTAGTAGGCGGTGACGATTGTGCCATCGGATAGTTGTGCACTGGACGGATAACCACAGTCGGTCGGCTCATCCAGCTGTACCAGGATCTGCGGTGGCTGCCACGTCTTGCCCGCATCGGGACTCAGACGCGCTGCCACGCCGTGAAGTCCTTCATTGCGCAGACCGTAGGTCACCAGCAACCGACCATCACTCAGGTGCGTGAGGTGGGCGGGGTGTTGCCGCGGCAGACTCAGCGGGCCACGACAGACCCAGCTTCTGCCATCATCCTCAGACGCAAACAGATCCAGGTGTCCATCCTTGAACGTGCGGCAGGCGGCCAGCCAGCACCCGTCACCGAGGAACAGCAGATCCGTCTCGTTGTAGTCGTCGGCGGCGATCACCGTGGCATCCGACCACGTGTGGCCATCATCCTGAGACCGCACAAACCACGCAGTGTTGCTGCCCCCATTCGGCGGCGAGGAATAGAACGAGACACCGAGCATGTTGTCGCCCTGTACGATGTCGCCAAAGGGAATGAACCACCGCTGATCCGCATCGGGTAGTTCGACCGAGTCGACCCGTTCCCAGCTGTGGCCCCCATCTGCAGATCGGCACACACGCGCGTCAAGAACCTCGCGCTTCTGAAAGGCGAACTGAGGGTCATCGGTGCCAGGTGCCAGAACGGGCGTCCATCCCGAAGCGATGACGACGAGGTCACCATTGGCGGCTCGACCGCCAGCCACATTCATGCGATTGCCAGGTGGCTCTCCGGGAGCCGCGGTGCCCCGTTGTGCCCATGTACGCCCACCATCCGAACTGCCCCAGGCCTCAACGTCACCGTGCCAGCGGCCATGCACGGGCCGATTGTAGATCGCGACGACCAATTCATCGTCGTCGAGCCGGGTCATATTCGGCCACGCGCACACGCCATCGATGGCGATGAAGCGTTCCATATTCGTCATCCTCTTCCCGTGTTGCCTTTCAGTTGATCGACGTGATCACGTACACATCCCGGTCGGTCACATCGAAGTGCAGTCGGTGCCCCTCTATGCGGCAGGCGACAGCGGTGCCCTCCGGCGTGTGTACGTGGTACTGATGGGCTGCGTGCAGCAAGGTGCACTCACCCGACACATGGGGTCGGATCTCAGCACGAGACAACCGACCCTCTTCCCACTCGATGTCGATATCGTAACCGCCCCGGGCCCGCATACCGCGGGCGCGCCCACCGCGGGCCCACGCCGCCGGCAACGCCGGCAGCAGATGGAGTTCACCACGATAACTCTGCAGGAGCATCTCGAGAATCGCTGCGGTACCACCGAAATTGCCCTCAATCTGGAAGATCCGCGGTGGATGCAGATCCAGCAGCGAGTCGGTGGCGAAATCACCGATCAGATGCTGCAGGTGATCCCAGGCTGGCTCCGGCTCACCGAGGCGCGCGTAGAAGCAGGCCGTCCAGGATCGACTCCAGCCTGTATGCCCGCCTTCGTGCGCCAGGCGCTGCTCGATGGAGACACGCGCCGCCTGCCACAACTGTGGTGTCACCTCAGGATCGAGCCGGTCTCCGGGGTACAGGCCAATCAGATGAGAGTAGTGCCGATGGCCCGGTTCGACTTCTTCAAATTCTTCGTTCCATTCCAGCAGTTGACCGCCTGAACCCACCTTCAATTCAGGCAGGCGCTCGATCAGGGCCTCCCAGCGTTGCCGATCTTCGTCGTCGACCTCCAGGATCAACGCACTGCGCCGGGCATATTCCAGTGCCGCCTCGGCCAGCAACACATCCATCGTCGCCGAGACACACAGCGTGACGGGCAGATCGCCGCCCCCGACAAATCGATTCTCCGGTGACTGGGAGGGGACAATCTGCAGGGCCCCCTGTGCATCTTCGATCAGGTAACTCTCATAGAAGGCAGCCACCTCACGGAAGTAGGGATAGGCCCGTTCGCGCAGGAATTCAAGATCCTGCCCGTACTCCCAATGCCACCAGTAATGTTGTCCCAGCCATGCAGCTGCCCCAATCCATACGGCCCACCCATGGGACTCCGGTGTGGCCCGTCCCCAGACGTCAGATTGAATAGGCAACCAGATGCCCTCGCAGCCATACAGGTCACGCGCCGCCTTGCGTGCATGGGGGACGAAACGCTCGATGTGATCGAACAACAGGCGCGCCGAGGCCTGCAGGTGACCGGCCTCGACAGGCCAATAGTTCATCTGCAGATTTACGTCGTGGTGATAGTCACACTGCCACGGTGGGGCCAGATCTTCATTCCACTTGCCCTGCAGATTCGGGGGCAGCTGCGCCGTCGCTGTCGAAGAGACCATCAGGTATCGTCCCAGCTGGAAATACAGCAGGGACAGGCCCGGATCGGGCGTGCCTTCCCGCATCGCCGCCAGGCGCACATCGGTCGGCGTCTCTTCGTGATCCTGGAGGGCGACATCCAGGTCCATCCCGCCATACAGCTCGGTGTAGTCGTGGACGTGTTGGCGAAGAAGATCGTCCCAGTCCGTCTCCTCCAGCGCCTGATGCCGACATTCTTCAGCCGGCGACTGGCCTGTGGCTGACGTGCCGATGTCGATGTCGAGGAGGATCTCGTGGGCGGCGCGCACGTGCAGGGCATCTTCATCCCAGGACGCATCTTCACCCCGCACGTAGGGACGTGCCTGTACGCGGAACGCCGTGCCCCCTGTAAAAATGCCATCCAGAACCAGATGCTCTCGACGCACCATACAGTGTTCGTCCGCGGTGCGTTCGAGCCAGATGCGGGCATCGAATGGTTCGGAGGCCGTCAGTCGCACCAGCAGCAGATCACTGCGCAGGTGAGCGAGGATCTCGCGCCGATACTCGACGCCGCCGGCTTTGTACTGAATGGTGATCAGACCGGTGCGCAGATCCAGTTGTCGGCGGTAATCGGTGACCTGTGGCGCATGGGCGACGGCCAGGCGCAGATCACCAGCCGGTTGGTAGGGATCGACGCGGTTGGATGATTCGCGTTTCCCTGCCAGGGAACCGAAGGCCTGATTGCCTTTAAGCGTACCGCCCTCGTAGTCGCCAGCCAGCAGGGCCTGCCGTACGTCTGGCAGGCGATCGGCCCGGGGTTCGGTATCACGACAGCGGTTCTGGCCGCGCCAGAGCCATTCGTGATTGAGGGCGATGCGCTCGGTCTCGATGCCACCCAGAACCATCGCGGCGAGCCGACCGGTGCCGATCGGCAGTCCATTCATGTAGTGATCGGCTGGTTGCCGATACCACAGCAGTCCTTCACTCATCCCTTGATCCACCTCCGCCTAATAGGGCCCTGGGGTAACGTAGCCAAGTCGATGCCTTCGTGGGGAACTGCTCACAGGTTTTTTTGTGCCCACACCGCCGATCCTCAGATACCCAGACCCATCTGTGACACGCCGCCACCGGTGCGGCTGGCCAGCTGCGTCCACGCCGTCAGGTACTGCGCCAGATAACTGCGTTCCGGTCGCTGCGCCTCACGCTCCAACAACTCTCGCACCCTGTCCTGTTCCTGGACGTATTCGTCGGCACTGTAGAATCCGGCGAAGTGGGCCACTCGAATCCACAGCAGATAGGTCGTGATCGCATCACACTCGTTGTAGGCGACGATGCGATCAATCCGGCCAGCCGCCCACAGGTCCTGCACGTCGGTTCCGGCCACGTCGAGTTTGCCGGGAATCCCACTGGCCACGGCCAGTTCATGCAACGACGGCCGACCGCGACTGCGACCCGCCAGGACCTCCTGCAGGTCCACATGCCAGTCACCATTGGGGGCAAAGTAGTCGACCCCCTCCCACGGCTTGTCAGGGCGGCGGGCGAAATCGGCTGCCTGCACACCGAGGCTCACACCGCGCTGTACCAGTATGCGCAGATCGGCGCCACCCGAATTGTACCCCACCAGCTGCGGTTGTGACCGCCCCACCCCCTCCAGGAAACGCTGCACCAATTCGGCTTCCGGCAGGGGCTGTATCCCGGCGGCAGAGGGTGATGGCAACGACGTGAGCTGCAACTTCACGCCGTCCTTTTCCTTGTTGCGGGTCACGACGGAGACGGACACAATTCGGCAGAGGATTGTCTTGAGGTAGGGACGGGGCTCCTCTTCAGTGGCCCCGCCACGCTCGTACATCGTCGCCACGACGTCTTCATCCGTCATCTGGTCCGGCAAGCCATAGACCGCGCGGCCAGTCACCGGATCCGGGACCCACTCGGCATCGAAGGCCCAGACATGGGGTTGTAGAGTTTTGAACACGGCTGATATCCCAATCGATCTGGAAGGGTGAGCACAAGGGGTGGGGAATCTAGGCCGGCCCGCTCGGCAATGGAAGTGGGACGCTTTTTGTTTGCGGTGGGTCGGTTCGTGCCCCTAATTATCCAGTTCCGGTCACCGGCTGTTGGCCGGCCCGGCTCGGCTGGCGCTGCCGTCTCCTCCCGTCTTCACCCTCCCATTCACCCGTGCCAGCCGGCGAAAGGGCTCCCCCATGTCTGCTCTGACTGGCGTTCTCGCGGCGGTTGTCGTCGCCCTCATTCTGGTCAATATCTATCAATTTCTGGTGCAGCGATCCGCCCTGCGCATCGCCGAGATCCTCTACGTCATGGCCGGCAATGTGCGCGCCAAGGCCCAGGAGGTCCGGCGTGATGGCAAGGATGTGGAGATCATCGAGGCCCACCTCTTCGATATGGCCACCTCCGCCCGCAGCATTCTGCGAGCCCTGGGCCGCAGCGAAGAGTCACTCGGCCCGGATCCGTCGCTGACGGTGGGCACCAATGGCAACCGGATGTCATCCGATTCTCTGCTGCGTCTGGCGGATAACATCTTCTTCGCCGTCAGCGAAGAGAACCCCGGTGCTTCCTGGGACGACATCCAGGGCCAGGCGCTGGAGATGTTCCGTCTCAAAGTGCCGAACATGGAACCGGAAGCGGCTCGCAAGGTCGTGACCGTCGTGGCCCACCAATTTCAGAAAGAGACCAACGGCAAGAAGGCACTCGCCTTCGCCCACAGCTAGTCGGTGTTCCCCACCTGATCCAGGGGCAGCCACAACCCGCAGTCGGTCAGCCACAGGCCAGCGCGGACCTTTTCGTCGCCCGCGGCGTCTCGCCAGTGATCAGCATAGCTGGTCAGTTGGCGACGATAGCGATCTAGCATGGCCACCATCGATCGTTCGCGCTCTGCATCATCCTCACCTGCAAGCGCCTGCGTCTTGTAGTCGACCAGACGCCAGCCATCACCGACCCGGTACACCAGATCGATGACCCCCCGCTCGATGCGGCCAGCTTGCCCGGCTGCGTAAGGGACTTCGACATGGACCTCGTCAGACGTGGCAAGTTCCTCCCAGATCTCTGAGGCGCGCCACCGGGCCACGGCCAGACAGGCATCTTCCAGCAGGGACAGATCGCTCGAACCCTGTGCCGCCAGCAGGGATCGTGTCACGGCAGCAACCGCCTCTTCGTCATCCGGCGCCAGACGGCCCGTGGCACAGTATTCGAGGAGTCGGTGCAGGACCCGTCCATAGTGGCGCCCGTGGCCGGACTCGATCCGCTGCGTGGAGATGTGCCATCCATCCTCCGCGTCGGTGATGGTCACCTGCTCCCACGAAGGCTGGCGCAGTTGCATCCAACGTTGCTCACGTCGTTGACGCGGGGCGATCAGATCGACCACGGTCTCATCCTCGCGATCCACCACAGGCGGCAAGTCCTGGGGTAATGGCAGGTCCTCGACATCTCGCAGACCGTGCTGCAGGTCTTTCCACGTACCCGAGTGGGTCGGCCCCTGGCCCACGACCAGGACATCGGCAGCTCGGGTGGCCGCGACATAGACAAGTCGCAGTTGTTCGGCCGCCAGATAACGAGCCTCCAACTTGGCGTCCTTTTCCCAGCCCACCGGTTCGGCCATCACCCAGGGCTTGCGGGCCCCACGAGCGGTGACCGCCATCGATAGATACGGCTGATCACCGAGGCGCGACACATGCACATTCACGCCATGGTGCTCAGCGCTGGTGTCGGTGGGATCGACCAGGAAGACGACTTTGGCCTCCAGGCCTTTGGCCTGGTGCAGATTCATCACGCGCACAACGTCCTGACGGCCGGCTTCCAGCGTCATCTCTTCGATGCGGAATTCATCACCATCGAGTAGATCCCTCAGCTCGCTGGCAATCCGGGCCCAACTCAGACCGCGGCGCGCCTGCCAGTCACGGACCAGCGCCAGCACCCGCAGGAGATTCCCCGCTCGCGCCGAGCCACCCTCCCGCCCGGCAGCCATGGCCGCCAATCCGGTGGTATCGACGAATCGCTCCAGTGCGGCTGCCATCGGGCCGCGCGCCAGGTCATGGCCGAGTGTCACCAGCAGCTCAATCGTTGCCGTCAGTCGTTCAGCCAGGATCGCATCCAGGCCATCGGGAACCGTCGCATCGGTTCGGAAGCGATAGCCCGCCTGCCGCAAGGCGAACAACTCATCATCTCCCAGACCCACGAGCAGTCCCCGCAACATGGCCACCCACGCTACCGAATCGTGGGGCTGCAACAGACACTCCAACGCCTGCACCAGAGCCCGCAATTCAACCGAGGTCCGCAGGCTGCCGGCGCCCGTGATGTCGTAGACGATGCCCTGTGCTTCCAGGGCCCGGCCATAGTGTGAGAGCCAGCGTCGCGTGCGGGTCAGGATCATGAAGTCGCCCGGACGAGCACGTGATCCCAGCACGGCGTCTTCGCCATTCAATGCGGTCTGGCCCGCGATCGCGGCGGCGATGAAGCGAGCAATCTTCTGCGCCTCGTCCTCCACCCGCTGCTGACGTGTCTGGCGTTGGGGATCACATCGCAGACGGTAGACACCGGCACCTGAGGTTTGGATCCGGTGCGCCTGCAGCCGCGCGAAGTCGGCCTGGAATCGCAGGTCCTGTGCCTCGAAGAGGCCTTCGAATGTGTCATTGTACCAACGGGCCAGATTCGGCCGGGCACGAAATGTCGTTGTCAGTTCAATGACCTGGCCCCCACCTGCTTCCAGGCGCTGCCGCATGTGGCGGAAGACATCGACGTCGGCCCGGCGGAAGCGGTAGATCGACTGCTTCTCGTCTCCCACAAGGAAGAGACGTCCCGGCTGCGGCGTCTGTGTCTGCCACGTGGGCTGCGAGACTTCGGCGCCCGTCAGATACAACAGGATCTGCGCCTGCAGCGGATCGGTGTCCTGGAATTCATCGACGAAGATGACCCGGTATTTCTCCTGCAATGCTCGGCGCGTGTCAGGGTGATCACGCAGCAGGGCCGTGGCCGACTCCATCAGATCGTTGAAGGTGAGCAACGACTGCTGTCGCCGCCGGTGACGGTAGAAGTCCATCGCTTCATCGACGAAACCAGCAGCCAGGGTGTAGACATATCGACGCCACGAGGCCAGAGGCGGCTGGATGATCTGCGTCCTGAGGGCCGGCACCAGATCATCGCGCAAGCGACGCGCCAGATTCTGCTCGGGACTGCCGGGTGGGCCCCAACGCTTGAGGGTGACCTGTGTTGCCGCCGAAGAGTCGAAGCTGCGCAACACGTAGGCGCGCTCTGCATCGGCCTGTGGAGCGGCGACAGAAAACCGATGCCGTAACTGGGAGATCGCCGTCATCAGGCGATCGGGTTCGCCAGGAAGCGTCGTCGGAATCTGCGCTGCCACCTCCTCGATGAATTGCTGCAGTTGCTTGATCGCCGACTGCAGGTCAGGACAGGCCTCGGACGTCGGTTTGAGAGGCAAATCCGAATGCTGGCAGCGCGTCAGGAAGAACTGGTAGAATTGTTCGGCCGTCAGCCCCGTCTCCTCGATGGCCAGCAATCGTCCATCACCGGCAGCTGAGCGTGATTCGAGGAAGTGATCCCAGGCGGAACGCGCCAGCCACAATTCCTCGCGCTCTTCGACTTCCTGGAAATCGGCTGACAACCCCGCCTGCAACGGATACTGCCGCAGCAGCTGAGCACAGAAGGCGTGGATCGTGCCGATCGTGCACTGATCCAGATGACGCACCGCTTGCTGCAGGCGCGCCTGTTCCTGCGCCGTGCCCAGCGTTGCGGCTTCCTGCAGTCGCGCAGAGAATCGCCCGCGCAGTTCACCGGCCGCCTTGCGCGTGAAAGTGATGGCCGCCAATTCATCGACCTGGCAGATTCCCTGGCCAATACTAGCAACCATTCGTTCGACCAGTTCATGCGTCTTGCCCGCCCCGGCGCCGGCCAGACACATCACGTTGTACTCCAACTGCTGGCGTAACTTCACACGGGCCGCTTCATCCTGCGGTGGATTCACGATGCCATCCATGCCAGGATCTGGTCGATCGATTCCATGGGTCCAATGTCTTCGATCCGGATGCCAACCTCGGCCAGTCTGGATTCGATCACCTGACTTGCCTGTTGCCGGCCCGCAGCCTTCGTGTCGGCCCAGCCTTCGACCAATCCCGTCCACTGTTCCATCGTCTGCCGGCGCGCCGGTAGATCCCGATCGCCATGGGCCTCGGTGGCACAGATCCGACGATAGTCACAGAACCGACAGGGGTCGCTGTCACCCTTGTGGAATGCGGGGAACACACCGTGATCGAGCATCCTGAGCAGCGGTCCAAGGACCCGCTCCAGCTCCTGCGGTGAGGGCGGTGTGTCAGCGAAACGCTGTCCGGCGCCACGGTCACTGGTGAAGAAATATCCACTGGTCGCCACGTGCGCGTCCTGACCCAGCAGCTGCTGCAGCGCCAATCCATACAGGGCCCATTGCAAACGCCGACCACCAGCCAGCAGGTCGGTGCGATCAAAACCGAATGTACTGCCCGTCTTGTAATCCCAGATTTCGTACGCGTCTGTGTCATCCCGACTCACGCGGTCGATGCGATCAATACGGCCCCGCAGTGAGAACACCCACTCACCTAGTTGAATTTGAACTGGCGCATCCGATCCACCGAAGTCGCGCTCGAAGTCCACCATCTGACGTCCGGCCATCTCGAATCGTTCGACCTCTGCTTCGAGAAATACTCGCGACGCCGCCTCGATGCGACGACGATCGTTGCCGAATGCAGCCTGCAGAGTCACCGGGATCTGCGCCTGGGCTTGGGTCACGGCCTCCTCAACCATGCTCGCCAGCAGCTTCTCGTGGGCCAGATCCGGCACCTGATGGGTCGCCTGCAGGTGGCGCATAAAATCGGCGAACAGGTCGTGGAGGAGATTTCCCATCTCCACGGGCTGCAGCCATCGGCGTGGATCGCGTGGCGGCTCGTCAGGCGCCTTAAGCTTCAAACCATCCTGCCACAACCAGCGTCGCGGGCACTGGGCCAAGGTCTCCAGCATGCGCGCCGAGTAGACCCGTTCTGACGCGAGTCCCTCGGCCTGGCTGCCGATCCAACCATCGAAGCGGGTCACGCCCTGACGACGGGCCAGGTCCGCCTGGAATCCCTGGTAGGTGGCAGGATACATGGCCTGGACCGCCGCACCATACGAGGGCCGATGCCGCTGCGAAAGTGTCCGCTCCAGATCGTCGCATCCCGTCGAGGTCACCGTCGTCGGCCGCTGCCAGATGGGCTCGGCGTCCAGTTGTCTGGCCGCCCGTGAGTACAGGGGCGTCGGATAGGGCTCGCGCCCATCAGCCAGGGCCAGGCGGTGCGCACTCAGGGTGACACAGGGCGACACACCCAGGAGCCGAATCAGGTGCAGCGTGTCCGCCTGCCCACGCTCGCGCGGCAATGGCATCGCCCATCGTGCGCGTTCGGTGTCACCCAGTGCTGAGTCCGGAGACGAGGGCGCGGGAAAGTGAGATTCCGCCAAGCCCAGCACGTAGACGTGTTCCCGCCCCGCATAACCGGCCTCCGCCAGTGGCGTAATCGACACCTGACCCGGTTCGGGTTGCGTCGCCTCTACTTGAGAACTCAGCAGGCGCTGGCTCAGGCGCTGGGCCTGCAGTGACACAGGGCCTGGTCCATCGTCTCTTCCTGCGTCACTTGCCGCGATCTGTGCGAGTCGGCGTTGCACAGCCTCCAGTCCCGTCGTGTCGGCAAGGCCAATGGCCACCGCTTGCAGCAGGGCAAGGGCACCATGAGCCAGGGCGCACACCGTGACTTCACTCGCTTCAGGTACGTGGGAGATGAGCATTTCGAGGCTTTCACGGGCGCACTGCCACTTGCGCCGTTCTGCCATCTGTTCGGCGGGATCATCCGATTCACGTTGCAGGGCAGCGGCCCTTGTGAGCGCCTCCATCGTCGCCGACCGGCCACGATCCACACGACCCTGAAGCAGCCACGTGGTAACCTGTGCCGCACTCACCTCGTCATTCACCCACGGGATATCTCTTGCCCGCAGCGCCGTCACCAGGACCCGACCATCCAGCTCCTGGATCCACTCGAAGTAGGCGCACAGGCAGCGTCCCACGCCCGTCATCCTCGTTGGCACGCCATCGACGAACGCCGCCGGCAGATCGAATCGGCACACTGCATCATACAGCAGGGGGAGATAGTTACCGTGTGTTGGGGGATAGACGATCTCGACCTCATCGAAGGACAGCTGGCGGTCGAGGACGTCCCGGATCACACCTCGGATCTCACTTTCGTGACCCGTCGCTTGCCACAGGCGTATCCGGTTCTGATCGGATGCCGTCAGGCCTGTCGTCAGCAATCGCCCACCGGGCTCGACATCGACTTCCGGCGCCGGCGCCCGCGACTCGGGTCCCGAACGATCCAGCAGATGATCGAGGAACAGGTCGCCCTGTACGGCTGCCTGCGAACGCACATCGATCCGGGTCTCGGCTGTTGCATGTGGCTCGCGGTGGGTCGGTGGATCCACGAGCTCCACTTGTTCCAGGCACGCGTGCGCCCACGATGTCGGCGCTTGTACGCCATAGTCGACGCGACCGATGCGCTCCAGATTCCCTCCGGCGACAGCCAACACGAATTCGGCGGCCCGAGTCGACAACTCGGTTTCATCTAGGATGAGGTAACGCACCCGCGTCTCGGTCGCATGGTCTTGCGCTTGCCGTGTGGCGTTCTCCAACAGCTGGGCCTCGTCCCACCAACGGCCATTGCACAGACGCTGTTCGTAGTCACGCAGCAGGTCGGCCAAGGCCTTCATCTTCGTGTCACCGGCCGCGGCCAATGGGTCCGCCTCCACACCCGCCAGGCGCAGATCGGTCAGAGATCGTTGCAAGGCAGTCGCGGTCGAGGATCCCAGCGTGCCATAACACGCGGTCCCCGCCCCGGGCAACGCTGCCAGCGTTTGCGTCACCAGCAACCACTGATCATCGGAACTGAGGCGGCGACCGCCGGCCAGCGCCACATCCACCTGCACCGACTCCCAGGCCCAGTCCACCACCGTCGTCACCCGAAGCTGCGTCCACGTCACACCATGGCGCACTAGGGAAGCGATGAGGCGGTGGCCGGTGCGGGAATGCGGCACCAGCAAGACCTTCGGGTTCAGCGGCTCGGCGATGCAGACCGCTCGCAACTGGCGCAGTGGATAGGGAAGCATGGCAGGGAGTATAACGGAAGCGGCCAGCCGCGTCTGCTGTCGGCGACAGTGATCCACGTGGATGACTGTCCGCTCTTCAAAAGCGTCGTCAGACCCGCGGCTCGAGGCAGCGGCGCTAGCTGGGGAAGAACTCGGAGTAGAGCGCGCGCACCGCATCATCGACATCGTGATCCTTGACGCCGAACATCATGCTGACCTCGCTCGAACCTTGGTTCATCATCTCGAGATTGACCCCGGCCCGGCGGAAAGCTGCCGTCGCACGCGCCGCCAGGCCCACGGTATGGCTCATGCCTTCACCCACGACCATGACCAGTGCCAGGCCGCGTTCGACGGAGACTTCGTCCACATCCAGTTCGGTTCGGATCCTTCGCAGGACCCGCTCCTCGGCAGCGTGATCGAACCACTCTTCGCGCACGATGATGGACAGGTTGTCAATACCAGACGGCGTATGTTCGAAGGGAATCGCTTCGTCTTCGAAGATCTCCAGCAAACGCCGGCCAAAGCCGATCTCCCGATTCATCAGGTAGCGACTGACATAGATGGTACAGAAACCGGCAGTCGCCGCGATACCGACTACGGGAATCTCCCCAACCACCCGTTGTGGCACGATTCGAGTACCAGGTGCAGCGGGATTGTTCGTGTTCTTCACCGCCACCGGAATCCCCGCGCGCACGACCGGTTCCAGCGCTTCATCATGGAATACGGAGAATCCGGCGTAGGACAACTCCCGCATCTCCCGATAGGTGATCTCGGAAACCGCCACCGGGTTTTCCACCAACCGCGGGCTGGCAACGAAGACCGAATCGACATCGGTGAAATTCTCGTACAACTCCGCATCGACAGCGGCAGCCAGAATGGCCCCGGTAATGTCAGACCCACCGCGCGGAAAGGTGACCAGTCGCCCCGCCTCCGTATACCCGAAGAACCCGGGGAAAATCAGGATGCCCGAACGATCCCGCAGCGCCCGCAGACGCCCATAGGATGGGCGCAGAACACGGGCATTGCCTGGTTCGTCGGATAGAATCATCCCCGCTTCGGCCGGGTCCACGAAGTGGGCATCGACCCCCTGGTGCCGCAGGAATGCCGCAGTAAGGCGGGCGCAATTGGCCTCGCCGGCAGCTTTCATCGTGTCCATATACAGCGCCGTATCGGTGGTATCAGCCTGCAGGCGTTCACGCAGGTCCTCGATGATCGGGGCCAGATCAGACGACGTCAGATCCAATCCCTCGGCGATCTGTGAAAATCGCGCCTCGACGCGTCCCAACTGCGTCACACCCTCCTGGTGGGTGAGCCGTGCTTCAGCAGCCTGGATGAGGAGATCCGTCACTTTCGTGTCGTCGGCGTTTCGCTTACCAGGTGCACTGACAATGATGAGCCGCCGGGCTGAATCAGCGGTGATGATATCACATACCTTGCGGATTTGCTCAGCAGAGGCTAGCGAGCTGCCGCCAAACTTGGCTGTCTTCATAGGACCGATTTGTTGTAGGGATTTCGTGAAGGCCGTGCGACTGACACTACAACTGCAACATCTCTGGGAAATGATCCTCATACCAGGCCTGGAGTCGTTCGATGTCGTCCAGGGTCGCGCTGGGATAAGGCGCTCGATTTCGCAGACTGGTCTTGAGGAAGCCGCCGGCGCGACCCCCCATGCGATCGTAGGCAGTATCCGTGAAGCCGCGGGGCGCGAATTGGGCGGCGAGGAATTCTCCCAACGCCCTCAGCTGCGGTTCGACCGCCTCCAGGGACTCCCAGCGCCCCTGCCGCATGTGTTCCCAGAGCTCGAGAGTGAAGCGGGGATTCCAGTAGACGAGGGCACTGCAACAACCAGCCGCGCCCACGGGACCGAGCTGGGCCCAGCGGTTCTCGGAGACAAAGACATTGACGAATTCAGACAACGCCTCGCAACCCTCGGCTGTGCAACCGATGGTGCCCTCATTCGCCTTGACCATGACATATCCGGGAACTGCATCCTTGATCGCCTTGTGCTGCGCCAGGGTCAGGACCTTCTTGGCCCGTGTCGTTTCATAGATGGAAAGGGCCAGGCCATCGGTCACGCGAGCGACATCGCGGAAGAAGGGGACGACCTGCTCTTCACCGACCTGCATCCAGAAGGGCAGGGCGACCTGAATGGCATCGGCGCCCATTTCAGCGGCCATCTGGGCCCGCTGCATCGCCCCCCGTGTATAGGTGGAGGTACAGCCGATCATCGCCGGACGACCGTGCTGGTGGCAGGTCTCAATCAGGCAGGCTGCCACACGCTGCCACTCGTCCAGCTCCATGGCATAGAACTCACCAGATGTACCACCGGAGTAGACGCCGGGGATCCCGGCTTCGCAGCATCTCGTCACATCGGCCTGGAAGACCTCTTCGTCGAAGGTGTCCTCCTCAGACCATGCGACGGGCAGGCCGGCCCATGGACCGGTGAATGTCTGTCGATCAAGCATGGTTTTGAACCTGCACGAACATACACAGAAATGCTGATTTTGGGAACGTGGATCGGCGCCCGATCTCTCAGTGCCACGGCAACTTGGCAGATGCCACTTCAGAATTGCTTGTAACGGGATCTGCCGGTACTGGTTATCTTGGGTATCCCTTAGCGGGTGCTCTTCCCTGCCACACCAAACAACCCGCGACTGGCCCGGCCATTCAGCCGGCTGCTATCCCCACCTGGTTGTCCACGCCCTACTACCCCTGCCCTTTTGAAACTTTCAAGAGAGGACGGAGCCGTGGCTCTGGGTCTATCGTACCGATGCTCCTGTGGGGAGCGTTTTAAGGTCTACCTGCCCAAGGGCATGGTATATGGAGAGACGGTCTCGCGCGTCGTTGATTGGAATGCTGTGGATGCGCGCGAAGAAGCCGATGGCGAAGTCGATGCAGTACAGCGTCTGGCCGAGACGACGGGATGCACCTTCGTGGATGCGAGCAAGACCGCCCGCCTCGCGTGTCCACGTTGTACGGGCGAACTCGACCTCGTCGACCACTTCCGTACACGCCTGATGGCTGTGTAGCGCTGGTTGCGTAACGCACCCACCCCATCAGTAACTTGCGCGGTGACCGCCCGTTGTGGTTCGACTGGCGGTCATTGGCATGTACAATGGTCAGATCGGCTCACCGATTCTACGACCACTTCTCACTGATGGTGTCTCCCAGCTTGTTCAGGCCATTCAGGGCGGCAATCCGGTAACCCTCGGCGAAGGTCGGATAGTTGAAAATCGTGTCGACGAAGTAGTCGACCCGCACCCGTAGACTCAGCGCCATCTGTCCAAGGGAAACCAGTTCGGTCGCATGTGTGCCGATGATGTGGACGGCGAGTATCTCCAGTGTCTCCCGATGGAAGAGGATCTTGATGAGCCCTTCCGTGTCACCGGCGATGGGACCCCGGGCCATTTCCCGGTAGTGGGCGCGGCCCACCTCGTAGTGCACGCCCTGCTCCTTCAGCTCCTCCTCCGTTGGCCCCACGGCAGAGATCTCCGGGATCGTGTAGATGCCATAGGGGAAGAAGTCGGGAAAATGATGGCTGCGCAGCAGGAAGGCATTGCGCACGGCCAGGCGCCCTTGCTCGACCGAGGTCGAGGCCAGTGATGGCGCTCCAATCACGTCCCCGGCGGCATAGATATTCGGTTCCATCGTCTGGAATAGTGGATTGACGGTGATGTTACCCATTTTGTCCCGCTCGACGCCGGTGTTCTCCAGCTGCAGGCCATCGAGATTGGCGATCCGGCCCATGGAATAGAAGAGGGACTCCGCTTCCATGGTGGTGCCCCCATCGGAGCGAATGATCTGCGCCTCGCCATTCTCCGAGCGCTGCAATCGTTCGATCCCGACACCCAGCTCAATCTTCAGATGCGGCATCTTGGCAATGAAGCCGGAAAAACAGCTGCCGATCTCCCCATCGAGCATTCTCAGTAACTGGTCGCGACGATCAATGAGGGTGACCTCGACACCCAGGGCGGCGAACATGGTCGCGTACTCGCAGCCAATGACGCCTGCACCCAGCACGATCAGTGACTTCGGAATCTTGTTCAGGTTGAACACGATATCAGAATCGACGAACAGACCTTCACCATCGTCCGGCAGATCGATCGGATGACGCGGCGATGAACCCGTCGCGATGAGGATCTTGTCGGCATTGATCTGGTGCGTCACCTGGCCGGCCCCGTCCACCACTTCCAGGTGATGGGGATCGACGAATCGCGCGGTACCGAAGGCGGTGAGAATCCCATTCTTTTCACACTGTGTCGTCAGCAGCTGGTTCTCATCGACGATCACCCGCTCAATCCGCTGCCGCAACTCAGCCACAGATATCTCATGCCCGTCCTTGGGAGCCGTGCCGCGGTAGGCCGACTGCATGAAACCGGACAACTCGAGAATCGCACTGCGCAGGGCCTTGGAAGGGATCGTCCCCTGATTCAGACAGGCGCCCCCAAGTAGTCCCAGCCGATCGATCACGACGACACTGCGACCGGCCTTTGCCGCCTGGATCGCGCCCTTCTGGCCCGCCGGACCTGCCCCGATCACAGCCAGATCCACTTCCATCTTTTCTACCATGCCTGTCCTCGTTGATCGACGCCCCACTGACTTAACAAGTGGCGCACCGGGTCTGCTACATGTGGGCTTCCGTGTCACTGACTCGGCGCTGGCCTTTGCCAGACCTGTCAGCGGCCACGATCCGGGGCACAGCCTCTCCAGCCTCTTCCATCCGGCGACACAGTCGTTGGCGCATCACCTCGGCCACCGGATCGTGTGCCTGTGAACCAATCAGATTCGTCAGTTCGTACGGATCGTAGGCCAGATCGTAGAGGTACTGCTCCTCATAGCGATCTGCACCTGCCGTTCTCGGTCCATCGTCCTGTGGTGCATCCACGCCGTATTTCCAACGATGCGTTCGCACCGCCCGACCGGTCTGTGCCTCGCTGATCTGCACGAAGACCTCATCGGGCCATTCGACGGATTCTTCGCGTCGAACCAGTGGCATGATCGAACGGCCTTGCATCTGATCCGGCACATCGATACCGGCCGCGTCCAGCAAGGTCGGCGGCAGATCGATCAGACTCACCAGTTCCGGTAACTGTCCAGCGCCAGTGAATCCGGGTCCTGATAACACCGTCGGCACCCGAATCGAGCTTTCATGGCATGATCGCTTGTATTCGCTGTTGCGCGTCTTGAAGTGATTCCCATGATCCGACGTAAACAGGATGATCGTGTCATCGGCCAGGTTCATGCTGATCAGGGCGTCCTGCAGGCGGCCGTACGCCTCATCCAGTCGCTTGACCATCCCGTAGTACCCACCCAGATGCTGAGGCGCCGATCCACCAAGGGCGGCCAGATCCGGTGGAACCCAACGACCCGTATATCGCTCGCGATAACCGGTAGGGGGAGGATAGTCGTCGATGTGATTCTGATGGTGCGGTTCGATGTAGGAAACGAACAGGTAGAAAGGATCTTCCTGGTGCGTATCGACATAACGGATGGCCGCATCCGTCACTGCATCGACGCGATAGCCGGGCAATCGAACTTCCGCTTGCTCATTGTCGTAGAGAACAGTGTCGTAGGCGTCCGACGTGAACTCGAGAATGTTGGA
>JABHDC010000237.1 GCA_018673255.1 Gemmatimonadota bacterium
CTAATCCTTCTCAGTGTTGGCGCCAAGGTTCCAAACGCACGCGAGCCAGGGCCCCGGTAGTAGACAGTTGGCCCATCCGAAACAATGTCGGCAACGCTGAGTGCACTAAGCTCAGGGGGCGCCTCATGCGCCCAGATGGTAAAATCTTCGATCGTGAAGACACTACCTTGCCGGGTGCCTACCCACAGTTCGCCGCTTTCAGTCGCACACAGACTGGTGACCGGTTTCGACGACAGGATATGGCCCGCCATCGGTGCATACATGACGCCATCTGTATTCAATGCCCGTAGACCAGTGGCGAGCCCCATCCAGAGCGTGCCATCGCGTGAGTAAGCAAGCGATAGAATGCTGGAATCAGGCAGATGACGAGCGTCTAACACAGTCTGAACGACCGAATCGTAGCACGATATGCCGGCTCCAAAGCTCGACAGCCACAAGCCTCCGTTCTTGCTGACCATTGCACCTCGCCACAGCGTGGGCAGAGGCGAGACTTCTTCATCTGCGATTTCCCCATCGGCAACCAGGAGGAGGCGACCATTCCGCGTTGCTACCCATGCTCTCCCCTGTCCAGCGGCTACACTCTCACCAGCGGGTTCTCGACTTATTCTCTCAACCTCGGTTAGGGAAACCCTGAAAACCCCCTCTGCCGATACTGCCAGTGCGGAGCGGCGAGATGTCGGGACCATACACCGAACATCCTTGAGTTGCCACTGGAGAGGAGTCATCCCTTCAGATGCGACATAACCACGATGACCGGTCGCGATTACTGCACCTTCCAGCAGAACCATGGAGTGGATAGAAATGGATGGTTCCTCTTCAGCCTCGATGAGCTGGACCGCCCCCCCATCGCACCGGATCACTCCGGCGGGCTTCCCGGGTCGGCGATCCAGGCCGAACCACAGAACGCCATCGTCGTCGACGCAGGCTCCCCAGAGGAAGCTGTATTCCTGCGAGCCATCGATGACCTCGAAGGTCTTGCCATCGTACTTCGTCAGCCCCCGACTGGTCCCAAACCAGATAATCCCATCGAGGCCTTCGGTGATGCTGTAGACGCTGTCGCAACTCAGTCCATCATCGGAGCTGAAGCACTCGAAGTGCTCGCCATCGTATCTTGCCGCGCCGCCGTCATGGGTTCCCACCCAGATCATACCATCACGGTCTTCAGCGAGGCACTCGACTTTCATATCCGGCAGACCATCGAGCACAGTGAAGTGCTCCCACACACCGCGGCCGCGCACGCCGGTTGCGACTTTCTCCATTCTGGCGTCGGTAGTCATTCGACGGTCCATTGTTCGTCAACTTCGAAGCGAGTGATGAGAGGGCGCCAGATTCTCAGGCTGACGTGATGCCACGTACGAACCTGGCCTCCTTCGAATCTTCGACTCAATTCAACAGGATACTCGGGCCTGTATCCACATGCTGCGCGTGAGCGTGCTGCACCAGATGACCCACGAGTCTTTGGTCGGCGAACAGTACTGAAGCCCACCGAAGCCGGTCAACTTCCCATATTGACGCAACGTGCCGCGAACGGGATACTCCTCCTCCCAATTCAGTCAGACACGACAGGTAGATCTGTGAACGAGGACTGGCCATCGCCGGCAACGATCTGGCGCAACATCGTCGTCGGGCTCGCTGTGAGCTTTGTCGCCCTCAGCCTGGGCGCTGCTTTTGGCATCCTCTCCGGACGTGGCGCCACGGCTGGAATGATCTCGGCCGGTCTGATCTCTGTGATCACGGGGCTGTTCGGTGGCACCCGTGTCCAGTGCTCCGGCCCGACGGCACCCATGGGTGTCATCACCGCCATCGTCGTGGCGACAGCTTTCGATGAGTTGCCCTCAGTCCTGCCCGGACTGAATCCCGATCAGTTCGTCAATCTTGTCTTTCTGGTGACAGCAGGCATCCTCGCACTCATGGGAATCCTGAGGCTCGGGCGTTTCATCTCTCTTGTGCCCAACGTCGTGGTCTCCGGATTCATGAATGGTATTGCCCTGCTGGTCTGGGCAAGCCAGTTGCGAAAGCTGTTTGGTGGAAGTGAAGCGGGCGCCTTTTCCGGTCCGGTGTGGATGAATGCCGGCGTGGCTGGATCCACCCTCGCATTGATCTTCCTGTACCCACACCTCGTTTCGCGACTTCCCAAACATATGCTCGTGCTGATTCCACCGGGAACACTCGTCGCTCTGGTCGTGATGACGGTCGTCTCCGGATGGCTCGGATTGCCCATCGGCACGATCGACATAAGTGGCGGCCTGAGTAGTTGGCCAGAGCTGCATCACCTGGTCCTGATGCAGTTCCCGACGGATTGGTCTCTCCCCGTCCTGGTGATCGCCCTCCCCTTCGCCCTGCAGCTGGCCGTTCTCTGCTACCTCGACACGTTGCTCACGTCTCTGGTCGTCGACCGCATGACCGGTGAGCCGACGCGGCGAAACCAGGAACTGGTTGCCCAGGGCGCTGCCAATGGGGTGGCCGCTCTCGTCGGCGGAATCCCTGGTGCCCAGGCAACAATTCGGTCTGTCCTGGTCATCAAGGAAGGGGGGACACTGCGCCTGGCTGGCGTGTGCATCGGACTCTTCGTCCTCGCCGAGATGATCGTGCTACTAGACCTGATCGCCATGATCCCTCAGGCCGTATTCGCCGGCATTCTGTTCAAGGTCGGTTATGATGTCTTTGACCTGCCACCATTGCAGGCATACATCCGCCGTCTTGCCCGACGACCAAGGCAACAGGAGAATATCTTCGTCGCCCACCTGGAGATGTTGCTGATCGGTGGGACGACGATTCTGACTCTCTTGTGGGATCTCAATGTTGCCGTGGCCCTGTTTACCGGCCTCTTCTATCTGATCAACAAAGTGCTGCGCCCTGACGATCCAGTCAGAGACCTGAAGCCCGATGAACGGCTGGCAATGGAGGACTAAGCTGTCCGGCTGAGCAGCTCGGCCGGTTTGCTGCAGGCCACCTACGCGACTACCATGTGACGCTGCTCAAACCACCCTCCTGACGGTGCGACATCATGGACCTGACACCCGGCCTCCTATCCACACTGCAGAAGCTCCATCTCTTTCAGGAGCTCTCACCGACACAGATCAAGCGCCTCTTCACTACTTGTCAGCAAGAGACCTTCGATCCCGGTGAGGAACTGTGTCGGGTGGGTAAGGCCAGTGACAACATGCACATTGTGCTAACGGGCAAAGTCGACATCCTCAGTGCCCAGGGCATCGTGCTGGCCACCGAATCGGCAATCACCACGATCGGAGAAACGGGCCTGCTCAGTGGCGAGACCCGGTCGGCAACTGTCATCGCGACCGAACCTGTGACCAGCTTCGCCATTGGCCGCAGACCTCTGCTGCAGGTCATGCAGAACGACGCCGCCCTGGCCATCCGGCTCTATCGCAATGCCATGGTTCTGGTTCGGGAGAAGCTCATCGCCGCCGACCTACGGCTCGAGTCGATCCTCGCGCGCCAGGACCGCGACGAAGAGGACGATTAGTTCTGTTCGACCTCAAGGGCGCGGATGGCGGCGGCAACGATCTTCTCCTCCGTCTCCTGGGCGAAGGGACCGGTCAGTAAGAGGCGGCGATTGTTGTCGACCACTTCATAACCACCCTCCGGGCGCTGTCGCCGCACTGGCACGTATCCCACCATCTCATTTGCGTAGCCGAGGCTCCACACAGCACCGAAATGCCCCCCGAGCTGCTGCCGGAAGCGAAGCGCATATTCCACGCTCATCTCGCCGGCAAGTCCGATCACTGCCAGACTGGCTCCAATCCGCAAACATTGGACCTCGAAATTGCACCGATGATCTGCCGGTGTGCCGGCCGAACGCAGATCCAGATGATGCCGGGCCCACTCGACCACGTAGTCTTGTGCAGAACCCAGATGCCCGGTCAGCTCTTCCTCAGAGGGCACGTCGGTCTCGATTTCCACGATCTGTTGTCCCCAGGTGATCTGCCCCTCGACATCCTGTAGTTCATCGGCGGCCAGAACACGCAACACGGCGCTTCCGAGTCGCTCACCTTTCTCTCGGACCTCCTCGAGATGGAGCTTGCGATAGCCATCTCCATCATCATCGCGCGCGTCGACCTTCTGATCGCCGGCGCATCCCTGAAAAAAGCAGGCCACGGTCCCAGGATTCTCGGCCTCGATATGATCGCTGGCGAAGGCGACGTAGTCGCCACCAATACTGAGGATCGCGCCAGTACTGGTCGGATGACATGCATAACTGTAGAGCACATGCTGCAGTTCCCCTTCAGGTGACTCGACGACCAGAACGGACACCTGGTGGTCGTGGGGCGCATCATGACTCGGCCTGAAAAGCACACCCCCTTGCCCATCGGGTCGGCGTCTGGACGAGGAGATGCCACACCAGCCAGTGCCAGCACGCAGGCGAGCCGGCTTACGGGCGCCCAATGCGGCAGCAGCTGTCTCGGCGAGATCATCCAGAGTCCTCGAGATATACTCCTCATCAAGGGCGCCGTGCCGCCGTGCATCCATCTCGCGACGCATGACCGGTCCACAATGCGTGTGTGTGCCACTCAACAGGATTCGCTCTGCCGCCACACCTGTTCGCGCGGCGATGCGCTGGCGAGCCTCGCCCGCCCGATCATAGAATCCGAGCCACTCGATCGAAATCAGGAGCGACGGCTCGGAACCATCGTCGAGAGCGATACACACGGCCCGCAGCGGGTGATAGATGTCCTGTGACGGTGTATTGCGTGCCGCATAGCCCGCGAGGAGTATTCCCACTGGTGGCGTGATATCGAGGGTGGTGACGCCAACGGAATGTTGGTTCATGTTAGCCCTGCATCTTTCTGGAACTGAGTCGCACGTTATCGTGCATCGCCACCAAGCATAGAAGCGCCGGGCTCTCCCGGCGAGTCACCAATCCACCCGGAGAACAGAACGTGACCAGTCTGCCACGACGTCGCCTCGGACGCAGCGAACTCAAGCCCACAGCCATTGGCCTGGGGGGGGCCTGGTGGGGGCCAGCCGGTGACGCGGGCACCCTGGACGCCATCGATCGAGCTCTGGAACTGGGGATGGACTTCCTTGACACCTACCCGGGGCAGAATGAGGAACTGTGGGGCCAGGCCCTGGATGGACGGCGTGATCAGGTCTTCCTCCAGGCGAAGGCCAGCAGCCATGTCCGAAACGAGATGCGATCCAATCACAGTGCCGCCACCACGCGTCGGTCTGTTGAGAATTCGCTACGCGCCCTGCGCACCGACTACCTCGACTCGGTAATCATCCACGGCTACGACCAACTGCACTTCCCCGACGATCCGGAGATGGACATGGTCGATCCCCTGGCGCCGGGAAATGCGCTCGACGAATTGATCAAGTTGAAGGAAGAAGGAGTGGTGCGGCATATCGGCATCGGTGCTCGGGCGGCAGGCGTGCATCTACGCGCCATTGAGACGGGTCAGATCGAACTGATCCTGACCTACCTCGAATACAATCTCCTCACCCAGGCGGCAGCGACCGAGCTGTTCCCGATCTGCCGTGAACAGGACATCGGCGTAATCCTTGCCAGCCCCCTCGGCATGGGACTGCTGACGGGGCGGCCCGTCGATGATGAGGACGAGCGGCGGAGGATCCCCTCGACTCAGGAACCAAAAGCAGCCCGGATGCTCTCATGGTGCCAGGATCATGACGTCGACCTGCGGCACCTGGCGATTCAATACTGCCTCTCCGCGCCAGTGGATGGCATGGTCCTTCCAGGGCAGGCCAGTCGCGAAGAAGTGGAAGGCACCTGGGAGGCAGCGACAGCGCAGATCCCGGATGCCATTTGGCAGGAATTCGGCGAGACCTTTGGCGTGCCCATGGACAACATCCTCGACGCCTGAATTCTCAGGTAGCAAACATGCTGGCAAAGTAGGACAGTGCCACGTATCCCCAGGCAGAAGCGACGCTGAGAAAGGCGATGGGGGCGACGAGATCGTTGAGTGTGCTGCGCGTGCGGGTCATGTTGTTCTCCGGTGTGTTGGCGGGTTTCTCTTGGGCTGCACTGATGAGAAGCCGCCAACGGCCGGAAGGTTTACAACCTGGACGGATATTCCTGTGATCTGCGTCTTTCAGCGCCCATCCCTGTGCGCCAGGTGGCGGAATTCTGCCGTCGGCGTGCCTTCCTCCCGGTCCCATTGCCAGCGCTCAACATATGGTGCCTGCGCGTCCAGTCCGAAGACAACCCGGGCATCACCGGCGCGCTCAAGCACCTCCGGCTTCACCACCTCGGCCATCTCATACTCGCATCGCGTCCAGTGCCGCTCGAATATCTGCGCCTTGTTGAAGATCAGTTCGAGACCACCGCGCTCATGTTCGACATGTAACCGATCCAGCTGACGTTGGGCATCGTCACACTCGGTTTCGGTTAACTGCGGCGGCAGGATCGTGTATCCCTGCCCCACAAGCTGGTCGATGTGGTGATAGAAATCGACATCCTTCATCCAATGTCTCCCCTGCCTCGCCACGATATCCTGTCACTGGGAGCCGAGCGACTGCCGGAAACCCAAAAAAAAGAGGGCCTACGTCACCGTAGCCCCTTCTCTGCCTGCACTAAGAACCTAGGGTATGAGTTGGACACTGTCAAGTGAAATCCTCTTAACTCGTTGGCGCCGAACACTTTATAGGGATTTTTCTATTGACAGGATTCCACCAGGACCTCTACCGTTTCCCTCGTCACTGGAGATGGAGATTCACCTTGTTCTGAGTGGAGGATCGCCCTTGGAAGAAACAATCCCGCCCGCCCTTCCCACCCTCGAGATCACCGATGAGCGGCTCACCCTCGGAAACTGGCAGGCCGACCTCAACGAAGTGATCGCCACCAGCCTCGAACTGCGCGACCTGATCCGCCAGGCCCGGACTCAGGAGGCCGCTCAGTTGCTGAAGTGTCGGTGTGCTGAGGAACAGGCCGCCCTCGTCGCCCTGGACGCCCAACCGGAGGAGATCCTGTCCCTGACAGCAATGGACGAGTCTGGACAACCCGGCTACGCCCGGGACGTTGTCGATCATATCCCCTCGGTCGTGCTCACGGAGCTGGTCGCCCCCGTGGATGCCCGAATGATTCGCTTCAACAACGTCCTGTTGCAGACGATGTCACCTGCGACACTCCATCGAGCCATCGACGAAACGCTCAGTCCGGTGCAATACCACGGCTATCGCGGGGCCATTTCCTGGGAGTGGCTCGAAGCAGTGGCCTCACTCTCGGATGCAAACCGCATTGCCGAATTGTTGCTCGCAATCGATGAGACTGTCCTCGAGGAGGCACTCATCCCCCGTATCGATGATCTGCAACTACACGAGTTATTCTCCGGCAATGGCGTGACGGTGACAGCCTTCCGTGCCCTGGCCCCCGACAGTGCCGGCGTGTATCTGCCCAGTAGCGGTGATGAGATCGTCGATGCCGTGCTGCGCCGACTGTACGACGCAGCACCGGATCTGATCGCCCGGATCCTGCGGCATGCCTGGGAACGCGGCGGAGCGGTGGCCTGATGTCTACTGAACGAACCACAAGCCTCCAGC
>JABHDC010000238.1 GCA_018673255.1 Gemmatimonadota bacterium
AGTGTTTCGTTCTGAAATACACCTGGGAACTGTCGGTCTATTTCGGCTTCTTCGTCTTTCCCTTCATCAACGATCTGCTTACTGATCGTCGCTTTGGTGCGGCTTTTCTCAGCCGTTTCTCTCGACTCGGACAGCTCAACCGCAACCTGCAGACCTTCATCAGTGACTACTACCAGTGGAAGAAGAAGAATGGCTCTGCCCCGGTGGGTCCCCGGTTCCACGATTTCACGGATCTGGGGCCATTGCGCACGGCGGAGAGCACCTTCTACCGCGTGGGGCTCAGTTTTGAGGAGGCCAGAGACGTGCTCGACGAGCAGTTGGTGAGCCTCCAGGAGCTGGGCCGATATATTGCCGCCTATGTCGACTCAGTGGTCCTGGATGATGAGGATCTGCTCTTCAATCGCTCACATGTTGAAGGCATCGATCTGCAGGACCTGACGTTCGATCCGGAGAGGCTCAAGGCCAGCGCCGAGCACGGCACGAATCAGGAGCCCTACACCTGGTCCTTCGATCCTTCCGTACTCCGGCACTTGAACCCACCTGTGGCACCTGAGGAAAACTGATGGACGACCGCGCTCCCTATATAGAACGAGCATTCTCTTTCGATGCACACGAGGACTCGTACACCATCGAAGAGATCGAAGGGCACGTGCCGGACTACGTTCGCGGCACGTACTATCTCAACGGACCGTCGCGCTTCTCGCGGCAGCGTCTCAGCTATCGCCACTGGCTCGATGGTGACGGCATGGTGAGTGCCCTGCAGTTCGGCGATGAGGTGAGATTTACCAATCGATTCGTCCGCAGTGACAAGTTTGTGGCAGAAGAGGAGGCGGGAGAGCCTCTTTTCCGTGCATTCGGCACGGCCTTCGAGGGCGATCAGCTGATCCGAGGGATCGCCCTGGCGACACCGGCCAATGTCAGCGTCCACCCCTGGGATGGACGTCTGCTGGCCTTTGGTGAACAGGGTCTGCCTTGGGAGCTCGATGCGGCGACCCTGGAGACCCACGGCCAGTTCACCTTCGGGGGGAGTCTCAACGCCATCACCCCGTTCTCGGCACACCCCCGAATCGATCGCCTCACGGGGGAAATGTTCAATTTTGGTGTGTCCTTCTCTGCCAAGAGGCCGCAGGTGAACTTGTTTCGCTTCGATGATCGGGGCGGGTTGATCTATCGCAAGCGCCTCGATCTCGATTGGCCCTGCTCGATGCACGACTTTGCTCTGAGCAAGCAACACGCCGTGTTCTACGTGAATCCATACATCCTGGACATGCAGGTCCTGATGCAGGGCGGAACCCTCATGGAGTCACTGAGCTGGGAGCCGGAGCGCGGCAGCCGGCTGCTGGTGGCCGGGCGTGAAGAGGGGGATCAGCAAGCGGTGATCCCTCTCG
This sequence comes from Gemmatimonadota bacterium, assembly GCA_018673255.1. The sequence continues at coordinate 1,389 of JABHDC010000238.1, forward strand.
GCCAAGGTTATTGTCTGCATCTGATCAATGCCTTCGAGGCGGACGAACACCTCATCGTCGACGTCCTCGAACTCGAACGGCCTGTCTACGATCAGTATCAGGTTGTGCCTGACATGTTCACCGAGGTTGGTCCCGGGCAGCCCGTTCGCTACATCCTCGATGTGGCCGCAGGGGAGGTGGTCGAGAGGCAGCAGATCGATTACAAGCTGGCACCCGATTTTGCGGCAGTCGATTCGCGCCAGACCATGCAGGCCTGCGATGATTTCTGGATGCTGGGGATCTCAGCGGCCGGACAGCCTGGACGCAAGTTCATCGACCAGCTTGTACGCGCCGATTGGAGCAACCCGGACCATCTGGATATCTACCAGGCACCCGACAATCACTATCTGGGAGGGGAGCCTGTCTTCGTCGGCGACCCCGATGACGATGCAGTGGGGGCGGTCATTTGTCAGTTATTCGATGCAGAAGGGGTCAAGAGCGCTTTTGCGATCTTCGATGCATTTGACGTGGCGCGGGGTCCCCAGGCGCTGCTGCATTTGCGGCATCCGGTGCATCTCGGCTTCCATGCCGTCTTCGACGCTGACCGCTGAGGGCGCCCGACCGGGCCTTCACGCACCTGGGCAGACCGTGATCGAGGACAGATCCTCAGGCCTTGAGCGCCGGGGGATCCGCCGCAGATCGATGCGTGACCAGCCTGCTCAGGCGCCTTGCGCGAGGTCCTGCAGATCCTGTTCCAGTGCCTCGGCCGTAAAGGGTCCCCGGTAGATTTTCACCACCTTGAACGAGGCATCGAGGATCAGCGTGTAGGGAATCCCAAAGCCTTGGAAACGCTGGAATACGTCGTCGTTCCCCAGTAGGATCGTGTATTCCATGCCGTGACGTTCAACGAAGCGACTCACCGCCTTGCGTCCGTCCTGATCGAGGGCGATGCCAACGATCTGTACGTCTGAGGCGGCGTCAATC
>JABHDC010000239.1 GCA_018673255.1 Gemmatimonadota bacterium
ACTACGGCACGAAGGACCTGAATGCCGGGGTCACCGTCGAGGTCGTGCTGCATCTCTCCTCTCTTGAAACGGGGCAGGTGCTGCTGGACACCCGCTCCATCGAGGGCAAGGGGATGGTGCTGCAGACGACGCGCCGGGGCACCGTGGAAATCGTGCTGGATGACGGACGTACACAGAATCGCTGGGACAGTGATGAAGGTCTGCTGGTCGCCGGTCAGACCCAGCATGTGGGTATCGTCATCGACGGGGGACCCAAGACGATCTCCTTCATCGTGGATGGTGCGCTGTGCGATGGGGGGGAGCAACGGCAATTCGGTTGGGGACGATTCAATCCACATCTGCGTGACCTGAATGGTGCCCCCCAACTGGAGATCGGTGTCGGTGTGCAGATGGTGCGTGTGTACGACCGGGCCCTGATGACCAGTGAGGTGATCGGCAACGGTCGGGCGACGCAGGTTGGGTGAGTCCGGACGCACGGCGCTGGCGCTCAGGTTCGCCGTCCCCGTCCTTTCAGGCCACTCAACTTCGCGGAGAGGAGGAGGGGATGCCAACGAACTGGGCTGGATTGGGCGCTCGATTCCGATCTGACCTTCTGGCGGATGTGATCCCATTCTGGGAACGTCACTCTATCGACGAAGAGCACGGTGGCTACTTCACCTGCCTGGGCAGGGATGGTACCGTGTTCGATACGGACAAATTCCTCTGGCTGCAGGCGCGTCAGGTGTGGCTCTTCAGCATGCTCTACAATCGGCTGGAGCAGCGTCCGGCGTGGCTCGAGATCGCCACACACGGTGCGACCTTTCTGCGTGAGCACGGTATGGATGCAGAGGGCAACTGGTATTTCTCCGTCGACCGCCAGGGCCAACCCCTCGTTCAGCCCTACAACATCTTCTCCGACTGCTTCGCCGCCATGGCATTCTCCCAGTATGCCCTGGCGACGGGTGATGATGATTCACGGGCACTGGCGGACCGAACCTATCGCAATGTCCTGCGTCGCCAGGTCGATCCGAAGGGACGCTGGAACAAGCAGGTCCCCGGCACGCGGCCCCTGAAGGGGCTGGCCATGCCCATGATCCTGGCGAACCTGTCTATCGAGTTGAGCTGGCAGCTCGACGAACACACGCAAGGCCAGGCGATCGACCATTGCATCGGTGAGGTCTTTGGTCCCTTCCACAATGACGCAACGGGTCTGCTGCACGAGAGTGTCACACCCGATGGCGAGAAGCCTGATTGTTTCGAGGGTCGGCTGATCAATCCGGGCCACGGGATCGAGGCCATGTGGTTCCTGATGGATATCGCCCAGCGCCGCGGTGACACAGCTCTGATCGAGCGGGCGACGGACACAATGCTGCGCATCCTCGATTTCGGCTGGGATCAGGAGCATGGTGGCATCTACTACTTCCTTGATTCAGAAGGCCGCCCGCCCCAACAGCTGGAGTGGGATCAGAAGCTGTGGTGGGTGCATCTGGAGACGATGGTGGCCCTGCTGATGGGATATCGCCTCACCGGCAGGGAGACCTGTCTGGAGCAATACAAGCGTGTCAGCGAATGGGCACTGGCACGATTCCCGGATCAAGCGCACGGCGAGTGGTTTGGTTATCTCGATCGGCGTGGTGAGGTGCTGCTGCCGCTGAAGGGTGGCAAGTGGAAGGGGTGCTTCCACGTGCCACGAGGGCTTTACCTGTGCATGCGCGAATGCGAGCAACTGGCGGAGACGGCATGAGGAATCTGTCGGATCGTCCCCCCTTTACGCTGCGCTCAGCGCTGGTCGGCGCTGCCATGTGCACGATGATTGCGGTGGGGGCACCCTACGCCAATCTCGTCATCCGCGGTTCGACCCTGTTCTACGATTTCAGCACGGCGGGGGCGCTGTTCCTGTTCTTCGTGTTCGTCGGGCTCGTCAACGTTCTGCTGCGTGTGCTGGCACCGGTACTGGCATTGGGTCGGCAGGAGTTACTCGTCGTCTACATCATGATGATCGCCGCTTCGGCGATTCCCACGATGGGCCTGACGCTGTATCTGCTGCCGATCATCTCCGGTGTGCAATACTACGCTACGCCAGAGAACGAATGGGCCACCCTGATCTCGCCGCATGTGCCCGAATGGATGGTGCCGCAGAGCACGACGGCGATCAAGTGGTTCTACGAGGGAGCTCCGGCGGGTGTCGGCATCCCCTGGGAAGCCTGGCTGCCGTCGCTGGCCATGTGGGGGATTCTCATCATCGCGCTGTATCTGGTGATGATCACGTCCATGGTCATCATGCGGCGGCAGTGGATGGAACGAGAACGTCTGATCTATCCGATCGTGCAGGTGCCGACCGAGATGCTGCAGGAGGGTGATCGCGACAGCTGGCTGCCACCATTCTTCCGATCTCCCTTGATGTGGGCCGGTTTTGCGTTGCCCGCCATCGTCAGCAGTCTGAATGCGTTGCACGCCTATCACAATTTCATTCCCGGCGTCCAGTTGGTGATGTCGGTGCCCATCTTTCGCAATACCATCTCTCTCATATTCCGCCTGAGCTTTCCCATGCTCGGGTTCTCCTACCTGATCAATCTCGACATCGCCTTCAGCCTCTGGTTCTTCAACTGGATCGCCAAGATCATCAGTGGCACGCTGAATGTGCTGGGTGTGGCCAGTACCGAAAAACTCGGCGTCTACGGCGTGCAGTCCGAGCCGATTCTGGCTCATCAGGGCCAGGGCGCCATGATGGTCCTGGTGCTGTTCGGACTGTGGCTGGCACGAGAGCATCTGCGCGATGTGCTTCGCAAGGCCTGGTACGGTAACGCGGCCATTGGGCAAGATGGCGCCCCAGTCGATGATCGGGGTGAGATGATGTCCTATCGTTCCGCCGTCGTGACCTGGTGTACATCCATGCTGGTCATGACCATCTGGCTCATCGCTTCCGGGATGGCGCCATGGGCCGCACTGGCTGTTCTGCTGGCGGCGATTCTCATCTTCATCGGTCTGACGCGAGTCGTTGTGGAGAGCGGAGTCTCCACGGCGGTGGGGCCCATGATCGCCAATTCCTTCATCGTGTCCGCCGTGGGTTCGAGTGTACTCGGCCCCGCGGGCATGATCGGCATGGCCTATACCTACGTCTGGTCGGCGGACATCCGTACTTTTGTCATGGCCTCCTGTGCACATGGCCTCAAGCTGGCAGATCTGCTCAAATCGAGTCGCCGGCCCTTGTTCTGGCTGCTCCTGCTGGCCGTGGTGATCAGCCTGGTTGGGTCCGCCTATACCGTGATGGTCCTGGGTTACGAATACGGTGGCATCAATCTGTCGAGCTGGTTCTTCGGTGGCGGGGTGCGCGCTCCCTTCGAATACATCGCTGTGAAGATGAACACACCCACCGTTGCCAACTGGGGAGGCTTGTTCCACACGATGGTCGGCGGCGGGGTCATGACGGTCCTGATGCTCGCACGCCACCACCTGCTCTGGTGGCCCCTGCACCCGATCGGCTACCCCATCGGCGCCGTGTGGCTCATGGATCAGCTCTGGTTCAGTATCTTCCTGGCGTGGCTGATCAAGTTGTCGGTGATGAAGTATGGTGGCCCGGGTCTATTCCGCCGCACGCGGCCCTTTTTTCTCGGGCTCATCCTGGGGCAGTTTGTCGTCTCCGGCATCTGGCTCCTCATCGACCTCCTCACGGGCATGACGGACAACAGCGTCTTCTGGATCTGATTCCACCCCTCGCCTGAACAAGGTTCAACCACATGACGACCGGCCCGATGGATCCACCGAAGAATCTGTTGACCGAGGAACTCCGGATCGCGCTGTCGAGCCCCATCCCATCGCTGCGAACACCCTTCACGATCGATGGCGACGTCGATTGGGACGGTGTGCGGTCCCAGGTGGATTTTGTCATCGCCGGTGGCGCGCGGACCATCATGATCACGTGGGGAGATTCGCTCCACTCGGTGCTCACCGATGATGAGGTCGCGGAACTTGCCAGGACGGTCGTCGAACATACGGCGGGTCGTGCGAAGGTGATTGCCGCCGACAACATGTGGGCCACACCCAAGGCCGTGGCTTACGCTGAGTATTGTGCCGAAATCGGGGCAGACCTTCTGATGCTGCTGCCACCGAATTGGGCCGGCTCCACGACACCCGACTCCCTGGTGACACACTTTGCAGCCTGCGGTGTTCATCTGCCGACGATGGTCGTCACCGCCTACTTCAATCAGGGCGCTGTGCCGCCGGTGTCGGCCTGCATGGATCTGATCAAGCGCCTGCATGCACAGGTGCCGAGTGTGGTCGCCATCAAGGATGATCTGCTCGGTGAACTCGGTGTGCAGATCTGCTCGAGTGTGCGACCCGAGTGGGCTGTCGTTTCGGGCGGACTCATGCGCAACCATACCTTTCAGGTGCCCTGGGGTGTGGACGGGTATCTGTCGATGTTCATGAGTTTCCGACCCGATATCGCCTGGAAATACTTCGAGGCCATCGAGTCAGGCAACTATCACGGCGCCTGGGAGACCATGCGCCAGATCGAGGGCCCCCTGCGCGACTACATGGGGCAGTCTCCAGGTGGCTTCAATGCCATCGTGCATGGCCTCAGCGAACTCTACGGGGTCAGCGGCAGGTATCTGCGCCCCCCCTACACGACACTCACGGATGCGCAGATGGATGATCTGGCCGGTGTGTGCAAGGATCTGGGGATCCTGTGATGGACATCGAGGGCAGTTCTGCACACGAGCACGGGAGACATGCATGAATCGCCCTCAGTTCAGCTTTGCCGCCCTGCTCACCCTGATCGCGCTTTCTGGCTCGGCCTCGGCGCAACCGGAGGGTGTGCAGGTCTTCGGTTACTTCCAGAGCACATTTACGCACCAGACCCGGTTGCAGACACAGTTCGAGAAGGCCTCAGAGCAGAACAGCTTCAGCGTCCAGCAGCAGAATCTCTTCTTTCAACGTGACATCGATCGCCAATGGCGCGCCTTCGTCAATATCGAATTCGTCAACAGTTTCTCTTCGGCGCGTGGCTGGGGTTCGGCGAGTCTGGAAGAGGTATGGGTTCGTTATCGGCTCGGTCGCCGGTTGAATATCAAGCTGGGCCAATCGATTCCGGTCTTCAACAACCTGAATGAGATCAAGACGAAGACACCGCTTCTGCCTTATATCATCCGTCCCCTCGTGTATGAGGCGTCGTTTTCGGAATTCCTCGCCGTGGAAGAGTATCTACCGCAGCAAGCTTTCCTGCAGGCCTACGGGTATATCCCCATCGAGCGCCTCAAGCTCGACTATGCTGCCTATATCGGGAATGGTCCCAATATCAATGACGATGGCGACGGCGCGCAGACCGGCGTCGACACGACCGACTCCTTCCTCGTGGGTGGGCGAATCGGTCTACGAGCCGACGCACTGAAGATCGGCTTCTCTGCCGCCCGTGATCACGCCTACG
>JABHDC010000240.1 GCA_018673255.1 Gemmatimonadota bacterium
TCGCAATCCCCCATCGGGTCATGCACGTATTTCCAGTCGATCGTGCGAACCATCTTGCGCCGCCCTTCTGCCTCACGGGCATAGAGCGACTGCATCAGCGCGCTCCGACCATACGGTTTCTCGTAAGATTCCAGATCCGCCATGGTAAATGCGGGCCCCCCCGCACCGTATTCCGAGAAGGTCGCATCACGCCCTGCCGTGTCTGTGACGGTTGGCAATGCCTTACCGTGCATCGAGGGCGGTACGTCGATTCCCTGCAACTGCAACAGGGTCGGTACGATGTCGATGAGATTGGCCATGCTGTCATCGATCTCCCCCACCGGTAACCGGTCAGGACAGGAGACGATCAGTGGCACACGTGTGAGACAGTCGTAGAACACACCGCCCTTGCAGGTCATGGCGTGTTCACCCATGAAGTCACCATGATCCGAGCAGAATACGATGGCCGTATTCTCTCGCAGCCCCAGACGCTCGACGGCATCCAGAATCTGCGCGACGGCATCGTCGAGAAAACGAACCATCGCGTAGTAGGTGCCCATGACGCCCAGCACGTCCTCCTTCGGGTCTTCGCCGATGCCGAGGATCTCATGCAGAACGCGATTCCGCTCCGGTGCCGTACCGTCGGTGAACTCATCCTCACGCCACGATGGCATCTGAATGCGATCCGCCGGGAACATGTCCGCGTATTGCTGCGGCGCCTCCCAAGGCTCGTGCGGATCCGGAAAAGAGACCCACAGGGCAAAGGGGTCAGATCCGCGCTCTTCCAGGAAACGCACCGTCTGACCCGCAATCAGACCGGTGGAATAGTCCTCCAAAGGAAAGTCGGTCGTTGCATACCCAAAGCGAGGGCTCTGCTGTGGCATATTACGGCGGCGGCTGTGGCCTCGACCGATGGCATCGGCAGGGCGGAACCACTGCATCCCCTTCGTCGCCTCGCCTTGGGTAGGACCACCGTGACCGATCTGGCACCACGTGTCGAAGTAGTCCAGATCCTGCGGGCCTTCGAAACAGTGATTCTTGCCGATCAACCCCGTGTGATAGCCGGCTGCCTTCCACAACTGAAAGGCATGCGTCGCCGTCGCCGGCATGGGCGTCTGATTACGTCGGCCCCCGTGAGAATGGGGAAATTGTGATGTCCAGAAGGAGACACGCGCCGGCATGCACAGCGGATGCGGTGTGATCGCATGGCGGAAGAGCACGCCATCATCTGCCAGACGGGCCAGCGCCGGCGTCTCACAGAAGCTGTTGCCGTAGAGGTGGCTGGCTGTGGCCTTCATCTGATCCACCATGATGACGATTGTATTCAACGCCTGGGCCATCTTCGACTCCCTCCGTGTTAGTCCGTCTATACGGATTCATTCTGGCGATGCCGTCGAAAGGCCATCACAATCGCCAGGCCCAGCACGACGTCGACAAGAATGACCCAGAATATCGACTGGGCGCTCACAGGCTCGAACAATTGCCCGATGATCCAGGGCGAGATCATACCGCCGGCACTCGAACCGACAAAGAAGAAACCCATGGCACGACCACTGATCGGCATCCGGCTCCCCGCAAGAGACAAGGCCGTGGCAAACATGGGAGCCACGGCGAGCCCACCCAGGATCGTTCCAGCCCACAGCAGCGCCGACGACGAGATGGAGACCATTGGCAGAATGGCGGCGACGCCGGAGACCAGCAGACACAGCAGCAGAATCGACAGTGGGCCCATTCTCGAGGCCAGAGGAATGGCCAGCAGCCGCCCCCCGGTGAAGGCACCCCAGAAGACCGACGTCAGCATCCTGGCCGAGGCCTCGTTGGCCAAGCCCTCGTGCACTGCGTAGGTGTAGATCCAGTTACCAAATCCGACTTCGGCACCCACGGCAGCGAACAACAGTCCACCGGTCAGCAGCAGCGTGGCCCGATGCGGTCGCAGATCGATTGGCTCGGCATCCACTTGACGGGCTGGAATCGCTGGACTCGGACGACTCAGCAACCACAACATCGGTGGCAGCAGGAGTGCCGCCAGAGCCCAGTAGGCGTGGGCGACGGTGTATCCCTGCTCGATGATCCCGGCGATGATGAGAGGTGACAACAGCGCACCGACACCGAAGAAGAAGTGCAGTCCATTCATCCACGGTCCCAGGCCGGTGGGATAGAGCCATACCAGCAGGGTGTTTCCCCCCGCATCGAGACTGCCCTCGCTCAGACCCATGACGGTGAAGGCCACCAGCAATACCGTCAGGGTGGGGCAGAGCGGCACCAGGGCCATGCAGATCGCGATGATCGCCAGCATCCCTGCCAGCAGCGGATGCCCCGGCAGACGATCGAAGAGGCGTCCACCCATCAGGGCACCGGTCAGATAACCGGCGGAATGGGCGATGAAGACGGCGCTGAAGGCACTCAGACTCGAGCCCGTGCGAATGGCCAGGTCTGGAATCGTCGGCCCCAGTGAGGCCAGCACCAGGCCGAGTCCGATGAAAGCAGCGAAGTAAGCGAAGGTCGTGACCCGACGTCCGGCCACCACCACGGGCGATCCGCTCATTGAGTCGCCATCCAATTCTCAACGACACGCGCCGCCGTGCACAGATCCTGGGCCGCCATCCCCGTGAGGTAGATCGTGCCACCCGTGGCTGCAATACGTCCGCAGGCGGCATCGGCCATCGTCATCACCTCGCCGGCGGAATCACGAACCAGTGCAATCCGGTGCTCAGTCGCCTGCTCTCGCGCCTGGAGGAATTCACCTGACACCTGCGCCTGCTCGTAGTGATCCACCACGACAGGCCGGCCGCACAGCACGGGCTGGCTCACCTGACGGGTGCGGCTGTCACCAGCGATGACAGCGATCGTGTCGACTCCCCTCAGCTGATTCACATCGATGATCGGCTCTGGTGTCGGCACAGCCATCAGGACCGCATCGACCTCTTTCACACAAGCATCGATGCTGTCGGTCATCGACAGCGATGTCCGTAGCTGCGGTTCGACGGCGGCGGCAAAGGTTTGCCGATTCGCCTCGCTGCGACTCGTGCAGCGGATCTGTTTGAGGGCGAAGACTTGATCGGCGGCCAGGGCCAGGTGACGGCAGACGCGTCCCGTGCCAAGGATGGCCACACGTTCGATCGTGCGGCTCGCCAGATACTTCACACCCAGGGCACCGGCGGCACCTGTACGCATGTCGGTGATCAGACCCGCGTCCAAACGCAGGGACGTTCCTGTGGCCAGGTCGTCGAATCGCAGATACGCCTCACGTCGCGCCAGGCGACCGGCGGCGACATCGGAGTATTCCTCGATGATCTTCCGCGATCGACAGTGACCCGGCCATTCGGCGGGCATGTCCAGTCCGAAGTAGTCGAGTCCGTCACGCACAGCCAGTGTCTGCTCGCGAGCAGGATTGAGGATCTCACCCCGGCCGACCCCCTCAAATGCCTGCTGACACGCATCGATGACCTGGGGCAGATCGATCAGATCTGCAATGAGCGAATCGGTGAGATCGTTCGTCGTCGTTACAACACCAGCCGTCACAACACCAACGCGTCGGGCGGTTCGTACTCACTGGTACGCGGATCCCAGCGTGTGCCGCACTTGTTGCTGATCACCACCCACTCTCCGGGACTGAGATTTCCCTGATGATGGTAGTTGAATCGTCGCAGACCTGCCGCCTCGGCCGTATCCAGCAACATCTGCAGATCACGGGCCGACATGGGGTCACCATCGTGGGGAAAACGACCGGTGTCCAGCCAGGGGACGATGCGTTCCGGATCATCGACAGCGGCCAGGGCACGCTTCGTTTCGAGGGTGACCACCTGTTCGAAGAATGCCGGACTCAGGGCACTCTCGAAATCGACCATCCCCTCCACACCCGGCAGGGTGATCCCGAACAGAGCCTGTACGATGTCGAGTGCTTCCGTCACCTTCAGGCCTGAATTCCACTCACACAGTGTCTCGACGTAGCGGTGCACGGTGCCGATGAACCCATCAAAGCCGCGATGGAAGAAGTAGTGTTTCGGCATCAGGAAATCCATGAATTCGGCCAACTGTGCAAAGTCGTAACCACACAGCGGCGCAAAGGCTGCCGACCTTGGCCCACACCCCAGCTTGATCGGCCGCTCGAGTTCAGCAGCGATGCCCTCGCGCGTCTGACGGAAGTAACCGGTCAGGGATTCGACGCGGAAGGACAACCAGGCCATCAGATCCGGATCGCTGCCAAACATCTGGTAGGATCCGACCAGGCCACCCCGTGCATGAAGCCTGACCTTGGCCGGATCGAAATTGTGGAACAAGGCCAGCAGGCGATCCTTGGCCGCCACCATCGCTTCGTAGTCGTAACCCATGTCGGCAGCCATCGGCGCCACGGCTTCAGGCAGATCATTGAAGAAATAGGAGCGGTGGTTCATGTGGTGGGGCGCCATCTCATAACCCCACTCCGGGCCATCCATCACGGCCCCGTCCGCCATGGGGAAGTGCTCGAGGGTATCGACCATTCGCGCCACTCGTGCCGCCAGGGTCTTCTCGTCGCGCATGTAGTAGCCGTCGCCACCCGGGCCGGCGCCGCTGTCGGCATACATGGCGTAGACCTCCATGCCCCGGTCCTTGGCGGCGATCATCGTCTTCTCCAGCAGGGCCCGCTTCTCCGGCAATTTGTGCTCCGGTGCAGGGGGGGCCTCGACACCCATGCGCTTGTAGATGGCCGGATTCGGATCGTATGCCGCCGCCACGACTTCGCCGGACTCGAAGGACTGTGCGCCCTGCCCCAGACGATTCGTGCCGAAGACCAGGGGCCCAAACACGACACCATCCACACCCCCTTCAGCCCAGGCATCCAGAATTCGCTCGTGGTCGCCCATGACACTTTCCAGATCGCGCATCACGTCCATCCAAAGCTTCATCGCTCTTTACTCCACGGTCTCAGGTGTTTCGGTGCGTTCGTTACGAATCGGCAGACGCAGCGTGACCTGGGTCCCCTGCCCAGGCTGGCTGTCGACGAGAATCTCGCCATCGTTTTCCTGCATGATACGGTAGGCCATCGACAGACCGGATCCCATCTTCACACGCGCGGTACCCGATCTGAACTGCAGATCGAAGATATGCTCGAGTTGCTGTGCTGACATGCCCACGCCATCGTCGGCAATCCGTACATGAATCGAATCTTCCACGATGGCTGTGCCCACCGTGATGCGGCCCTGTTCCCCCACGGCGGTCATGGCATTGGTCAGGACATTCATGAAGACCTGATTCAGTTGTGCCGGCGAACACCACGTGCGAGGGATCTCACCCGATTCACGCTCGATCTGGACACCCGGGCCGATCTGGGACTGCAGCAGCACGAGCGTACTGTCGATGCCCTCGTGCAGATCCGCCATCTGCATCTGGGCCTCGTCGATTCGAGCGAAACTCTTCAGGCCCTGAACGAGGGTAACGATTCGCGCTGCTGCCTGGCCGATCACGCCCAGATTGTCACGCAGCATGCTCATGGGTCGCTTCGTCGCATCCCGCGCTTCATCGAGTGAAGTGGCCTCATTCAGATGCTTCTGGACACGGTCGGCGCAACGCTCACTCACATCGACTGCACTGTGCGCAGCCCCCATGGGATTGTTGATCTCGTGGGCGACGCCGGCCACCAATGCACCGAGCGACGCCATCTTCTCGCTCAGAATCAGCTGCGCCTGGGTCTCCTGCAATTCCTGGTGCGAGGCCTCCAGTTCGGCATAGGCGCGCTCCAGTTCCTGCGACTTCTGCAGCTCCAGCGTCTGCCTGTCGTTCTCCGCCTGCAGGGCGCGTTCGCGCATCTCGGCCAACTCGAGATCCTTCACTCGCTCCCCGTGCTGGTCTTCCATGCGCTGACGCTGCACCTCCCGCCCGGCCGCCAGGCGTTGATTCACCTTGATCTGCGTCGTCATCGTATTGAAGGAGGACATCAACTGGCCGATCTCGTCCTTCGATGCCACGTCGAGGCGATAGTCGAGATCTCCTGAGGCCACCCTCTGTGTACCGTCGACCAGCGACAAGAGCGGTCGTGTCAAGCGCCGCGACAGCAGGTAGCCGACCAGCAATGCAAAGAGCGCGACGCCAGCGTAGAAGAACCAGAACACGACCCGCACCAGGTTCCGAATGTCAGCCTGATGTTCGTCGGCGGCCTGGAACAACTCCTGCAGGCCACTCAGCTGCCACGTGGCGATGCCAGTGGGCTCGGGCAACAGGCGGGTAACAACGACGAATCCCAGATCCGCTTCACCCACTGGGGCCGCCACCGTAATCAATCGGGGGTCCGCATCCGTCGACAAGACCTGCACCGTCGCCAGTGACGCCAATACTGCCAGCGAATCCCGATAGAAACGTGGATCGACATCATCCTCAATTGTGAGCAGACGCTTCAGCAGGTCTTCCATGCCATCACCAAGAGAGACAATGGCACCGCTGTCGTATTCGACCGTGACACCCTCGGCATGTTTTGCAGGCGTCTTGGGCGCCGTCGCCTCTGCCCTGGACTCCAGCGAATGGCTGGCAACCAGGCGCGCCTGGGTGTCGTAGATCTCAATCAGATAGGATGACCAGGTCAGCAGGTCGGACAGATCGAGGGTACCCTCGACAGGATCCTCCAGTACTTGCTGCACGCGCGCCTCGGAAGCCAATCGTGTGGCGGCGGCGATCGTCTCGGTTTCGTACCGATCGTGAAGTTCGGCGGCAATGCCAACGGCACCATCGATCGCGCCTTCGACGGTGTCGTTGAAGCCCAGGGACAGCACATGATTCACCAGCCCATTGGCCATGTAGTACGAGGGCAGGACCGGAATCAGGGCGACCACCAGTAACGCGAGCACAAGCTTGCTGCGGATCCGCTTCATCCCTGCATACTCCCTGGCTCCACAATGGGTTGTGGTGTGACGCATGTCACAAACACGAAACGACTCCAGAATTTTGCAAAAACACCGATAAACCGGTACAGATGCGGGACCAACACCTGGAGCCACTGCGCATGCACCCCACCGATCAGGCAACAGATAGCGAAGTCAGATTCTGGCATCGCGGCAAGACACCACCGAATCGGCTCGAATTCCAGCCTGTGATGGACACGCCCCTGGCGGCGTCCGTCTACGACGGTGAAAAGAGGACAGGAGACTACGCCTCACTGGTCTCCGGCCTCAGCGAGGCACTGGCTGCACTGCAACGGCAGCAACTGGAGATGTGTGCCAACCACGCCGATGCGAGGCTACAGCAGTTCCTCTTCAGCTTGCTCAGCCTGACAGATGATGCCCAGGAACGTGTCAGCATTCTCAAGCAATTAGGCACATTCATCTTTCGGCGCACCGTGACGGCTCCCGAACGTCAGCAGTTGTTACGGCGTGCTGTAGTAGATCTCGGCGATGGCGATCTGTCGGCCCAGGCCAGCGAACTGATGGCCATCTGGCGGCCCGAACCCAAGTCATTCATCGATGCCCTGCTGCAACGACCCGGCGAGGCCGGTCGTGCCCTGACACGGCGTCTGAATGCCGACGGCGAGGCGGCGCTGTCCATCGTCTGCCACAATCTCGACCTGCTGACCCGACAGGAGCGTGAGACGTTCATCAACAGCGGGGTGATCGCCTATCTGCAGAACAACGACATCCATCTGCTCGGTGAGATCGGCGACTATCTGCGCCTGATCGATGGCGGCCAGGCAAGTCATGGGCTCAACGCCCTGCACTTGCTGCTGATGCACGAACTGGTCGAGGCTCTCCTGCGCGATACGACCAACCTGGATGCCGCCGCCGCTCATATCGTGGCCACCACATTCGAACGATGCCTGGGTGACAATGCCCTGCCCATGGCGGTCGAATCTTACCTCGTCGATTGGGAGTCGAACCACGCGCGGGCTCCGGCCCCGGCCGAGGAAGAGGAAGAGGACATGAATCCGATCGAGGCTTGGCAGGACTGCATGGTCTATCACGATGAACTTCGCCCCGAAGCCTTCGTGCAGCATTCGATGTCCGAGCAGCGGAAGATTCTTCGTGAGATGTTCGGTGAGGATTGGACCGCTGAGGATGACGCCGAACTGGTACCCGTATCCGTCGCGGCCGCCTGACCGATCGACCACTCAGAGATCTCTGATCAACGCCCGAGGGTTCGCCCTCCGGGCGTTTTTTGTTGAGTCTTCTCGTATGAAACAGAAGACCCTTCATGTCATCTTCAAGACGCATCTGGACCTCGGATTCACAGGTATGGCTCAGGATGTCTGTTCCAGATACCTGGAAGAGTTCATCCCCAGAGCACTCGACCTGGCACGCGCCACCCGAGACAGAGGAAGTCAGCGCTTCGTCTGGACCACAGGCTCGTGGATCATCGACCACTTCCTTCGTTGCGCCCCGCCCGAACAGGTCCGTCGCATGGAGGCTGCCATCGAGGACGGTGACATCCTGTGGCACGCTCTGCCCTTCACAACCCACACGGAGTTGATGTCCCCCGAACTCTTCCGTCACGGCCTGTCGATCTCCAGCGAACTGGACCGACGATTCGGCAAGACAACGACGGCAGCAAAGATGTCGGACGTACCTGGCCACACCCGTTCGATGATCCCCTGCCTGCGGGAGTATGGCATCACCTATCTCCACATCGGTGTGAACGCCGGCTCCAGTACCGTGAAGGCACCACCGCGATTTCGATGGCGCCATCCCGGCGGCGAGGAGATCCTGGTCAGCTACGGCGCCGGATACGATGCAACGACAGAGGATGCGGGGGCTGATGACCTGCTGTTCTTTGCCCACACGGGAGATAACCACGGCCCACCGGATGCCGAGGCCGTGGCACAGGAATTTGCAGCCCTGGGAATCCGGTATCCCGACAACACACCCGTCACATCCAGTCTCGATGCATACGCACAGACGCTGGCGGCACGGCGCGACACCCTCCCGGTGATCGAGGGCGAATTCGGCGACACCTGGATCCACGGTGCCGGCAGTGATCCGGCGAAAGTGGCGCGTTATCGCTGCGTGGACCGATTCCTGTCAGATCAGGATACCTCTGAAACACGACCCCTCATCCAGGCAGCGCGCCAGCAACTGCTCCTGGTGCCAGAGCACACGTGGGGCAAGGATGAGAAGTCGCACCTGAAGGACTACAACAACTACACACTTCAGCACTTCAACGATGCTCGGAAGGCCGATCGGGTCGCGGCACCTCATGAGGACGAATTCGGGGCACGAGACGGTGACTATCGGTATTCGGACTTCGAGGCTTCGTGGGAGGAGCAGCGCCAGTATGTTCACCAGGCGATCGAAGCACTGGAGGGAAGCTCGCTGCACCAGCCCCTGTTGGCTGAGCTGGATACGCTGACGCCACGTCGACGCGCGCATCGTCCGCAGACGGCCCGGCCAATCGATGGAATGCACCAGCTGGGTGGATTCGGTGTCCGATTCTGTGAGCAGACCGGCGCACTCACATCATGTGTGGACGACAGCGGTCAGGAGTGGGCGGCCAATGGCCCGCTGGCCCTGTTCCAGTATCAGAGTTTCGATGCCGCCAGCTACGAAGTCTTCCTGGGACGATACAATCCTGACATCGACAACACAGGATCGTGGGCACGGCCGGACTTCACCAAACCGGGCATCGAGCACACGGAAGGTCTCGTTCGGCAGGAGCTGTATCCGGCCGCGGCAGAATTCGAGAGAGAAGGTGACAACGTCTGGGTGGATCTGGCTCTGCCCGAACGCCAACCGTGGTGCTACGGGATCCCGGCGTGTATTCAGTTGCACTACGTGTTCGGCAGTGACCACATCGGGATCGAACTGCAATGGTTTGAGAAATCGGCGTGCCGTCTGCCGGAAGCCACGTGGCTTGGATTTGGTCTGCCGGATACGGGCGAGTGGTTGATGGAGAAGATGGCATACCCCGTTTCGCCACTCGAGGTCATCGAAGGCGGCAACCGAGCGTTGCATGCGCTGGATTCGGGCCGTGTATATCAGAAGGCTGGCACCCGCCTGTTCCTGCAGAGCACGGATGCCCCATTGTTCTCTCCAGGTCGCCCGAGGATTCTCGAATTCGATGTGGCCCCTCCGGACCTGGCCGAAGGCTGGCACATCAACCTCCACAACAACCTCTGGGGAACGAACTTTCCCATGTGGTTTGCAGAGGATATGAAGTTCCGCTTCCAACTCGGGCGCCGGAGCACGGACTGACGCTCTATTGAGCGGGCCTCACCGGCTGCGTCCAGGCCCTTTCGACATCTCCGGGTCCCGTCGGATTCGGGTGGTCCACATCCGAGATCACCACAGCTCTCACATAGAGCTCGTCACCGGTAAAATCGTAGGACGGCGACAGATCGGTTGTCTCTGCCAGCGTCTGGCCGATCTGATCCGAATACCGCCTGGTCGTCTGGACCTCAGTACCCGAGGCATCCAGGACCGGCGCACTGGCCAGATCCACTCCTGATGGTGTGCCGATGAAACGCGTCGTATATCGTACGCCTGGGGCCGGTCTGATCCGGAGCGCGATCCCCTTGTCACTCAGCTCGACATCATCCAGGCAGACGCCCGAACTGCAGTAGTAGTCACCTCGATTGACCGATCCGAGAATCCGATCCGGTGTGAGATCGTCGGATCGCACCCAGATCCAGGCCCGACCCGGAAGCGCCGTGTCGCCAAATTCAAAGTGGTGGGCATAGGCGTGGCAGTCATCGGTCGCCAATCCATAGATGAGATCACCACCCTGGGCCAGACGCAGCGTCAGCGCCACGTCCCAGATCCGCTCCGCACAGCAGTGCAACTCATCGCCGAAGGTCTGGCACATATTCAGCGCCGTGTAGATCTCGACATGCCGCAACGTCTCGACAGCAGCGATCTGTTCGGCCGTCGCATTCCAGCTGCAATTGGGATGGTTCAGGAAGGCCAGCACCTCTGAACCGCTCGCCTCACCCATGGATCGGGCCATTCCCACAGTCGAAGCCATGGCGGCAGCACTCGAGTGGGGATCGTGCTGGGGGGCGATAGCCTGAGGCGTGTTGAAGACATTGATCCAGTGCGTCCGACCCCAGTCATGCGGCTCCCCCCACGTCGTCATCACCTCTTCGCCCGTGATCATCAGGAACTGACCATCCTTCTCAATCAGGTGGCGATACTCAGCCTGTGGCTTCACACGGACCTCACCATGGTCTCCGCCTCTCGTCTCCACCCAGTCCTCACCGAAGCGCTCGACGTATCTCCCCAGCAGATCCCCTTCCTGCATCGATCGCCCCGCCCCTGTGGCCGGATCCCGACTCACCCACTTTTCACCCACCTGATGCCGATCGTGTTCGGTGAAAGCGATGAAGTGGTATCCGCGCGCCTTGAAATCATCGGCGATCATCTCTGGAAAGTCGTGCCCGTCTGTCCAATACGAGTGCATGTGAAGATTTCCCTTGTACCACGCCATACAGTTTTCCGCTTCTTTTGAGGATGTCGGCCAGATCGAGGGAATAATCCCACCTCCTCCAGCATCTGTAAGAAATGTGAACGAGAGATCCCAAACCATCCCGGATGAAGAACTGGTACGCCGGGTTCAGGACGGCGACGCCCAGGCCTTCGGCGAACTCGTGCCGCGGTACGGCCTCCTCGTCCATGGTCTGTGCACGGGTATGGCCGGGACGGCACAGGCAGCCGAACTGGCCCATGAGGCTTTCGTGGAAGCCTGGCTGAAGCTCCCAACCTTGCAGGATCCCGCCCGCTTTGCCCCCTGGTTGCGTACGCTGACCCTCAATCTGTGTCGCATGTGGCATCGGCAGCGACGGCGGCAACGCGAGTGGATCATCGATACCGAAATCGACACCCTCCCCGCCGCAGGGGAAGACGTCGGCTCAGACCCGCAGATCCTCGATGCGCTGCTCGGCGGTCTGGCAAGATTGTCGGACGATCACAGACTCAGCCTGGCGTTGCACTACTGGCATGGACTCTCCTACGAACAGATTGCCGCATTTCTCGATATACCCATCGGTACGGTCATGAGCCGGTTACACCGGGCTCGGACACAATTGCGGGAAAGAATGGACAGGATGGCGGGAATGGATGACAGCCCTGATGTGAAACCGACAGACGACTTCCGCGATGCCGTGGAAGCCGAGATCGAAGTGCTGCTGACTCTCTGGGAAGAGGAATCGGCTGACCCCACTCCCGAGGGGAAACCGAACCACGCCAAATTCCGCACGAATCGCGGCCGAGCACACTCCGAGGCAGGCACGCGACTGAGTCGGCTGGTGAAGCAGTCGCCGGACACGATGCGACCCGTCCTGGCGACGATGAACGATGCCCTCACGCGACACGCCGCCCTGCTGCTGCTGCGCGCCGGTGGCTCGGCCGTGACGGTCACCGTCGCCTGTGCCCTCGATGAGCCTGCCTCCTTGCGACGCAATGCCCGACGCGTCCTGTGTCAGGTCCTGCTGCCGGATATTGGGCAACCATCCCTCAACCAGAACTATCGCAGACTCCCCCTGCGTCTGACCGCCACATACGTCCTGGATGCCGTCCTGCGCAGCCCGGTGCCGGACACCGAGAAGGCCGACCTGCTCGCCCAGTTGCTGCCCAGTTGTACGGATCAGGCGACGCTGGTCCTGGTCTGCCTCGTATTGCGTGGATTGGGTGGCGACTCGTACGAGATCCTGCTGTCTCTCTGGCGGGATGCGGACAGCTCCACCCTGGCTGCCGTGTACGCCACGGCACTGGCACAGCATGGCACGGACTTCTTCGCCGCCCTCACCGACGAAATGCGCGACTCATGCATGGCACGTCAGGTCCGTGCGCTGGAAGCGGCGCAGATCGGGGTCGCCCTCATCGGTTTCTGCGCCCTGGGGCCGGAACCCGCCGATCCTTCCCTGGAGCGACGGGTCAGTGGGAGTCTGGCAGCTGATGACCTGTCCGGTCCCGTCATGGACGGCCTGGCACGGCGGCTGGCAGACCTGGCCGGGCACCAGGACACCGCACTGTGCAACCCGGCCATCGCCTTGCTCGGTTCACTGGGCAGTTCACAACATGTGCTGGTGGTGCGAGCCGGTCTCGAAGCCACCGAACCGACGACGCGACACGCAGCCGTCGTGGCCGTGCGCGACCTTGATGATCGCGGTAGTCTGCCTCGCCTGCAGACGATGGCCTCAGAGGACCAGCCGGCGGTGCGCCAGATCGCGCTGCAATCTCTGGGGCAACTGGGCGCCATCGATGCTCGTGACGTGATCGTCGCTGCCCTCGATGAAGAGGCCGTCCGCCCCCACGCCATCTCCGCCCTGGGCGAACTGGGTGACGAGACGTCGCTGGGCATTCTGAAAGACCTGGCACAGGCTCCCGATAAGAAGGTGGCCCGATGGGCCGCACGGGCCCTGTATGGGGGAACCCGAACCGAGATTCCCGTATCTGCGACGAAACGGGAACGACTGGCAAAGATCCGCGGCGCCGACGCGCAGCCATCCATGCACATCAGTGTTGTCGCCGCCATCCGTCATCTCCCGGAAGTCCGGCCGTACCCGGAGGCTGTGATCACCCGTTTGATCGGCGAAGTCTGTGGCGACTATTCCACGACACGCCGCGAGCTGGTCATGGGATCACCCGGCCTCATGGTGCGCAATGCCGGCATCTACGAATTGAGTGAACTGGGTCTGGCTGTATGGCGTGTGGAGGATTTTCTGAAAGCACACGATCCCACCACGCCTTGACGGCCCGGCCTCAGCAGCCACCTTCGTGAATACTCACCCGGAGGAGGTAAGTTGAATGCCCGTTCGTATTGCCACTATCGATGATGTCCGCGCTGCAGCTGAAGTCATCGACCAGCACATCACCCCCGCACCGCTGGTCCGCTCCTATGCATTGGAGCAGGCACTTGGTCTGGACGCGAGTCGACACGTCTGGCTGAAAGACTACGGTTGGACTCCGGTGGGTTCATTCAAGCTTCTGGGCGCCCTGAACTGGACGGCGCGGAATCTCGAACATCTCGGTGACCGGCCCATCGCCGCCCATTCCTCCGGTAACTTCGCGTCCGGCATCTCTTTCGCCGGCATGCGCTACGGCAAACGCGTCATCATCGTCATGCCCGAATCGGCGCCCAAGATCAAGTTCGAACGCACTCGTTCTTTCGGGGCCGAGATCCGCACCTACGACATCGCCACCGACCATGAGACGGGCGAACGAGATCGCCTGACACGGGAGATCGCGGAAGTAGAGAACGCCGTGCAGGCGTCTCCCTACGACGATGCCGACGTGATCGCTGGCAATGGCGTGGGCGGTCTGCAGATTGTTGACGAGCTGCAACGACAGAATCGCGACGTCTCCCACTTTCTCTGTCAGGTCTCCGGTGGCGGCCTCATGGCGGGGCATGCCCTGTCGATGGCCGATGGCTACCCCGGGGCTCGGATCATCGGCGTGGAACCATCGGGGGCAGATGATTTCCGTCAGTCACTGGACAAGGGTGAGCGCGTCCGACTCGAACGACCCGAGAGCATCTGCGATGGCCTGCTCTCCTACGATGTGGGGGAACACAACTGGCCGATCCTCCGAGAGCTGATCACCGAATCGGTGGCCCTGCCTGATCTGGAAACCCGCAAGGCCATGAAGTGGCTCTACGACCACCATGGCCTGCGCACCGAACCTTCAGGTGCGATCGCCACAGCAGCGCTGCTGCAGGGCACCGTCGACACCTCCGGATCAGGTGATATCGTCGTCGTCGTCAGTGGCCGCAACGTCGATGAAGATCGCTTTAGAGAGTGGACGGCCGGGCTCTAAGCGTTCGGCTTCAATTTCACTGCCCCCAACCACACGTCTGCGGAGTATCTGTTCAGCATGAGATCCCCCAGCGCTCGAACGATTCTGATGATCTTCCTGCTCGTCTCACTTGTCGCATGTACCTCGAATCAGCGTAAGGAAACCCACGCTCCGGTGAGCGAGGATGCCCTCATCATCGACGTGCGTACACAACAGGAATTCGATGCAGGGCATGTGACAGGTGCGATCCTCATCCCCTTCGACGTGATCGGCGACCACATCACTGATGTCGCTGCGGAGCACGAGAAGGAGATCGTCCTCTATTGCCGCAGCGGACGCCGCTCCGGAATCGCGCACCGCGAACTGCAGAAGATGGGCTACACGAATGTCCGCAATGCCGGCGGTCTGGCCGCCGCGTATGAACTGCTGACGCCCAAGGCGAGGGAGGATTGAGGGAGACCGACCACCCCTCGATCAGTCATCCGTAGATCAATCATCTGTTGGATCCGGCATCGATGGGTGATCCGACACTTCGATGGTGACCTTCGCGATACGCTTGGCGAAGTAGTAGACGCGTTTGAGATACTCAATCGCCTCCGATTCCAGCCGAAACATGACCACCCGGTCGGGCTCCGCCGCCGTGAGACGAATGGCCAGATGGCGCTCCGCCTCCGCGGCCAGTTCGTTGATTGTTCCCTTCGCGGTCTCCACGTCAGCCGCCAGCTCTCGCTGACCCGTGACGAGTGCCTCCATCGACATCTCCACCGCCCGGCAGACCTCACGGTTGAGTGGATCCAATACTTCCTGCGTCGACTGGCTGATCTGCAGATTGTGGCGGAGGCGTTGCGTGCCGACCTCTGTCAGGTTGGTCTCCACAATATCACCGATGCTCTCGATAGAGTTCGCCACTGACATGTAGCCGTGTAGTCGTTCGATCTGCTCACCGGTCAGGTGTTCCTGCGAGAGCTGTCCCATGTAGGCAATCAATTCACCATGAAGCGTGTCGACCTCGGCATCCATCTGCTCGAGATGGGCCAGGTCTTCTCCGCTCCCATGGACAACCGACTGCATCGCCTCTCTTACCATTCCCACAGCAGACGCCCCCAACCGGCCCAGCTCCATGCGCACCAGATCAAAGGCCAGTTCCGGTGTCTGCAGCAGCCCCTCGTCCAACACACTCGGGCGCCTGGCGAGTTCCTCGTCCGGATCCGGCACCAGCCGCTGCACCAATCGAGCCAGGGGACCGGTGAACCAGATGAAGATCAGCGTGTTGGAGACATTGAAGATCGTGTGAGCATTGGCTATCTGTCGGGGTGTTTCCGCCGCCAGGCGCGCCACACCCTCCAGATCCACAGCCTTGGGCGAGAAGCTGCGCACCACATCGGCCAGCTGTGGGATGAAGAGGAACCAGATCAGCACCCCCAGCACATTGAAGAGCACGTGGATCGCCGCCGCACGGATGGCCTCGCGTGGTTTGCCGATGGCGGCCAGCAATGCCGTGATGCAGGTGCCGAGATTGGCGCCAAATGCCAGCGCGATCCCGGCTTCCAACGTGATGAAGCCCTGGCTGGCCAGCACGATGATGACACCCGTCGTGGCCGACGAGCTCTGCACGAGGGCTGTGAAAGACGCACCGATCAGCACGCCCGTCAGGGGGTGACTCATGTCCTGCATGAGATCGATGAAGGGCTGATACGTCCGCAGGGGCCGCGTCGCATCGCTCATGTGATTCATGCCGAAGAAGACGAGACCCAGTCCCATCATCATCAGACCGTAGCGGCGCACAGTCTCCCGCTTGCTCAAGAACTGCGCGCCAAAGCCAGCAGCGATCAGCAGCATCGCATAGTGGGTGACCTTGAAGGCGATGATCTGTGCCGTGATCGTCGTGCCCACGTTGGCGCCCATGATGATGCCGATGGACTGCGAGACGGAGAGCACACCGGCCGAGATGAACCCCACGACAAGTACAGTCGTTACCGAAGAGGACTGGATGACGGCCGTGACGAAGGCGCCGGCAAAGGCCGCCTTGAAGCGATTGGTGGTCATGCGGGCCAGCAGCGACTTCATGCCACCCCCGGCCACGGCTTTGAGGGCGTCGGTCATCTGCTCCATACCGAACAGGAACAGGGCCAGGCCACCGAGCAGACCCATAAGAAGGGGACCCAACTCCAGGGCCGTTGATGCAGTATCCATGATGTTCCTTCACGATGACCCACCAGATCCCCTCTGGCGGCAGCTTCCATCCGCCATCATCGCCAGTTCAGACGATGTGATCAAGCCCTACCCCCCTGGCATACGCCGCACCGATCACTCACCTTGAGGCGGGGCTGAAAGGCCCCTTTTCGAAGATGGAGGTGGTCTGTCATGGAACTGCAGGTCCGATCGCGCCCCGCATTCGCGTCCGCATCTGATGCCCCCCCGCATGGCGCCCAACGATCAAGCACTGGGTGTCTGCGCACTCTGAGGCATAGTGCTCCGGCACTGGTCACCTTGCTGTTCGCTCTTGTGACGATGGGTACCGGGCCACTCGACGCCCAGGAAACCGGTATCGCTGCGGGCTATCCGGAAGACCGGGGCATCCAACAACATCCCTCGGTGTTGCTGGCCCTCGACTTCAACGATGAGGATCAGGTCCTGCACTGGCTCGATGGCAAACCGGGCTACGCCTGGACCGATGAGACGGCCCACGTGCGCTCCGGTTCAGGATCCCTTGAGATCCAGCAGTCGAAGGGCACCCACCAACCCAGCGAGATCCATCCATCCCTGCCGGCAACGGATGTGGCCTTCGTCCGCTTCTATCGGAAATACGAGTCCGGCTACGACTTCACCCAGCACAAGATGCCGGGCGTCTATGCCTATGCCCAAGGCAGGACTGGTGGCGGCGCGGGAGAAGTGCCCACCGGCTTCGACAAGTTCTCCTGCAAACTCTTCGTCACCTTCGACGGCTACCCCCGATTCTACACCTACCATCCCGAGCAGAAGGGACCATGGGGCGATGCCTTGCCCATGAATCTGGTCGAGGAATTCGCCCTCGAGACGGATCGCTGGTATTGCTTCGAAATGATGATCCGCGCCAACGAGCCCGGCCAGCGTGACGGCGAGCTGATGATGTGGATCGATGGCCGGCGCGTCGCCCACTATGAGGACATGCGATTCCGGGACACGCAGGATCTGGCCATCAATCTCTTCACCCACTCGGCCTACGTGGGCGGCAGTTGGGTCAGCAAACGCGATCAGCGACTGTGGGACGATCAGATCGTGGTGGCCACCGAGTACATCGGCCCCATGTCCCGCCTCGCTCACCCCACCCCATTGGAGACACATGTCATGTCTGAACCCGTGATGATCGGTGGCCTGGGCGGCCTCTACCTGCTGGCCGAACCGGGAGAACTCGTCATCGATCTGCACAAGAGCGATCGCCACGACGAGGGCACTAAGACCGATCTGCGGGCGATCCTGCTCGGCCCGGATCGCCGTCCCCTCGACGAGGTCACCATTCAGGGCGATGGTACGGCCCAACTGACCACGCACGTTGAACACGCCGGCGTCTACGTCGTGAATGTGACGGCCGCCTTCGATCGATATGGTGAACAGGTGTGGTGGGGTTTCTCGACCAATTGCTCGAAGTATCTGGTGGAGACCTCGCGGGGCCACAAAGATGCGCTGCACATGGAGCCGATCGTTCCCGCGGATCCCGACGAGGCCTTCGACGTCTTCTTCCTGCCGCGACAGGGAGAGATCACCCTCGATGTCACCGGCCCGTTGGCGACGGGCGGCTCACCCGACTTCGCCGAGCTGTACAACGAGAGCGGCGGACAACTCGCCACGCTGGATCTTACCCCCGAAGGCACCCTCAGCTTCACGATTCAGGATCTGCCTCATGAGTCCAGGGAGCCCTGGCGACTGCATCTGCCACGGGGAGCAACTGAGATACAGATCGATGGCGTGACGCGCTGGGATCGGGGCGAACCCTTCGACGACCTGTCTCTGTGGTCACCTGATCGTGACAGCTTCTTCCCCTTCCACGATCTGCGCTGGGTGCTCACGCCCTACGCCCACGTAGCCCATGCCGAACCCGGCGCACAGTACGACGTCCGCCTGCGTGTGCACAACAATGGCGCCAACCCCGACACGATGCACCTGGCCGTGGCAACCGATGGGAACGACGAGCTGCGTGTTGCCCTCTCGCAGGACGTCGTCGAGTTGTCCCCCGGCGAATCCGCCGTGGTGATCGCCACCGTGTCGGTTCCAGAGGCGATGGACCCAACATCCGATTCAGACGCGACCGGCCCGGTCGATACCCTCGACACCCGCATCGTCGTCTCGTCGGCACGGCATCCGCAGTTCAGAACGTGGTCGCGCCTTGAGACCCGCATCGGCACCGTGACACCGACCGCTATCGATGTACCCATCGTCTACCGGCCCTACGAACACGAGAGTGCCCAATTCGGCTACACACCCGACTACCCAAATGCCAACCAGATCTACTTCGACCCCGAGAATGGCGCCTGGATCCGTGGCAACGACGGCCTGCACCAACTCGTGGATGGCACGTGGCAGTGGGTTGATACAGTGGAGGGCACACGCTTCCGCGCTGGAGGCTCCAAGGTCGCCTTTGGCGGGCAGGGCGAGATCTGCGTGCTCGGCACCTCAGACTCGGGCCCGGCCTACCTCTACTCACCCGATGGGGGCATCACCTTCCACGTCGGCGCGGGCGATGTGCCAACGACCCCAATGCAGACGGACATCGAACAGTTCGCCGGCCACAATCTTCCTGTCGGTCCGGCGCCCTTCGTTGTGGCCAGGCAGACAGGTGGTGCCGATCCTGAGCACTTCTGGCGTCGGGTGAATGATTTCGAACTGTATCTGCCCACATTTACCGCAGGCCAGCTCGATCTCGGCAATCCGATTCCGGTGTCGCAGCAGGCGATCGGCATCGCAGCACATTCCGGCGTCCCGTCGGCAATCGCTTCCATGGGAGATCGCGTGCACGTGATCTGGGGCGAGGCGACCGATCCTAGTGTGGACGTGCCGGGTGTCCCCGCCTACGTGGCCACCTACGATCGCAGCGAGGGCCGCTGGCTCGGTGAACCGGCCCTGGTGGGTTATGGACCCCCTGCCAACGACGTGCACAACACACCGAGCCTCGTCATCGATTCAGAAGGTTATCTGCACACGTTGACCGGCACGCACGGCTCGCCCTTCGCCTACGCTCGATCTCTGGAGCCGAACACCGCCCATGAGGGTTTCACAGAGCCGACACTGATTGAAGAAGGCCTGCGCTCGACCTACGTCGGCCTCGTATGCGATCCCGATGACACCCTGCATCTGGTCTTCAGAGCCTGGACGACTGATGGCGTCTACCATCCGCACAGCCAATACGCCAATCTGGGCTACAAACGCAAACTGAAGGGCAGTGACTGGGAACCCATGCGCCGCCTCGCCGTGGCCCCCTTCTCCGAATACTCCATCTGGTATCACCGTCTCACCATCGACCGCCGCGGCAGACTGTTCGTCTCCTTCGACATCTGGTCGACCTTCTGGTTCTACCGTACCGATCATGTGGGAAGCCGGCGCAAGACGATCATGTCATCCGATGGCGGAGATTCGTGGCAGTTACTGCAGACAGCTGATCTGGCCCACTGAAGAAATTCACGTAAGAATCTGACCGTCGCCTGAACACGAAATCCGGAGCCGACTGGCCCATCGGCTCCGGATTCCACACTGCGCGTTGCTGCCCTGACAACTGAGCCTCGCTCCCTGACACAGATTCGGAGGCTTGTCCAGTACGGCACCACACCGTCTCGCTTTCAGATCCTGCAGCGTGTCTGGTCTCATCCGGGCCAGTTGGCTATCCTGATCCGCACGCGCTACCTGCCCTGATCAGCACAGATCGCATTCTCTGCTCCCCGCCCCGCACCCCTGCACTCACGAAGTGGCCATGGATTCCCTGCTTCCCTCCACCATCGATGCCATCGGCAGAACACCTCTCGTCGAACTGGCGCGTATCACACGTGACCTCGACGGGCGGATCCTGGCCAAGCTCGAATATCTGAATCCCGGTTTCTCCAAGAAAGACCGCATCGCCCGGCAGATCATCGAGGACGCCGAGGCCGAGGGTCGCCTGCGACCGGGGCAGAGTGTCGTCGAGCTGACCAGTGGAAATACCGGTACCGGGCTGGCCATCCTCTGCGGCATCAAGGGGTATCAGTTCGTGGCGGTCATGTCCAAGGGCAACACACGCGAGCGGGCCCGCATGATGGAAGCCCTGGGCGCCGAGGTCGTCCTCGTCGATCAGTTGCCCGACTCAAAACCGGGCCAGGTGTCGGGAGGCGATCTGCTCAAGGTCGAGGAAGTAACCCGACGGATCGTGATCGATCGCCAGGCATTCCGAGCGGATCAGTTCGTCCTGGCCGGCAATGTTCGCGCTCATGAACTCCATACAGGACCGGAGATTCTCGAGCAATCTGCCGGCGACGTGCAGGCCTTCTGTGATTTTGTCGGCACCGGTGGCTCGCTGGCTGGTTGCGCCACCGCCTTCAAGGCCCATGACACGGAGATCCAGTGTTTTGCCGTCGAACCCGCCGGTGCGGCCATCCTGGCCGGCCAACAGGTAGAGGATCCCAACCATCGGATCCAGGGCGGCGGTTATGTGATGGAACTGCCCCTCCTCGACACCTCCTGCATCGATGGTTTCCTCCAGGTTACCGATGAAGACGCCATCGACGGGGCACGCCGTCTTGCCCGGGAAGAGGGCATCTTCGCCGGCTTCTCTTCTGGAGCCAACCTGGCGGCGGCACTGCAACTGTTGGACGGCCCATGTCGCGGCAGGAATATCGCCATCCTCATCTGCGACTCCGGCCTGAAGTATCTCAGCACAGATCTGTGGCCCTGACGGATGCCTACGACCCCCGGACCGGGACTGATCGGACGCCTGCCTTCGTATCGTGCCCTCGATGGCACCGGGAATGTGTGTGACGCATAGGCGCACGGAATTTCTAGTTGACATGGTGGCACGACAACGTACATCCTGTCCCATGTCGGCTGTCGAGGGGTTTCAGGTTCGATCCGTTGGGTTGAGCCGGTTAGGAGGTCAGCGTGCGCATACTTCGCCGCGATCAGGAAATTCATGACATCTCGAGCCAGGGAATGCTATACCTGGCCGTCGTCGTCATCGTCTTTCTCGTCTTCGCACTCGGTGGCGTGCGCCACTGGTTCGAAGGCGCGAGCGTCACACCGACCAGAGCCAGCACCGTGGATGTCTATCGTTCGCCCTGAACGGGTTTGGTCTGTGTCGTAGCCCAGATTCGTGGCGTCCTGCCACGATTCACGTGCACCGTTCACGACAAGCTAGCCACTGGCTGCACCGGGCGAGGCGGCGCATTCCAGTGCGACCTCGTCATGAACGGAGTGTCGCGATCAGGCGGTTCGGATTCGTGAAGAGCGCCAGCGCGTCAGTGATCGACGTGCACAGGATCTGGGCGCTCTGCACGGTTTGCACCGCCGCACCCTCTCCCTGAATCAGCGCAATCCCCAGTGCCGCTTCCTGCAGCATGAGCCGATCATTTCGGCCATTGCCGATGGCAACCGTATGGTGGGCGCCCAGGGATCGGACGTAGTCCAGCTTCCACTGCGCCTGCCCATCCTGCGGCGCAATCGTCAACTGACACTTAGTATCGGCCAGCTGTTCACCGGCCACACCAAAGGTGTCGGCCGTGATCACGTGGACTTTGGCATCGTTGATCTCATTGATCGCCTGCGAAACACCCGGCAGCAGCTCGCCATTTTCGGCGAGGGTTCCATTGTAGTCGCAGACAATGTGGGCGACGCCGACAGGTCCAAAGTCCGGGATGTCGATCCTGATCATGTGTTCATCCACTTCCTTGTTCGGTGATCGTGTGGTTCAGGGGAAGGCACCCCAGATCCGGGCACGCTCGTATAACCGCGTGAGGTCTGCTTCGCGCCCGAGGCGCTTGAGAAGATCCGCCGCCAATCGATAAGGCTGAGGCCAGGCGGGATCCAGATCCAGGACGGCCTCGATCATCTCGTATGACTCTTCGGGACGATCGCTCTGCATGAGTCTCACAGCCACATTGTAGAGTGTCGACCGAGATTGCGGGGCAACGCCTGCCGCCATGCGATAAGCATTCAGAGCTGCTTCACGATCGCCGCCGGCGCGTTCGTGTTCCCCCGCCATCCACCAGTAGTTGGCCGCCAGCTTCGACAGCCATGGATCTCTGAACCCATCCTCTGCACCGGCTGCGGCCAGACGTTCTCGAGGATTGAGTACACCCTCTGGCCGCGCCACGGGATCGTCGTCGGGCACGGAACGCCCGCCGACCTGCTGCTCCTGAGTCAGCTGATAGACCAGGCCAGACGGCACGTATCGCGCCCCCGGAACCAGAGGTTTGGGCGGCAGGGTCGTCACGAAGACAGCCCGTCCATCGTGCCACAATTGGGATTCCGCCTCCCACCGTCGCTTCGCCCGGTCCAGGCCTTCACCTTGGGAGACCAGATCGCGTCCACGGCCCTGACGATTGTAGATCTCGACATCTGGCCGCACGCCCTCCAGGCGCTGCAGGTAATCGACGAGGAAGGCGTTGTCGTCTCCCTCGGTCAGCAGGACGGCGTGCGGGGGCAGACTCTCGAGCAGATCTCTTCCATACTGACTCGGTAACCTGACATCCGACCGATCCACGACGTCGAAATGATCGACGAAGAGCCAGATGGGCAGCAGCAGCGCCACCAGAGTCGCCGGCCTGGCCCGCCAGCGCACGATGACGTCGACGCCGGCGCCGATCAGCAGTGTGCAACCGGTGAGAGCCAGGAGGAAGAAGACATCGAGACCGGCAGGATCTCGTTGATAGTTCATCGCTGCCAGCAGACTCAGTATGATCGCGCCCGACACGGTGAGCAGAAATCGTCGATCACGTTGCCAGAGTCCTGCCACACCAGCCAGAAGAAGAACCACGCCGAAGGGCGTGACCTCTGCCCACACCAGGTCTGCAAAGTGTCGGAGATTGTGCAGCATTGCCGTCGGTGACAGCACAAAGAAGGAGGACCGATAGTCGGCTGCCGTCAGATGTGACCAGAGTGAACCGAGACCCGCCACATCACTCCAGTGAAAGCCCGGTCCGCGACCCGACCGCAGCGGCAGATACAGCCAGAGACTCAGGCCGGCGAGGCCGCCTGCCAGCATTGCGATCAGCCCGCGCCCGGCCGACACGGCGGGATGCCTCGCGTCGACGCCTCGCCAAAGCGAGCGCAGCATAAGGCAGAGAATCACCGGCATGGCCAGGACCGCTTGCAGGTGGGTGGTCACTGCCATGCCGCAGAGATACCCAGCCAGCAGGAGACGTCGGGTCGTGGGTCGATCCACTGCGGCCAGCGCCGCGGTGAGGGCAAGCACCGTCACGCCGACAAACAGACCGTACACCTCCGCAATCACGGCCTGTGACCAGTAGACCTGCCCCCATGCCAGGGCCAGGCCACCGACGAGACATCCCACGCGACCGACACCTCTGGATGCCAGCAACCCGGAGACCGTGGCCGCAGCAAGAGCTGCCAGCAGAGCAGAGGCCAGGTTGATTTCCAACGCCGCCGGACTCAATGGCAGCAACAGGGCGATCACTCGGCCGAGGAGCACGAACAGCGGATACCCTGTCGGATGCGGCGTGCCGAGCAGATACGTGGCACCGATCAGTTCGCCGGCACCCTCTGTGTAGACACCCGGGCAGAGCGTCACCAGGTAGCTGGCAAAGCTGAGACCGAAGACTGCCATGGCCGTGACGATGGGTCCGCGATACAGGACCCAAGGAGGATGGCCTGCCATCAGAACCCGACCAGATTCCGCAGATCGATTCGCTCCTGCCAGGCCAGCCACTGACTGGTGTGGGTGGCCAGACCGTAGAGCACGAGAATGAGGCCGCCCTGCAGTAGCCATGCGGATGAAATAATCGGCGGCTCCTCCGGCTCGATCT
The DNA here is from genome assembly GCA_018673255.1 of Gemmatimonadota bacterium. Next base: position 24,644 of record JABHDC010000240.1, read on the forward strand.
GCACCGGATCCATTCTCTGATCATGCCGACGGGCCTGCCACAGGAGGCCACCCCACAGGACCAGGCCTGCCAGGCTCAGCCACGCACCGTAGCGCACCGACGTGGGATGATACTCGAATCGAACCCGGCGATTCGACGGCTCGATGCGTACCGCGCGGAAGACGTGGTTCGCCGTTTCGATCGCCACGGGCGCATCATCCACCCAGGCCTGCCATCCGGGGTAATCCGTATCGGTGAGGACCAGGTAACCGGGCTGATCCCGTGGCGGCAGATCGATGAGGACACGAGTCGGGTCGTATAGGGTGATGGCCGCTTCCTGCAGAGATCTGAAGTGTCCGGACCGTGAAGCATGAGCCCCGGCACGCAGGGGTTCGCCCGCTTCGAGCAACACGTGACGATGCGGATCAAATCGATCCCACAATGCGCGGAGTCGATCCTCAGCCTCTGGCAGGATCACCGACTCTCCCACAACGTAGGCACGCGGCAAACCGGCCAGTCGTCGAATAGCCACCGGTGACGCTTCGGGCAGCTGGAGATCCGACGCCGTGCCCGATCCTGCGGCCTGGCGCCGCCCGGGCGAAACGATCACATAGTCCACACTGGCCAGGGGCAGCATCGACGGATACCCCGCAGCCAGATCCCAGTGACGGGACAGGTGCAGGGGGCTCCAGCCCGGCATCGTGTTCGCCAGGCCATACATGCCCCCCGTGTAGAGTCTGAGCGTCTCCGGATAGAGACGGTAGTCCGCCGCATTCCAGCGCCAGCCACCGTGCCAGTCGACCCCGAGGCCAGCTTCAGTCACCAGACTCGCGATCCGGAAGTTGGCAGCCGGACGCAGATCTCGATTGGCTGTTTCGCTCTCAAGGGGCAGCATGTGAGCCCCGGTTTCGTTTCCTGCCGCAGCACGGGTCGCCGAGTCTGCAGCGGCGCTCCCACCGGCGTGGGTCTCCCCGCCCTGGGCGTCTTGGAGAATCGCCATCGCCGTAAGCGGCCGCTGTTCGTAGGCGGCTGCGTCGATGAGGGGATTGAAGTTACGACCAAATCCACTCAGATCTGCCAGCACGATCAGGGGCATGATGATGGCGACAGCCCCGCGGCCCACCGGTGAGCGACGCCAGCCATTGGTTCCGACCAGTAACATGACAACAGACAGAATCAGGCCCCCCCGGACCAGCTCACTCAGCAATTCGGTTCGCCAGATCAGGGCTCGCGACGTGGTATCGGAAACTGCGATGGCCGGCATCTTCCACAGCAGCGGCGCAGCCAGAGCCAGGCAGAGCCCAATCAGTGTCGCACCCACCAGCCACTGCCTGCGACGCACCGGACCGCGCACGAGGTGATCCACACCGATTCCGGTCAGGGCTGCCCCCGCCAGTGCCCACCACAACAGGAAACGGGTGGGGATTCGAAAGTGAGACATACCCGGCAGACCATAGAGCGCTTCGAACAAGCCGGTGTACTTGCCCATGGACAGCACCAGGCCGATCACACCTGTCACGCCAAGAGCGAAAGTGACCGCATTTCGGCGTTCGAAGAGAGCAAGGGCGATCATCGGCAGGGCGAGCACGCCCAGGTAGGGGCACATCTGAATGAAGAAGTCCGCCTTGTCACCCCAATAGGTGCCGGATGCCGAGTTGCCCAGCAATGATGGCAACAACAGGGTGACCAGCCGCTCAGGCGCCATCGACATCTGCACGAAGCGCTCGTAGGAGAGTCCGTCAGACCGGGCCGATCTTGTGGTGAGTTCGAGGGTGGGCAGGATCTGTGCCGCTGCCAGCCACAGCCCCCCACCGGCGGCGCCGAAACCCACCCAGGCAACGCGCGTCGGGAGTCCCCCTCGACGTGTCCGCAGCGCCGAGAAGAGAGCGACGGCTGCCACGCCATACGCCGTGGCTTGTGGATGTCCCGCCAGCAACTGCAACGACACCACCAGCGCCGCCCAGACCAGGGGTCGGCGACGCCCTGTGGTGAGTGCTGTGTCGATGAGGCAGAACAGGAGGGGCAACCACGCAGCCACTGCCAGGTAGTTCGGCGACATGGCCCGCACGACCAGGTAGCCACTCAAGCCGTAGGTCAGCCCTCCCGTGATACAACCGGCCAACCCCACTTGCCATCGACGCAGCAGGGCCACCATGGTGACGGCGGCCAGCATCAGGTGAAGGATGACACTCCAATTCACGGCCTGCCACGGAGACAGGAGGAAGGCCAGCAGGATATTGGGAGGATAAAGCGCGCCCACCTGGCCCTCGGCCAGCAGTGGGAAGCCGGCATTGATCTCGGGGACCCACACAGGCAACCGCCCCTGTGCCAGCGCTTCGTGCAGGTGATGGCGGAATGGCACATTCTGCACCATCACGTCCTGCACGAAGAAAGCACCACGCAACAGGAATGCATCCCAGAAGAACCAGGCCACGGCCGCGCAGAGAATGCCGGCAGCGACGAGACCTGTCGAGGGCGCACCGTAGCGCTCGGTCCAGCGTGCGATCATCTAGTGCAGCCAGTTCATGGAGTCGAGGAAGGCCGCCGTCTCGACCGCTGCCAGGTGATGGCCCGCCCGACGCCAGTGACTGTCGTCGTAGAACAGACGCGTACCGCCCTGCTGTTTCTGCAAGAAGGCGGGTGTCAGGTCGAGGAAAGGGACATCCGCTTCTGTTGCCCAGGCGGCCAGGGTCTGATTTGGCTTCATCAGATCGTATTCATCATCCAGACCATAGAGCATACGACGACTTGCCCAGGCCTCCGGTTCAACTTGCAGGACCGATGGTGCATAGATCACAACACATCGCTCGCCCTCTGCCGTCACCGTGTCGTGGAATCTCTTCAGCAATCGACAGGTCAACTCCCACTGCGGTGTTCGCATCGATGACGAATCGGCTCCATAGAGGCCGGCATAGTAGGCTGCCTGCTGAGCCACTGGTATCTCTGCGGGACGCAGCGACGCGGCCACAAGAGATGCCAGATGAGACGAGCCGACCAGAGAGAACGCCAACCTGCGATCCCAGGTTGGATGGCGCCGCACGGGTACACCTTCCAGCCGCAGCAGGCCGTCCCGGCCGATGGAGAAGAATGGCTTGTCGCCGCGTTCCACCCCGATCGCCTGGCGCGATGAGTTGTTCCACAGGTCGTTGCCATAGAACAGCACCAGAACGATATCGCTGTCCTGCGAGCGACCGGTGGAGGAATAGAGGAGCAGCTCCTGATCCGTGCCATACCCGGCCGTGCCATAGTTGAGGACCGTCGCCGATACCTGCCGGTCACGCAACGTCGTCTCCAGCTGGCCGGCCAGGCTCTGCTCGGCTTCTACGCCCCATCCTTCCGCGAAGGAGTCGCCGTATAGCGAGATGCGCAGATGCTTGTCGTGCGGCGGCTCGAGTGCGTCCGGCTGGATGCCCGGTATCGCTTCGTGTATGCCGTCTGCCCACGCAGCCGGATCTACCGAGTTACTCGGTGCCTTGGACGTCGGCACCGTCGCGGCCCTGCGGATGCGTCGACCTGCGTCATCGATCTGGTAGGGCACATCGAATTCGGGCGTACGCAGGCGTCCCGACGCACCTGCGCGGTGACGCCAGCCCAGCGTCTGATCGAACTCCCAGACGTGGGGAAGTTGGTGGATCTGCGGCGCCAGCCAGGCCAGCAGGATCTCTGCTGCCAGGACGACGATGAGGACGGACCCCAATGCCAGCAAGACCCGCCGGGCCGGACCCGCGACGGCCTGTGCCATCACAGAGGTCTCATCGACGCGAGCATCGACACATTTCGGCCGACCCGGGCAACCGATCTCATGGGGTGGCGGCACCGGTGCGGTTCACGTAGTGATCGAGGACCAGCTTCATTGCCGTCAGGTGTGCATCGACCCGCTGCTGCAGTGGCCACGCCGTGGAGGGAGTCTCGGTCAGGACGCCATGGCTGGCACTCTCGAAGTAGGCGTAGGCTGACCAGCCCGCCGTGCGCCAGACGGGATTGATCCTGAACAGCCCTTCAGAGACGGGCATGTCGAGACCTTCGTCGGTATTCTCATCCGAGTCGATGGGACCGATCTCTTTCACCGCCTCCACCACGCCGGCACCGAGCAGCTGATCCCGGCGCTCGATCTCGTACATGTAGAAACCCGTCGCCTCGTAGTCTTCGTGCAAATCGAAGAACAGGTCGTAGTGCTGGCCGGCGATCGCCCGTCGCAGTGTCACCGATTCGATCACCCCATCGTCGGACATGGCCCGGTTGATATCCTGCCCGGAGCCGTTCTCCCGCGTCCCGGCTTCGAATCCGGAAGGGTTCACGCAGGGAATGACGACAAACTGAAAATGACGGCCATAATCAGGCGCCATGGTCTCCAGAAATTGCAGGACCGCCTCAACGCCGGCCGGCTCATCCCCATGCACACCGCCGGTAATCAACACGCGGCGTCGGGGTGTCCCATTTACGCCAATATTCACGCGCCACATGGGATGATCTGTGGCCGGGCCGAGGATGGCCACCTCCGTTTTACTTGCTTCCAGCGCCTCGAGCCGGGCCATCACGTCATCGATTCGGCGTGTCGTCATTCGCGCTCGACGCCATCGACCCAGACCGATGTGCCACGACGACGGGCCACCTCCAGGGCGTGCTCGACGCTGCCATAATAAGGCCCTCCGACCCAGTCAGCGGCCTCAGGCTGTCCCGCGCAGGTCAGCTTGATCACGGGAAACAGATCGGTCGGCGGCTCGACAGGCAGGCCGGTGATCGTCACTGACTCGTCGCTCTGTGTGAACGAGAGCGGCTGCCCCGTCGTCAGCAAGGTCGCCGACTCGACACGTGTCACCAGACCGGGGACGGTCATCTCCGGCTGACGATCCCAGAACCGGATGATCAGGTAGAGGTCGTTTCCCCTCACGGTCTGATAACCACGCGTGGTGAACTCGGTCAATCTGCCACCGTCCACTCGGTCGATCGCCTCGCCGTGGATCTCGAGCCAGCGGCCGATGGCCTCGACGCGAAGCTCGAACTCGGCCGGGATCCGGCCTTCGCCATCAGGACCCACATTGAGCAGGAGATTCCCTCGCTTGGAGGTGACCTCGACGAGATTGTCGAGCAGATGATCGGTCGACTTCCACCGTTCGCCGGGTGCATAGCCCCACAGTCGCCAGGTCGGCACCAGGCAAGACTCCCACAGGCCTTCATGCGCCCGCGTGCTGTGTTCGGAATTGGCAAAGTCGCCCGGCGGGGGCGGCGTCGTGCCATCCGCATCGGGGGGAAAGGAACCGAGCCGCTGATTCATGAGGATGTGAGGCTGCAGTTGCCGCATTCTCTCCACCAGTTGCGGCGACTGCCAGTCCAGGGCGCTGTGATGCTCGGCCTTGTCGAACCACATGAGATCGATGTGACCATAGTGGGTCAGCAACTCTTCCACCTGGCCATGGAAATAGTCACGTTGACGCGCGAAACCTTCGGGGTCTTCTTCTGGGCCGGCCCAGAATCCGGGCAGACGGAAGTCGGCGACGGAGTAGTAGAGCCCTACACGCAGACCTGCCGCCCGGAAGGCCTCGACGTATTCACCCACCAGATCACGCCTGGGCGCCTGGGCGGCACTGGTGTAGTCGGTGAGGGCCGAGTCCCATAGGCAGTAGCCATCGTGATGACGGGTGGTGAGGACGGCGTATTTCATCCCCGCCCGAACCGCTACATCCGCCCAGGCACGCGGATCGTATTGCGCGGGATTCCATCGACAGGCCATCTCGGCATAGTCGCGATGGTCGATGTCTTCACGATTAGAGACCTGCTCGCCACGACCCAGGGCCGCATAGGGGCCCCAGTGGATGAACAGTCCGAAGCGAGCCTCGGGGAACCATTGCCAGTGGGCGGGCAGGGCATTCGGATCGGTCGGTACCGACATGATCTGACTCCTCAGGTCCTTGCGATGAGACGGCGCGCGGGCGGCAGATCAGGATCTACCGGTTCCTCGATTGACAGCCAGTGGGCTGCCACCCTTTGTACGAGACAGAACCTCTCTCAGGAGCCCCGTCATGGAAACCCCCGGTGCACAGCCCTATCCCGCCAGCCTCGACATCGAGTACCCGGATCGGGAACTCAGTCGCCTGACGACTCTGGTCCGGATCATCCTGATCATCCCTGTCGCGATCATGCTTTCCCTGCTGTCAGGCTTCGGTGGCACCCATTCGGATGGGAGTACCGGCATCAGCGCCGGTGGGGGTCTCTTCCTGGCAACCGTTCTGATGATCCTCTTCCGACAGAGATACCCACGCTGGTGGTTCGACTGGCAACTGGCACTGACTCGATTCACGATTCGCGTCGAAACCTATCTGTGCCTGATGACGGACGAGTATCCTGCTCTTGAGGAGGAACAGTCAGTACGCGTCGACCTCACCTACCCGGACGTGAAGGCCGACCTCAATCGCTGGCTGCCCCTGGTCAAGTGGCTGCTGGCCTTGCCCCACTACGTCGTGCTGGTCGTGCTGAGTCTGGCCTGTCTCTTCTGTGTCATCGCGTCCTGGGTCGCGATCCTGTTCACCGGGCGGTATCCACGTAGCCTGTTCGACTTCAACGCGGGCGTCTTCCGCTACTGGCTGCGGGTCATCGCCTATGGATGGCTGCTGACCACCGATCGTTATCCGCCCTTCAGCCTGAAGGCCTGAACCCGAGCGACGGCGCAATGAGAAGAACGCCATGTCGGACTCGATACACGGTAACCGTCACGGTTTGCTGGTCAGGTAACGCTGGTCAAGCGCCCCTGACCAGTGTTGCCATCAGATCTGCATTGTAGCCGACCAGCAGCCTGTTGCCCTGCCGCAGGCTCGGGGCCCGCAACTTGCCCGAACGGCCGAGCAGGAGAGCCAGTAGTTCGCCATCATCTGGCCGATCTGCCCTCAGATCGAGGCGCAGGATCTTCTTGCCCTTGGCCACGAGCAACTCGTGGATGCCCTCGAGCAGTTCCAGTGCATTGTCGGCCGTCACCGGCTCCTTTGAGGCACTCTGCACGACCTCATCGGATATGTCATTCTGCGCAAGAAACTCTTGCGTGTGTTTGCAACTGGTTCAGCCAGGGCGATGGTAGCGCCATTCGAGCTTCGCCATCGTCATCTCTCCTTGCAGATTGAGGTAGATCAGGTCCGTTCCTTCGGGCTTTGCGCCCTGCTTTGTGGCCACTAAATATGGCAGAGAGTGAACCCGATTCAATCACCCGGTCCAAATCGTGCCGCTGTCACTGCATAGACACGGGCGACTCTGACCAACTCACTGACCGGCACTCGCTCTTGCGTTGTGTGCGCACCCGTCGCCTCCGGGCCATGGGTGAGAGCCGGAATGCCGGCCAGGCCACGATACTTGTTGCCGTCATCCACGAAGGGTTTGCCACCATAGGGCAATTCGGCGCCACTGACCTGCAGCGATGCCACCTGCAGACAGCGCACGATCGGCTCGTCCACATCGATCTGGAAGGCATCGCCCGGTACGGAGAACTCCCACTCGGCCTGCGTTCCCGTCTCGCTGGCGACGGCGTCGATGATCTCCCCCAGTTGGGCCCGGATCGCCTCGACCTGACCCGGCGTCACCCAGCGACGTGTACCCTTCACCTGGCAGGACGTGGGCGACTGATTGTAAATCTCGCCCGCCTGGATCAGGCCGACAAATGTCGTGTCGTGCCCCGAATACGGATGGCTGACACTCTCCACCTCACGAGCCAGTTGCCGCAGGCGCAGGACGAGCTCGGCGCCGGCATCCACGACATTCGGCTGGCCCGCAGGCCGCAGCACTTCGTGAACCGGTTCGCCGGGTCGCGACAGGGTGACCTCGAAAATGCCCATGCCGCGGCCGGCCAGCGGCAATGGATCGGCCAGGTATTCAGGCAGCAGCACGGCATCACCTGTGTAGCCAGCCTCGATCAACGCCGGTACCTGGCGACCATCCCCCCATGGGGCCTCGTGATGGTCATGAGTCGTCAGCATCACACTGCCCGCTGTCAGGGCATCTGCATCACGCAGGGCGCGCATGGCCTCGACGCAGGCGGCGATCCCTCCCTTCATATCCGATGCACCCAGACCCGACAGGATGCCATTCTCGACGTGCGAAGGCCTAAATGGCAGATGCACCGTGTCCAGGTGACCATCCAATTGCAGACAACGACCCGCTTCGCCGGCCTGAAGACGGGTCACCACGGCAGGCGCTTCAGGCCAGCCCGCCTCGGGTCGTTCCACCTCGAAGCCATCCGCCTGCAGCAATTCCTGTAACCGATCGGCAACCGCCCCCGCACTGCAGGTAGGGCTGGGGACATCGATAAGCGCCGTTGCCGTATCGAGCAACCGGCCCGCATCGACAGCTGCTGTGAGGCGTTGGGTCAGATCCGGATCCATCACTGAGGTATCCTTCCGCTCTTGTCGGTGTCTGGTTCTCTGTGAAGGGCACTGTGGTTGATGATGTTGGGGTCTGTGCCCTGTGCGGGCAAGCGCGCGGCCGCCTGGACCCGATCCTTTGGGCCTGAAAGGGAGGGGCGAATCCTCTACCTTATGCGTCAGAACTGTACGTTGACCCGGGAGTCACAAGCGACGTGACCACGCCTCCTCTGCCACCACCCGCTTTGTCAGACTATGGCGAAGCCTGCCTGACCACATCACCCGTCAACCGGATGATGGCCGAATATGCCGTCGACTTTCGTGATGGCATCGATATCAACCTCGGTGTGGGTTACGTCAATGAAGCGACCCTGCCACGCGAGGGCATCCGTCAGGGACTGGATGCCGTCCTGGCCGACCCCGATCGCTATCGTGCGGCCCTCAACTACGGCGGCCCCACCGGATCGGCCAATCTCACCGGCAGCTTCCGGCAGTGGTATCTCCAGCACGGCCCCGAAGGCGTCGATGAAGCGCTGTTGGACGAACGCCACCTGCTCATCGGTCCCAATGGCGCCACCAGTCTGCTGGAGAGTCTCGCCTTGCTGCTGCAACGTGGGATCGTCATCGTCGCCGATCCACTCTACTACATCTACTGCGACGTCCTGCAACGGGCCGGTTTTGAGTTGCTCGCCATACCCGAAGATGCCGAAGGACTCTCGGCCGATGGCCTGCTGCAAGCCATCGAGGCACTGGGTGATCGCGTAGCTGAGATCTCTTTCGTCTATGTCGTCACCGTCCATAATCCCACGGCCACGGTGATGAGCAATCGGCGGCGACGGCAGATTGTCGACATCGTCAGCGACCTGTCGAGACGCCTCGACCGACGGATTCCTCTGGTGGCGGACCGGGCCTACGAAGACCTGATCCACGATGAGAGTCTTGAGCGGCCACGCTCGATGATGGCCGACGATGCGATAGGAATCGTCTACGAGATCGGCACTGTGTCCAAGATCATCGCTCCTGCCCTGCGGATTGGCTACGTCGTGGCACCAGCCGGCCCACTGATCAGCGCCCTCACCCAACGCACGAGTGATGCCGGATTCAGCGCCCCCCTGATCACCCAGGAGATCTCTTCATGGCTGCTGGATCACCTGGTCGCTGAGCAGGTGCAGCGGGTCAATGACGGCTATCGTCACAAGGCCCAGGTTGTGGGTGAAGAATTGCGCCGACGCCTGGGTCCGTATCTACAGAATCTGACGGGGGGCCAGGCCGGCTTCTACTACTATCTGAGCTTCGAATCTATCGACACGACTCTCAACAGCCCATTTCATCGCTACCTGACGCGGACAACGGGAGATCGCGCCATCGATGCGGTCGGCCAACTGCTGCAGCCCCGCGTCATCTACATCCCCGGAGAATTCTGCGCGCACCCCACCGGCCAGCTGGCGTCGGTGGGTCAACGCCAATTGCGCCTCTCCTACGGCTTCGAGGAGCTCGAGCAGATCAGCGCCGCCATCGGTTACATGGCCGAGGCCTGCACCTGGGCCACCAGCCGCTGATGCTGCACTTTCCGCCGCGTTTTAATACTGTAAGAGAGAGATCTCCCCTGTTGATCCCCCTTCCGGAGGCCCGGATGCGGCGTCTTGTACCTTGTGCCCTCGTGATTCAGTTGCTGCTGGTCATCCCCGCCGCGGCGCAGCGTACCTACCTGAAATTCGACAAGGGAATGGATCTGGGCTTCGCCAAATGGATCCTGCTCGTGGGGATCCTGGGCGGCCTCAGTCACCTGACCTACTGGTATGTCTCCAAACAGATGAAGTCGCGCAAGACCCGGGGTAGATCATCTTCCACCAAGGCGCAGCGGTCTCACGCCTTCGAGGAGCGGGCCACAGCTCTCGGCTTCCGCCAGGGAGAGGCCCGCACGGTGCAGCGGATCGCCTTGCGCCTGGCGCCCAAGGCGCCCCTCAACCTGCTCAACTCGGCCAATGGTCGCGAGTATCTTGTGGGTGACCTCGACAAGCGCATCGCCAAGCGACAGGGCGAGATTCGCGTCCTGGAAAAGCTCAAGACACGTTTGACTGTATTGCGCGAGCAGGATGTGCACGAGCGCGAGACGCCGCGCATCGAGGCCAACCTTGCCGTCTGGGTGATGCGTCGTCGCTCACCCGTGGAAACCGAGTTGTTCGATGATGAAGACAGTGGTGACAACGGCGATGGTGACGAGCCGATTCTTGAGAATCTCGATTCGGTTGCCGGTCGCCTCCTCGACATCAGTGAGGGCGGTGCGGCCATTGCGGTCGATCTCGATCTGAGCCGGGGCGATCGGATCCAGTTCTGGTCAGCGGAGAACACATGGGTGCTTGGCGAAACCCGTGCAGGTGTCCTGAATACGGAATTGCGCGGTGGCGAGAACATCCTGCATGTGTACTTCGTCGATCCGGACCTGCGGGAACTGCGTCCTGCCCTGGCCGAACTGCGTGGGCGAGAAGGCAATGGGGATGAGGATGAGGATGAATGACCGATGAAGATCCTGACCTGCAATGTTCGCTACTTTGGCGCCAACGATGGCGACAACCACTGGCTGCAGCGCCGCGACTTCTGTGCCGATGTGATCCGCAACGAGTCAGCAGATGTCATCTGCATGCAGGAGATGTGGGCCGAACAGCGCGAGGATCTGGCTGCTGCACTGCCTGACCATGCTGCGTACGGAATCCTGGATGAGGCACAGGGCGGACGACCGGTCAACACAATTTTCTACCGTGAGGAGGGGTTCAGACTGCTCGACGCGAGTGGCTACTGGCTCTCCGAAACACCTCACGTGGCAGGATCTTCCTCATGGGAGTCCTCCTGCATTCGTCTGGCGAACTGGGTCATGCTCGAACCTGACCAGGGCAGCCGATTTCGCGTTGTGAACACCCATCTGGATCACATCTCTCAGCCAGCAAGAGAGCAACAGGCCCGGATCCTCGTCGAAGATGCCCTGGCCTACGATGACCAGGTGCCGCAATTCCTGACCGGTGATCTGAATTGTGATGGCACCAACCCTGCCATCGATGTGCTGCGCGCAGGTGGTTGGCGCGACAGTTACGAGGCCGTACACGGGACCGATGATCCCGGGCACACGTATCATGCCTTCCAGGGCCCGGACTACATCAGCGAACCGCGGGTCGGCAAAATGGATTGGGTTTTCGTGCGGGGCGCAGCCTCAGTCAACGGGGCGCGGATTCTCGACGTACAACTCGATGGGCGCTACCCGAGCGATCACTACTTCGTGAGTGCCGAGGTCGAACTCGAATCATAGGAGTCTGTCCGGGTATACGCTCTGACAGGCAATCACGTGGATATAGCCCAAATGGGATACTCGGGCAGGCTCAAAGTGCCCAGCTGAGGCCACTAATAGGCGACGCTGATCAGACCCGCAGGCGTCGTGCCACCGGCATCGGCGTCGACTTCATACCGCACGATGTAGATCCCCGGCGGAACGAGCGTGCCATCTTCATCCCGCCCGTCCCAGTTCAATCGATACAGGCCATTGGCCAGTTCTCGACGCTCCCGCAACGTGCGCAATCGCCGGCCGCCCAGATCGAAGATATCGACGCCAACCTCACGATCCACGTTGACGCGCAGGACGGAGAACTCGAAGAGCGCCTCGTCATTGATCCCATCACCATTGGGCGAAAAAACCCGGCTGCTCGCATCGCTGAGCAGGAGATGACTGCCACCCAGGGGTGTCAGCACCGTCAGCCCTGAGCCGAAGGACAGTTCATCACCCACCGCGTCACCGCCGTCGGCCTCCTGCCAGGAGTCCGGCTGTGCGGCACTGGCGACCTCGAGTCGGAAAGTCGAGCCACTCTGAAACACGATCGAAGAGAAGGAGAGGCGCACCAGATCCGGGCTGCTGGCTCGTAAGGCGGTCGGCATCTGAATCAGCAGCGTGTCTGTTCCCTCTCCAGCAACCGACAGGGCGCGTCCCCCCGCATCGGTGAACAGGCTGTCGACGCGCGTGTAGGATGTGCTGGGCGCACCGGCAATATCCTCTTCGTCGCCGACATCCACACCGCGCAGAGCGATGCTGGACCTCGACGGCGCCGTAAGACGCAGCCGGCTGAAGTTTCCGCCGGTCGTGGTGATGAAGGACGGCCGCAGATAGAGATCGAAGTCGACGATCTCACCCACCGGTACATCACGCTGCGGTGTGATTTCCGCCAGCAGTTGACTGGCCACGGGGCGCAGCGTCGCAATCGAAACCGATCGCAGCGTCGCTGCCGTATCCGGGTTGTCGCTGAGCAGACGAGCCTCCACAATCATGTAGCGACGCGGACTCGGTGAGAGCACACGCTCACCAGGCTCAAGATAAGCCTGGCTAAAGTTGCTCCAGCCCGAGCCAGGAACCGTCTCCGTCTCAACGGGACCGCGGAAGAAAGTTGGCTTGTCATCCCATTCTGCCTTGGACACTTCTTCGCCGGTGAGCAGGTAGTAGTGGGTGATCTCGCGCAGATTGTCACCCGTCCGAGTCCGGAACTGAACCGAGGTGCCTTCCGGCAGGTCGGCATCCCACGAAATGCTCTGGAGAATCCGCGGTGCTGACATGTCGATGAGGTCGGACTGCATGACCACTTCGGGCACGGAGCCACTGCTGTAGATCTGCATCTCCGTGACCACACTCTGATGCCGGTTCCCCAGGTGGGCCTTGGTGCGGCGTGCCGTATCGAGATTGCGGAATTCGAGAAATCTCAGCGGGCGCGAGTCAAAACGATCCTCGAAGAGACGTGTATCCTGATTGAACAATCTGTCATCCGTGCTCAATGTCTCCCAGATCAGACTGCCATCGGGGGCGACAGCACCATCGGACCCGCGCAGCTGGTAGCCGTAGAGGACGCGCTCAGCCAGCGCCGCTCGTCGAGTGACCATGCGCACGGCATCGATTCGCAGCAGCGCGCCCAGATCGATCTTCAGCAGACCCCAGCCGGCGATATCGCCCACTGTGCTGTACACGGTGGCATTCCAGTTCGATCGAATGCTGCCATCGAAGGCCAGATCAGCGGCGGCATTGGGATTGCCCTCCAGGACACTCCCGCCGCGATCCACGATACCCAGGGCCACATTGTCGCCCGCCGTCCACACTTCGACTTCGCTCAGACGGGGACGCTCGCGACGATAGTAGCGGCGGCCTCCCTGTTGCTCAGCTGACAAGGCATCGTATTGCTCGGCCGTGACCAGGCGCTCTTCACCGCCGATGAGCCAGATATTCTCGACGTCGCCGCGGTCGGCGGAGGCCAGCGCCTGGAAAGCTTCCTCGTTGATCTCCTCACCGTAGGTCCCGCGTCGTCCGGTCACTGCAATCCGGACATACTGCACCAACTGACCGGTCCATTCCTCTGTATGGGAAAGGACGGGCTTGAGATCGAAAGAGTACTCGCGCTGATCGGTATTGGGTGCAGTTGTCCCCCCCGCCAGCTGATACTCGAGGGTCGGATTCGACGCTTCATCGAATGGATTCTGTCCCGTCGCAGTATGCACGCGGAATTGATAGAAGGGATCAGCACGGTCTTCCGGCGAGTCGTCGACGAATCGTACGACGATGCGGGTCGCCGAGACGAGACGTCCGAGATCGATCTCGACCTGCCAGTCGGCCAGTTCATCATCTGCGTCCGGCTCCCAGTACGTCGTGGCATCGCCGTCCATGATCCGTGGTGCCGTCCGCGCGTTGGTTCTGGCCCGCTTGATCCCTCCCGTGGCACTCAGGACTCCGGAATCGTTCACGGAGTTGTCGTAGAAGCTGGCCAGGGCACCGGGCAACTCATACGAAAACTGCGTCGCATTCAGCGATGCGTTGATCGAAGGGGCTACTGTGCTGGGTTGGACCGCGCCAGAAGTGGTGATGTCTACCAGGCCTATCGGCGCAGACCAGGCCCGCCAGTGAGACGCCCTGTCCACCTCGATCGACTGACTGGTCAGTCGGTATCCATTCTGTGCCCACGTGGAGCAACTGATGAACAGGATCCCAAGGCAGATGCGGGTGCGGATGGCCGATGGCATGGCTCGGGCTCCTCCTGGCACGGGGCGCTGGTCAGTTGAGTGGGGCACGAAGACCGGCACGAGCTTGATCACGTCGTGCGATCTCGTCAACCAATGAGTCGGGCAAGGCGAGAGTGAGCTCTGCCTCATACACCTGGGTCTGTTCCGCATAGTGCTCAAGCAGTTCGTCGATGAAATGTTCGAAGGCTTCATTCTGTTTGAAGCGACGTGCGAAGGCTTTGGCTCGTGCTTCGACCTGCAGGAATGGCATGAGAGCACCCCTTTCACGCTGGATAATCCGGAAGACACTGAAGCCGTCCTGCACTGCAACCGGGCCGACAATGTCCTTCAAGGGTGCCTCCTGGACGGCAGCATACAGCACGCTGTTCGTCATGCGCTCGTGGTCATTCAGGCGCAGTGTTCCGCGTGCATCATCCGGGCCGGAGGTTCGTGTCGTGGTGCGGCGAGCCACGTCGAGTAACTCGTCACCCGCCTCGACGGCGACCAGCACCGCTTGAGCTTCAGCCTCGGTGGCCACGAGGGTCTCGACGATGAGAATATCGTCGCTCTCTCGAAACAGGTCAGGATTCTCTCTGTAGACATTACGCACGTCGTCGGAAGTCGCCGGCGGATCTTCGGCCAGCACCTGTCTCCGCAGTTCGGTGATCGCCAACTCCTCGATCAATGTGGTGTGCCAGGCGATGACTTCGGGGCGTTCGTGAATCTGGTGACGACGAGCCGCCTCTGCATACAGATGCTCGCTGCTCAGGAGCTCTTGACCCAACCGGACCGCCGCGGCCCCATCGGTGACCTCGCGGCGATTCCTCTTGGCTGTGTGGAGCAGCTGGCCAATGGTGATCATCGTGTCAGCGTATGTAAATAGGGGCGTAGCCGCCTCCGTCGCATCCAGCAACCATGGCTGTACCACTGCATCTGAGCCACCCCGCCGATCGAGAATGGCGGCAGCCTCAGGATTGCTGTGCCAGCGGAACTCCTCGGCCAGGGAACCCACGTGCTCAACTTCGACCCTGCCGCGCTCCTGGTTCATGAGCACATCCAGGATCTGCTGCACGAAGTCTTCGAGAGGCGAGATCTTTGTATGGAGAAATCTGACGATCTGAAACTGATCGGCCAGCGGCAGGACGGCAGAAATGCTGCTGTCAGGCAACTGGCTGTAGATCTCCTTCGGAATCCCGAGATTGGCGGCCTGACGTACCGTCACGTAGCCGAGTTCACCTCCACTGGCCGCAGAAAGGGGATGTCTCGAATGACGCGTCGCGAGTTTCTCGAAATTCTCACCGGCTGCCAGGGCCTGACGCAATTGCTCTGCTTCGTCGCGGGTGGCCGTCACGATACCCGACACCTTGCGTCGTTGCCGCAGCCCAAGACTGTCGTAGAAGGCCTGTACGCGACTCTTGTCCACCGAGATTGCGGGCCATACCTGCTCCCGCAGATAGATCTCCGCAAGCCGCTGGCGTAAACCATCTGCAGCTCGCGCCGTGATGGCCCGCGTGGTGTCCAGGCCTCGCACGGCAAGCTCTCTTGCCAGGAGCCGTCGCACGAGTAGACTGCGCAGATACTGCTGCCGGACGGAATCGCCCCGGGTACTCGACAGCAGTGTAATGGGAACCCGTTCGGCATGGGCGCGCAGGTCCTCGGCCAGGATCTGTTCGTCGCCCACCGTCGCCACCACACCCGGTGCCGGGGACAGTGGATCGGTTGCGCAACCTGTCAGCACGAGCAGCGCAGCAGCAATCTGTATCAATGGGCGAGGGCTCAATAGACGAGGGCCACCTGTCCCACACGTGATTGCGAGCCTGTATCGGCGTCGACTGCGAGACGGAAAACATAGAGACCGGGGGGGGCCAACTGGCCCTGATCATCCGTGCCATCCCAATCGATGGCGAAAGATGAACTGCCTGCCACATCCTCCTGGATCGCTCGGATCAGCCGACCGCTGAGATCGAAGATCTTGACCTCGATCGGTGTTTGGCCCGTGAGACGCAGGACGGAGGATGACAGGGTCACACGGTCATTGATCCCGTCGCCATTCGGCGAGAATGGATTGGGCGTAACGATCAGATCAGGCAGAATCTCGCCCTGAAGGCCCGTGCGCACGACGACTTCGTCACTCAGAATCTCGCTGATCGCATCACCTGCACTGACCGCCAGGGGGACCTCATCCGTGTCCATGTCAACGAGAGCGCCTTCGAATGGTGTCCCGTATCGGAAGACGCGGGCATCGAAGTCGATCTCCAGCAGAGACTGATCCTGCACGATCCGTGGAAAATCGATCAGAAGAGCACCGGTTGTTGAGTTGCGGGTGACGCTGTAGGACACCGGCGCACGATCGATCCGCACTGCCGTAATGGTGTCGATGGACGCACTGGTCTGCAGCCGCAGGGCGTCAAAGCCAGTCTGGCCACTCTGAATGCGCGCCCGGACGGCGTAGCTGAAGTTGGTCAGTGAGGCGGCCTTGACTTGCGTCGGAGAGATCTCCCCCACCGCCGCAGCCACCACGGGAGGCTGAGAGTATTCGAAACGCAGCGAATCGACCCGTCCACCAGCCAGCGCTGCGGAGAAGAACTGGACGCGTACCTGGAAGTAGGAACGAGGACTCGGAGACAGGATCTGCGTACCGGCCAGGCCCTTCTCCAGCTCATACGTCTGCCAGGGGCTCCAGTCCGTCAGGTCGTCGGTGATCCCGCCTCGCTGATTCGGCTTGAGTTGCGCATAGCTGGACTTGTTCAGAAGTCTGCCCTGAACATCGAGGGGCGACAGCTCATCACCGACACCGGTGATGCGCCAGTAGACATAGGGCTGATCATCGATGCCGGAGCGCGTCTGAACAATGATCTGGCCCCCCTCATCCAACTGCCAACCCCAGTGAATCTGGCCCAGGGCGGATGGCGCGCCCAGATCGATCGGGTCGGAGACATACTCAGCCGTTGGCACAAATCCGCGACCAAAGACCTGCACCTCGGCTACCTCCCAGGTCTCACTCAAACCGCTGTTCGTGCCTGTGCCGCCCGGCCGGATGTAGATGTGACGCACCATCTGCGGGTTAATATCGAGATCGACAACACTCTCGAGATTGTCGATCTCCTCGCGGTATTTGGACCAGATGAGATTCCCCACGCGATCCTTCGCAGCCTCTGTCCCATCATTCAGAGAGAGGATGTAACGGCGCATCTGGTTTTCCGGATGATCAGGACGGGTCATGAACCGGATCCGCTCCACCAGGAAGGGGGCGCCCAGATCGAAGAACATGGGCACCGTCCAATAGCCGCCGCCGCCGCCCAGGATCTGGATCCGCGGCGGGTGCACGAAGGCGGTGGTAGAATCGCCATCGACTACCCACTCGTAGCCCCCGTCGATCCAGGTATTCGGGATGGTGTATTTGTCGACAATCGTGTCGATGTCGCCGCCGCGGGATCTCATGGTCGCAATGAGATTCTGTGTCGGCTCCGTCTCGAAGGGACGGATGCTGCCCCCCATGCTGACGGCATCGATAAAGGACAACCCGCCACTCTCAACCCAGGACAGTCCCTGGCTGCCGCCCAACTGGAACGACTCGCGGGCAGCCGATGGTGAAACACCGATGGCACAGAGCAGGAGCAAGACCAGGGGACGAGAGCTCTTCATGGGAACCTCTTTAGGCCATGGAAAAAAAGCGGGGCCCACGGTAGCCCGTGAACCCCGCTCTGATACAACGGATGGTTGGCGTCTGCCAGCCTTACGACGTTACTCGGCCGAGAAGGAAGCTTTCACCTGACCCCAGGTGCTGGTCTCGACGGCCGAGGGCAATCCCGGCTCGAGAGGAGCCAGCAGGAAGTCACCAAACTGATCGGCCTGCGAGGAAGCGCCGATGCCGCCAAAGAGCGACCAGTAGGCGTCATCGTAGGCGCCCGCATCAGGATCCTTGTCGCCCCAGTTGGCTTCCAGACCGACGATCTGATTAACGGCGAACACGTGCTCGGTGCTGGCCTCAGGGCCGTCAGGATGGATGTCGTCGAAGGGCGTGATCGAGACCTCGCCCTGCATCTCGGCAGGCTCAAAGTTGCCTACTTCACCCTTTGTGTGCTTGCCGCCCCACATGACGAAAGGCTCTTCGCCAGCCCAGGCCTGGCCATACTGCTTGGTGAAGAAGCCACCCGATGCGAAGGTCGGCGCGTAGATGTCATAACGCTGTGCCTGTGCACCCGTCCAACGTTCCTGGAACTCGTCGCTCTCATCACCAAAGCTGCGGAACTGACCACCGGTGTGATCCCAGTCCGTCGTCGTCGACCACTTCTCCGTGTTGTGGAGCATGTCATCGGCGACCCAGAAGCCGAAGTAGGCCTTGTTCGTGGCCAGTGAATAACCCCAGATCTGATAGGAGTTGAAGTCGGCCAGATCCAACGGGGCGCCAAACTGATTGAACATGTTCTCGGCGCGGTTGTAATAGACCTCAGGCACAAAAGCCCAGTCGTCCATCTCACCGTCAAGGGTGGGCTCAAGGCCCGCCGGGAACTGGAACATGAAGCTGAGTTCGCCCTGATGGGCCTCGGCGCCACTGGTTGCCAACAGAACCAGCAGTGCTGCAATCGGTGCCAGTCTCTTCATTTCTTAAGCTCCTTCTGAGCAGGTAGGAAGAGGGCGGAAATTCATCGTGATACCAAATCACCGCACTGGCCCCCCGGGGGCCGGTTCCGTGACTCGGGTGATACGAACTGTAATTCAGGTGATGCGATTTTGCAGACAACCTACAGATCCAGTGCCCTGAAAGCAACTAGATTCGCCACGCCAGGGATACCGGATTCGATTGAAAACAGCACTTCTCAAGTCGTGTATTTACAGTCGGTTGAAATATCACACAGGTATCGCCGGAGGTCTCGGGCCCGCCTTCAAGGCTTCAGTGTCCGCTGATCACCCTCCCAGGCCGGCATAGATCGTCACGAACAGCGTGCTCGTCGTCTCCGATGGCAGGGTCTCGAAGGTCTCCTTCTGCATCCGCAATCCGGTGCGCACATCGAGATGGTAACCCATGTACGGTGAGGAGTTGCTCAACTGGATGGCCACGACGCGACTGTTGGAATCCGGCATGAGGGTGCGATTTACAGGTACCCCCTTCTTGTCGCGGAACTGCTCGAAGTGAGAGATCTCGAGCCCCAACTCGATGAGGGTGTAACGCAGGATCGGGAATCGAGTCACGAGAAACAGCGTTTCCGTCAGTTCACGCCGCAGCGGATCCCGTTCCTCGACGGGCCGCTGGCGTATGAACTCGCTCTTCCATCGGGGCTGCACATCGACTGGACCGAATTGCATCGTGTAGTCGGCCTTGTTGATCAGCCCCAGGAAGCTGGACGTATCACGCAACTCGGCCACGTTCTCATTCTGATGAAAGAGCTCATACTTCAGCTTGTTGACGAAGTTGAGCCCCTCGATGCCCTGGTAATCGAAACGTATGTAGGACGTGTTGATCCACGTGTCTCGAGCCGGCAGCGGATCCTGGATGCGAACCAGACCACCGCGTGAATCGGGCAGCTGCACCCACTGGAACAGATTGTCAGGGATGTCGTCTTCCGCCTTGCGCAGATACTGGTAGAAGCGCAAACGACCGAGACGAGCACGATCACGGTCGAGAGTCAGCATCAGATAGGTAGTCCGATTTGTGCCGTCGCCAGAGATCAGCTTCTCATCCGTACGGCCGATCGTCAGACGCGCGTCCGACATGAGATGCAGACCACCATAGGTATTGTAACCGCGTCGATCTCGCTTGTACGGAAAGTCCGGCTCGTCATCATTTTCGAATCGATCGATCCAGCCGTTGTTGTTCATGTCGATACCGAAGAGGAACTCCGGACGATCCGTGCGGTAACGCAGGAAAGGTTCTTCGTAGTCCGGCACCAGGTTTGGGCGATCGTCGGTGTCGTTCTGATTGAAGTCGGAGATGAAATCATTGTTCTCGTCGTAACCAGGGAAGATCGCATTGTCGACGAGAGCCTGGCCGAAACGGTCCCAGTCCGGACGTCGATCCTGATCATCGTTGTCCTCGACGAACTCGTAGCGGTAGAGCCGCTCATTTTCATAGTCGATCTCGTCCGCCACGCGTGTGCCGGCGAGGAA
This sequence comes from Gemmatimonadota bacterium, assembly GCA_018673255.1. The sequence continues at coordinate 45,091 of JABHDC010000240.1, forward strand.
CGAATGAGTCGAATAGTCGCTGTCCATGCTGTATCCCTCGAAAGACACGAACCAGGGATACGTGGTGCGGTTGATATTCACCATCCAAGCACGGGCATCATCGACCGCGGTGCTGTGATTCCTGCGATTCACATTCGGGTACTGACGATAGCGCCGATTGAAGTCGTATTCGCCGTAGAAATCGAAGCCGAGGACCTGCGTGCCTTCGATGGTGAACCCGAACAGCACATTCGATGTGGGCAGGCCATATTCGACCCGCAGCAGGCGCTGATTCGAGTTATCCTGGATGTTCCCCTCAGCGCGCTCGGCAAGCAGGAATACCGGCTGTTGATCTTCATTCGTCTGACGGTCGGAGGTGATCTCCACGCGGTAGTCATTGGAGACCACCAGTTCGAAGGCGACCTTCTTGATGACCGACCGGTCCGGCCCCACATAGGCTGGGTCGGTGAAATCATAGGTCAGCAGGATCTGCTCGCTGCCATCGGCGGCGAGGTATCCGACCTTCTGAAATCCACCCTCACGGATCGGCTCAAAACCAACCTCGCTGCCACGCACGACATTCCCTTCGACATCCGTGATGATGATTTCGTCGTCGAAGAGGGCGGCACCGCCGGCACCATCATCCGGTGAGTCATCCGAGAGTCTGAGGATGATCCGCGAGATCGGCACGGCATTCTGCTCGGTCGTCAACGACCCGCCTGAGAAGGGCGTGCCCGCCACATCGTCACGCAGGGTCTGCGCCTGGAATGCACTCACGTACGTCGCACCGAGCTTGATGAAGTCGCCTACCTGCACGACACCACGTCCACCGAGAAGATTTGTGACACTCGTGCGCGTATCCGGCACTTCCGGGTCGGTGACCTGCGCCGGACGACTGGGGCGCGCCAGTAACACGGTGCCCTGATACTTGTCGGCGGCAAAGTCGAACTGGATACCGTTGAACCCGGGCTTGGAGAATGTCATCGGCGTCAGGGTCGACCGAATCTCATCACCAACCGTCAAGGTGTAGTGGTATTGACCCTTGGCATCCGAGGCGATGACGACGCGGTTGAACCAGTCACGATAGCGCTTGGTCTTGAAGACCGTGCTGCCAAACTGTTGGGGGCGATCCTCCTGCCAGTCGTAGACCAGCCAGCCGCGAGTGACGAAGCTGCCATACTGGTCGTAGAAATAGTCTCCCTCAATGGCTGTATCGACATATCGCTGGTAGCGCTCGCGAGCGTAGTTGTTGTATTGCCACTGATTCCAACCGTATTCGTTGAAGAGCTCCTGCGGCACATACCACTTCTTTACGGCCGGATCGAGCGCGTCGAAGAGCACCCCCGGACCGGTGGGTTCAAAATTGACATCACCGCCCCGCTTGACCGTACCAAGACGGGCGCCATAGTCCTGAGACATGGCAGGGAGGGCGAGAAGGCCGACACATATAGCGGTGGCGACGATCCGGTAGATCCGACGACTTGTCGTGGGCTGACTCATGCGCACCCCTTGCGTCCTCTCTGTTGGCAAACTCATATCACAAGACTCATATCAGTAAACGACCGCAGCCTGGGCGAGACGCCGATGGCTGCCTTCATCGGAACGAATCTCGACGGCGACGATGTACAGACCCGGAGGCAGGAGCCCTCCTTCATCATCACGTCCGTCCCAATCGATGCTGTACTCACCACTGCTCTGACGGGTGTCGGCCAGTTGTCGCACTCGACGACCACTCAGGTCGTAGACATCGACGCGCACCGGTGAAGGTGTCACCAGGTGCTGGACGACGAAGTCAACACGCGCCACATCGTTTATTCCATCACCATTTGGTGAGAACGCAGCCGGTGAAATGATCAGGGGACCGACGATCTTCGATCCGATCGATACGCGCACCAGTAACCCGTCCGTCTGGAGAGACGACGTGGCATTACCACCCTCCGTCAGGAGAGGGAGGTCGGCCCCGTCAGCGAAGGCGCGCCCCTGGAATCTGGTTCCGTAGCGGAAGACCTTGGAATCAAAGACTATCTCGATCGTTGCGCCGTCCTCAGTCATCCGGGGCAGACGCAATGAGAAGTGCTCCTCGTCGATCGCCTCGATATGGATGAGACCACTCTGCACTGGCAATGTCGTCCCGGCATCGATGGCACCGAAGTCGCCACGTGCAACCTCTCCCCCATCCGCGTCACGGACCACGACCGAGTGGATGGCGGTAATACGCGCCGGCGTCTCGACATCGAACCGCGTAAACCCATCGCGCCGGGTGCGATTCTCAATACGGGCTACGAAAGTGAAGGTCGTCGGTTCACTGATCTGGGCCACATCAGGCTGTACTTCAGCAACCAGACCATCCACGGGAGGTGGGCTGTGCTCGAAGGCCAACTGGGCCAACGCTCGAGCCGATCCCAGCGTTCGATTCGAAAAGTGAACACTGAACTGCAGGTAGCGACGCGGTGCCGGCAGTGAGAGAGTCTGGCCATTGTCGACCAGTTGCCATTGGCCCCAGTTCTCTGCGTCGGTCTGTTTGATCACGGCCCGACCATCTCGCAGCAACTGCTCGTAGCTTTCGCGGGTCAGCGGGTTGCCCTGCTCGTCATCGGTTGAGAGTCCGGTGATCACGCCCCCAATACGGATCTCACGGTAGAAGACATCTGGTGTATCATCGGATCCGGAACGCACACGGACCTCGACTGATGAATCCTCCGGATCTCCAGCAATCGCCTCCAGCCAGCGGATCTGGCCCCAGACGGACTCGTCGCCAAGTTCCAGCGGGTGTGACTCGTAGCTCGCCTCGGGCACAAAACCCGTTCCGTAGATCTCGATTTCATCGATCTCGAAGCCGGCATTGATGATCGACTTGAGCTGGAGATAACGAACGAACTGTGCCTCGATCTCAACAACGACCGTCGTGTCCGCATTGTCCGTATTCCGGCTGACCGGCGAGACAAAGTTGGGCTGGCCACTGGCAAAAAGATTCTCGGGTTGGCCATCGTTGATATACAGTTCGTATCCACGCATGAAATCATTGGCGAAGGGGAACTGCTGAGTCATGCGGGGATAGAAGAGGATTCGATTGACACCGAATCGAGCCCCAAGATCAACGAAGACAATGATCCCATTGTTCTGGATCGCACGGCCATCTACGGGTTTCCTGTCGAAGGCGACCCTGTGATCGCCATTGAGGATTCCCTCCAATTGATCGCGGTCGACCTGTTCATCAGAAAGATTGATGTCGATCTCGCCGCCACGGTCCAGCATGCCGTAGGTGATATTCACTCCCGTATCCACACGGACCGGCATCATCCAGTGGGTCAGACTCGCAACCGAATCTTGATCAACGACGAAGAGGGACACATCCCCTTCCACAACAGACTCGATCTGCTCGACAAAGGCGATCACACCGCCGGGTGTGAGACCCGAACTTGCCCACGTGTTCTGCGTTCCGCCGACGACGAACTCGGCACCAAAGGCCGGAGCCGCAACCGCCACAAGGACCAGAACCATCCGACCAAGCGCAGATCGCCGAACTCCCGGCGAGAGGGCCGCCTCAGACGTGCTGATCAGAATATGCCTCAAGTAGTTGCGCATCAGTGGATTACGGACAGTGGACCCATTGTTCCAGGATGAGAGTATGCGTTTCAGTTCGTAACGTAACGATGGCTTCCAAGCTATCGTCAAGATCCAGCGCCATCAATGGTAGGGATTCTCTGCTGGCAAAGCTTGTGCAATTCGGGACACCCGCTCTACTTTTCGCCAGCGGTGCCCGAACCCAGCCGCCGCTTCTGGTTGTCCGCACAGGGCCACCGGTTCAATGGTCGCAACACCCGCACGGTCGACGACATGAGACACATTCGAACAATCTCCCCGAGTTCTGTCACGATTCAGGCCATCCTGCTGGCCATGAGCCTCAGCTTATTGAGCTGCGCATACCAGCCCTTCGCCGGCCCACTGCTGCCACAAGAAGAGCAGGAGCAAGGGATGACGGTGCACGATGATGGCAGTGTCGTGTATCAGCTCGACCGCTTCGAGCTCACCTTGCGACCCATGACGGATGCTGAACTCAATCGCAATTTCGCCGCCGCGTCGACGGGCGGGGTGGAATCGACAAATGCCTACACCTTCGGCGATTCCGAGTTTTCCGGACTGGACTCCACACGCCAACGATTCACCGTCTTTCACGCGACGATGAAGAATTACAGCTATCCGAAAGTGAAGCTCGATCCGGCGCAGACACTCCTGGTCGCCGGCAATGGCCGGCAGTATCGGTCCCTCTCCCTGTCACAGCTGGGCAACTACTACCGCGCCTATGCGATCGGCTACCGGGGCAATGAATACGCCCGGTTGCGCGAACGCCTGGACCTGTTGCGCCAGACCATGCTCACCGATGACGTCGTGTTCTCCGGACAGGAGTCCGAGGGGTATCTCGTCTTCCCCGTCCTCCACGATGACGTGACCGATCTGCAGTTGATCCTGGAGGATGTCATTCTCCGGTTCAACTACAACGATGAGCCGACCGAGTCGATCCAACTGTCCTACGCCTTCGACCGGCAGACGGGGAAGCTCTATCCCGATGGGCAGCGTGTCGTCACCCACGAACCGGCTGCGCACTAGGACCCACGAACCGGCTGCGCACTAGGACCCACGAACCGGCTGCACACTAAGGCCCACGAACCGGCCTGGCCGGGCAGGTTCCTATCGAACCAGCACCGCCTCAACCGTATCTCGCACGGCGCCCGCCTTCAGCGAGATCAGATACACGCCACTGGCAGCTTCCCTGCCACCATCATCACGACCATTCCACTCAACCGTGTGCCACCCTGCTGCAATTCGGCGGCTGACGAGTTTGCGAACGTGCGCTCCCCGGCCATCGCGGACATCGATGGTGACAGTCTCTTCACCGGCCAGTTGAAAGCGCACCAGGACGGTGCTGTTGAAGGGATTCGGGTAGGGTGGCTGCAGATGGTGCACCTCGGGTGTTGAGCTAACCTGATCGGTCTCGATCGCCGTCACCACATCCCTGAGAACGACGATGTCGTCGTAGAGTCGGCGCTCGTAGCCATTCAGGGAGCCATCTTCTGCAACGAATGGGAAGACGTGGACAGGTTTGAGGACGGCCTCCCAGCCTCCATCAGCCGGCAGGATGTCGATCTCCAGATGCCCATAGTGTTTGCCGCCGGCCTCCAGCACGCCATCCGACCAGACCTCCGGCGCATCGTGATGGGCGAGGAACTGCTGGTAGGGGTTAGTCAATCCTTGCTGGGGACCTCGCAGGCCATCGCCGGCGATGCCCACGTCGTACACGTGCAACGTATGGTCACGGCGGGTCCCGTCATCGAGGATCTGCGTGCCCCCCAGACGCGAGCGCTCCCACATCTCGTCGTGACCGGCGATCAGGGCATCGACACCGAATTCGTGAAACAACGGTGTGAGCGATCGTACGGGCACACCCGACTGCGCATCCTGCCCGGTGCCATCTCCCGCCGGCCAGCCGTGGGGGCCCACCGAATAGGGCACGTGGTGGAAGAAGACGAAGGTGAAGGCACTGTGCCGGCGACTGTCGGCCAGCTGTTCACGCAGCCATGATCGCTGACGCGACCCTTCGCCGAAGCTTGGCGAATTGCCGCCACCTGTTTCACCGTCACCCAGCAGGAAGTAGTTGGTGTCTTCCTCCGACCCCTGGGGAATCCCGTTGGTGACATCGAGGCAGATCAGCGTCACCGGTCCATAATCGAGCCGGTAGTAGCGGCCTTCCGCATGAGGATCACCATTCTCAGGATTCTCGAAGTAGCTGAGCCAGCGACCGATCGCCCGCTCTGAGCCAGGCTGCTCGTACCGCCCCATTCTGGGGCCCTCGTAGTACTCGTGGTTTCCGGGCGCCACAACCAGGGGAATCCGGGCGGCAAGATTGGCGTCACCCACATGCGTCATGTGGCGCCAGAATTCGTCCCAGTCCCGCTGCTCGCCACCGGACTCGACCAGATCGCCGGCAATGCCCAGTAGCTGCGGATTCCGATCAGCAATCACCTGGAGATTGTTCAGCAACCCCTGCGTCTGATCCAGCAGATAAGGGCGTTTGCCGGAGACGGTCGGATCGGGCCAATCTGTGTGTTTCCCCGTCGACTCAGGTTCGGTCTCGGAATCGGCGAAGAAGATCAGTCGTACCGGGTCGCTCGAGGAACGCGCCGGTGCCGTCGTGAAGCCCCCCTCGAATTCCGAGACCCCCTGGCGGACCCTGTATTGATAGGACGTGGCTGGCGACAGGCCCTCAAATCGTACGCGGTGGCGAAAGGGCGGCGATGGTGGCGCGCCGCCGAAATAGGTATCCGCCTCCCAGCTGGGATAGGCCAACCCCTCGGCCAGAAAAACGATCGCATTCTGCTGTATCTCGGCGCCTGCAGTGGTGATCTGTGCCGTTCCGGGCGTCTCGTCATCGGAGAGCCAGAGGATCGTCATCGCTTCAGGCGCCGGGTTCTGCAGATAGGGCAGGACACGGAAGTCTTCAGCTCCACTGAGGTCAACGAGCCACACAAGGCAGACAACGGTGAAGGACAGGTGGCGCAGGGAGCCGGACAACATCATTGGATCGAACTCCGGTATGGAAGTGTCCCGGATGACCGCAGCAGCAGGTTGCGGAACGCCCGGGTGGACGTATCGGTACGTAGACGATACAGATAAACACCGCTGGCCACCTCCTGACCGGCATCGTCACGTCCGTCGCGCGACAGTCGCTGGCTCTGTGACGCTGCAGGGATATATTGCCTGCATTCTGAAGGATGATTGGGATTCACGATCATCATCCATGTTCAGGCCGGAGATGCAACGTGCCCTGCGAGGAAATCGATGATCAGGCCCGATACCGCTGACGACTTCGTGCGCGACGGATTCTGCGTTCTGCCCGACGCCTTGAGCGTTGATCAGGTCCAGTCCCTCAACGACGCCATCGACGCCCATCGGCGCGACTACGCCGGCCTCTGGGCGAATCGGGGCGAGGGAGGCCGTCGCCAGTGCGTGACGATGCTGCTGACCGATACCGCCCTCGACCACAGTCTCATGCACCCGGAGCTGCTGCCTCTGGTGAAATCTCTGGTTGGTGACGAACTGGTCGTGGAGGAGCATTCGGTGATGGTCCGTGCCCCCATTACGCAATCTCCCCCACCCGCCGGTTGGCACCGCGACCGCCCGAACAATCCCGATCATCCACTCGGAATCGAGGCGCTGTCTCTGGTGTACTATCTCACGGATGTGGATACTTCGACACACTGCTTCAGTGTCGTCCCGGAATCGGCAGAAGCGAAGTGTGGTCCGCAGGATGATCTGCCCGCCTGTGACGGCAAGGGCGCCCGCGATCTGCTGGGCCCCGCCGGCACGGCGCTGCTTTTCAATGCCGGATCATGTCATGCGGGTCGTCTGCGCACCACGCCACACGAGCGACGCACGATCCACATCTACTTCGGCCTGGCTTCCCACGCACCCCTGAGCAACCATACGCCCATGCCCCGCCGCCTGGTCGAACACGAAGATGCGGCAGTGAGAGAGCTCTTTCGCCGACCGAATGACCTGACGCGGGCCATCCTGAAGGGTACTTGCCATGTCTGACCGCCCCTTGATTGGCCTCACCGTCGGCGATCCCGCCGGCATCGGACCTGAGATCGTGCTCAAGGCGTTGCAGAATCCGGCCACCTATGAGACGGTTCGACCCGTCGTGTACGCAGACGAGGCCGTGCTGACAGATGCCATCCGCTTCCTTGGTCTGTCGACACCGCTGAATCGTGTGAACCGACCCTCTGCGGGTCGCTCTGAACACGGTTGTATCGACTTTTTCGATTGTGGTGTGCTGGATACGCCGGTGCCACTGGGAAAGATCGGTGCTGAGGGTGGACGCGCAGGGTATACCTATCTCGATCAGGCCATCGACGCAGCTTTAAGTGGTGATCTGGATGGCCTGGCGACGGCACCACTGAACAAGGAGTCGCTGCAGGCGGCCAGGGTACCCTTCATCGACCATACAGCCGTCCTCAAGGCCAAGGCAGCTCACCGTGAGCCCATGACACTCTTCGTGGCCCAGACGCTCAAGGTCTTCTTCCTCACGCGCCACATTTCCTTCCGCGAGATTCCCGATGCCATCACCCGGGAGCTGATTCTCGATGCGTTACCACTGTGCGATCTGTATCTGCGTCAGTTGGGCATTGAGAAACCGCTGGTCGCAGTGGCGGCCCTCAATCCTCATGGCGGTGAACAGGGACTGTTCGGCACGGAAGAGATGGAGACGATCACGCCAGCCGTGCAGGCAGCCCTGGACCGCAACTGGAATGTCGCCGGTCCGGTACCGGCTGATTCCGTCTTCCACCAGGCCTACGAAGGCCGCTATGATGGCGTCCTGTCCCTCTACCACGACCAGGGACATATCGCCGCCAAGACACTTGACTTCCATGGCACGGTCAGCCTCACCATGGGTCTGAAATTCCTGCGCACCTCCGTCGACCACGGCACCGCCTTCGATATCGCCGGCCAGGGCATCGCCCACGAACGCGGCATGGTCGAATCGATCCTGGCCTCGGGACGCTGGAGCACGATGGTCAAAGACAACCTCGACCTCGAACCGGTCGCCTGAGAGACCTCGTGGCCACACTTTCGACCATCGTCACACGAATCGGGCTGCCCCTGCTGGCGACGATCGCGCTGACAACGTGTTCTCTCGACCATGGCATCTCACCACAGGTCGGCGTGCCGTCCATTCGCGGCACGATCACCTTTGAAGGCGATCCACCGGACAATACGGCGTGGGTCGTCGTCGTCGCTTCCCGAGATTTCCCTCCGTCTGATGTGGTCGAATTGGCCCTGTCGCAGAGTGCGCGCCTTGATTATGCTGCCGGCAGCGCCGACTACGAGATCAAGGTGCCCAGTCTCGGCAGCTATGCGGCCATCGCTGTCGTGTGGAAGGCGCTGGAAGAACCGGTCGTCTGGTCTGACGTACTCGGTCTCTACGGCGCGTCGCTCTCCGGTGGCGGGATCTCTTTCCCCGATACGGTTCACGTCACCGAGGATGCACCCGTTGTCGAGGATGTGGATCTGACGGCCGACTTCGGACTCGTAGATCGGGGCGCCGTCATCACCGGCCAACTCACCTACGAGGGCTCGTGGCCGGACAATACAGAATTGATGGGCATTGCCGCCTATCGTACACGACCAACGAATCTGCTGGAATTCTTCCGCATGGCCGCCCTCAATATCACCCTGCCTACACAGATCGATTCTTTCGACTACAAGCTGGCCATCCCGCCGGACAGTTATGAATACATCGTCGTCCTCTGGCTGGCGCGCGGCGCGAGCATCTTCGACTTCCGCGAGATCGGTGTCTATGAAACCGTCCCCGGTTCAGGTGAACCGGCGCATCTGACCGTCGCCCGCGGTGACACGGCACGAGACGTGAACATCATCGTCGATCTGAGCAAAGCAAGATGAACGGGATCATCAGCCATGTGATCCTCTCTCTCGCCCGCGGCACAGTCCGAGGCCGAACGGGTCTGGTGGATACCGCGGTGCATCGTCCCTGGCGGCCTGGGTTGCTCTGGATGCTCTGCCTCCTGTCGCTGATGACGGGCCGTGAAACACTGGGCCAGTCGGGCGCCCTGGTGGAGGGCACGATCTACGAGGCCCACACCGGACAGCGTCTGGCAGGCGCCAACATTCAGATCCTGGGAACGGTCCTGGGAACGATCAGTGACATGCAAGGAAACTTTGCCGTTGGCCGTGTTCCCACCGGCAATCAGCACCTGCGAATCAGCATGATCGGCTACCGTGTGGCCGTCCTCGATGTGGTCGTGCCCACGACGGATCCCCTTCGAGTCGACATGGTCACGGCAGCGATCTCTCTCAACCCGGTCGTTGTGACCGCAGATCGCCGGCCGCAGACACTGGATGAGTCCTCCACGAGTGTGACCGTTCTCGATCGGGGGCAGATCAGCGCCCGCACCGACCTGCGCATCGACGATGCCCTCGAAATGGTGCCCGGCGTCTATTTCATGGAAGACGATATCAACATCCGCGGGGCCACCGGCTACCGGGCCAATGCAGGCAATCGTGCACTGCTGCTGCTGGACGGTGTCCCCATCATCTCCAGTGACACGGGCGGAATCAGCTGGGATATCATTCCCGTTCACGAAGTCGAACGCGTCGAAGTTGTGAAGGGGGCAGGCTCCGCATTGTATGGTTCCGGTGCCATCGGCGGGGTCGTCAATGTCATCACCCGACGGCCGAGCCAGGGTGGTGTATTCAGCATTCGGTCCGCTGCCGGGCTGTACGATGAGCCCTCCGAATCGGAGTGGGACTGGACGGACAAGACCCTCCACTACGAACGCCTCGACCTGGGCTACTCTCGTGCCTTTGGCGCCACGGCCTTCCGCCTGGCCGCCAGTCGTTATGCCTCCACCAGCGACCGCCAGGCAGGCGACTTCAACAAGTGGACGGTCAGCGGCAAGATCAGTCGCCGCTTCGCCGATGCCTCGGAACTGGAATTCTACCTCGCCTGGCTGCGGGATCATTCGGGCGTCTTCGTACAGTGGCGTTCCCCCTTCGTCCCCGGTTCCACTGATGGCCTGGCCAACAGTGCCCCGGCACAGCTGTTCCATCCGCTGCTGGCCCAGGACGATGGCAACGTGCTGAAGGTCGCCTGGATCAACTCGTATCTGAAGTATTCGCGCCCCATGTCAGCCCGCTCGCATCTGCGTGTCCGAGCATCGCTGCTGCGGTCGGTACTCGGCAATCAGTTCGATCGCGGCGGCGAATTCTCACCGGCCCACGGTCCCGGCCTCGAAGTGCAGCTGGACTGGCTGCCCCGGGAGAATCACTTCATCACCGCCGGCGTGGATGGCAAGATGCATCTGGTGGAGGGCAAGTTCTTCGACGGCAGCCATACAGAGGTTGCCCTCGGCGCGTTCCTGCAGGATGAGTGGCGGCTGCGCCAGAATCTTCGACTGACAGCGGGGGCGCGCTTCGATCAGCACGACCTGGATGACGATACACCGTATCGACAGGTCAGCCCTCGCGTGGGGGTGAACTTCCGTCCCACCTCAACACTGTCCCTGCGTGCTTCGGCTGGTCGCGGCTTCCGTGTGCCCTCGACGGCGGAACGCACCATGAGCTTCAAGGCGGGGAATTTCCAGGTTGTCCCCGTCGAAGATCTGAATCCCGAGAGGTCCTGGTCATACGAGGCAGGCGCCCGCAAGACGTTGGGCCCGGCAACCTTTGTGGACCTGGCGGTTTTCCAGAACGACTACCACGATTTCGTCGAGCCCCTCGTCGACCTGGCGCAGACGGGTTCACGGATCGTCGTCAGTTTCCAGAATGTGAACGACGCACGTATTCGAGGGTTCGAGCTGGCCGGTGGCACCCGACTGCTGGATCAGCGCTTGCATCTGGATGGCGGGCTGACCCTCCTGGATTCAGAGGATCTACAGTTGGAACGCCCCCTGGCCTATCGACCGCGGTGGTCGATTCAACTGAGCCCCTCCGTGCATCTGGGACCGGTCTCCGGACGCGTGGACTATCGTTATGCCAGCCGCCTGCAGCGGGTTTCCATCTATGCCGGTGACGAACGGGTCGACCAGCACGAGCTCAACACACGGCTCCAGCTGATCTGGTTCGGCCTGACCTGGACGGCAGGTGTCAACAATCTGCTGAACTACAACTACACGCAGCTCGAACGGAATCTGGGCGACACACGCAATTTCATCCTCAGCCTGAATGGCGCCTTCTGAGTCCACCTGGATGTGATCGGTAACTGAGGGGGCCGCCGCCTGGCGGACCCCCTTTTCTTTTTTCTACTCCGAATTCGACTCCCGCCGCGATCACACTTGCTCAACCGCACGGTTGAACATATATTCAACCACATGGTTGATAAAAAAACTGCTGAAGAAGCACGCCTCGACCTGGCATTCTCAGCTCTCGCCGACCCGACACGTCGCAAGATCATCGATCTGCTGCGCGAAGCTGAAGAATTGAAAGTTACCGAGATCGCCCAGGCGTTCTCCATGAGTCTCAACGGTGTATCCAAACACCTCAAGTGCCTGGAGCGGGCCGGACTCATTCACCGGGAGATCGAGGGCCGTGTGCACCGGATCCGCGTCGACTGGCATGGCCTGCGTCGTCCATACGAATTCCTAGGGCACTATCACCAATACTGGAGTCGACGGCTGGAGGCACTGGCCGACGCCCTGACAACAAAGGAAGGAGAGACCGATGAGTGAAGAGGATCGGGTGCTCGTGACCCGTACGATTCCGGTGGCACGAGAGCGTGTGTTCGAAGCCTGGCTGGATCCTGAGATGCTTCGACGCTTCATGTGTCCCGCCCCGGGTGTCGAATTGGGGCACGTCGCCGTCGAGCCCAGAGAAGGCGGCGCATTCGAAATCGTCATGCTCGTGGGTGAACGGGAACTTCCCCATCGAGGCATCTACGAGAGCATTCAACGCCCGGAGCGACTCATCTTCACGTGGGAGTCGGCAAATGCGCCAGCCGGCAGCCGCGTGACCATCGACTTTGCCCAGATCGACGCCGAGGCGACCGAAGTCACACTCCTCCACGAAAATCTGGGTAGCAGATCATCCCGTCAGGATCACCTGGGTGGCTGGACCCACATCCTGGAAACCCTCACCGGCATTCAGATGGAGGCGACATCCCATGGCTGAGATCAAGCACCGAATCCAGATCCACTCAAGCCCCTCTGAACTCTACCGCGCCCTGACGGATCGCGACGGGCTCAGTCGATGGTGGACACCGATGGTTGAGACCGATTCGCGCGAGGGGTCGATCGCCCAGTTCCGCTTCGGCGATGGCGAACACGGACCCGACATGGAAATCCGAGAACTTGCCGAGGATCGCTGTGTGGCCTGGCAATGTGTCGACGGGCCGTGGAAGGGTCATGACTTCCGCTTCCAGATCCGCCCGGAAGAGGGCGATGTCGTCCTCCTCTTCGAGCACTCGGGTTGGGAGGACACATCGGAATTCTACATGCACTGCAATGCCAAGTGGGGCTTCTTCCTGGGCGTGAGCCTCAAGGGGTATTTGGAAACCGGCAAGGGACAGCCACACCCGGATGAACCAGACCTGTAGGTCGACCGCCCGGAAACGTCAGGCGAACTTGCGCGGCTGCGGTCGTTCGGACACCTCGTCGAGCAGCTGACGCTCTTCTGCCGGCAGGGACCACTCGATCCCTGAGAAGATCTCATCCACATGCTCCAGCTGATCAGCACCCAGAATCGGCGCGCTGACCTCCGGGTGATCGAGGATCCACGCGATGGCCACCTGGGCCGGCGTGCGGTCGTGCCGCTGGGCGACCTCGACCAGGGTTGCCACAATCCGGTCGTTGAACTCGTCCATGGCGTCCTCCAGCGTGTACTTGTGCGGACTCAACCCCGTATTCTCACCCCGACTCCATGGTGTATGCTCGGGTGGCTCCTGCCCGCGACGGAAGCGACCGGTGAGCAGGCCAATGGCGAGAGGACTGTAGGCCATGATCCCTACGCCGAACTGCCGACACAGTGGCATCAGTGCCGGTTCTACTTCGAAGCGATTCAGCAGATTGTATTGCGACTGGGTACAGACGAGCGATGCCAGGCCTGCTTCGGATGAGATCCACAGTGCTTCCATGATCTTCCAGGCTGCAAAGTTCGAGCAGCCGATGTAGCGGACCTTGCCCTGGCGTACCAGATCGTCGAGTGCCCGCAGGGTCACATCCAGCGGCGTGTGCGGATCGAAGGAATGCAGCAGATACAGGTCGATGTAGTCCGTCTGCAGCCGCTGCAGGCTCGCCTCGATACCACTCATCAGATTCAACCGATTCAAGCGGCCCCGATTGGGCCCGCCGCCGAGGGTGCCGAAGATCTTCGTCGTCAGCACGATCTCGTCCCGGCGTCCCTTGAGTGCCCGGCCGACAACCTTTTCGGACCGACCCTCTCCATACAGAGCGGTATCAATGAAGTTGCAGCCCTTGTCGATGGCGCGTTCGATGACCTGCACGCAGACATCTTCATCTTCCTGACTGCGGAAGGCCGTGCCCAGACAGACGGGTGATACGAGTACACCGGTACGACCCAGTTCACGATAGTCCATCTCTTCTGTCCCTCAGATTTCAGCTTGTTTTGGTTCGTGCAGGAAACGTACGGCAAGTACCACGGCAATCACCATCGCACCCAGTACAAACAGAAAGGGCGCCGCCGGACTCCAGGCATACAACAACCCCCCGCAGGCGGAAGCCACAATAAGGGGTCCGGTGATCAGGAATCCGACGCCCGGTCCGCCGATCCCGCCCGTGGCGCCCCCGACCATCACCGTGCCCCGACCGATCGCCGCCATGACACGCCCCCTGTTGGCACTCGGCACGATGTCGGCCATGAGGGCACCCATGGCAGGGCTGAAGAAGGCGGAAACCATGCCCACAACACACCGTAGAATCAGGATCTGCGCAAAGGTGCCGGCCAGCAAAATAACGGGGATCAGACAGGAGACCAGCAACGCCGTGATGATGAAAGGACGCCGGCCGAAGTGATCGACGAGGAAACCGGCAGGAATGGTTGCCAGATTGCGCAGCCCCGCTTCCACGAGCAGAATCAGCCCCCACTGCGATGACGACAGTCCAACATGTGTCGTCACGTAGACGACCCAGAATGGGCCGGCCAGACCATTGCAGACAAAGCAGAGAATGACGATGGCTGAAAGGGCCTTCAGCGCCGTCGGGAAAGCCCGCAGCATCGGCAGGATACCGGCGTAGACCTCCCGGAAGGTCTGCGACAGATTCGACATGTCGATCGCCGTCGTGGGCGTCGTCCTCGTCTCCTTCAGGAAGAACAAGTTGATCGTCGCACCGCCGGCGTAGGCAGCAGCCATGGCCACGTAGAGAATCCGCATGCCACGGTCGACGCCCCAGGCATCCAGCGTCGTGCCGGCCAGATAGGGTGCAAACAGGGCCAACGATCCTGCCAGGGCGGCCATCGTCGCAATGCCTCGGCCCCGTCGTTCAGGGGGCAGAGAATCGGCCACAATCGCTGATGTGGCGGGGAAGTGCCAGACGGCGACGCCCTGCAGCAGACGCGCCGCCGCGACCCACTCCCAGGTCGGTGCCATGGCATTGATCAGCAGCATCAGGGCGGAGAAATAGCCTGCCGCCGCGATGAGCCGGGGCCGGCTCATATGATCGGCCAGGTAACCGGCAATGGGAAACATGAGCAGCCCGCCCAGAGGACCGAGGGCGTAGACGATGCCCACCTGTTCCGGGTCGCCACCCAGAGACAGGATGTAGAGCGGCACGTAGGGGAAGACCATGCTGCGGCTGAACATCCCCAGGGCACCGGAGATGGTCAGGACGAGGATGTTCCCGCGGACAAAGCCGAAACTCTCGGCAATCCAGACAGAGGGGGCCGGCATGGAGAGGCCTTACGTCTCCTCTCCGCTGAGGATGCGGGACGGCTCGGTCCCTTCGGTATCAGATCGGTGGCAGCACATGGATTGCATGCAAATTACACCGACGCAACATCCTGCCGCCAATAGCCGGCCACTGGTGCAGCGTGGCGCCCGCGTGGGAACCGAATTGCGTCACGCTGCACCAGTGGCGGATCTCACTCCTTCAGCGAAAAACCATTCACCTGCTCGTAGTAAAGGGCCAGGCCACCGTGGTCGACGTCGTCGTGCCCGGCAGCCAGCATGGCCTGCATCATCTCCATGACCTGTGACGACAGGGGCATGGCCACATGCAGTTGCCGCGAGGTCTCGGCCACGTTGGCCAGATCCTTCACATGCA
>JABHDC010000241.1 GCA_018673255.1 Gemmatimonadota bacterium
AAACAAACCCCATGGGATGAAAGGGCCAGCGCAGAAAGTGCTGACGCAGGGCGGCCAGGATCCATGTGATGCCCCCGCCAACGGCGTGGAATCCCAGGCGGAGCCAGTCGGTCCCGCCTTCCACCGTTCCTGCATCCTTGATCAGATACAAATAGAAGCGACCGATCCGGGCCTCGTTGCGGGCACCTCCCTGCTCCTGCATGGCAAAAAGCCCGTACTCGTAGACCGTATCCAGCGTGAAGAACGTGCCGGACACCAGTCCGACGAGCAGGCCAAGGACCATGGCCCAGATCATCCGGCTGTCGCTGACGCCGCTCTGCTCTGCCAGCTTCAACCCTTCGAACTGCATCGCCGGCCACATGCCGATGATGGTGAAACCCAGCACCGCCAGGAAGCCGAAGGCAACATAGGTCTGGTCAGCGAACAGACCCGGGCCGGTTCCGAGGGTCACGAAGAACAGGTAACCGACGATCTGGTGCACGGTCGTGATGGGTAGACCACCATCCACGCGCATGCGTACGAAAGCCAGCGAAATCAGAAAGAAGAGCAGCAGCGTCAATGCCCCCATCAGGGGCGGGACACCGATGGCGACGATCCACAACCACAGTCCGGTGCAACCAGCCAGGAATCCCCACACGGCGCCACGGCTGAGGCTGAACATCTCTCGCATGGATCCACGGGCGGCCCAGAGACTGAAGCCGGCCAGAAAGAGCAGCCCGCCACGGGCCTGACACATGAGGAAGGGAAAGTGTCCCGGCCAGTCCAGCCATGGCGAACCGTGCCCGGTGATGAATTCCCCACGCTCTTCCATTCGCCCCATCATCTGCGTAACCAGCAGTTGCACGCGAGAAAAGAGGAAGAAGAACCACGTGGAAAATGAGATCTCCACAGGCGCCAGAAAGGCGACACCAATCAGCAGGGGTGAGAATTGGAAGATGAAGGAGGACTCAAAGGTCGCCATCGCCTTCCAGGGCTCTTCGAGCAGGAAGTGGCCCAGATCCAGTGTGGTTGACAATTCGCCCACGGCCGGATGGTAGTGATGGAGCCCATTGATGCCGAAGAGCAGGCCGGGAATCAAACATCCCCACCAGAACAGGGGTCGCCCCAACAGGTCATTGCGCAATAGCCCCAGGGGAAGCTCGAGCAAGGGAAATCCGAGGCGCTCCACCTCCATCCAGCGGCGCCGGAAGATGGCGACCAGGCACAGGCTCGTGCCGAAGAGGAGAACGAAGAAGAGCCCCCAGGCCGCCATCGGTGCCATCCAGGCAGACCAGGGTACGCCCACTCCGCCTTCGAAGGCGCCCACTGCGGGGGGCTCGTTGAAAGACCCGGGAACCAGCCACGGTGGAACGATCTTGAGGAAGCGGTAGTAGAGACCGGTGGGACTGGCAAAACCACCGTAGTAGCCGGTCACCAGGCCGGGCAGAAATCGGTGCAGGAAGGCGGCGCCCGTCGCCGAAACGCCGATCACCAGTGCCGCGTAGAGTGTGGCACGCTCACCTTGAGGCAGCCATCGACGCAGAACGGAGGTCAGTGCCAGAACCAGCACGGGGATCGCGATGAACACCTGACCGAAGGGTGAGGTACCACCCGCCAGGGCCGGACCATTGTAGAGCAACTCCGAGCGCTGAATGAGCCACGCCGATCCGGTGGTAATCGTGGTGATGAGGAAGATGAGTCGCAGTGTCGCCATGTTCAGGCTCCCGCGACCGTCTGCTGCTCAAGCCACGTCGGCAGTTGCGCCACGTACTGTTCCCGATCCTCGTCGGAAAGAGCTCGCCACATGAGGAACTGCTTGCGCAGGTCATCGAGAAATGTGCGACTGACGCGCGCCCACGTATCCTGATCTCCAGACAACAGGTCGAGGTTGATGTTGATATCGCAGTAGCGCGGATCGACGCCGGGTGCCATCAATAAGCACACCTCTTGGACGACGCCCTGATCAAAGGGAGCCAACCAGGTGCGGGCCTCGATCCTGACACTGGCATCCGTATCTGGCGTGTGACACACTGCCAGGGACTCCACGTAAAAGCCAGCCCCGATAGATTGCTCCTGGTGAGCCGCCCAGAATTCAGCCTGGAATGCGGCCATGCCCATGGCATCACGCCGATTCAGGGTGAAGGGCAACTGCATCTGCAGTCGATGGCCTTCCGGCGCCGGCGGACGCCAGCGTCGCTCGACGCCCGGCGTACAGATCTGCCCCGCCATTCGGGCTGGATACAGGGCGGACAGGACCACCAGCAGGACGACGAGTCCAAGGGTGAGAACGGCGGACATGGAGGAATAGTTGAGCTGGAGACCCGGGAACAGTCCCAAGGCCCCCATGCCCTGCGCCGCCGCCTGGCCCAGCAGATATCCCAGAACCGCACCGATCACCGCAAAGGCGACCGCTTCAGACATGAACAACCCACTCACGTGGCTCGGTGCCAGCCCGACGGCATTGAACGTGCCAATTTCCTTGGTACGCTCATAGACCGCACCCAGCATGGTATTGAGCACGACCAGTGCAGCAATGCCGACCGGCACGACCAGCGCCCCGAGACCCGACACGGAGGCCACACCGACCGTGTTGACGAGGTACCGACGCCCTTCAAGACCGACGAACAGATTCAGATCCAGGGTCTGTGATAGCTCCGAGAGAACCTCCTGCACCTGCTCTCCCTCAGGAACCAGGATGCCAACCGAGGCCAGCGTCGCCTTCTCCCAGCGCAGCAGTGCGGCGCAGGGCAACACGGCAACCTGTGAACCGGGAAGGTGCGAGAAAGCAGGCAATCGTCCGGAGCTGGTGCCCATCTCGGATTCGACCGGCTTCTGCGCTTCGGGGTCCAGCGGTGTGAGGGGTTCACCATTGAGATCCACCCGATCCAGTGCCTCTGGATGCAGGATGCCGACGACGCGGAAGACCTCGCCGAAGATGCGCACCCTGGCATCATCGAGATCCCTTGCGCCGATGGCCAGCGAATCCGCCACACCCAATGGCAGCAGACAGGCATCCAGCTCGCCTGTCGCGAGCCATCGACCGGCCACCAGATCCTGCTGAGGGCCCACCAGATCGGCCTCACGCGCCGTGAGGCCGGAGAATCCCAGAACACTTGCCGATGGTCCAGCGAGATCTTCACGATCGATCCGGAAGGTGCTGGCTAGGCTGGCAACCGACATCCAAGCACGCGGTACCGTGTTCTGCTTGCCAAAGCGGTCGCGCAGCGCGTCGTAGGCATTCATCTCCATCGCGCGCCACGAACGCATCCTGACCAGAGCACCGGTGTAGGGCGCCGGCTGTTGGGTATCGATCCAGTTCGCCCGCAGCGTTTCCTGGATCGAGGTGAATGACAAGACGACGAACGTCAACAGGATAAGCGTCGTACAGGTGAGTCCCGTCCGCAAAGGCCGACGGCGAAGGTGGGCCAGCCCCACGGATACGGATGTCAGCATCGTGCCAGCACGGCCTGTATCGCCGTGCCCGTGGCCACGGGCCAGATCCACCAGTTCACGATTCAGTCGTGAGATCCCGATGCCGGTCACCAGCAGGCCGAGTGTCAGGATGACGAATCCGAGCAGGATGATCACCGGAGAGATGGACAGATCAAAGGCAGGGTGCAGATATCGCAGAGCGAGGAATCCAGCCAGGAACAAGCCGAAGTAGGCGATCACCTGGCGCCGCACATCCGAGAAGCCGAAAAGCAATCGCTCCATGAAGTGAGCGAAGGGAAGCAGTGCCGCCAGCAGGAACAGGGCGCCCTTGATCACCCCTGCCTGTGTCTGTTCTACATCGCGATAGGCACTGATCGCATAGGCCCAGGCGCGCCGGGACCGTTCGATGAACTCCTGGTGCCGATTCTCGTCCAGCGCCTGCTGGGCCGCCGCCAGATGGTTGCGGCCCATCTGGGAGAAACTCACCAATCGACCGTTGCGGACCCCGTGACGCTGCAGGTTGCCGATCCGCTCGTCGTTGAGGGTCTGCACATCGCGGGCGATCTGAAAAACTGAGTGCTTCAGCACCCCTTCCCCGGCGATGGCGTATCCTCGCCCTGTGGCTCGTTCTTCATCGCTGTTGAGCAGCAGCAACCGTCGTCCCAGACCGAAAGTTCCCGTCGTCATGACCGCTTTGACACGGGTATCCTGCGGTGCGAAGGCAACCGCGACGGGTTCGATCCACGACCCGACTCGATTCTTATAGCTGAACAGCTCCATCTCCGCCGGTGTCAGGGGCAGTGTCGCACCCATGACTGGCAGTTCGGCCTCCGTCAGCGCATCGATCAGTTCCAGGCGTTCCGGCGTGATCAGATTGCGGGGATCGAAAATATTGGGCAGAGCCATACCCTTCATCTGCGCCGTGACGACCTGCACCCGCTCGTCGTGGTCATCCATCTGCACCGTGAGTGCACGCCCTGGAAGACGTCGCTCGCCGTGCAGGCCCCAGTCGGAGACGGCATTCACCTCACCCGTTTCCGCATCCAGCCCGTAGGCCTCGATCCGCACGGGCCGTGTGTAGATGATTCGTGTCTCAATACCTGGAATCGAGAAGCGCCCGGAATCATCGGCCACGGCCCACAGATCGGGTCGGACACCGACCATAGTCGGCTCCCGCAATCGAACTCGCACCAGGGCCCCCGATGTCGGCAGATCCGGGAGGTAGCTACGAGGACCGAAGTGAACGACCTGGCCAGTCAGTGTTCCGAATACATCGTTCCCCCACTCCCACGCCTCCAGATCGCCATCTTCCCACAGTCGAGGCAGGAGCCATGTAATCAGATCGACCTGGCGCCCCAGTCGACTCACGTCGACCTCGCCGACCCGATCCAGTGGGGAGTCGGTGCGGGCTCGACTGTCATTGAGGGTCTGGAAGTTGATCGCCGGACAACCGGACAGGGCCGCCACGGACGCATCCAGGGGTAGCACGTGAAGTGCACTTCCCAGGCCAAGACGGGACAGGTCCTGGCGCAGGCCATTGCCGAGCATCTTGCGACCGCCCATCGCCGAGTCTTCGTATGCCGTGGCCAGTCGCATGAGTCGCTTGCTGATCGGCGGTGCAATGAGGGGTGTTCGATAGGGTGCCACAGGTTTTCCAACAGTGAGCAGCTGGCTTCCGCTGGACAGGTCGAGTCCGACATACAGACGGATGTTCAGCTGCGACAAACGTTGAACCAGAGCCGCTTGGGCACCGCTCATCTCCGGATCTACGGGGCGGCGCCCCGCCGCCTGCTGCAGCAACGGCACGAAGTGCCGCATGCCGGCCAGGTTCAGGTAGTGTGCGTCGGCCAGAACGAGAGCGACGCTCCTGCGTGGCGGACGTCGCTGCAGCGCTCGGGCCAGTTCCAGCAGGGCCGCGGCACTGGCCGCCTGTTCGGCACCCGGCGCCAGAGATGGCACACTGGACATGGCGTCATAGTGGGCGGCTGCCACGATCAGTTCCGAGGCCAACTCCGGATCACTTCCCTCGATGATCCCGACCAGGTTCTTCCCTGTCGCCTCGACCCAGCTCATCCGACCCTGGATTCGGCCGGTGGCATTCTCTGCAGCAAGACTATTCAATCGCCTCGCCACGTCAGCCTCG
>JABHDC010000242.1 GCA_018673255.1 Gemmatimonadota bacterium
GCGTCCGTTCTCTGCAGCGCGAAATGTCGCAGAAGCGCATGATGTCAGATGTGGGCGAGGCAGATGTCGTCGTTACCAATCCGACCCACCTGGCGATTGCGATCAAATACGATGCGGAGAACATGCATGCACCGGTCATACTGGCGAAGGGGCAGCGATTGGTTGCGCAGCGCATCAAGGAACTGGCACGCGAGGCAGGAGTACCTCTGGTGGAGAACAAGCCGCTGGCTCGGGCTCTGTTCAAGGCCGTGCAGGTCGGGGAACAGGTCCCGGAAGAGTTGTTCAGGGCGACGGCCGAGGTGCTGGCCTTCGTCTTCCAACTGAAGCGTCGTCAAAGTGTTGCGACTCAGGCTTAGAGAGCGTAAGGGAGCGGATACAAGGTGAGCAGGTTTTTCAAGGCGATTGCCAAGCACTCAGACGTCATGTTGGCCATCGGTGTTGTCACCATCCTCGGGGTGATGATCGTGCCGTTGCCGACATTCGCGCTGGACTTTCTGCTGACGATCAATATCAGTGCTGCCCTGCTCGTGCTGATGCTGACTCTCTATATCGCGGCGCCACTGGAGCTGTCGGTATTCCCGGGCCTGCTCCTGGTCATGACGCTCTTTCGGCTGTCTCTCAATGTCGCCTCGACGCGCCTGATTCTCAGTGATGGCGATGCCGGCCGGCTGATCGAGGCCTTCGGGGATGTCGTGGTCGGCGGTAACTACATCATCGGTTTCATCATCTTCATCATCGTCATCATCATTCAGTTTGTCGTGATCACCAAGGGGTCGGGCCGTGTCGCTGAAGTCGCCGCCCGCTTCACCCTGGATGCGATGCCTGGTAAGCAGATGGCGATTGATGCGGATCTCAATGCGGGACTGATCGACGAGGCCCAGGCGCGGCAGCGGCGCGAGGATATCTCAAGAGAAGCTGACTTCTACGGTTCCATGGACGGTGCCAGCAAGTTTGTTCGTGGTGATGCTGTGGCTGGTATTCTGATCACACTGATCAACATCATCGGCGGCTTTGCGATCGGTGTCCTCCAGCGTGGTCTGAGCCTGAGCGACGCGATGTCGACCTACACACTTCTGACTGTTGGTGACGGGCTGGTGACGCAGATTCCCGCCCTGATTACCTCGACAGCGGCCGGTATCATCGTCACCCGACACGCTTCTGACCAGAACATGGGCACCGATATCAATCGACAGCTCACAGGTCGGCCCCAGGCTGCCTTCGTCGCCGGACCGATGCTGGTCGGTCTCGGCCTCATTCCGGGGTTACCCACGTGGCCTTTCCTCCTGATTGGCACCAGCCTCACCGCCGTGGGCGCCGCCGTGCGCTTCATGGGCAAGAAGAAGGAAGCCGAAGAGGAAGCGGAGCGAGTCGAGCACGACAAGCCCG
Source organism: Gemmatimonadota bacterium (assembly GCA_018673255.1). The sequence goes on from JABHDC010000242.1 coordinate 1,387, forward strand.
AAGAGCGGCCGGAAGATTATCTGCGAGTCGATCTGCTCGAGTGCGAGATCGGCTATCAGCTGGTGCCATTGGTAGATGCCAAGCAGGGCGGTGACCTGATCGAGCGAATCGTTCAGATCCGCAAGGTGGCAGCCATGGAGATGGGTTTCATCGTGCCACCGGTTCGGGTTCGCGACAACGTTCAGCTGAGACCGAATGAGTACCAGATCAAGATCAAGGGAGATCCAGTCGCCCGCGGCGAGTTGCAGGCCAAGGCTCTGCTCGCCATCGATCCGGGGATCGCCGAGGGGCCGGTTGAGGGCACGGAGACGATCGATCCCGCCTTCGGGTTGCCGGCTCGCTGGATTTCAACCGATCAGCGAGAGAAGGCTGAGTTGCTTGGCTACAACGTCGTGGAGCCGGTGGCGGTCCTGGCGACGCACATCACCGAAGTCATCAATGCCAATGCGGCCGAGTTGCTCGGTCGTCAGGAAACGCAGCATCTGGTTGACGAATTCCGCACGTCTTATCCGGCCATCATCGACGAATTGATTCCCGATGTGGTGCCTGTGGGACGCTTGCAACGCGTACTGCAGAATCTGCTGGCCGAACGTGTGCCGGTGCGCGATTTCCGCACCATCATCGAGACGCTGGCAGACTACAGTGACATCAAAGATGTGGAGGTGCTGACGGAGTATTCCCGAACCGCACTGCGCCGCTCGATCTGCAATGTCCTGTTGAAGGAAGCACCGGAGGAGGGGATCGCGGTCCTTACCATCTCCGGCGATGTCGAAGAGATCCTCAGAGAGTCCGTACAGGCGACACCGGCCGGACTCGCCGTGGCCATCGCTCCAGAGGTAGCGAGTCGCGTATTCCGCAATATGACCTCTCTCATCGATCGAATGATCGCTCATGGTCAGCAGCCTGTGGTGCTCAGTGCGCCCCACATCCGGCTGGCCTTCCGTAAGCTGACGGCAGCGTCGTTCCCCACCCTCTATGTGGTCTCCTACAACGAGATCGCGCCAGAGGTCGAGGTCAGCGCTGTCGGTGTCATAAGGCTCGTAGACGATGAAGATCCGGAAATTCGCAGCGCCGAGCGTGCCGCAAGCGCTACGGCAAGTGCGTGACGAACTCGGCGAAGACGCCGTCATCCTCAACACCCGGCAAGTGCCGGGTGAGGACGGTGGACAGCAGGTAGAGATCACTGCCGCGATCGACGCCGCGGTTGCAGCGCCGGCATCGGCTGCTGCGGCGACGGCCGTCGCTGAGCCACCCGCCCGAGGCGATCTGCTGGGGCGTACCTACGGTCGCTCTGCGCCAGGTGCAGAAGAAGCTGCCCCCGCATTCGGGTCCAGGCCCCGGTGGGAGCAGGACCAGCCGGTGGACCGACTCGAACCCGGGCCGCGATCTGGATCTCTGTCCGCATCACGGTCTGATTCACGGCCTGACTCACGGGATGCGTCGAGGCGAGGCCTTGCCTCGGCCTCACCCGGGTCTGCATCCTGGCTGGCCGGTCTGCCGAAGGTGCCTCGACAAGGGGGTCCTGAGGCTGCCGAGAGGATCTCGGCAGCGATCCGTGACCGTGTGGGCAATCGCACGCAGGCCCCGAATCCGACCACTGAATCGACGACAGATGCCCCCGGTGACACACCCGCCCAGCACGCAGCGATTCCGACGCCCGCCGGATCGCCGGCGCCTGGCGTGACATCGACCGACCCGACAGAAACCGGTGCACCGGTCCTGCGTCGACTCCGTCAGATTGAAGACGCCGTCCGGCACATGTCCCGCCACAGCTCAAGCCTTGAATTGCCAGCCGAGGTGGCACGGCTCGGCGAGCGATTGCGCCGAGTTGGTGTCAGCGAAGACTTGACGCGAGGACTGATGCCCAAGGTCCTGCGCAGCCTGGGGGAGTCCGATCAGGACAATCGCGAGATTGTCTGTGAAGTGGCCGCCAACCTGCTCTACGACATGCTGCCCGAGCGCATCGATCTACGGATTGGCAAGAAGCGGAAAGTCGTCGCCTTTGTCGGTCCCTCCGGCAGCGGCAAAACGACGGCCGTCGCCAAGATTGCAGCTGGATTCGTGAAACGTCGCCGTCGCCGCAACGACTATCAGGAAGGCGAGATCGCCATCATCAGCACTGATACACAGCGCGTGGGGGCTCTGGCTCAGGCTCGGGCCTATGCAGATCTGATCGGTGTGCCATTGGAAGACGCCCACGACGCGGCCGACCTGGAACGAGCCCTTGCCAAACATGCCGGTGCTCGGTTGATCCTCATCGACACGGCGGGAATCGGCCCGCACGAGGTGAAACAGCGGGAGCAGCTCAGAGGGCTTCTCGACACGGCCGCCGTGGATGAAGTCCAGGTGGTCCTGGACGGACGAACGGGCTACGATCACATGCTGGATGTCCTGGAGGTCTGCGATGGCGAACAGCCGCGGCGACTCCTGCTGTCAAAGATGGATGAGGCCATGCATCCCGGTGCTGCCCTGAGTGCGGCCATCGCTGGCTCGATGCCCAGTTCGTACTACACCACAGGCCCGGCCATTCCAGGTGGGATCTGTCCAGGTGACCTGCGACGTCTCGTTGACTGGGTGGTCGGGCGATGCCCGAGTCCCTTCGCACCGGCCGGATAAGACCTTGGTCTCACCTTATCCTCCTCATGAGGGCACCCTCCTCGCGCACCCTCCGGCCCTGGCTCTGATTAGCGGCAAGGGTGGCGTGGGCCGCAGCAGCCTGGCGCTGAACCTGGCGATCGCCCTGGGTGCGATGCAGGAGCAGGTGCTGCTGGTCGATGCCGATCCGACGCCGGGACATCTGGCGCTGCTGGCCGGTGTCGAGTCCGGACCGTCGCTGCTGGCCACCGGCATAGCACAGGCACAGCAACTGGCTTGTGGTGTCGATCTGTTGCAGATCTTTGCCGGGGCAGGCGAAGGGGCAGGGCATGGTATTTCACCGAATGGCCCGGCACGCCCGCTGAGTGACCTGGTAGATGGTCCAGCACTGCAGTCGCTTGAATCCAGGTATCACCTGATCATCGTGGACACCGGCCCGGGTATCGATCTGCAGTCGATGGCAGCGGCCAGGGCCGCTGATGCGGCGTGGGTCGTGCTGACGCCCGAATTGACGGCAGTGGCCGATGGGTATGCCACGATCAAGCATTTACTCAGTCTGGAGCCCGGTCATCCTGTCGGCTGCCTGGTGAATGCCGCAGAGGGTGAACAGGAGGCTGAAGATGTCCAGGGAGGGTTTGTTGACCTGATCGGACGTTTCCTCGGGGCGCAGATTGACATTCGGGGCTATATTCCTTTAGATCGAACTGTCCGCGAAGCTGCCAAAGGTCAGTCCCCCTTCTGCCTTGAGAAGCCGTCCACCCCGGCGGCGGTAGCTGTCGCCGATCTCGCTAGCGAGCTCACCGAAAGACGTCCTATTGTGACGCATCGTCGCCATCGAGCCTATCTCGAAGGGGTTGCAGACCTTTTGTCAGTACCCGTCGGAACATCGTTGGAGATGAGTCCGGTCCAGGAGCCCTTACTAATCGTATGAGTGCCAAGCCTACAGCCAAACGCGCTTCGCGTGAATACGAGAAGCAGCAGGGAGCCGGTGAGACCCCGCCGCCGAAATACGAGCGGGGCCCACTGGAAGACTATTTGCCGCTGGTGAAGTATATCGCCGGCCGTCTTGCCATTGGTCTGCCCCGGTCGGTTGAGATGGATGATCTCATCAATGCCGGTGTCGTGGGCCTGATTGAGGCCTACAGCAATTTCAATGTCGAGAAGGGCGTCAAGTTCGAGACCTACGCGTCGTTGCGGGTTCGGGGCTCCATTCTCGACGAGTTACGAGGCATGGACTGGGTTCCTCGTTCGACACGGGCACGATCCAGAGAGATTGAGCGAACCATCTCTCGTCTGGAAGGTGACCTGGGCCGATCTCCTTCAGAGACCGAGTTGGCCGGTGGTCTGGGCGTCGAACTCAAGGAATACTACGCGATGATCGACGATGTCAGTTCGACCGCGTTGTTATCCCTGGACGAGATGACCCATGGGGAAGATGATGACAGGCCGGTACCATTGGTGGATACATTGAAGGCGCCAGACGCCAATGCGGCGCTGACACGTCTTGAAGCAGAGGAAATGCGCAATCTGCTGGCCGATTCCCTTGGCCAGTTGACCGAACAGGAGCGTCTCGTGGTAGCCCTCTACTACTACGAGGAGTTGACACTCAAAGAGATCGGCCAGGTGTTGGAGCTGTCTGAGTCCCGCGTGTCTCAATTGCACACCAAGTCCGTGCTGAGCCTGCGCGTCAAGTTGCGTAAGCGGTTTATGAGTTGAATCGCAGGCTGTCATGCTTCTTGTGACAGCCTGGCATGTTTGTAGGATCAGGACCGGCAGCAGGCCGCCGGCTAAGTCGACAGCGTCACACCCCGAGTCATTCCCCCGCGACTCGAGACAGGCGACGCGGCAGAAGAGGCCGCAGGCGGTGTCCGCTTCCCCGGCGCAGGCCGCGCACTCACACGTTCGAATTGCGAACCGGTGAATCAGCACGCACCCATGGGGCAGACCATCACCACGCACGCAGGCGCTCACGACGTGAGCTCTGAATCCGCGATCCAGGTATCCGTGGACGACGACAAGCAGCAGCGTCTCAAGCGCATCACACAGAGCATTATCGGTCTACCGACGCTGCCGACGGTGATCACTCAGTTGATCAGCCTGATCGACAACCCGAAGACCTCTGCCCGTAATGTGGCACAACTGATCTCCACCGATCAGGCGCTGACGGCGAAGATTCTCAAACTTGCAAACTCTGCATTCTATGGATTCCCTCGAGAGATCGCGACGGTAGATCTGGCCGTCGTCGTTCTTGGCTTCGAGACGGTGAAGAATCTCGGACTCAGCGTCTCCGTTCTGGAGCGCTTCGCCGGAGCCGATGGCGATTCGGGTGAGTTTGATCGTCAGAAATTCTGGGAACACTCGATTGCCTGCGGTGTTGCTGCGCGTCTGCTGGCTACAAAGCTGCGGTATCGCGTACCGGGTGAAGCTTTTGCCGCCGGGATTCTGCATGATATCGGGCGTCTGATTCTCAGTCAGTATTTTCCGGATGAATTCGATCAGGTCCTGGCGGTCATGAGAGAAGAGAATCTGTATATCGGCGAGGCCGAGGAGCGGATCCTTGGCGTCACCCACGCGGATGTGGGTGGGTGGCTGGCCGAACGGTGGAATCTGCCCCGGCAGC
>JABHDC010000022.1 GCA_018673255.1 Gemmatimonadota bacterium
CCCAACGGGTGCCATCGTAGAGGAACATGAACTGCGCCACCGTCTCCACGAAACCAGCCCCGTAAACGCCAGCGTAGGGAATGTGGCCGTGAAACATGTAGCTGAAGTCCTCGCGCACGCCCCCATCGGAACTGTAACGGACCGTCGAGAAGATGCGATCCGCCGCACGCCCGAGGCGATCCGGATCGCCCTGCAACAGGGCGAAGTAGGCGTGGTTGCGCGCTTCCCATGCGGCATTGGCGCCACTCAGATTCATCCCCTTGAGCTGGTGCGTCAGCGATGCTTCCAGTTTCGCCCGCAGCGCAGTTGGCAGGTTGTCACCCAACAACAGACCGATAGCACCGAGTTTATCGGGGATCGGGATCACCCAGTAGTACCAGTTGCCAGGGCGAGGGGTCTCGGCATTGTAGTGGTCGAGGGCGTGATCGATTTCGGCCAGGATTCGAGTCAGTACCTGGGTGTCGCCCGCATAGCGCCCTTTGCTCGCCCAGCCTTCAGTTAGTGACCTCGTCCTGGCCAGAAACCGATCGAGACGCTGGTTGAACTGTGTATCCTGAGAATCGGTCCATGTCAGTTGCTGCATCGGGGTGGCGAGGATCTTCTGCGCACGCTCGTCGAGCACCTGCTGCGAACGGGTCCTGTAGGCGCCCTCACCTGATCCGCCGGCCAATAACTCGGCGGTTCGCTGTCTCACAATCTGCAGATCGTCCATAACATCCTGTGCCTGGGTGGAATTCGGCATGATGTGGGTCAGTAGAAAGGTTGCACCAGCACAGAAAAGGAACAGACAGTGCCTCGATTGGGCTGAACAGGAACCCGGGCGTTGGGTCCGAAACACCGACGATCTGCTTGCGAGGGATCCGATGGTTGCAGCGAGGCGTTTCTTCAGAGACGCTTGCAGGTGACGTGCGTCGGATATCACCTGTACCACGCCCAGGCATGCTCGACCATCGACGAGAGATCCGGGAATTGCGGCGTCCACTTCAGGACCTGCTGCGCCCGCCGGGCATCGGCGACCAGTTCAGGCGGATCGCCGGCGCGTCGATCGGTATCGGTGTGTGGCACCGGTGTCCCTGTCACATTGCCGACGGTATCGATCACCTCGCGAACAGAACTGCCCTGCCCCGTACCGAGATTGGCCTGCAGCGGCTCACCCCCATCGCGCAGATAATCGAGCGCCTTCAGGTGCGCGTTGACCAGGTCCCACACGTGGATGTAATCGCGGACCGCCGTGCCATCGGGTGTGGGATAGTCGGTTCCAAAGACGGCCAGCTCATCACGCCGCCCCTGCGCCGCCCAGATCGCCAGCGGAATCAGATGCGTCTCCGGATCGTGCCGTTCGCCGATCTCAGCTTCCGGATCACCACCGGCGACGTTGAAGTATCGCAGCGCCGCCCAGCGTGTACCGTGCACCTGGCCATACCAGTCGAGCATCTGCTCAACCATCAATTTCGAACGCCCATACGGATTCACCGGCAACTGCGGTGTGTCCTCAGTGATCGGCATCTTCTCAGGCTCGCCGTAGGTGGCACACGTAGAGGAGAAGACGATATCCCGGACCTCATGGGCTACCAGGGCATCCAGCAGATTCTGAGATCCCACCGTGTTGTTGGCGAAGTACTTGCCCGGATCCTGCATGGATTCACCGACGAAAGAGCAGGCGGCGAAGTGGATGACCGCCTCGGGCCGATGCTCGTCGAAGACGCCGAAGACACCGTCGCGATCGCGCAGATCCACCTTGGCCAGGGGGCCCCACTTCACCGCGTCCTCATGCCCCATGGACAGGTTGTCGAGGACGATCGGATCGTGTCCATTCTGGCTCAGATACTTGCAGCAGTGCGAGCCGATATAGCCGGCACCGCCAGTGACGAGGATACGGATGGCCGTCGCTCCTGGTTGTTGGGTTCAGCCGGTGGGCTCTCGTGCCCTGTTAAGGAATCAGCATTGTGAGATTCTGCCGTCAAGGCGCCTGGCTCACAAGGCGCGCGACCGACGTGGGTCAGTGCGACCCAACGAGGGAGCGCAACGCCGTGAGCCGGGATGGATTGGCGGCAGAATACAAGGATCATTCCTTAACAGGGCACAAGACGGACTGCCCCGAATTGTGCCGCCCCGGGGCTGGACCCGGTGAAGATGAATGGTTCGTGGCCGCTGTCCCGGCCGTAGACCTGGGCGATTTCCTGTACCTGCTGCGCCGCCGTGGCGTCGCCGAGAATCGCCACAGTCCCGCCGGAGCCGCCGCCGGTGATCTTGGCGCCGTAGAGTCCGGCCTCTCTGGCAGCCTTCGTGTCGACGGCCGCCGCCAATCGATCGGTGCCGTCCGAACCCAGTCCGCACAGCGAATAACTGGCGTGGGTCTGGAACATCAACTCTCCGAGCAATTCATTACGGCGCGGCGTGGCTTCAGTGGCCAGCAATTCGGCAAAGATTCGATGCCGCTGGTGCTCGAGGATCGGGTGCTGGGTTGGGGCGTGCACGGCGTAGTCGCGATCTGCCTCCACCTGCGTGACCGGGTCGGCAGTGCCACCATACGCTTCGAGGAACTCACTGCCCCGCTGGCGCCTGGGCACATCCTGTTCCCATGCCATCCACTGATGCGGCGTGACATTGGCCAGGTAACCGTGCCACGGATCCTCTGCTCCACCAGGAGTGCCCGTGATCTGCCGCAGGATCTGCAGCCCCATGAAGGCACCGGTTCGCACACTGCCATAGTCGGCGCCGGACACGGCGTGACGGATACCGGAATCGATCCCCCACACGGCCAGATCATCAGGCAGAGATACGGTGCCCAGCAATTCGGCCGGCTGGCACAACAGCGCCAGCAGACGCCCCTCCTCGCCGCAGGCCGAGGCCATCTGATCCATGATACCGCAGGGTGCGCCGACGACGAGGTTTTCCACCTTCTGACACAGGATCGCCAGTTCACGGGCCGGCAGATCGATGTCGTAGGCAGCGCAGATCCCCATCATCGTCGCCACCTCGATTGCCGCCGACGAACTGACACCCTTGCCCTCGGGCACACGAGAATCCAGCAGGATGCGGCAACCGGTCTCGAAGCGCACCCCGCACTCACGCATGAGCACCACAAAGCAACCACCCAGATAGGCGGCCCAGCCGTGTTTGGCGGAAGTGCTGAAGAAGGCGCGGGCCGACTCGTAGTCGATCGGTCGGTCGTCGTTGAGCAGATCATCCAGCTGAAAGTCGAAGGCGATACTGCGATCGATGGCGCCCGGGCTGACCAGCCGGACGAAGCGGGATGATTCGTCGCGTTGGACCACGGCCACGGCCGCTTCGCGAATTGGCATCTGCAGCACGAGGGAACCTGAGTAGTCGGCGATGCCCCCCATCACATCCATGCGACCCGGCGCCCGCGACACCCAGGCGGGTGCATCGGTGCGGATCAGGTCCTGCAAGAAAGCGCGGTCAACCGGCTCATCACCCGGGCCCGCTGCGGGGGGTGCCTGGCCACTGGTGGCTCGTCCAAGACCAGCCGCACCCTGTTCTGAGTTCAGCGCCTCGATCACCCCACTCACATCTTCGGGTAGTGTTCGGCTCGTCGTCGCTTTCAGCATTGTGCCTGTCCTTATCAGATCCCAGCCGTCCTCGTACCTGCAATCGGCACTAGATCGCGGCGCCCACATCGGTCAGCGCCTGCCGCAGGGCGGGCTCGACCTGCGCCCGGATGCCTTCATTCGCATACGCCACCCACGCAACATCCGAATCTACGTCCAGCCGTGCCGACAACGGGCTGCCATCTGGCGAGCACACCGGGGCACCCACTTCACGGGCGATCATCTCCGTGCACAGATCATACGGATGACAACAGATCCCCAGTTGCACGCCGCGCGCTGCAAGCAGGGGCTCCATCAGCGGGCGCAGATCGGCAACGAAGCGATCGTGACCGATGATGATCTCGTACAACTGGCCACCCGTGCAGATGTACTGATCCTCGAAACACTGGGCCTTGCCCGGTTGGATCGGTCCCAGCGTCTGCCGCACGATGGCATCGTCGATCGTCGCCAACTCGGCCCTGGCACCGGGGAAGAATCGGGAGACCTGCGCAAAACCATGGGCGATACTGGTCGCCGTCGAGGGTCGCAGGGTGATCGGGTGCGTCTCCCCACGGATCCGGTCGTAACGCTCGCCGTGCGCACCCTGACCGCGAATCGCCCACAGGGTGTCCGACTGATGTTGCCGCACGAGGGGGATCTCCGTCATCACGGCGACCTCAATGTCGGCCAGCGTCGTGTCGGGGCCCTTGTTGGGTGCCACACCGGTCAGGATCCAGGCAGGCCGCTTCTGGTACATCAGGCCACGCGTGCCGTCGATGGGATCGACGATGATGCGCAGGGTCGCCGCTGATTCATCGGCTCCGTGCGGCAACACGATCTGCCCACCTTCGATGCCCTCGGCGACGAGGACGACCGGCGTCTGCGTCGCCAGTTCCTCTGTTACCGCCTCGATCAGCAACTCTTCACTGACCCGATCCACGGCATAGATCGTATCGCCCTCTTCATCGTGCGCCACGGCGGACAGATCTTCGACTGCCTGTGCTTCACAAGCAGCCACAACGGCATCACGAATACGATCGTGCAGGCCTCGCAGGAAGGGCAGCGTATCGACAGGATTCACCGGTGTACCTCGTCGCAGAAGTGGGTCGTGGCGCAGGCGCGCAGTTCAGCGGCCTTGTCCTCCGGCCACGTGTCAGCCAGGAAATTCCCACCACCGATCTCCGGTCCGGCCAGATACTTCAGCAGATTCGGCTTGCGCAGGGGCGGATGGAGACTGATGTAGAAGTGGCTGGCACTGTAGTCGACCCCATCCGTCGGTGCATTATGCAGCACCAGAACATAGGGGAAACTCATCTGCCAGAGATTGTCGAAGCGGATCAGCAGATGACGCAGCACGCTCGCCAAATCGTCGATCTCGCCATCATCCAGAGAGGCAATCGAGGCATGCCGCGCCTTGGGTGCGACGTAGACCTCGTAGGCATAACGAGCACAATAGGGCACAAAACTCAAAGCGCTTCCCGTGTCATCGAGAATCCGACGACCATCTTCAAGTTCGCCGGCAATCATGTCCTCGAAGAGACCGCGGCCCGTCGTGGCCAGATGATCGCGGCTGGCAGCCACTTCGACTTCCGTCGTCCTGAAGACAAAGTTGGTCGCGTAGATCTGGCAGTGCGGATGGGGATTGGACACCCCCACGGCATCGCCATTGTTCTCGAAGATGAGGACGTGATTCACCTCTGACCGAGCACCCAGTTCCCGATACTGCGCCTGCCACTCCCGCAGCAACGCCGCCACGCGATCAACCGGCAGGCGGCTCAGGCGAAGATTGTGCTCGGGCCCGTAACACACGACACGCGCCAACCCACTGGCAGGGGCATTGCGATAGATGCCGGCCGGCGTATCCAGATCTTCGGGTGCTGCCGGCCCGACACAGGGGTGATCGTTGTCGAAGGCGTAGACGCCGTCATAGACCGGATTCGCTGCACCAGAGACCCGCGTGTTACCGGGGCACAGGTAGCAGTCATCGATATAGTCAGGCAGATCCTGGGCCGGATCGGCCAACATCTCACCACTCCACGGGCGATTCTGCCGATGCCCGGCGATGATGACCCACTCCTGGCGCAGGGGATGCCAGCGCTGTTCCCATTTCTCAGACATGATGCTCAAGATACACGAGTCGGTGATTCGTTGCAGGAGCCAGGACCATTCGCCCTCGGTGGCGCCAGGGGACTCACGACAGAGGTCGCAAGCGAATCTCACCTGGCACCAGGGATCCTCGTACTACCACGCTCAGATCCCCCGCACGGTGCCACCCCGCGCCGTCGTCTTCTCCATCGGCGGGTGTGCGGCGATCGCCCTCTCATCGATCTCCAGCCCCAGACCCGGTGCATCCGTCAGCCGGCAGACGCCATCGGTCTGCCGCGGGAATCCGGGGAAGACCTCGAAGTAATGATCGTCATAGTACTCGGCGTGGTATTCCTGAATCTCGAAGTTGACGATCGCCGCACCCAGGTGCATCTCGGCCATGGCACCCACAGGTGAACAAACATTGTGCGGCGCCAGGGTGATGTGTTTGGCCTCGGCAATGGCGGCGATCTTGCGCAGTTCGGTGATGCCACCCGCATTGGCCACATCCGGTTGCAGCACATCGGCGGCGTGGGCCTCGACGATCTCGGCAAAGGGGAACTTCGTGTAGAGGCGCTCTCCCGTGGCGATGGGGATGTCCACCTTGCGACGCACTTCGAGCAGTTCGCTCACCCGCTCTTCGGAGACCGGCTCTTCGTACCACATGGGCCGATAGTCGGTCAGACGCTGACCGAGACCGATCGCCGTCATCACATTCCACTTCGCGTGAGCCTCCACGAGGATGTCTACGTGCGGCCCCACCGCGTCGCGCACAGCGGCGACTCGCTGCTCGGCCAGATCCGCTTCGGCCGCAGAGATCGTGTAGTAATTCCCCTGGCCAAAGGGATCGAACTTCATCGCCGTGTAGCCGCGATCCACGACGGCCCGGGCCTCATCCGCATTCTGCTGCGGCGTCCCCGGATTCGTATACCAGCCATTGGCATAGACCCGCAGGCTGTCACGGTGGGCGCCACCCAGCAGCTTATAGATCGGCTGCCCGAGCAACTTGCCCTTGATATCCCACAGGGCAATATCGATCCCTGACAGTGCGGTCGTTGCCAGGCGCCCTCCACGAGCGTGCGGATCGTGATACATCTCGGTCCACAACACATCGATATCCAGCGGATCCCGGCCGATCAGATACCTGTCGGCAAATCCACCAGCCAGGCCCATGACCTGTTCATCGTGCTGCATGGGGCTGGCGTCACCCAGTCCGTAGATCGCCGGATCATCGGTACGGATCACGAAGCAGAGCCAGTTGCGACTCGCATTGCGATGGTTGGCAGAGAACCGGCGAAACTCAATGGCAGTAATGGCGGGCATATCTACTCGCTCTGCGCCTCTTCGTAGCGCTGTCTCAGTTGAGCCACGGTGAAATCGGGATCCCGGTGCGAGGCGTGGATCCCGGCTTCCATCTCGCGCACCTGGCCGGCCAGATCGAGGATCTCATCGGCGTCGACCACGGGAATCCGGACGCAGCCATCCCCGTCGGCCAGCACCAGATCACCAGGGCGGATCCGCAACTGCCCCACCGTGACAGGGACATCGTATCGGGCCAGGTTGAAGACCCCGTGACCTAGCACCCGCCCCCAGGCAAAGATGGGCAGACCGACCGCACGAATCCCATCCAGATCACGGATCGTCCCCTCGATGACGGCCCCCACCACACCGAGTCGTTTGTGCAGACCGGCCATGCCATCACCAAAGCTGGCCCCGCGACCGGGGCGGGAATCCACATCCCGCATGACGGCCACCAGGGGGCCCTCGACAGCATCCAGATACTCGTAGTATTCGTGCCACGGAATGGCGGGTGCGTCCGGATCATTCGTCGTGACCTCCGATGTCATCGCATAACCGACGACGGTGCCCAGTTCCGGCAGCAGACAGCGGATGGTGTGGTCGGTGTATTCCTCGTTCGGCAGTCCGTATTTCTGGACCAGGGCATTGAAGACGGTGGGTGAATCAAAGGACTCGAGGGCTGTGATGGTGGCGGCACTGACTCGTTGCATGTTCTCTCCCACGCCCGGCTCGGCACGTGTCCGGATTTCTGAGGTCATTTCCTTTGGACCTTCAAGCAGATGAATCCGCCAGGTGCGGGCAAGTCGCCCCCATTCCCACAGGGGTCTACCTTTGCCCTCAGAGACCACTCGAAGCACTTGAACAAGGAGCTTACCATGACACTCACCGTCGGCATCATCGGCTGCGGTCGGATGGGCCAGCAATACGTCGAGGTCTACGACAGACTGGCTGATACCGAGGTCATCGCCATCGCTGAGATTCATGCGGATCGTCGCCGCGTCGTAGGCGAGCGATTTGGCGTAGATGCCCTCTATGCCGATGCGGCGGAGCTGTTCGCCCACGTCACACCCGATCTGGCGGTCGTGGTATTGCCCGGCAAGTATATCCGCGATGCCGTCATCGCTGCCGCCCGAGCCGGCGTGAAGGGCGTTTCTACGGACAAGCCCATCGGAGCCGTACCCGCTGATGTGGATGCCATGGTGGAAGCCTGCGCCGAAGCGGGCACCGTGTTCGCCGGTGGCAATCTGCAACGGGCTATGACCGAAGTACAGCAGGCAGCGGCGCGGCTGCGATCCGGTGAATTCGGGCCGGTCATCGGGGCTTCTGTCCACGGCTTTGGAGGTGAGATCTCCGGTGGGGGTTGTCAGCACATTGCCGTGCTACGCCTGCTGGCCGGCGCCGAGATCACCGAAGTCGTTGCCTGGGGTGAACCGGAAGAGGCCCTGCACCGTGACGTCGACGAGGGGCTCCTGATCAATGGCCAGTTCCGTTTGAGCAATGGCGTCGTCTGTCCCGTGTATGCCCACCCCACCCCACTTCGAGGGGTGGACGTCTGGACGGCGACGACACTCGTGCGCTGGGACTGGGCGCCACCGCAGATCTTCCAGGGCTTCGATGAGAGCGGCCATCGCCTCGAAATCGATCCAGCCTACACACCGGCCGACTATCCCGAATACACCTACCTGGGCACGACGATCCAATCTTTCGTCGATGTCGTGCAGCGTGGTCTGGAATACGAAGAGGAACTCTTCGTTTCGGGCCGCGACCTGGGCATGTCGATGGAAGTAGCCATCGCCGCCAAACACTCGGCCCTGTGGGGCAGCGTACCCGTCAGCCTGCCCCTGGTCGATCGCTCCTTGACGTTGTATCCGCGCACCTATCGCTGGCTCGGTGGCGACGAAGACAATCTGCCGCAGCCACTGGAAGAAGCCGCCGGCACCAAGGCCTGAGCCTGAGCCTGAGCCTGAAAACGAGGATAACATGAAGCGCCGACGCACACTCTACTTCAACGACGCCCGGCACTACTACCTCTTCGTGCACGAACCACCCATACGCCTGGAGGACGCGCAGGCACCAATCGATGAGATCGCCGGCACCGGCGTCGACACCTTCGTCTACGGCGTCTCCCGCGATGACGGTCTGTTCTACCCCTCAAAGGTGGGCAAACGTTTTGGCGAGAAGCCCTTTGAGATGGCCGCCTACTGGCGGGTGTGGCAGAACATGCAAAGCCTCATGGACAGGGGGCTGGATCCCCTCACCGTGCTCATCGAGGGCGCCCACGAACGCGGCATGGACTTCATCGCCTCGCAACGCATGGGCGCTTTCCCCGGGGCCGGTGACAATCCGGGACCTCGCGCGGGCGGCCGCGGCATGATGGATGAGTACGTGCGCGATCACCAATTCGGCGTGCTGCGCGAACTGGCCCTCGACTACCCGACACAAGGCATCGAACTGGACTTTGCTGCCGCCCCGACAGGCACGGACTGGTGGGTGCCGCAGGATGAACTCCCGAAGCAGGCCCCCATGGTGACGGAGTTCATGCGGCGGGTCCGTGACATGTCATCACTGCGCCAGGGCGAGTCGAGTGTCATCGGCGCACGGGTCTATCCGACGCGCGAACTCAACGAAGCGGCCGGCCTCGAAGTGGAGACCTGGATCCAGGAGGGTCTCGTCGACTACGTGCTGCCCGTCGTCTACGCCTTCATGATCCTGGACTCGCAGATGCCGATTCAGTGGCTGGTGGATGCCGCCGCCGATACGGAGGTCTCCGTCTATGCCATGCTGCAGCCGTACTACAGCGAAGAGAATCGGCCCCTGACACAGCGGGTGCACGCCTCGCCTGCCATGTTCCGTGCCGGTGCCGCCAATGCCTGGCAGCTGGGTGTCGATGGCCTCTACACCTGGTTCATGCCCTGGCCCCTCACGGGACGTGAACGTGCGATCCTGACCGAACTGGCCCACCCGGAGCAACTGCGCCGTCAGGACCGGCATTATGTCCTGCGACGGACATCTCCTGCAACGGGTGACACCGACTACCCGGCACAATTGCCCATGACGCTGGACCCAGCCGTCGATCTGGAGCAGGCGCGAGAGATCACCTTCACCATCGCCGATGACCTCTCCGGTGAGCCAAATGTGGCCGATGTGCGTCTGCGTCTGGCGATCACTGACCTGACCGGCTCGGACCGGTTCGATCTGTCTCTGAATGGCGTGTCGTTGGCCGATGTGCCACGGCATCGGTCACCGATGCGCTCCGTCGATCCCTACTCAGGGCAATGGCTCGAACTGGATCTGCGCTCGCTCCCCCCAAGGCTCGGGCACAATGTGCTGCAATTCACCTTGCGGGGGCGCCCCGAGGGGCTTGTTCGTCCTCTCGTGGTGGAAGACGTGGAACTGCTCATCTGCTTCGATACATACGCGCCAACGCCCTTCACCTGAGCCATTGTGCCGGGACTGGCATCGGCCCCGGTGGCCTGCCTCTCCAGCCTTAGACCGGGCCGCCCCACCTGCAGGCTGGCGCTGGTCGGCAGGGGAGCCGATTTTCTTTTGCTGATTCGCCTTATCTCCCCGCCGTTTCACAAAGAGCAGAAGATGACTGAGTCCGATCAGAACACCGCCGCCGAGCGCTGGCTGTCGTACCGCGAAGAGATCAAAGTCATGGATTGCACGATCCGTGATGGCGGTCTCATGAACGACTCGAACTTTGAGGATGCTGTCGTTCGCGGCGTCTATGAGTCCTGCGTCGCCGCCGGCATCGACTATATGGAAATCGGTTACATCAATTCGCTGACTCAGTTCCCGGCCAGCGAGTTCGGGCCCTGGCGCCATTGCCGCGAAGAGGACATGCGACGCATCGTCGGCGACAATGACACGCCACTGAAATTGTCGGCCATGTCCGACGCCGAGAAGAGCGACTACAAAACCGACATCCTGCCCAGAGATCAGAGTGTCCTCGACATGATCCGTGTCGCCTGCTACATCCATCAGATCCCGCTGGCGACCCGCATGGTGCAGGACGCCCATGACAAGGGGTACGAGACGACGGTCAACATCATGGCCGGCTCCACGATCCCGGAGCGCGAGCTCGACGAAGCCCTGGAGATGCTGGCCGAGACCCCCGTCGATGTGATCTACGTCGTCGACAGCTTTGGCTCGCTGTATTCGGAGCAGATCGAAGCCCTCGTCGAGAAGCATCTGGCCGCCTTGCGAGGGACCGGCAAGGAAGTCGGCATCCACTGCCACAACAATCGCCAACTCGCCTTTGCCAACACGATCCAGGCGATCATCAAGGGCTCCAACTACCTGGACGCCAGCTTCGCCGGCCTGGGTCGCGGCGCCGGCAATTGTCAGATGGAGTTGTTGCTGAGTTTCCTGCACAATCCCGCCTACAAGCTGCGTCCCGTGCTCGAGTGCATCGAGGAGCACATCGAGCCCATGCGCGAGAAGCTGGGTTGGGGTTACGACTACCCCTACATGGTGACGGGTATCCTGAACGAGCATCCCCGTTCCGGCATGGCCTTCAATGCCTCAGAGGATCGCGGCGGCATCGTCAAGTTCTACGATCAGATGATGGCCGAGGAATAAGCCCTCGACCCAGACGTCGAAGATCAAGAAGTCAGAAGGCCAGCATGGGGATGCACCCGTGCCGGCCTTTCTTTTTTTGCCCTCAGCCACATCCCCGCGGCATGGGCTGTGTGTCCACCGTGGACCGAGACGAGGGCGGTCTTCATTCGCCCGCCAGGTAGATTGCGAGATCCGGATGGCCACCTGCTCTGGCCATGTCTGGAATCGACGCTCGATCATCCTCGTCACCGACCATCAACGACAGGTCGGCCCCCGCCTCGATCAGCAGATCAATGACGGACCGAGCACCATGGGTCGAGGCTGCCTGGGTGATGGGGAGCCAACCCTGCGCCGTCCACCCTTCATTGACCACCCACGACGCCGACAAGATGAGTCTCTGCAACTCATCCAGATTGCCACAGTTGGCGTGATACTGTGCCTGGAAGATCGTGGCCAGCCTCTCCATCGACGTGTCATCCGGATTCTCATTCTCATACCACGAGTGTCCACGTCCCGCGATCTCCTTCATCTCTTCGTAGCGTCCGGCCAGGCACGCTTTGCGGAAGGCTGTGAGCTCAGGGTACTGTTCTTCGTCAAATTCGAGGTTCAATCAGATCCCCTGCTTCAGGAGGTGGAGAAGTCAAGTTGCAGCCTTGACACCTTCAGGTGCAACCAACGTTTGGCATTGTTGACCTGTGACCACGAGAGTGTAACCAGGCAAAGGATCACTTCTTAACAGGGCACTAGATAAGCACCTCTTCAACAGGTCTCCTCGGGCTGGCTAACACGGCCATTGTTGGGTAGCCGACTCGGAAAGCAAAGGTTGGCTTCCAACTTGGATCGCCGATCAATCTTTCCAGGAATTCACTGGTGTGCGGCTCGTTACCTAACTCCCGTTCTCTGTCAACAATTTCCAACATTTGATTAACAGGTTGCATTGACAACCCCTTGGTGGTTGCCCAGAGGTGCATTCGCTGCCATGCTCGTCCGGCTTGCATAGCTTGTGGTCGGTCATACAACTCACGTACTGCAATGAACCCCATCACGGGTGTTGTTGCCAAAGTTGTTTCTGTCGCACCTAACCAGGCATTGTTCCCCATCTCTTCTGAGGTCGGTGGTAACATCTTGACCAAGGCTCTCAAAGTCGGAGAGACACCAGCAGTGTCGATATAGGGACCATCCTTGTACTTCTGGACATCCTTCCAGTTCGTCCGGAACCATTTAGTACTGTCATGTGACATGGTGGCATCCGCGATGATGTCTTTTGTGGCCTGTACAGTTCCTTGCGCAAATAGTTTGCGTTTCTCTTCTGTGGAAAATAGGAGTACTGCAACTTCGGCTTCGTCATCAGCCCATGTTCTGAGTGTTTCCAGATCATCTGCCGAGACTGGATGCGTCTCATCATATGCGGCCCGGTCGGTATGCCGGTTGGGGATGGCTTTGTACAGATCTGAGACAGACGATTCTCCCAACGACAGGTTCAGCGTGGCTGCAAGTATTGGTTGCACGTTTGGGTGCAGTTCCGTCAAGATGCCGGGAGAGAGTGTCAATTGAGCCTCATATCCCCTCGACTTGGCAGCCAATAACATGTTCTCCACTGCGCACCCCAATCCAATGTGCATTTCTCGCATATAGACATCCATTGCTCCCAGGTGACGACTGATATCAGCAAATACCTCTATGCGAGACTCTGTGACTTGGAATAACCAGGGCTGGGTATTATGCGGATTGGCTGCCAGAATGGCTGCCTTGACCAAACGCAGTGGGCCTTCAACGTCATCATCTTGCCAGTTTTGCCACGGTTCATAGGCTGGCCCCTGTCCGGCACTGAAAACACCTTGGTCAACG
This sequence comes from Gemmatimonadota bacterium, assembly GCA_018673255.1. The sequence goes on from JABHDC010000022.1 coordinate 13,347, forward strand.
GCACGCCAGACAGCACCTCCTACGACCATAACGGTGACCGCCCCGATTCCTCTTAAGGAATCTCTGCGACTAACCATTCTTTCTTCTCATTTCACAGCCTCTGTCTGTTCGAGATGAATCATAGCGGTGAGTTCGACACCGCTCCTTTCGCCCTGCGCCGGTTGGTGATATAGGTTGATCTGCGTCCATGAAGACTGTGTCAGCCTGACTCAACCCTTCCTTCCTCGACGGATCTGAAGGACGACCCCGGGGATCGGTGACTATATGCCAAACACATTCCGTCTGTCGATCCTGCTGTCGGTCTTGCTGTCGGGCCTGTCGCTGAGCACGTCTCGCCTCTACGGCCAGGATCTGGTCTTCGACAGCGACGAATTCGTCTCGTGGAACTATCCTGCGGGGCTCGTCAACGTTACAGCTGACGGCTTCTCGGTCAAACCCTTCGGCACGACATTCAACGCCGTAGCCGATATCGATGAATACTCATCCATCGTCATCGGGAATTTCGGCAGTCGACCAGCACGGTCTCCATCCAATCAGGCGCACGCCGACCGCATCCGGGATCAGGATCCTTCCACCTGGTGGAAGCCATACTCCGACGACGCTGTGCAGAAGTGGTGGGTCGAACTGGATCTGGGACGGGCCGTCGTGGCCGACAAGATACGCGTCATTTTCCCTGATGAGGAAGGCGCACGGCCCTTCAGTTTCTTCTCGGTCTACACCAGTCCTGGCATCCCCGTCTTTGGCGGATCACCCCGCGTCCTCTACACACGCGTGGGCCGGCCCGTCAGCAACAACACCCAGCAGGTTGTGGAACTCGATCTGCAGACGACAAGGCTGCGGGGCGCGGCCGGAGCCCATCTCGACACCAACAGCACCATGCCCTTCGACGTCATCCGCTTCATACGCTTCGAGGCGGCCGGTGCCACGCTGGATGCCGCTCTGGCTGAGATTGAAGTCGACGGCGTCGGCTTCAATCTGGGATCTATGGTGGGCTCGCCCACACGTCGTGAGAATGACGAACCCCACTGGGGCGGAACGACGTGGACCTCGAAGGACCGAGACTGTGAGGGCTGTGGCAAAGGCAGTGGCGCCGACGAGATGATCGATGAAGATCTCGGCTTCCGCACCTGGACCACCGAGTCCGAAGACAAGGGCGAATGGCGCAAGTCAGGCGTCTGGCAGGTCATCGATTTTGGATCTGTTTTCCGGGTGAATCGTGTCATCTTCTTTCCCATCGTCGCCGGCCAATCGCCCATCATCTATGGCTTCGAGCGTGACAAACAGGGTCCCTGGTCCTATCTGGACCTGCTGACCTCCGACGGTACCGGCAGCAGCGTCAGCGACCCCGAAGTGGAGGGGCTCTTCCACTACGAACTCCTGTCCGAAGTCGTCAATGGCACCAACAGCACCGACCCACGCTTCCGCCAGCACTTCGGTCGCCATCTCTTCGATTTCAACTTCGACCCCCTCGACGTGCGACTCCTGCTGTGGCGGGTTCCCACACTGCCATCTGCTTTCCACCGCGCACTGCAGATCTTCATCTTCCATGCCGAAGGATATCCGACCCAGGTCGAGATGGAGTCGGACGACATTCCCCTCGGTGGCGGGTTGAGTATTCGCAGCATCGAATGGGATGCCGAGATTCCTCCAGGCACCAGCATCCAGGTCGCAACCCAGACCGGCAATGGCTTCAGCACGGTGAAGAGATATCTCCTCGTCAACGGCAAGGAAGTGACCAAGGCCGCCTATGATGCAGCCAAGTCGCGCAATCGGGGTGATATCATCGAGGAGCAGGTTCGCGATGCGACCTGGAGCGACTGGAGTCTGCCACACCGGTTCTCCGGCCAGGATTTCCAGTCACCCTCGCCGCGGCAGTGGTTGCGAGTCAGGGTGCGACTGCTCAGCCACGATCCTGAGCACATGCCGTCGCTGCGGTCACTGCGTTTCCTGGCAAACCAGCCAATCGTCGCCGCCGGCGTGCAGGGCGAGGTCTTTCCTCATGAAGCGCCGCTGGATTCCCTGCAGGAATTCCGCTACACCGTCACGCCTCTGAGGTTCGGTTCACGCGATGCAGGTTTCGATCACGTCATCATCAACCTGCCACCCGGCAGTGGTGATGTGCACTTCACACGAGCCACGATACGGGGAGTGGAGGTGGATGCCACGGCCCAGATCCTGGGAGACTCCCTCGTCGTGCGACTGCCACCGCCCGCTGTGCGACGCGACTCGGTGGAGATCCTGTTCCAGGCGCGCCTGGTCGACAGTCCCACGGTGTTCAGTGCCTTCGTGAGCAACTCCGATCAGGAAGCCAGTGCCCAGGGCGTGATTCCTTCCCAGTTCGGCGCCGACCAGGTCCATCTGCCCGACGCCATTGCCGGTCGCACCCTCGTACGCAATCTGAAGCACATGACGGCCTTCTCACCGAATGGAGATGGCCTCAACGACGAATACGAGCTCAGTCTGACTGTGGTGAAGACGAACCGGGAGCCGACGGTACGCCTCTTTGATCTGGCAGGGCAGCTGGTGGCCGAGTTACAGAATCTGAGTCTCGAAACCAGGCGGGGCCACTACATCTGGGACGGTCGTCGCGAGGGACAGATGATGCCTCCCGGCGTCTACGTCCTGCAGATCGAAGTGGACAGCGACGCTCGCACCGAGCGTGTGCATAAGAGTGTGAGTCTTGTGTACTGACGGACATCTGCAACGGATACCCATCCATACTGGCGCTTGCTGGTGGTTTGCCCAGATATTCCTCGCCGACACTTTGCGATAGTCGTCGCGCTAATCGTCCACCAGACCGGACTCGGGCGACCCAGCCGCCAGGAACCCACCGCTTTCACCCGTCTCCTTCGCGCTCACCCAGAAGGAGTACAGGCTGCCATTGCGAATCTGGAAGCGGAAGCGCACCGGTTGGCCACACAGATCTGCCAGATCAGCTGTCTCCCGCCACGCCACCCGGTACTTGCAGGTGTCTGTGCGGATCGGGTAGCACGCTTCTGCGCCAAATCCATCCAGCACCTTCCCCGCCTCGTCCAGCACCTCCACCCGCATCTCGCCATCGCTGCAGTCGGCATTGACGAAGATATAGCTCCCGCCAAAAGTGACGGGACGGGTGATTACAGTTCCCATCGTCGCCGTGGCGTCCAGGGAGGCAAAGCCGTCTCGGCGCAGCGTGGCCAGGCCCGTGCTGGCGTGGGAGTACATACCGCAGTCCCATGTCTCCTTCTCGCTGGTTCGCGTCGGGTCGCCGCGAAACCCGGTGTAGTAGAAGAGCAACTCGTCGCCGCGAACCAGGCAACACCCGCCCACTGACTGCACATACCCACGGTCCCAGTCGCCCTCCTGACGAGTCGATGCGATGAAGCCCCGGCGATCGGGTCGGTGCCAGTGAAAGCCGTCGCGACTGAAGCCGAGCTTCAAGTCGATGGTCTTGGGGAATCCCCCCTGGGCGCAGACGTCGTTGTCAGGCCCCAGGTGAATCTCAAAGATCCCGAGCATCAGGCTCTCATATCCCACTGCGTCGAGGTTGTAGAGCTGCGGAGCTACCTGTAGCTCTGGATCTGGTGCGTCTTCTCGGTCGGCGCGAATCCAGAACCTCTCTTGCTCCTGATTCCAGATGGGTTCGCCCATCAGGTCATCACACTCGCGGTAATTGCGAATCCGACGGAAGGGGGTGCCGAAGTGGTAGGAGCGAATGCTGTGGACCCACTTCCGGCGAAAGGGATTGTAGAAGATGGTGGACCGGTCGCCGACCGGCGTCGTAGGCACCGGATCGCTCCAATGCAGTCCATCAGCCGAGGACAACACGTAGGCCCTGCGGCGGCCTCCCGTGGCCGCCCATCCACCAGGCAACGACTCCTCGTCCTGATCGGGCTGTCGGACGAACATCTTGTACCGCCGCGCTGCGTCGCCGTCGTACGGATCGATGAAGGCCGTGCTGGAGTTGGTCACCAGGCCGGGCAGTATGTGATTGGTGGACGCACCTGCCGGGCCGCGGCGTTCCCAATGGAGGCCGTCCCGGCTGGTGGCATGGGCGTATTTGTGGCTCCATCCAGCGTCGTACCACATGCGATAGTGCCCGGTGAACGGGTCCCACCAGATGCCGCCACTCTTGGGCACGGCCGCGGGTAGACCGTGGCCTCGCTCAAGTTCGGTCTGCGGCGCCATGACCGGGTTGCCGGGCCACTTCTGCGCCCGGTGCCAGGTGCGGGTTAGAGTGGACTTGGCAATGAGGAAGTCATCGACGAAGAGCTGCCGCCCGCGATCGATCCGGATCACCGACGGCGGGGCAGCCAAATAGGGTACCGGCATGGGATCGTCATCGCCGGGGGCAACCACCTCTCGAGGTGGCCATGTCTTCGGCAGCCGAATGCCGTTGTAGAGGACCTCAGAGCCCAATGTCACCCTCCGTTGGATCGCTGTTCAGATAGCTACCCCGCACTCAGTTACTGGCGACATGGAATCACCACGCAGCCGAGTGAACCCGAAGCGTCACGTTAGCTTCGTGATACGATCCCACCGTCAGACGCTGGCGACATCGAGCCACCACGCAGTCGGCGCAGCCGACTGAACCCGAAGCGTCACGTTAGCTTCGTGATAGCGATCCCACCGTCAGACGCTGGCGACATCAACCCAGCCACCGGTCTGATTCGACTCGTAACACGCGTCCATCACCGCCACGGCGTTGACCGCACACAGCAGATCCGCGTCGAGCTCATCACGGCTCACCTCGCCCTTGATCGCCGCCACCAGTCGATCCACCTGGGTCGGACGGGCCGTCGCCTCGGCAACGGTTGTCGCATCCTCTCCTGGCGCTGTCGCCAGCATACCCTTGTCAGGATGCTCGTAGATCGTACCCTCACTGCCGGTGATCTCGAAGCCACTCATTCCACCGGTCTGGACCCACGAGGCTTCGACCGTACCCAATGCGCCATTGGCGAAGCGCAACCAGGCAGTGCCGTGATCGTCTACGTCGGGGTAGATCCCGGCCGCATTGCCGATCGTCGCCATCACCTTCTCTACCGGCCCCAGCACACTGATCAACCGGTGCACGGCGTGGGTGCCCATGTCCATGAAGGCACCACCTCCGGCAAGATCCGGCTTCGTGAACCAGTTCACATCTGGTGAATCGAACCAGCGGCCATAGGCAGCGTGATGTGCATTGCGGTAGTGAGCATGGGTGATCTTGCCCAGAGACCCGCCGGCCACGTGGGCGATAACGCCCTGCATCTGGGCAGTGAAGGGCTGGAAGTATCCCATGTGCACGATCGTACCATGCTGCTTGATCAGTCCCAGCAATTCAACAGCATCGGCAGCGGACGTGGTGAAGGGCTTTTCGCAGAAGATCGGCTTACCCACCGGCACGGCCGCCTTCAACAGGGGCACATGTTGTGTGTTGGCGGAGCAGATGATGAATCCGTCCACATCTTCACGCGCCAGGGTCGCTTCCAGATCGCCACTGTATTCAGCGCCGGAATCGGCGGCGTAGCGCTGACCACGATCGGCCACATCGTCATAGATGACGGTGACATTGCGGTCATCGTTGTCGGCGATGTTCTTCAGGAACCCCTTCGTGTGCACATGTGCCGCGGACAGCAGGCCGATGCGTACCATGGTCTCTCCTTTGGATTGATTTCCTGTTGGGTTGATTTTCGAGGGGAAGATCTACCCGATCACCATCGCCGTCCACACCAGCACTCAACGTCTCACCTGGTCCGACCATGGGAATCGCCGCCGACATCATCCTCATCGTCATCGCCGCCCTGATCTGTGGCGCCGTGGCACACCGGCTGCAGCAGCCGGTCATCCTCGGCTACATCGTCGCCGGGGTCGTGCTGGGCCCCTGGGTGACCGGTTCGGTGACCGACGTGCACGAACTGGAGCTGCTGGCCGAGATCGGCGTCGCCCTGCTGCTGTTCGCCATCGGCCTGGAATTCTCCTTCGGCAAACTCAGGCCCGTGCGCCGGATCGCCATCTTCGGCACGCCGATTCAGCTGGCCTTGAGCATGGCCTGGGGGTATGGTGTCGGCCGCTGGCTGGGAATGGAGACACTGCCCGCACTCTGGTTTGGCGGCATGATATCGATCTCCAGCACCATGGTGCTTCTGCGCACGCTGATGAGCCAGGGTTGGATGGGCACCCTCTCGAGCCGCCTGATGATCGGCATGCTCATCGTGCAGGATCTGGCCGTCGTCCCTCTGCTGATCATCCTGCCCGGACTGGGCAAACCCGATGTGGGCCTGGCCGAACTCGGTTTCGCCGGCCTCAAAGCCGCCGCCTTCCTGGTACTGATGATCGTCGTCGGTGTCCGGCTGATCCCGGCCATCCTTCGGGCCATTGCGGGGTGGAATTCCCGCGAACTCTTCCTGCTCACCGTCACGGCCCTGGGCCTGGGTATCGGCTACGGCACCTATCTGTTCGGCCTCTCCTTCGCCTTCGGCGCCTTCGTGGCCGGCATGGTGCTGTCCGAATCCGACTACGGTCACCAGGCGCTGAGCGACATCATCCCGCTGCGCGATCTGTTCGGCCTTCTGTTTTTCGCCTCCGTGGGCATGCTCCTCGATCCGGTCTGGCTCCTTTCGCATATGCTGGAGGTGGCGATTGCCGTGCTGCTCATCGGCGTGGGCAAGGGAGTGATCTTCGCCGGCGTCAGCCGACTCTTTGGTTATGGCAATGTGATTCCCCTGGCCACGGGGCTGGGTCTGTTCCAGGTCGGTGAATTCTCCTTCGTGCTGGCCCGCGTTGGCCGTGAGACCGGCGCCATCAGCCAGGAGCTGTATTCCCTCACCCTCACCATCGCCCTGGTGACGATGTTCCTGACGCCGCTGGCCACACGGCTCACCGCACCCCTGTACGGACTGCTGCAGCGGCGGACCGGGTCCGATCCCATGGCGACGGTCAATCTGCCCAACGACGGCCTGCACGATCACGTCGTCATCGCCGGGGGAGGCCGTGTGGGGCAGCATATCGCCGGCATTCTGAAACGCCTCGAGATTCGCTTCGTCCTCATCGAGCTGAATCACGTTCGCCTGGAGGAATGCCAGACCGCCGGATACCCCGCCGTCTATGGCGATGCCACTCAGACCGTCGTCCTGGAGGCGGCCGGTGTTGAAGCCGCCCGGCTCTTGATGGTGACCGTGCCGAATGCGATCCTGGCCCTGCAGGTCACCAGTGCGGCGCGACAGGTGAACGACGACCTGCACGTCATCGCCCGGGCTGCAGACGCCGAGCAACTGCAGGCCCTTCACGAACGCGGCGTCTACGAGGCGGTCCAGCCCGAGTTTGAGGCGAGTCTCGAGTTCCTGCGCCAGGCCCTCATCCACCTCGACTTTCTCCCGGGTCAGATCGATCGATTGTCCGATGGCATCCGGCACGAGTTGTATTCGCCGCTCTATGGTGATGAGTCCGGTGACACGGCGGTTGAAGAATTCCTGGCCACCAGCGGCCTCGAACTGGCCTGGATCGAACTACCCGAAGACAGCCCTTGTGTGGGGCGAAGCATCGCCGAATTGGCCCTGCGCAAACGGACGGGGGCCTCTGTGGTGGCCATCCTTCGCGCGGGCACGAGTCACACCAATCCGGATCCATCTTTCCGCTTCGAGACCGGAGACCGCATCGGCATCGTCGGTGATCCGGATCAGGATCGCGCCTTCGCTCAATTCGCTTTGCCCCAATGAGCACCAGCCAGACGATCTCTGCACCTGATCCGACATCACTGCGTCGTCTGTATGCACTGTTTCTCCCCCTCGCCCTGTCGGGGGCTTTCTTCCCTATCGCCCGCCCCATCGTTTCCGCCGCCCTGGCCCGCACGCCCGAACCGGAGCTGGCACTGGCCGCATTCTCCATCGTCCTGAGTCTCACCACGCCGCTGATCTCGCCCTTGTTCGGGATGCGCCAGATTGTCACTGCCCTTTGTGTCGATGCGGATATGGTGCGGCGATTGGGACGGGTCGTGCTCGGTCTGGGTCTCATCGCCACCTTGCCCCTGCTCATCGTCTCGATCCCGACCGTCTATCTGGCCTTTACCGATCGCGTCCTGGGCATCCCGCCGGCGATTGCCGCCATGGGTCCACCCGCGATGCTGCTCATGTCCACATCGCCTCTGCTGACCATTGGCCGCGCCTACTACCAGGGTGTACTCGTCTACTACGACCGGGCCAACCCGATCGGCCTGGGCGCCTTTGGCTATCTGGTCGTCTCTACCGTGGTGGTCTTCATCGCCGTGTCATGGCTCGAGCTGTCCGGTGCCGTCTCTGCCGCCCTGGCCCTGCTGTCGGCCAATGCGATCTACCTCGTCATCGTC
>JABHDC010000243.1 GCA_018673255.1 Gemmatimonadota bacterium
GAGGATGATCGTGATACCGAAGTACACCCGCAGGGGAGGCCAGTCTGCGGGCAGGGCCGCACTCAGCGCCATCCAGAGTGGCAACTGCGGGATCGCCATCAGAATCTCGATACCCCGCTGCACGATGATATCAACCCAACCGCCGAAATAGCCGGCCAGGCCGCCAAGCAAGATCCCGATGAAAAAGGTCAGGGTGACACCGACGAGCCCGATGGTCAGTGAAATCCGCGAACCATAGAGAATCCGGGTGAACAGATCACGTCCCAGTTCATCGGTCCCAAAGAGAAACAATGGCGCGCCGGGTCCAGCACCGAACAAGTGGAGATCGGTGTCGAAGATCCCCCAAAGTGCATAGGGAGCGCCACGGGCAAAGAACTCGATCGGGAGCATGACGGACGTGTTGACCTCATACTCGCGCTGCCATTCTCCCACGTCCGTCCGCCGCTGCACAGCATAGATGAAGGGTCGCGGATGGAAGTTCCCTTCCGCGTCGATGAAGCGGATCTCCTGAGGTGGACAGCGCACATATTCTCGATGCCGCTGCCCGGGCGTCAGAGGCGACAGGATCTCGCAGAAAATGGCACCGAAATACAATACGCCAAGTACCACACCGCCGACCATCGCCAGTCGGTGACGACGGAAACGAATCCACATCAACCGCCACTGTGAGGCGAAGGCCAGTCCCTGTTCTTCGTCGGTCGCCGCGGCGTCGGCACCGTTGGTCTTGTCGATCACGTCGGTCATTCGTATCGGATCCGGGGATCGACGATGGCCAGCAGGATATCCGACAGCAGGGTGCCCAATACGGTCAGGGCACTGAGCATCATCAGGAAACTGCCGGCCAGATACATGTCCTGGTTGCGCAGGGACTCCAGCAGCAGGGGGCCCGTCGTCGGCAGACTCAGCACGATACTGGTAATGGCCGCTCCTGAGATCAGGTGTGGCAACAGCCATCCGACCGTGCTGATGAAAGGATTGATGGCGATCCGCATCGGATACTTGATCACCAGACGCGTTGGGTGTAGACCCTTGGCCAGCGCCGTCTGCACATAAGGTTTGCCGAGCTCGTCGAGTAGATTCGCCCGCATGACACGCATCAGTCCCGCCATACCGGCGGTGCCCAGGACAACGGCGGGGATCCACAGGTGTTTGAGCAGATCCCCAACCTTGGCAAAGCTCCACGGTGCCGCAGCGTACTCAGGTGAATAGAGTCCACCGATCGGTATACCGAACCATGAGTACCCCAGATACATCAAGATCAGTGCCAGCAGAAAACTCGGCGTTGCCAACCCGAGAAAGGCGAGCACCGTCGCGACGTAGTCGAACATCGTGTATTGACGCAGAGCCGAGTATACCCCCACCGGGAAGGCCACGAGCCAGGAGAACAGCGTCGCCGTCGTCGTCAGCAGCAGGGTGTAGCCCAGTCGCTCCCAGATCAGGTTGTTGACCGACTGACCGTGCTGCACCGAGTACCCGAGATTCCCCGTGAGGAACCCACCGATCCAGCGCAGATACTGGACATGGATGGGGTCGTCGAGGTTGTAGCGGGCCCGCATCGCATCGATCGCTTCCTGCGAAACATCCACGCCCTGCTGCTGCAGCAGAATCAGTCGCGAGGTGATGATATCGCCGGGTGGCAACTGGATGATCGTGAAAACGATGACGGAGATGACCGCCAGCGTTGGGATCATGATGAGGACACGCCGGATGATATAGTTCAGCATTCTCTCAGTTCGTCCCCGGATCGAGGTACCACGTCTCGGGATGATAGGGCCACGCCCACCATGAGTCCCAGCCCCAGTACCCATCCCTGGGCACATTCTTCAGAGAATTCTTCACGACCACTGGATGGGGACCAAGGCCGAGGACGCCGATGGACCAGACATTCTCCGCCTGGCTGCGCAGGATGTTCTTCCCCATCTCGATGCGTTCTTCGAGGTCGGGCGTCTGACGCAGCACTTCCCACCATTGGATCAGCTGTTTGACATTCGCCGGAGGCTCCAACCCCTTTGTCCCGCGGGACAGATACCAGCGGGCCCAGCGGGAGAACAGCAGGGGTTCCTGTCCCACGTGCATCGGCACATACCAGAAGGGCTCGATGGGAAACAGGATGTCGGCATTTCGGTCTGCATGCCAGATCGACATGTCCATCAGACCGGCATTGACCCGTGTGGCTTGCAGCGCCGCACTGATCTGTTTTCGATTCACCTGCATGCCGACTTCGCGCCACTGGGCGGTCACCAGTTCAACCGTCTCCTGCTTCGGTGTTTCACCCAGTGTGTATTCGAGGGTGAAGCTGAGAGCCTCCCCGTCGGTCCCTTCCCGAATTCCGTCACCCGTCACATCCACCAGCCCGATCTCATCGAAGAGTCGATTCGCCGCCGCCGTGTCGAAATCGGCATAGGCGCGGGCGAATTCCGGCTCGAAATAACGACTCGATGGCACCACCGTGAGTTGCCGCGGTACCGCCTTCCCCATGTAGACGATGTCGTTGATCTCGTCGCGATCGATGGCCATCGACATGGCGCGGCGAAAGCGCACATCCTGGAAAACGGTCCGCAGGCGCTCATTCGGATGGGTCAGATTGAACTGGAAGACCACGTCGGAGCCATAGGGTCGAGGCCAGATGTATGTGGTATATCCGTTCTCCCCCTCGAAGCTCTTGAACAGGGCAATGTCTGCCGTAACGAACTGCCGACCCGAGAAGGTGATCTGTCCCGTCGATGCTTTGGCCGCCTTGATCTCGGCACTCTCCACCTTCTGCGTCTCGAGATAATCGATGTAAGGCAGCTGATTGCCCGCCGGGTCGACAAAGGGGTAGTAGGGATTACGCTCAAAACGAGATCGTGTCGACGATTTGTCGATCACCATGAAGGGGCTCATCACCGGCGTGTGGAACACGAGGAGGTCATTCACGTTGTTGACGACCTCGAAGAGCTTGCGCCAGTCCTCTACGCCGAGTGAATCGGCAATGTGCGTCAATTCAGCCTCGTCGATGAAGGCTGGGTGATAACGCTTCATGAAGTGCGCTGGCGCCACGTAGTTGTAACCTGTATGGGCCAGTTTCTTCAGGAACAGGGGCTGGGGTTCAGCAAAGTGAAAGCTGAAACGGTAGGGACCGTGTTTCTCGATCGACGCGCCCTGCAGCATCGGCGTCACGACCGGCGTCAGCTGGCTGTTGAACTCGATGTGGATCAGATCGAACTCGAAATCATCGGACGTCAACGGGTGGCCGTCCGACCACTTCACCCCGGGACGCAATTGGATCGTCAACGTGCGTCCGCCGTCACTGAACTCGCCGCTCTCAACGTAGTTGGGTTTGTTGAGCTGCAACTGCGGGCCCACACGGAAGGCGCCACCGGGTGGGTTCAGCAGCGTCACACCACCCTCGAAGACCGATGCCGTGCCGCCATGTACCCCGATCGATTCGTAGGGCTCGATGACGATGGGATCCTCGGGCAGCCGCTCCTCGACGGGTGGTAACGCCCCACTGGCAACAGCGGCATCGAGCATCGGTGACTGCTTGTAGGTTGTGAGGCCGAGCTGGGATGCGGTGCGTGGAGGATGAAACCAGCTCTCCGGCCAGGCCGATCGCGGCAGATCACCACCACTGCCCTCATTGCCCTTTGCCGGAACGATCGCCGCTGCCTGGTGCGCCTCGGTGGCGCTGGATCCTGATGGCAACCGCGACTCGCCAGATGATTCACCAGACGATTCGGGCATCGGCTTACCGCAGCCGGCAGCCATCAGGAGGCTGGCGAGCAGCACCAGCCCTGAACCAGCCCTACAGCTCTGAGAGATCACTCTTGCTCCACAGGTTGATCACCGGGTGGGGGCACGAGCAGGAAGTCGACCAGATACTCGCCCATGCAATACATCTTCATTGCTCGATCCTTCGACAGGCTCCAGAATGCATCGAAATCTGTTTCACTCTCATCAGCATCCAGGAAGGCCCAGCTCAGTCCGATCACTTCCCCGGCTGTCAGATCGTGAACGACACTGCTGTCGATCCCCGCCGGATGCAGGTCGTCGAAGGGGGTCAGGTAGGTCTCGTAGGTGACGGTACCCGAGTCGGTGTGGGCCCCGGCGAAGCGCCACCCGACGCCGGAATACGCTTCATCCTTCGTCCACAGCGCCTTGCCCCACAACCAGTGCCAGTATTCACCATTCAAGGGCGGCATGTACAGATGGTAGTTCTGCGTATAGGCGGAGCGTCGCCGCATCTCCTCCTGATCATCCTTCGAGTATCCGACGACGAGCTCGCCACCATGATCCGCATCGATGACGATTTCCCAGATATCGGCCCCGTGCACGTAGGCGCCACGAAGCCGGCTGAAATACGTGTCGAGGGAATCGGTGTTCTCTTTGTGAAAGCGGACCACGTCATCGTAGACCTCGGCCATGAAGTAAAGGCGATTCAGCCGGTCATTCCAGCCGACCGCCACCCGCCGGATGTCGAGGTCTGTCCGGTCATACTGGTCGAACAGCTTTGCCCGTACCTCCTCGTGGTCGGTCAGATCGAGCAGATACTCTTCTGGTACGATATCCCAGTCCGACAGATCGCCATCCATGACGGGGATCTGTTCATCGACGAAGGGGAAGGCTTTGTAGACCACGCCTTCCGGGAAGTGAGCTGACGCGGAGCCTGCCAGGCACACAACAAGGAGAAGGCTGAGTGGAAGTCTGTGCATGACACTCTCGTTGTGAGGAGTCACTCAGGCATAGTAGAAGGACGACAGCAGTGCAGCGCCACCGACGCCAACGCAGGATCCCAGGATCAGGCCGATGAAGAAGGGCCGCACCAGACGATACAAGGACACCCCTCCGTACCGCATGATGGCTCCCTTGATCAGCCATGCGATGAACATGCCGAACCAATCGATGCGGACCGTATTGGTCAGGGCAAAGGCGAGACCGACAGGGTGTAGCGGCCAGCCGACCCAGTAGTGGGTCGCTGCCGTAAGCAAAGCGGCCAGTCCCGCACCGAGCAAGAGGAACAGATGGCAAAGAAGTTGGGGAGGGTTGGGGTTCTGCAGACTGTTCACGACCCAGCCCCAATGGTACTGGGGCGAGTTGATGTAGTACCACTCGAAGCCGTGCAGAAGTCCGTGTCGATACCCGAGCCAGATGTAACAGTAGATCGTCGTCACGAGCCCCACCAACAGGGCGACGAAGAGGAAGAGAAAGAGACGGCGACGACCGATCCCAAGATGCTCATCCTCGCAGACCTTGAGCACGTGGGCCAGCGTGCCCATGTGAAACA